>DASYDE010000001.1:0-87837 GCA_036499725.1 Kofleriaceae bacterium
ACGAGGTGCTGGATCGCCGCAGAGACCCACCCCTCGCCAGAGCAAATCTCGGTGAGCTTGGGCGGCGGAAACGAGAGTTGCTGCATCTTCACGTGCTCGAGGTCGCGGTCCGGAAACGGCGGTCGACCGGCGAGCATCTCGAACAGCATGCAGCCGATCGCGTAGAAGTCGGTACGCGCATCGACGGAGCGCTCGCGAACTTGCTCCGGTGCCATGTACGTCGCGAGCGGTACGCGGAGGCTGCCTGTCAGAGCGCCCGCGCCATATTCGAGAACAGCTTCGTCGCGCAGTGTGCCGAGGCCCATGTCGGCGATCTTCACGAGGTCCCAACCCTCCATGGGCTGGAGGAGGATCTTGCGCGGCGAGAGGTTGCGATGGATCCGCCCCTGCGCGTGAGCAGCGGCGCAGCCCTCGAGGATCTGGCGCGTGATCATGAGCGCGACGGGCGGAGGCACGCGATCGAGGCTGAGCGTTTCGGAGAGCGTCCGGCCGCGAACGCGCTCGTAGACGAGGCAGACGTAGCCCTTCTCGACGATGGGCTCGAACATCGGAACGAGGTTGAGGTGTCGCAGCTTGGAGAGCGACTGCACGTCGGGCAGGAAGCGCTGCGAGACGCTCCGGCCACCACCTTCATCGTCGAGGTCGCCGATCGGCGCGCGCATCGCGAACACGTTGCGGCTCTTGTCCTCGATCTCGAAGAGCCCGTCGGGCTTGCCTCTGCCGATCGGCGAGAGAACGAAACAGGTTCCGAGCTGTGTGCCTGACTTGAACACCCAGGCTCCAGTGTACCCCAGGGGTACTTGCTCGCTTGACAGCTCGCTGGCGTATCTACTTTTTGGACGAGAGCGGCTTCTCGGGAATCAGCTCGAGCGCTTGCATCGCGTCTTCGAGGGCGATCTTCTTCTCCGTCCGCTTGGTCTGCAGCTCGACGAGGTCGCGGCCCAGCTTGTCGCCGTCCTTGGCGAACTGGTCCAGGCGCTGGCCTTGCGTCTTGCGCAGCTGCGCGGCAGCGGGGGACGGGTCCTTCTTGATCGCCTCGAGGTTCGCACGCGTCTCGGCGGCGCGTTGGTCGAGCTCGTAGCGCGTGGCCGTCTTGCCCTCGATCTCGGTGTCGATACGACCGATCTCTTGGCGCAGCTTCACGATCGGCTCGAGCTTGGCGCGGAACGTCTTGTCGAGCGTGCCTTGCGCGAGGATCCCCTCGAGCAACGGCAGAGCGCGTGCGTCCCAGATCGCCATGGTGCTGCGCGACGGGGTTTGCTCGATGACTTCGATCTTTGCCGTTGTCGCGCCCGCCGGGAGCAACAGCGGGATCAGATACGCGTCGGGCAGGTCTTCGGTGCCCGCGGGCCGCGGAACGAGCTCGAAGCTTCCGCCAGCTTTCGGGTGGCGGATGTAGACCGTCGTCGCTTCCTTGCGCGGCTGCTGCGCGGTGACTTCCCACGTCGTCTGACGGCGCGAGAAGTTCTCGACCTCGATCACGCCGCGCACGATCTTCACGAGGCGCATTTCGTCGCCTCCGTACTGCAGGTGTTGCTGCACGAGGAGGCTCGCCTCGACCGCGAACGGAATCGTCACCGCGACGCCCGCGCTGACCGGCTCGCTGATGCCTTCACCGACGAAGCTGCCGCCCGAGTAGATGGAGATCGGGCCCGACTCGAGAGCGAACGGCGTCGAGTTCTTGAACCGGATCACGCGGTACGGATTGGACTCGTACCCATCGCCTGCGCCGCCGGGCCGGAACAGGAACGTCTCTTCTCCGTCGACCTTCTCGTTGATGATCGCGACCATCGTCGACGTTCCGTCGGGAACGCTGACCTTGTCGTCCAGGTCGTAGCGCGTCAGACCGCTCACGCTCGCGCTCTTGGTGCGCGCGTCCATCGAGCGATGCATTGCTTCCTGATCCACCGCACCAGCAGGTGCTTCCATCGGTGGGCCCATGTCTTCGTCGTCGGCGCCGCCGAAATCGTACGAGCGTCCCGCCTCTGACTTCTTGAGCTCCTTGTTTACCGACTTCTTTGGCGCCGACATCGTCTTGGGCATCGGTCCTGCCGCAGCGCCCACCGTTTGAGAGGACGGATACGGTGCCGGTGCGTTCTGCTCCACCGCGACGGTATCCGGCGACGGCTGCGCGTAGCCCGACTCGCCAACGGCCGCGACGGCGTGCTTCTGCGAGCCAATCTGCGACAGATCCGTGCGCGCCACGTCGCGCGGCGTATGCAGATCGTAGCGGAACGCGATCGGCGCCCCCGACGTCAGCGCGAGCTTCACGTCGCGCCAGTCCTCACCGGTCGTGTTGTCGACGACGGCCCAGCCCTGCAACAGCGCTTGTCCCTTGCCAGCCTCGGGCAGCACCACGCGGTACGTCGGCTTCCACATCGGCGCGCTCACCACGTAGCTGACGACGAGGTTGCTCGAGTGCGTGTTCGCCAAGCGGATCGTCACGTCGACCTGCTGGAACATGCCCTCGCCCGCCGTCGCGTCGAGGCTGCGCTGAAACTGCACCGCCACATCACCGTTGTGCAGCTCGATGCCCGTCACCTTGGACAGCAGAACTACTTGCAGCGACTCGCGATCGAGCAGCGTCACCTTGAAGTCGTTGCGCGGCGCCTTCTTGTCGTCATCGTCGTCGCCACCGCTCGCTTCGTCGGTGAGCTTCTCGACGATCAGGATGCGACCGGTGATCGAGCCATCGTTCGTGTGCAGCGTGACGTCGGTCCCGCGCAGCTTGTCGAGGACCTCGTACAGGCTCCCGCGGCTCGGCCCGAGCGTGTTGATCGCGCCATTCGCCCACGCACGCGGATCCAACGGCATCGAGATCGACAGCGCGCGCCCGCCTGCCTTTTCGACGACGGTGAGGCTCTTCAGCAGGTCGTTGACCTGGTCCTTACGAACACGCAGCGTGAGCGACTCGCCGTCGACCTCGCCACCGCGCTCGAAGTAGCCCACGCCGTTGCGATACAGCACCACCTTGGACAGGTGGAGCGCACCGTTTGTCGTCGAGTACGGATGGTGAGCACCACCGCACGCCGCCACAGCCACCAACAGGATCGAACGCAAAAGGGACGAGCGCATCGGCCCATCCTACAGAGCGTTCGCGCCTCGGTTCACGCGCGGGGCGTGGTTTTACTCCTGAGGCGAATCAGAGCCGACGTCGGAGCCGGCGCCCGAGCCCGAGCCCGAGCCCGAGCCGCTGCCGGCCGCCTCCGCGCACACGGCGGTCTGCGCGACGCGCGCGAGCCCCATGAACGGCACCTGCTTGTGGTTGTTGTACGTCCACCACTCCGACCACTTCGTCGATTTCTTGGAGATGGTCGCCATCGCGCGCGCGTTGCACGCAGCGTTGAGAGCGCACGCGATGCTGACCTCGGGGTGCCAGTAGCTGTTGATCTGCCAGAGGCCGCGATCCGTGCCATGCGAGTTGCCGACGACGTTCGTGATCGTCGGCCGGAAGTTCGACTCCGCATATGCGATCGCCGTTGCGAGTGCGACGCGGTCTCCGATGCACGGAACGCCCGCGTTGACGACGAGCTGCGCGACCGCATGGTAGCCGAGCGCGCCATCCGCCTTGCCGTCACTGATCAACTGCTGCAGCGCGCTGTCGGCGGCGATGTCGCCGTCATCCACGTCGAGCGGGCCGATATCCGAGACATCTTCGTCATCCGCTGCTGCGCACGATGCCAGCGCAGCCAGAAGTCCGAGAGCAACGAATCGAACCATGTGTGCTCTTCGAGCAGCATCCGTACCGTTGCGGATCGCAGCTAACCGTCGAGGATCTCGCTGGCAGCCCTACTTGCCGGCGACAACTCGAGCCCGTCAGATAACCGCGAGCTAACCAGTAGTTAGAGTGGGACTGTCCCCTCCACCCGCCCAGGCTAGTTTGCAGTCTTGGGCACGCAGACGTACTTCGACGACGGCGTCGCGGCCGTGGTCGAACCGATCAGCGACGGGCGCGCACGCATCGAGCAGGTCATATCGGTCGGGCACTCGCTCGCGTTCGTTCCCGGCGTGCACTGGCGCACGCAGCTACCGCCCGTGCCGAGCAGGGGCTCCGCCGCGCAGAACGTGTCGTTGTAGCCGGGCTCGTCGGCGCAGAGCTTGGTGCACGCCATCGAGCAGACGCCTGCGACCGCCGCCTTCGCGGGAGTCGATGCGCTCGCCAAGACCGGAGCCTTCGCGCCGCGGCACTGCGTTCCGTTGCCGCAATCGGCGTCCGCGAAGCAGTGATCGCCGACCCAGCCCGGCGACTTGGGCAAGCACGCCGTCGCGCTCACCGCCGGATTGTTGAAGCGAGTCACCGCGGCAGGCTGGAAGTGATCGTATGGGCGGCACTCGAAGTTCTCGGGCTGCGACTTGTTCACGCACATGCCCTTGCCGGCAGCGTCGGGGTCCGCAACGCAGAACGTCGTCGGGCGACCGGCCTTGTCGGCGCAGCCAGAGGTGCACCGCGCAGAGCAGAAGCCCTTCTGCGTGAGCGGGTTCGCATGGCAGAAGCCACCCGTGAAGTTGCAGTCAGCGTCGGCGGAGCACTGCGAGCCGACCCACTTCTGAGCGAGGTCGACGCGCGTGCCATCGACGCGCTTCTCGACGGCGCGCTGGACGTGAACCGGCACGTGCGCGATGCCCTTGATGTACGCGTAGACCTCGACGACGTCCGCCGCTTCCATGCGGAAGCAACCGTGCGAGACGTACCCGCGGCGCAAGTTGCCGCCGTTCGGGGCGCGATAGTTATCGATCGGTCCGTGGACCGCGTACGCGCCATCCCAGCTCATGAACGGGAGACCGGCGAACACCGGCGACTTCTCGCCCGTCTCGGAGTCGGTCCACCACGTCTTGCACGGCTGGATGGAGCTCGGGGTGATCTCGAAGTCACCCGTCGGGCGCCCCTGCAACGGGTAGTAGGAGAACGACTCGCGATACGTCGAGCTGGTCTCCTCGGGGTCGATCTTGCCCGCGCCGACCGGATACACCTTGTCGAAGCCGTTCGCGTCGGTGAGGTGAAGGGACAGGCCGTCGATCGACAGCGTGATCTTCGGCTTCACGAGCGGGACGAGGTTCGGAATCGGCTTGCACTGGAGCGCGCTGCCCCAACCGCCGTCGTCCGTCTTGAAGTTGTCCTCGACGTCGCCAGGGCTCATGTCTCCCGGATCGCTGTCGTCCATGCCGTCGGGCTGCGGCGCCGGATCCTTGGCGTCATCCGAAGCACAGGCTGCGAGGGCAACCAGGAGAGCGGCGTACTTCAGGGTCTTCACGGTGACGCGGCGGGTTGCAAGCTCCGATCCCGTGCGTGCGCCCTCCGCACTCGTCCAACCGTGCATTTCTGCGCAACCTGGGAGGGAAATCCCGCGGCTACTCGACGAGCCGTGGCTACTTGCCCTGAGCCGCTGAACCCGACCCAGAGCCCGCGCTCGTCGCACTTCCCGCCGCCGACGTACCCGTAGGCGCCACGATCGGCTCCGCGCGATCGCAGCCGAGGCCGCTGATCTTCACCGCGTCCGCCGTCATCTCGACCTTCGCGATCTTCGACGTCGGCTCGTTCCCCGTTTGATCGGGCTCACCCGCCTGCTCGAGCTGCATCACGACCTTGCCCGTGTCGTCGATGATCAGGTCGCGCAGGTTCGGCGGCCCGCCAAAGCACGCCGTTCCCGACGGCTCCTCGTTCGGATCATCCGCGCACTCGTGCAGGTCATCCGCGCCCGCTTTCCCGCCCGTGCACATGAACGTGTAGCCGCCTTCGTAGAGCTCCACGCCGTGCAGGTGCACGCGCCCACCCGCGCTCTCCGCGACTTCGTAGTACGCGGTTCCGGGGCAACGACCAAGGCTCGCCGCATACAGCGGCAGCACGCGCACGCCCTTCGCGCCCTTGGGTTGCCATGCGAGATACGCGTGGGTCTCGCCGCCGTCGTCGAGCCGAAACACCGTCGGCATCGGATCCTTCGTCGTGTCGGAGATCCAGCGCGCTGCGTTCCAGTCGTACTCGGAGTCGTGCGGCAGTTTCTCCGCGAGCGTCGCCCAGTCAGCAAAGTCCTGCGTCGCCTGCCCCTTGCTCTCGTCGCGGTCCACCATCATTGGACACGCCGCCTTCCCTCCGAGCTTCTTCGCGGCCGCCGGCGTCGGGCGCAGCACGTTGCTCGTCGCGAATGCCGCGAGCGCGTTGTCTGCCTGGCCCTGCTTCTCCTCGAGCAGACCGCGATTGAACCAGATGCTCGCGAGGATCTTCTGGTCCTTCGTGCTGCTCGCCGCGCGATCGAAGTCCTTCTCCGCCGCCGCGAGATCCGTGCCCTCCAACAACCGCGCGAACCCACGCTCGCCCGTCGCGCGCGAATCGCCCGGCTTTGCCTTCAACGCCGCATCGAAGCCCGCGATCGCATCGGCCCACTGCTTCTTCGCGGTCGCCTCGCGCCCCTTCTTCATCGCGGCCCGATACGCGGTCTGCGCCTTCGGATCGACGGGCGCGTTGCTCCCCGAGCCCGCCTTCCCCGACCCCGCCCCGCTGCCCGCCTTGACCGCGGGTTTGGTGACTTCCGGCACAGCCGCTGACCCGGCCGCGCTCCCCGCCTTCTCCGACGACGATTTCCCCGAACAGGCCACCAGGAGGCACAGCGCCAGCGCACGCGTTTGCACCAATCGAGCATCGACGATTTTGCCTCCCCAAGGCATCCGCCCGCTGTGGTATTGCGCCCGCCTGAATATGACGAAGCGCCTAGGACTGCTCCTCGGATCTCTCGTTGCTTTCGCCGCGTGCGGCGGCGGCGGCGGCGGCAACAACAACAACACGTGCGGCGACGGAGTGGTCGGAGGCAGCGAGACCTGCGACGACGGCAACACGTCGAGCGGCGATGGCTGCTCTGCCACGTGCAAGACCGAGAGCTCCGGCACGTGCGGCAACGGCACCGTCGACGTCAATGACGGCGAGCAGTGCGACGACAACAACACGACGAACGGCGATGGCTGCTCGTCGACCTGCCAGAACGAGATTCCGGTCGGCTGCGGTAACGGCACCCTCGACAACGGCGAAGAGTGCGACGACCACAACAACACGAGCGGCGATGGTTGCTCGGCGACCTGCCACAACGAGGGCGCGGCCGGCGCCGGCACGTGCGCTTCTCCGTTCACGGTCGTGCTCGTCGACGACGCCGCGAGCGGCGGCAAGGTCGGGCACGCGATGGGCGACACCACGGCCAGCACGGACCAGGTGATGATGACGACCTGCAGCGGTGAGTCCGATGCAGGCGGCGGCAACGATCACCAGTACAAGATCGTTCTCGCAGCGCGCGCTGATCTCCTCATCAGCAACACCGATCAAGACGCCACGGGGACGGACCTGGTTCTGCGCCTCAGCACCACGGTGTGCGACTCGGCGAGCGAGATCGTGGACAACGCGGGCCACGACGGATGCAGCGACGACGACCCCGAGTTCCTCGGCTATCGCGGCCTCGCGGCCGGCACGTACTTCCTCGATGTCGATGGCTACTCCGACACGGACAACGGTACCTACGATGTCGAGATCGATGTTCTCCCCAGCACGTGCGGCAACGGCACGCTCGACGCTGGCGAAGAGTGTGATGACGGCGACTCCGACAACCTGGACGGCTGCAGCTCGCGCTGCCTCGTCGAGGACGGCTACGTCTGTAACGCGGACGAGCCCTCGGTTTGCGCGCTCAACGTCTGCGGCGACGGCACGATCGGTGGCACCGAGGAGTGCGACGATCTGAACACCACGAACGGCGACGGCTGCAACTCGATGTGCAATCTCGAGTACGACGTGAGCGAAGCGGAGCCGAACGACACGACCCCGCAGGTGCTCGCTGCGGGCAACCACCGCATCAAGGGCTCGCTCGCCACCGGCGACGACGTCGACCTCTACACGTTCACGCTCGCGACCGCTGCGCACGTCGAGATCGAGACGTACACGACGATCGAAGCGAACCGCCCGTACACCGGCAACGGCGACGACCGTTACGACTGCCAGGGCACCGCGGATACTGGTCTCGCCCTGTTCGACAACGGAGACCCGGCCACTGACCTGACCGACCTCATGACGGCGAAGTGGTACGACTCCGACGACGGCGCGCTCAACGACGGGCCGAACGGGTACGGCTGCTCGTACATCGGCACGAACGACACCGACATGGACGCTACACAAGGTGACCTCCCCGCCGGCACGTACACGATCGAGATCGGGGAGGAGGGCGGCAACGCACTCGCCCGCTACCTGGTCGCGATCAACATCACGACGGGCACCACGCCGCCGCCCGCGGCTGGCCTCGTCATCAACGAGTACATGGCGAACGACAACGACGCCGACACCAACTGCGATGGCGTGCACCCGACGGGCTCTGACACGACCGACGAGTTCGTCGAGATCGTGAACACCGGCGCCGCGTCGGTCGACCTGACCGGCATGACGCTCTCGGACGGCGCGGCGGTTCGCCACACGTTCAAGGCGAGCGACACGACCGGCAGCATGACGCTCGCGGCCGGCAAGGCCGTTGTCGTGTGGGGCGGTGGCGCTCCTAACTGCCCCGGCGTTACCAACTGGTTCGTCGCGAACTCCGCGCAGCACACCCTCGGCCTCAACAACACCGGCGGCGACACGATCACGCTGAAGTCCGCCGGTGCGACGCCGACGATCCTCGCGCAGACGAGCTACACGGTGAAGCCGACCCTCGGCGTCTCCGCGAACCTCAACCCGGATCTCACGGGCACCGCCTACGTGCTGCACAACGCGGTCACGGGTCACGTCGGTAACTTCTCGCCTGGCAAGAAGTCCGACGGCACGGCGTTCTAGTCAGCACTCGCGCTAGACCGCTCGAGGCGCTCGGCATTGAGCGCCTCTTTCGTTTTCGGTAACGCGGATCGCAGTTCGTTCGTGGAGAGCGCGCCGAATCGCACAGGCCGAAACATTTCTGCCGTCGTATTTCTGACGATCGATCGCGGGCACGTCGTAATAATCCGCGCCTATGAAGCGCCTCGGACTACTCGGCTCGTTCGCTCTCGTGCTCGCCGCCTGCGGTGGCGGCGGAGGTAACAACTCCGGCGCCAACTGCGGAAACGGTGTCAAGGAAGGCAGCGAGCAGTGCGACGACGGCAACACGAACAGCGGCGATGGCTGCGACTCGACGTGCCGGACCGAGCGTAGCGGCGCGTGTGGCGACGGCACGGTCGACGTGCAGTACGAGCAGTGCGACGACGGCAACACGGTCAGCGGCGATGGCTGCGATTCGAACTGCGTGAACGAAGGCGCGCCGTCGACGTGTGGCAACGGCCAGGTCGAGGGCAACGAGCAATGCGACGACGGCAACACGATGGCCAACGATGGCTGTTCGCCGATCTGTCGGAACGAGGTCGCGGCCGACGGAACGTGCGCGGATCCGATCATGGCTGACCTCCAAGACGACGGCTTCGAAGTCTTCGGCGAGCTCACGGGCACGACCGCGACGGGCGTGAATGGCTTCGCCGCAGGGATGTGCGACGGCATGGCCGACATCGGTGCCGGCAAAGACAAGACGTACACGATCGTCCTTGCGGAGAAGGGCGAGATTTACGTCTCTGACTTCGGCGGGGCGTACACGCCGATGATGCGTCTGACGACGTCGCCGTGTGTGGCTGCGACCGAAGTTCCCGAGCGCCTCAACACAGACGGTTGCACCGCGGACGACTTCAGCGGCCTGGACTTCTACAACCTTCCCGCGGGTACCTACTACCTCACGCTCGACGGCGCATCCGCTGCCGACTCGGGCGCCTACGATATCGGTGTCGAGGTCCTTCCGTCGGGCTGTGGCGACGGAACGCTGGACACCTCGTCGGCCGAACAGTGCGACGACGGTAACGAAGTGGACACGGACGGTTGCAGCAATCGCTGCTTCGTCCAGCCGGGCTACGACTGCAATCACGCATCGCCGTCGGTGTGCGCGAGCAACGGCTGCGGCAACGGCACTGTCGCAGGAACCGAGCAGTGCGACGATCACAACAACACGGCCGGCGACGGTTGCAGCCCGACGTGCCACGAAGAGGTCGGTTACAGCTGCACGGGTACGCCGTCGGCGTGCACGACGGAAGGCCCCGGCTGCGGCGACGGCATCATCCAAACGGGCGAGGAGTGCGACGACAGCGCGAAGGCCGGCGGCGATGGCTGCTCGGCGACGTGCATGCTCGAGTCGGACGTTGCCGAGACCGAGCCGAACAACACCACGCCGCAGATCCTGAGCGCCGGAAGCCATCGCATCAGCGGCTCGTTCACGGCGGACGACGTCGACGAGTACAAGTTCACGCTCGCTACCGCGGCGCACGTCGAGATCGAGTCGTACGTGACGATCGACGCGAGCCGCCCCTACACGGGGATCGGCGATGATCGCTACGACTGCCCGGGCACGGTCTCCGATCCGGTCATGGACATCTACGCGCCCGGGGTTAGCCCGGAGACCGGCTCGTCGATCCTCAACGATGATGATCACGGTGCCGCGAACGATGGCGGCAGCGGTTATGGCTGCACGTACATCGGTAACCACGACCCCGTCGACGACACGGAAGGCGATCTGGCCGCGGGCACGTACACGATCAAGATCTCCAACCACGATGGCGAGCTGATGACCCGCTACCTGATCGACCTGCGCATCACTCCCTGATCGGTGAGCTGTGGCGTGAGCGCACGCCCAATCGTATGAGGTCACAGGATCTTTCGGAGTGCGTAGGCGCCCGTTCGTGATTTCGACACGAGACCTGCATTAGCAGGCAGGATTGTCCCGGGTCAAAGCGGGGTTCACATGGTAGTTGCGGGACTTCATGACGAAGCTCCTGGGGACCTTCGGCGCGCTCGTCATCGTTCTCGCATCTGCATGCGGGGACGGTGGCAACGACTCCGACAATCAGTGTGGCGATGGTGTGCTCGGGGGTAACGAGCAATGCGATGACGGCAACACGGCCGGCGGGGACGGATGTTCCTCGACGTGTACGACGGAGCAAGCCAGTACATGCGGTGACGGCACGATCGACGTGAACAACGGCGAGCAGTGCGACGACGGCAACACCGCCAACGGTGATGGCTGCTCGTCGAGCTGTTTGAACGAGTCGCCATCCAATTGCGGTAACAACCACATCGATACAGGCGAGACGTGCGACGACGGCAACACGGTGAGCGGCGATGGCTGCTCGTCGTTCTGCCAGCTCGAAGAGGGTGGAACGTCGGGTTCGTGCACGGCACCGCTGGACATCGCGCTGGTCACCGGCACCAACGGTACGGCCACCGCGACGATCACCGGCAACACGATGAACGGAATGGATCACTTCCCCGCGGCTGACTGCGGCACGGTGATTGGCCGCGGCGACGGCTTCGACCTGCAGTACAAGCTCGTCGTTGCCGAGAAGTCGAACGTCGTGATCCGCGCCGCTGCGAGCACCGCGCCGGATCTCATTCTGCGTCTCTCGACGGCAGCGTGTGACGCCGCCACGACCGTGACCAACGGTTGCAGCGACGAGCCCGAGACGCTCAACCTGAACAATCTCGCGGCCGGCACCTACTATCTCGATGTCGACGGCTACGACAACACCGAGTACGGCGCGTTCAGCATCAGCGTATCGGTCAAGCCGTCGCTGTGCGGCAACGGGACCGTCGATCCAGGCGAGGGTTGCGACGACAGCAACAACGTCAGTGGCGACGGCTGCTCGGCGACGTGTCACGACGAGACGGCCGGCGGCTGTGCGAATCCGCAAGAGCTCGCGTTCGACGATACGGACAGCGACGGCAACCCGCTCGCGACGGTCATGGGCGATACATCCACGGGTACCAACGAGTTCGCGGCAGGCACCTGCGGAACCGACATGGACGTCGGCGGCGGAAAGGACGTGACGTACTCGTTCACGTTGACCGAGACGTCCGACGTTCGTACCGACCTGATCAGCTCGATCTCCTGGGGTGGAATCATTCGTCTGACCACCGCGGGATGCGACATCAACACGGAGGTGGTCCTCGATCCCGACACTGGGAGCGGCTGCAGCGAGTCTCCGTACAACTACAACTACTGGAGCGGCCTACCGGCGGGGACGTACTACATCACCATGGATGGGAAGACGCCCACCTCTCAGGGCACGTTCAACCTGCGCGTCCGCACCATCACGCCGACGCTGTGTGGCAACGGCGACCCCGATGACGATGGCGAAGACTGCGACGACGGCAACACCGACGACAACGATGGTTGCAGCTCGCGGTGTCTCGTCGAGGACGGCTTTGTCTGCGACTTCGAAGCTCCGACGACGTGCATGATCGACGTGTGCGGCAACGGCATGATCGACAACGGCGAGCAGTGCGACGACACCAACCGCACGAATGGAGACGGCTGTTCGAAGACGTGCCAGCTGGAGTCCGGCTTCACGTGCACCGGATCCCCCTCGGTTTGCGCGCTCAAGTGCGGCAACGGGATGATCGACTCCGGCGAGACCTGCGATGACGCAGACCGGGATTCTGGCGACGGTTGCAGCTCGACGTGTCAGCTCGAAGCTGGCTACACGTGCTCGGGTTCGCCATCGGTCTGCATGACCAGGTGCGGCAACAGCCAGATCGACACCGGAGAGACGTGTGACGACGGCGACGCCGACGCGGGCGATGGATGCAGCGCGACCTGCCAGATCGAGTCGGGCTTCATTTGCAGCGGGCTGCCCTCGGTCTGCACGCGCAAGTGCGGAAACGGCATCATCGAATCAGGAGAAACCTGCGACGATGGCGACGCTGACTCCGGTGACGGTTGCAGCGCGACCTGCCAGAAGGAGCCCGGCTACACGTGCGTCGGCTTGCCGTCGATGTGCACCACCAAGTGCGGCAACAACGTGATCGACCCGGGCGAGACCTGCGACGACGGCAACGCGATGGCCGGCGATGGATGCAGCAACATCTGCAAGGTCGAAGATCAGTACACGTGCACCGGGCTCCCCTCGGTGTGCACGCCGACTCCCGCCGTGTGTGGCGACGGTGCGGTCCAGGTCGGCGAGACGTGCGATGACAAGAACACGACCGCTGGCGACGGCTGCTCCGCGACGTGCGTCCTCGAGAACCTCGTCTCCGAAATGGAGCCGAATGATTCGACGCCGCAGGCGCTGACGGCAGGGAACCACATCATCAAGGGGTCGTTCTCGACCACCAGTGATGTCGATCTCTACACGTTCACGCTCACGGCCCCCGCGACCATGACGGCGGAGACCTTCACGGGCTTCGACGGAACGCACACGTACTCCGGACTCGCCGGCGGCAATACGAACCTCGACTGCACCACCCCGTCGATGGATACGAAGCTGGCTCTGTATAACGGAACCACCGCCACCGGAACGGACATCGACGATGACGACGACAGTGGTGACGGCGTCTGCTCGCTCTACCTCTCGTCGACGCCGCTCGCTGCTGGTACGTACACCCTGAAGGTCTCGGAGTACTCGTTCGCTCCCGCGGCCACGTACTACGTCGACCTGCGCTTCCAGTGAGGCGTAGACTAGGCGGGTGAACCGCGCGGCGCTCCTCGCAACCGTTTTGATGCTCGGCTCCACAGCGAGCGCCCAATCGGTGCTGTTGGAGGAGCCGCCGCCGCGACCGACTCCGTTCGATCAGGGACGGTTCGGGATCTCGCTCGGCGGTGGAACGTCGAGCAACTTCGGCGAGCGCTACACGGCGATCGGCGGAGGCGTCGGCTACTACGTGCTCGACGGCCTGCAGATCGGGCTCAGCTTCATCGAGGAGTTCGGCAGCGGCCCCAATCTCTTCAAGCTGTCGCCGAACGTGCAGTACGTCGCGCAGCCGCTCGTCTACAAGTGGCCGCTCGTGCCGTACGTCGGCGCGTTCTTCAACCACTGGTTCGTCGGTGACAACATTGCCGACGTAAACACCGTCGGTGGACGACTCGGCCTGTTGTACGTGGGTGAGAGCCGCGTCGTGATCGGCGGCGGTATTGCCGTCGAGCGCATCGTCAGTCAATGCGACAAGGACTGCACCGACGTGTATCCGGACTTCGTCATCGCACTGAGCTTTTGAACGAGCGCGACCGGCCGCGATGCTCGGCATGGGCCGCGAGCGACAGCATCGTCTCGCTCGCCAACCGCGGATCTTCGAACGTGGCGCCGGGCGCGTAGGCGGAGAGTCCCACCTCGCTGCGCAGCTGTACCGCGACGCCCGATGCGAGCACGAGCTCCGCGCCGGCCGTGACGCCTTCCACGGAGACATCGTCGCGACCCTCCGTGGCGAGCAAGTGCTCGCGCGCCGCGAACAGATCGAGATGGCCCGTGATGCGCCCACGCTTGCTAACGAGCGATCCGGTCGCGCGATCGTCGACGAGGAAACGCCCGTCCCACAGCGGCCAGCCTTTGCGCTCGCCTTGGATCCGCAGCGTGACGTGGCGGATGAGGTCGCGTTCGACCGACAGAGCGCCTTCGCCGATCGTCCAGAATTTGGACTTGTAGGTGGTGTCGAGCCCCTTGGACTCCGGTGCGACGCGGCCACCGATGCCTCCGCCAAAGCGCAACCCGAGAAACCGAACACCTTCGACGTGCCCGAGCTGTCCCGACATCGTCGCGACATCGGGTCCTGCGCCCATCATGCCGGTCGTCGCGAGCACCTCGAGGCGTAGACCGATCGCGTCGAGCTTCAATGACGGACCGTCGTCGCCGTAGTCGTGGCGGAACTTGCGGAACATGATGTCGAGCACGGGGTTGATCGCGGCGTGCTCTGTTCCGCCCCACTCGACCCCGATCGCGAGCTCGGCCGTGCCGCCCTGCATGAAGTCGTGCTCGTTCAGGCGCTGGTCGTCGTGGAATGGGCGCTCCGAGCCGAAGACATCGAAGCTGATCGTCTCCCGCCGCTGCTCGCCCGGTCGCAACCGCGGTGCAGCGAGCAAGCGCGGAGTGGTGTCCCACTCGAGCCGATGGTTGATCGTCAGGTTTCCATCGCCTCCCAGCGGGCACGCCGTTGCCCACTGTTGTAGCGACACCACACGATCATCGCTGCGTGTGGCGATCTGACCACCCAGCGCGAACAAGTCGCAGTCGGGCGTCGCGGCGATTCCAACTTGACCGCTCACCGACGCGGCGCCGCCGGCCTGCCCATCATTGCCATCGGTGGTTGCGAGTGCGGCGAGCACTCCATCTGCGCTTGCGTGCAGACCAACTTCGTCGGCTCGCACGGGCTCGAAGCTCGTCATCAGGGCCGCTTCGCGGGTGTCGGAGGCGGGCTCCGCCGCGGCGAGTGGCGCCGAAATCAGGACGAGAACAAGCGCATGACGGACGTGCATGTCGCGCGTGCAGTGCAACGCGACGACCAGTTCCGCGGCACGGACCGTGAACAACAAGCTCGCATGCCCGCCCGTCTGATCCGTTCGGTCTTCACCACCGTCTTCCTCGCGTATGCGCTCGGTGGTTGCACCGACCTCTGCTCGGGCATCGCTGGCGATCAGTGCAGCGACAACAGCGGCGACAGTGGAGGAAGCGGGCCGCAGTACCACACGTTCAGCGATCCGCATCCGCTGCACGTCGGGACCGAAGACTTCATCGCCGTCTCGTCTCGCGACGACGTAGATGCGGGCGAGTACGAGGAGCTCGCGCTGCCTGCCATTGGCAACGAGCCGACGTGGCGGTCGACCGCGATCCCCGGCGACGTGCGTCCGCAGTTCGCGTGCGGTCCCGACGCGTGCATCGGAGCGTGGGAAACCGGAACGGGCGTCGTGTACTCGATCCGGACCGCAGGCACATGGTCGTCGTGGGTGCCGTTCGATGCGAGCGCGGACTGGTTAGCGATCGCCGCACTCGACGACGGATTTCTCATCGCGACGGCGGGCGAGGAGGGCTACGACAGCCAAGCAGTCCGCGTCGAGGTGAGCCACATCGACACGGCCGGGAAGATGCTCGGGCGCTGGACGCTCGCCAAGGACGCGACACCGGGTTACCTGTCCGTCGCGGGGGCCCGCAGCGAGACGAGCATCGGTCTCGTCACGTGGCAACACGCCGACGCCGACGGCTCGCATGCGGTCGCGCGCGCGCAACTCCTCGACGCGCAGAGCGGCCCGTCGGGCCAGCCACTCGAGCTACCGCTCGCGAAAACGACCTATCAACTCGCACCTCATGCGGCGGTGTTCACCGATGGCGCGTATCACGTCGCTCACGACGGCATCGACGGCGCACCGTGGTTTGCTGTTGATCCCGTCGCTCGAACGATCGAGGCGGTCGCGCTGCCTGACGTCGGCGTGATCACGCAGCTCGTGGAGGTGCCGCGCGGCATCGCGCTCGTCGACGCGAACAAGCGCATGCTCTCGCTCGTGGAGAACGGAATCATCTCGCGCCAGCTCGCGCTCACCACGATCGAGACCATCACCGCGACCGATGGCGGGCTCCTTCTCGCGCACAGCAAGGACGGAACGATGTCCGGATCAGCCGTTACTTCGTCCTTCGATCGCGCCACGCCGACGACGATTCTCGCGGAGCGCTACGAGCTCGGTGGCTGCTCGGCGGGAGGCAGTGCTTCGCTGCTGCTCCCGATGATCTGTCTCCTCGGGCTGCGCAAGCGTCGCTCGAAGTAGGCGCCGCGGCCGCGTCGACGGGTGTCTCCCGCGGGACTCTCTCCGACGAGAAACCGTGTCTCCCGCGGGATGCACAGCGCGTGGCACTGATCCTGAACTGTCTCCAGCCATGAGCCAGAACCTCCAGACCCTCGACGCAAACGACCTCTCCACCATCACCGGCGGCACGGGCACCAGCGCGCCCGCAGGCGACCGCACTCCGACACCCGCGCAGGACCGGCAGCTGCGCGACCTCGCGAGCCGCTACTGCCCCACGACGTCTCGCACGTTCCAGAACACGCCGGTGCTGACGCGTCCGATGGGCGAGCAATGCCTGAGCGAAGCAGGCCTCTCGATGTTCAAGGGCCGCCTCGATCAGTACTTCGGCCCGCGCACCCGCTAAGGAGCGATCATGACCAAGCTCGAATCGATCACGAACGCCGAGCTGTCGTCTGCCCACGGCGGCGTCAGCATGAAGCTCACGCAGTACGGCTATCACAACGATCCGTACAGCGACTCCGAGACGCGCGCGGGTCACGGCGCGTATCGCAACCTCAGCAACCACGAGTCGATGGCGATCACCGACTCCGGTCTGCGCGCGTTGGGACTCACGCGTCAGCAAGTTCGTCGGACGCCGACGTGGGTCGACATCAGGACGGGTGGCGGCACGCTGCACCGACGCATCGACGATCGCGCGCCCGAGAGCGATCGCCGAGCGGACTTGTATATGCCGGACGGATTTAACCGCTCGCTCCCGGACCGCGCCGACGTCTCGCTGTCTCGTCGGTAACAGCAGGTACGCCGATGTAGGCGAAACTTTGTCGCGCTTCGCTGCCCACACGCGGTCGGCAACGGGTGACGATTTAGCTCATGGCACATGACCCGAACCAGCCGGCCTATCCGGGCCAGCAACCGACGTCGTTCGACCCGATGACCGGCAAGCCGCAGTACGCGGCGCCGGAGCCGCAGTACCAGCAGCCCCCGCAGCAGTTTCAACAACCGGGTGGATACGCGCCGCAGCAACAGTACGGTGCGCCGCCGCAGCAACCGCAGCAACCGCAGTTCTCGGGTCAGCCATATCAGCAACCGTACGGTCAGCAGCCGCCGCAACAGCAGCCGCCGCAACAGTACGGTCAGCAGCCGCCGCAGCAACAGTACGGTCAGCAGCCGCCGCAACAACAGTTCGGTCAGCCGCCGCAGCAGCAGTACGGTCAGCAGGGCATGGGCCCCGGCGGTTATCCGCAGCAGGGTTATCAGCAGCAGTACGCATCTCCGTCTGCGCCCGCGCAGAGCTTTGGTGCGGCCCCCGACGACGGCGGCCTACGCGGCACAGTCAACGCGACGGCCGGCGTGTCGGATCGCAAGCGCTTCATTCGCCTGACGTACATGCACCTCGCGGGATCGATCCTCACGTTCTGCGGCTTGCTGTACTTGCTGTTCAACGTGCCGTTCCTCGTCGTTCACGTCACCGCTCCGCTCGCCGAGTTCGGTCTGAGCTATCAGCGCTGGCACTGGGGCGTCGTGCTCGCCGCGTTCATGGGCGCGAGCTACATCGCTGATCACTTCGCGAAGAGCCAGGGCTCGCGCGGCATGCAGTACCTCGGTCTCGCGATCTACGTACTCGCCGAAGCACTCATCTTTGTCCCGCTGCTCGTCATCGTGATGTTCTTCACCGAGGCGAAGCTCGCCGCGGGCGGCGCGGATCCGCACATTCTGCGCGACGCCGGTATCTCCACCGTCGTGATCTTCACGGTCCTGTCGCTGTTCGTCGTGTTCAGCAAGAAGGACTTCTCGTTCCTCGGCGGCATCCTCGGCATCATGAGCGGCGCTGCGATGGCGCTGATCGTGATGAGCCTGATCTTTGGCTTCAACCTCGGCATCGTGTTCTGCGTCGCCATGGTCGTCCTGGCCGCGGGTTACATCCTGTACCAGACGTCCGGCGTGCTCGCTCACTACAACACCGAGAGCTACGTCGCTGCGTCGCTCGCGCTGTTCGCTTCGTTCGCGCTGATGCTCTGGTACGTCATCCAGATCTTCATGCGCGCCCGCCGATAAGCAGCATCACGGCGTACGCACGCGCCAGCTCTTTGAGCGCGTCGAACCGCCCGGACGCGCCACCGTGGCCAGCGGTCATGTTCGTGTCGAGGAGAAGCGGGTTCGAGTCGGTCTTGGTCGCACGCAGCTTCGCGACGTACTTGGCCGGCTCCCAGTACTGCACCTGGCTGTCCCATAAGCCGGTGCGGATGTAGATGGCCGGATACGCCATCGGCTTGATGTTGTCCTGCGGTGAGTAGGACAGCATCAAGTCGTACGCGCTCTTGTCCGCCGTCGGGTTGCCCCACTCCTCGTACTCGTTGGTCGTGAGCGGGATGGACTCGTCGAGCATCGTCGTGACCACGTCGACGAACGGCACGAACGAGATGATGCCGCGGTAGAGGTCGGGGCGCATGTTCGCGATCGCGCCCATCAACAGGCCGCCGGCGCTGCCGCCCATCGCGAACACGTGATCACGCGCGGCGTACTTCTGCGCGACGACATACTCCGTCGCGGCGATGAAGTCGGTGAACGTGTTCAGCTTGTTCTGCAGCTTGCCGGCGTCGTACCAGGCGCGCCCCATCTCCTGACCGCCGCGGATATGCGCGATCGCATAGACCCAGCCGCGATCCAGGAGCGATGTACGGCTCGCGGAAAAGCTCGGCTCCATCGAGATGCCGTACGAGCCGTAGCCGTAGATCAACACCGGCGCCGTCCCATCGCGCTTGGTGTCGCGGTGATAGACGAGCGAGATCGGAATCTTGGTTCCATCGCTCGCCGTCGCGTGCACGTACTCCGAGCGATAGAGGTCAGGGTTGTACGTCGGCACCGGTTGCTGCTTGAGCAGCGTGCGCTCCTTGGTAACCACGTCGATCTCGAACGTGGAGCTCGGTCGCGTCGGTGACTCGTACGCATAGCGGAGCTTCGTCGTCGTGGGCTCGGGCGTGTCGCGCATGGTCATCACGTACGCGGCGTCCAGCGCGTCGATGAAGAAGCGCTCTCCCTCCCACGGCGCGACGAGCACCTTGCGCAAGCCGCCCTCGCGCAGCGTGAACGCGAGGAACGTGTCGAACGCGGCGACATCCTCGATGAGCACGTTCGGGTCATGCGCGATCACGTCTCGCCACTGCGAGCGATCATTGCGAGCGTCTGGCGCGACCTCGACGACGCGGAAGTTCTTCGCATCCGCGTTGGTGAGAAGAAAGAAGCGACCGTTCAGATGCTCGACGCTGTAGATGTGGTTCGGCGTGCGCGGGATGAACGCCTGCGGTGCAGCCGTCGGATCGTCCGCGTCGATCAACAGCACTTCCGCGGACTCCGTCGAGAACTCGACGATCACGACGTACGCACGCGACTTCGTCTTGGACAGGGTCGTGTAGTACTGCTCGTCCTTCTCGAGATGCACGAGCACCTGCTCCTCGCCCAAGCGCTTGCGGAACACGCGGTCCGTGCGCAGCGTCACGTCGTCCTTGCCGACGAAGAAAAGCGTCTGGTTGTCGTTCGCCCACTCGAGCGACGGCCCCATCTTCTCCGCGGTATCCGGCAGCATCAGGCCCGTCGTCAGGTCCTTCACCCGAAGCGTGAACTGATTGCGACCGACCGTGTCCTCGGCCCACGCGAGCATGCGTCCGTCGGGGCTCACGTCATACGTGCCAACCTTGTAGAACGCGTGTCCGTGCGCGAGCGCGTTGCCATCGAGCAGCAGCTCCTCGGGCGCCTGCATCGTGCCGGCCCGACGCGCGTAGATGGGATACTGCTTTCCGGTCTCGTATCGCGCGTAGTACCAGTAGCCGCGATCGAGCGTGGGGACCGTCGCGTCGTCCTCCTTCATGCGCGCGCGCATCTCCGCGAACAGCGTCTCTTCGAGCCCCCTCACGGGCGCCAACATCTCGTTCGTGTACGCGTTCTCGGCGTTCAGGTACGCCAACACATCGGTGTCCTCGCGCTTGTCGTCCCGCAACCAGTAGTAGGGGTCGCTGCGCGTGCCGTGCGGCGAGACGACTGCATGCTCGCGGCGAGGAGCGACAGGTGGAACACTAGGCATTCCGCCTCGATAGCACGTCCGTTCTCACTAGGACCGTACGGGCCGACACGATATAAAAGTGATGGGTACCGACGGTGGAGGTCTTCAATCCAGGACTGCGGATCGGCAAGTACGAGCTGACCCGCAAGCTCGCAGAGGGCGGCTTCGGCGTTCTCTTCGTCGCGCGCGACACCGAGCTCGATCGCGAGCTGGTCATCAAGTTCCTCCTCCCCGAGCACGCGTCCAACGATCAGATCGTTCAGCGCTTCCTCCAGGAGGGCCGCGCGATCGCCAAGATCGTTCACCCCGGCATCGTCACCGTCTACGAGACAGGCGAGGTCCGCAACTCGCGCACCGCGGCCGACGGCGCGGCGTACATCATCATGGAGTTCCTCGTCGGCGAGACGCTGGCGCAACGCCTCAAGCGTGCCGGCCGTCTCTCCGTCTCCGTCGCGATGGAGCTCACACGTCAGGTCGCGAACGCTCTCCAAGCCGCGCACGAGCAGGGCATCGTTCACCGCGATCTCAAGCCCGACAACATCATGCTCGTGAAGGATCAGGCTCTCTCGCTCGGCGAGCGCGCGAAGGTCCTCGACTTCGGCATCGCCAAACAAGCGAAGTCCGAGACCAACACGAACAACTACACGCAGCAGGGCCTCGTGTTCGGCACGCCGATCTACATGTCGCCCGAGCAGGCCAAATCGACGGCGAACGCGACGCCATCGAGCGACATCTACTCGCTCGGCTGCATCCTGTTCGAGCTCCTCGTCGGCAAGCCGCCGTTCGACGGTTCGATGGCCGAGCTCATCGCGCACCACATCCTCACGCCGCCGCCCGTTCCGTCGCAGCAGGCGCCCGGTATCCCGCCGCATCTCGATCAAGTCATCGGCGCGATGATGGCCAAGGCCGAGTCCGATCGCCCCGCGTCGATGAAGGTCGTTGAAGCGATCCTCGAGGAGAAGCGCGTCGTCGCCTCCATGGCCCGCAAGCGCACGCTCGGCGGCGCCAAGCTCATCACGCAACCTCCGCCTGTCGGTGGCGCGCAGCAATCTCCCACGGCTGCACTCGCTGCCCTCCGCGCCGCGCAGATCGCGACCGCCAATCCCAGGCCGCCCGTCGCGACGCCGCCGATGGGCATGCCGCTCAATACGCCCGTGTCGATGCCCGCCGCAGCGCCGCTCAACACGCCCGTGTCGATGCCCGCCGCGGTGCCGCCCTCGTCGCATGACGCGGCTACCAAAGTTCACGACGCCGCATCCCTCGGCGTGAATGCCGCGATCGCTGCAAACGCTGCCGCCGGTCGCGGTCCCGCTGCCAACCTCGCCGCTGCCGCACACGCTGGTCCGATGGGTCCCGCTCCGACGGCACCGCACGCCGCCCATCCGGGCGTCACCTCCGGTCCCGGCATCGCGCCGCCGGGCCCGCCCTCCTCGCTAGGTGGTCCTGGCGCCTATCCCGCGCCATCGCCAAATCCCAACGGCGCGACGCACCCGGGCCACATGTCGGGGCACGACGTTCCGCGCAAGGACCCCGCGGGCTCGCCGAGTGGCCCCAACGTTTTGCACGAGGTCATCAAGCCGTCCAACCCGACGACGATGAACTCGGCCGCCGGCATGGCGACGAACGTTCCGCCGAAGAAGGGCGGCAAGGCCGGCATCTTCATCGGCATCGGCGTTCTCGCGGCGGCCGGTGTGGCGGTCGCGGTGGTGCTCGGTGGCGGAGCGTCGACCACGACGACGCCGTCGACGCAGACCACGACTGGATCGAACGCGACGGGCTCTGCAACGGGTTCGAACGCGATCGCGACGCCGAACGGAGGTTCGAATACGGCGACGAACGTAGGTTCGAACGCGACGAACACTGGCTCGAACGCGACGACGAATGTCGGCTCGAACGGTACGGGCTCCGCCGCGACGGGTTCAGGTTCGACAACGGCAGAGGTCGCGGGCACGGGCTCGAATGCTGCGGGCTCCAATGCCGCGGGCTCCAATGCCGCGGGTTCGAATGCTGCGGGCTCCAATGCCGCGGGCTCTAATGCCGTCGCTGGTACGGGCTCGAACGCAGGAACAGGTTCGAACGCTGTGGCGGGTACGGGCTCGAACGCGGGCTCCAATGCAGTTGCCGGCGCAGGCTCGAATGCAGGCACCGGTTCGAATGCGGGCGCGGGCTCGAATTCGTCGACGCAGATGACGAAGACGATCGAGACGAAGACGCCCGAGACCAAGACGCCCGAGACGAAGACCGTCGAAACCAAGACGACTCCGACAAAGACGCCCGAGACGAAGATCGTCGAAACCAAGACGACTCCGACAAAGACGCCCGAGACGAAGACCGTCGAAACGAAGACAACCCCGACCAAGACGCCCGAGATCAAGACTCCGACCAAGACGCCGGAGACCAAGACCGTCGAGAGCAAGACGACACCTACCAAGACGCCGGAAACGAAGACTCCGACCAAGGTCGTCGAGACCAAGACTCCGACCAAGACGCCGGAAACGAAGACTCCGACCAAGACGCCCGATACCAAGACGCCCGACAAGAAGTGCACGGGCGCCAAGTGCAACTTCGACGGCAGCTTCTAGTCGAAGACGACACGACGCTCAAGCCGACGACGTCGACTCCTACTCCGACGGCAGCTTCGATCGACATCGGACGGCGCCTCTGAACTGCGCTCGACGAGTGATCCACCCTTTGCGGTGACAGAGGGACCTTCCCCGTTTCTAGCTCGCGAGGAACATCGCGCGACACGCTTCCGCCGCATGGCCGAGCACGCCGGGTGCCCCGTCGCATTCCGCGACCAGCCGTTCGAGCGCCGCGATGTCATCGATCCGGTTCAGCGCGCCGGCGAACAGGAAGAGGCCCGGCTCCGTGCCGCCGCGGATCTCCTCGAGGCATTCCTCGTCGGTGCGCGTGGGGAGCGACTTGAGCTCGTTCAGCACGTCGAGCGGCAGATCGAGCGGAAGGCGTTGGCCGGATTCTGCGTTGGCGGCCTCGACCTGCGCTGGATACGGCACGGGTGCGTACTGGATCGTCGCGGCGACAACGCGCGCGTCGGGAATGACCTCGGCGAGGCCGTGGAGCTCGATCACCGCGCCGGACCAGCGGAACTGAAATCGCGACGTCATCACGAGGAGCTGCTCGGGATCGGGTAGCTCCGTCGTCGCGATCGTCGAGAGGAGCGGCGGGCCCGATCCGATGTCGCGCGACGTGACGAGCTTGTTCTCGATGAACGTCATGTTCGGGACGATGCCGATGAAGCAGCGCAGCTCGTGCGTGCGCTCGCGCTCGGCCGTGTCGAATGCTCGCGCGGCGGAGATCACGCTCTCGGCGGTTTGGCCGCTCGGCACGAACAGCCACGGCGGTGTGTGCGCGTGCAAACCGAGCCACGTCTGATCGGGCTTGGCGTCGCGAATCCACACGACGGTACGAGCTTCGTCGTCGGTATCGACGAGCGGCGGCAGCACGGCGATGGGAGTCCAGCCGTCGAAGTCTTCGTGCTTCGGCGTACCGCCGCGGTCGCCCTTCGCGAGCAACGTCGCGCGAGAGAGCTCCAGGTTTCTGCGCAGCGCATCGAGCCAACCGGGTGTCGACGCGGGCTTCTTCGCGATCGCCTTCTTCGCCGGAGTCTTCTTCGCGATCGCCTTCTTCGGCGGGGGGTTCCTTGGTGAAGCCTTCTTCGGCGGAGGCTTCTTCAGCGGAACCTTCTTCGCCGGCACCTTCTTGGCTACCGCCTTCTTCGCTGGCGCCTTCTTCGTCGGCTTGGCCATGCGCTGACGGTAACACCATGAGAAGCTGATCGCAGATGCGCGCTCTCTCGCAGATCCTTCTGGCCACGACGTTGTGCACTGCCGGCGTCGCAGCCGCGGATGACCAGTGTCAGGGCAAGGCCGATGCGGCCAAGTGCTACATCGACGCGGGCCGCGAGCTCGTCGAGACCAAGCCCGGCGAGGCCGCCACATTCTTCCTCGCGAGCTATCGCCTCGATCCGAAGATCGATCCACTCGCGTCCTACGGCCTGGCACTCGCCGCGGATCAGCAGTTCGCGGATGCGGCCGAGGTGCTCGAGAAGGCGGTCGAGGAGTACGACAAGCTCAGCGCGCAGTTCCAGCAGGACAACAAGGACGCGCAGACGACGTTCGCGGTGCTGCACCGCATTCAAGCGGTGAAGGAGGAGCTGAAGAAGCTGGGCTCGAACATCGGCTGGGTGCAGCTGAAGACCGAGACGCCGCAGCAACTGCCGGCGGGCTACGTGGTGAAGCGCAAGAACGGCAACGATCTGCACTCGTCGGATCCGACGCGTCTCGTGATGAAGGCCAAGGGCGACGCGCTCGTGGTCACGTACCCGAACGGCCACACGGCGGAGTTCCCCGTGAACGTCGCGGGCGGATCGCTCAACACCATGGACATCCCGGCGGAGCCGCCTCCCGAGGCGCCCAAGCCCGTCGAGAAACCAGTGGAGATGCCGGTCAACGAGTCCGCCAAGCTCCGCACGCACAGCTACTTCGCGTTCGCGGGCGGCGGTGTGCTGTTCGCGGGCGGCATCGTCTACACGCTCGCATCGAGCGACCCCGTCTATCCCATCTCCGGCGCGCTCATCGTTCTCGGCCTCGGCGGTCTGGGCCTCGGCGGCTACTGGTACTACAAGGCAGATCAAATGGACTCGCAGCCCAAGACGGCGCTGATCCCAACAGTGAGCAACGAAGGGTTCGGCGCGGCCTTCGTCGGAAGGTTCTAAGTGTCGAGCGGTAACTCCGGCGCGGTCGTCCTCAAGGCGCTCGGCGCAAATCTCGGTATCGCGATCGCAAAGTTCGTCGCGGCGTTTCTCTCGGGCTCGTCATCGATGATGTCGGAGGCCGTGCACTCCCTCGCAGACAGCGGCAATCAGCTGTTCCTGCTCAAGGGCATGCGCAGCGCGACGCGCCAGGAGGATGCGGTCCACGAGTTCGGCTACGCAGCCGAGCGCTACTTCTGGGCGTTCATCGTCGCGGTGTCGCTGTTCACCATGGGCGCGACGTTCTCGATCTACGAGGGCGTGCACAAGGTGATGCACCCGAGCGGCGAGCTGCACGATCCGATCGTTGGCTACATCGTGCTCGGCGTCTCCGCAGCGCTCGAGATGTTCTCGCTGTCATCCGCGATCTCGGAGTTCCGCCACATCAAGGCCGGCCGTTCGCTCAAGCAAACGATCGACGAGGCGCGCGATGCCGTCATCATTGTCGTGCTGTTCGAGGATGTCGCCGCGCTCGTGGGCTTGCTCGCAGCGCTGTTCGGCATGCTGCTCACGCAAATCACGGGCAACGGCGTGTTCGACGGCCTCGGCTCCATCATCGTTGGCGTGACGCTGTTCGCGGTCGCGTGGTTCCTCGCGCGCAAGACCAAGGACCTCCTCATCGGTCAGTCCGTCGCGCCCGCGCAGCGCGCTCGCATGGTCGACCTCGTCTCCTCGTCTCCCGGCGTGAAGCAACTCGTGCACCTGCGCACGATGCACCTCGGTCCCGAGGAGGTCCTTGTCGGCATGAAGATCGTCGTCGACTCCGACATGCGCGCGCAGGACGCGACCAAGTTCATCGATGTCATCGAAGCGCGCCTCCGTGCGGAGATGCCGATCCTCAAGCGCATCTATGTCGAGATCGGCGATCCGGAAGATCCGCGCGCGAAGCAGTCCGACCCCGTCTGAACATGTTGTGATTTCGCGAGGTTGGATAAACCTCACGATTTCTACGCAACCCGGGCCGGCGCCTGCCGATAGGGGGCTCACATGTTCGAGCCCGCCAAAGCCAAGTTTGTCATCGGCAGCATCGACAACCCATCTCTCGAGGTCCAGGCGCAGTTCAATCCGAAGGAGCTCCAGATCGATCAACCGATCAAGTGGTCCGAGCACGAGAGCTTTGCGGCGCAGAATCTGACGACGAAGCCGGTCGAATTCGGTGGCGTCGGCTGCGAGACCACAAAGGTCGAACTTCTCTTTGACGATGTCGAAGCTAAGCCCGCACGGAGGGGCATCAAGGACGCTATCGAGAAGCTCAAGCGCCTCGCTCGCCCGCAAACGTCGGACGAGTTGAAAGGAGTGTGGCCGCTTCGTCCGCACTACTGCGTGGCGAGCTGGGGCGACTCGCAGCCTCGTTTCGACTGCGTGATCGAATCGGTGAGCGTGAAGTACACGTACTTCGCTTCAGAAGGTCAGCCGCTCCGAGCGATTGTCACACTCGGTCTTAAGAGTGGTCGCCGTCCGGTTGGTTCGGAAGTCGCTTACTCGCGCGGGTTCCAGAACAAGCGCATGAAGGACGCTACCAGTAACGAAGAGTCCATCATCAACACCGACCGCGCGAAGAACGATCGCGTCACACTGAAGTATCGGCCGGCGAAGTAGCGCCTAGCCTGGCGGCGCCGTACGTAGCGAGATCGTCACCGACTCCCCCACCCGCACGCCCCGGCATCTGCGCGAGGAGTCGCGCTACTTGCAGCCCGGAATACCGAACATGACGCCGACGATCGTGGGGATGCGCGCCGTGAAGCCGATCGTCGTCGCCCACTCGTGGCCCTCCTCGTAGATCGCGGGACCTGACTCGGCGTAGAGCCCGATCGCGCTGAGGCCGTCGTAGACGCCGCTCGTCACGCCGCATTTGCCCGATCCGCTGAACGAGCCCTCGACGTGCTTGAAGAGCTCGGCGTCGATGCGGAGCTTGAGCGCCTTGGAGTGCGTCTCGGTGATGCTCGTCGCGCGAGCCTCGCCACGCACGCCGACGATCACCCGCGCGAAGCTGTTGTGGAGCGCCGCGAAGCCGAGGTCCGCGTAGACGCCGGTGAGCGGTTCTTCGTGCGCGGCCACCCCGGGGCTGGTGCTACCGCTCTCGATGACGAGGCCTGCACCGACCTCCACGCGCGTGAGCGGATTGGCGGTGGGCTTGATGATGCTCGCGAGGTGGGCGCCGACCGCGAAGTGCGTCTGGCCTTCGCGCGGGCCGGTCCACGAGTCGCCGAGCTCCATCTTCGCGCCGGGGATGGCGTAGGGAAAGATGCACCCCGAGAGCGCGAGCGCAGCCAGCAGCAACCACCGGGACATCCGCACCAGGTACGCACGGCGCGTGCCGAAAGAAACGGCGCGTAAGTCTCTGCGGCGCCGTCGAGCAGCGTGGCAAGAAACTCACGCGCCGTTGCGCGCAGACGACGATCTGGCGACTACCAGATGCGAACGCGCGCGTTCGGCGCGAGGTAGAGCTTGTCGGTCGGGGCCGGCTTGAACGCGTTGTAGAACGGGTCGATGTTGCGGACGGTCGCCGCGCGGAACTCCGACGGGCTGTGCGGGTCGGTGACGAGGCGGTTCGCGAGCTCCTGGTCGCGGTAGATGCGACGCCAGACCTGAGCCCAGCCGAAGAAGAAGCGCTGGTCACCGGTGGTGCCGTCGAGCACGGGCGCCTGCTTGTCGCCGAGCGCGATCTTGTAGGCGTTGTACGCGACGGTGAGGCCGGCGAGGTCCGCGATGTTCTCGCCGAGGGTGAGCTTGCCCTTCACGCACTGCGCGGGCTTGCCGTCCGCCGCGGGGAACGGGCAGTACGCGTCATACTGCGCGACGAGCTTGGACGTGGCGGCGGAGAACTTCTCCTTGTCCTCCTTGGTCCACCAGTCGCTGAGCGCGCCCTTGGCGTCGTACTGCGCGCCCTGGTCGTCGAAACCGTGGCTGATCTCGTGGCCGATGACCGCGCCGATGCCGCCGTAGTTGACGGCCGCGTCCGCGTTGGGATCGAAGAACGGCGGCTGCAGGATCGCCGCGGGGAACACGATCTCGTTGAGGCCCGGGTTGTAGTAGGCGTTCACCGTCATCGGCGTCATGCCCCACTCGTCGCGATCGATCGGCTGGCCGAGGTGCGCGAGGTGGCGGTTGTATTCGAACTCTCCGGCACGGAGGTCGTTACCGACGGCGTCGTTCGCCTTCACGACGAGCTTGGAGTAGTCGCGCCACTTCTTGGGATAACCGATCTTCGGGTTGTACGAAGCGAGCTTCTCCTTCGCCTTTGCCTTGGTGGCCGGCGACATCCACTCGAGCTTGTCGAGGCGCGCACCCATCGCGGTGAGCAGGTTGTGGACGAGCGCGTCGGCCTGCGCCTTGGTCTCGGGCGTGAAGTACTTGCCGACGTAGAGCTTGCCGACAGACTCACCGAGCGAGCCGGTCACTTCGTCGACGCCACGCTTCCAGCGATCCTTGTTCTGCGGCGTGCCGGAGAGCGTCTTGCCGTACATGTCGAACTGCGCGTCGACGTACTGCTTGGAGAGGTACGGCGCGCTCGCGGTGAGCAGGCGCACCGTGAGGTAGTCGCGCCAGACCGCGACGGGCTCCGACTTCACGAGCTTGGCGGTGCCGGCGATCGCCGACGGCTGGTTCACGTTGATCGCGTCCGCCTTGGCGAGACCGACGCCGGTCATCCACGCCTTCCAGTCGATGTCGGGCGCGAGCGCCTGCAGCTCGGCGAGCGTCATCTTGTTGTACGTCTTGACCGGATCGCGCTGCTGGATGCGGGTCCAGTGCACGGCGGCGATCTTCTCTTCGAGCGCGTAAACGGCGTCCGCGCGCTTCGCGTCCTTGATGCCTGCAAAGCCAAGCATCGTCGCGATGTACTTCTTGTAGCCCTCGCGCAGCGGCGCGAACTGCTCCGCGTTGGTGTCGTACATGTCGCGATCGGGGAGGCCGAGACCGCCCTGGCCGAGGTTCGCGATGTAGTGCTCGGGATCGCGGTCGTCCTGACCGACGATGGTGCCGAACGGCGACGCGCGCAGGTGGCGCGAGTTCCATGCGAACTGCGCGATGAGCGCCTTCTGATCCTTGATGCCCTGCAGCTTCGCGATATCGGCCTTGATCGGCGTCAGGCCCTTCTTCTCGATGCCGGCCTCGTCCATGAACGCCTTGTAGTAGTCGGCGATCTTCTTGGCGTCGGCGCCGTCAGCGGGCTTCGCGTTCGTGATGATTTCCTTGGTGCGATCGTCGGACTGATCCGAGAGCACGCTGAACATGCCGTAGTTCGACTTGTCCTCGGGAATCTGCGTCTGCGTCTGCCACGTACCGTTCGCGTACGCGTAGAAGTTGTCGCCCGGCTTGACCTTGGTGTTCATGCCGCCCTTGTCGAAGCCGAACATGCCGTAGGTCGGCTTGCCCGCCGGCGCGTACTCGGCAACGGGGCCGGTCGGCGCGGGAGTCGCTTCCTCCACGGGCGTCGGCGCAGGCGGCGTGGGCGCCACTGCCATTTCGCCACCCGTTGGTGCCGGCGTGGTCGTCGTCGGCGCGGACTTTCCGCCACACGCCATCACAAACAGGGACGCTGCGATCAGCTTCTTCATGGCCGAGGGCGTACCGCCATTCGCGCGAAATCGCTAGTGCGACCTGCGCGACACCCTGCGGCGCGTGCGAGCATGCCAGCCATGGCCAAGGCGAACGCCGTCTGGAAAGCACACGATCACTCCTCGATCCAGAAGCTCTCCGACCGGGTCTGGCGCCTCGAGGGCAGCATTCCCGGCATCCCCATGCGCCGCGTGATGGTCGTCGCCAAGCGCGGCGACGGCGGACTCGTCGTCCACAACGGAATCGCGTTGCGGGACACAGAGATTGCCGAGGTCGACGCGTGGGGCCCGGTGAAGCAGATCGTCGTCCCCAACGGCTATCACCGCCTCGACTCCAAGGTCTTTCACGATCGCTATCCCGCCGCGCAGGTCGTCGCCCCCGACGGTGCGCGCAAGAAGGTCGAGGACGTGGTGCCCGTGAACGCGACGTTCACCGAGGTCGCACCGGATCCCCACGTCGAGCTCCTGAATCTCGATGGAGTGAAGGCAAGGGAGGGCGCGATGATCGTGAAAGACAACGACGGCACGACGCTCGTCCTCACCGACGCGCTGTTCAATATGCCGCACGGCAGCGGCGGACCGGGCTTCGTGCTCAAGCACGTCACCGGCTCGTCGGGCGGTCCCAAGGTCTCGAACCTCTTCAAGTGGTTCGTCATCTCCGACAAGCGCGCCTTCCGCGCTCACATCGAGCGACTCGCAGATCTTCCGAACCTTCGCCGCGTCATCGTCGCGCATCACCAGACGATCGATACCGACATCGCCAGCACGCTGCGCACCGCTGTCGCGTCGCTCTAAGGAGGATCTATGAACAAGGGCTTCTCGTTCGCGTCCGTCGTCCTGTCGTATTTCCTCGTCGCCGGCGGCCTGCTGCTCGGCATGCTCATTCAGACCAAGGCGCACTTCGAGTCGCAGTACCTGCTCGACATCCTGCTCGGCGTCGGCGCATTCATCGGCGGCTTCATCGCTGCTCGTGCGTCGACGGGATCCACGATCCTCGAGCCCGCGATCGGAGCCGTCGCCGTCATCGCGTCGATCATCGGCAGCATCGCGCTCACCTCGTTCGGCAAGATGATCTGGCACATCGATCCCGACGGCGTCGGCAAGGGCATCGCGCTCATGGGCGGCGCATCGCTCGCCGGTGCACTCGGCGGCGCGTTCCTCTCCGAGAAGCTGTTCGGCGAGTCCACGCAGTCCGGCTTCCCGTGGGTCTTCTACAGCGCCGTCGCCGCGCTCGGTGCGTCGTTTCTCGCGTTCGTGTTCGGCACCATCGCGATGGTCAACTCGGAGATGCCCAACTCGAAAGAAACAGGAATGCAGATCCTCGTCGGGATCGCCATCGGTTGTTTCGTCAGCAGCATCGCCGTCGGCGCGAGCGCACGCGTGCGCACACTATTCGCGTCGTTCCTGGGAAACATGTTCGGTGTCGGCGGCCTGTTCGCGATCATCGGCGTCTCGCAGGGCGGAGCGGATCGCGACGCGATCATCGGCCTCGTCATGTTCTCCGTGATGGGCGGCATCGTCGGCCTGATCGGTACGGCGATCGGCTGGGCGATGTTCGGCAAGAAGAACGCGGCCTAGAACGTCAGTCGCGCGCCGACGATCGCGCTGATAGGCGCGTAGCGCTCGACGGTCCGACCGAAGCGCTCGTTGCGCTGCGCGGGTGTCGTGACGCTGGTGGTACCGGTCGACCTGGTCTCCTTGAGCCAGATGAGGTCTTCGTACGTGCCACCGTCGATCGGACTCACGGCCGGTGCGGCGCTGCTGCTGTAGTTGCTGTCGACGGCAAACGTGGGTTGGCTGTTGTAGACGTTGAAGACGTCGATATAGAGCTCGCCGGCCACCGTCGATGACAGTTGTCTGCACCCTGCGAGATGCAGATCGAGCTGATGCACGAAGTCGGTGCGGCCAATCGCATCGGTTGGGAGTAGGAAGTTGCCAGTCTCGTCCAGCGTCGCGCGCGGTGCACCTGACATCGCGGTGAAGCGCGCACCGAGGACGAGAGCGCTGCTCGCGCTGATCTTCTTCGTGTACGCGCCTGCGAGCCGCAGACGATCAGGACGATCCTCTGAAAGCACACCATCCAGGTTCGACTGCCCCGACACATCGAACTGATGTAATCCGTGTGCCGAAGCAAGCTGGCCACTGAGATCGTCGAGTACGCCGGGATAATTGCCGTGCACGCTCGATCGCGTGTAGGCCGCATCGAAGAACCAGTTCTCGGCTACGCGATGACTCGCGGTGAGCGTGAATGCATCGGAGTCGCGACGCGCGTGCTCGCGATCCGCAGCAAGACCTTCGCCTGGATTCGAGAGGACGCTGCCGGTGAATGCGGGGTCCGTCGGATCCGTCGTCTGATACGTAGCTGTCCCGTCGATGGAGATGTCGTCGATCGCGCGACGCAGATGACGATGCGTCCACGATGCTTGCACCACCGTGCCGGCATCGAACTGATACGCACCTCCGCCGATCCACTCGTCCCGCGAGCCTGGCTTCAGGTTTGGATCGAACGCGAACACGGAAGGCGGCCCATAGATGTTGAACGTGCCGGTCGTCAGCGGCCTGACCGGTGACGAGGACGTCGCCGAGCTTGCGGGGAGCAGCTCCGTCGAGCGCGCGAACTGCGCGAACAACTTGGCGCGTCCATCGTCGAGCGGCGAGAACACTGCGCTCAGTCGAGGAGATCCATACGCGTAGAGCGTCGCGCCTCCGAGGTGCTCGCGATCGAAGCGCAGCGCGCCGGTGATAGAGAGCTGCGCCACGGGCTGCCACACATCGGAGATCTCGGACCCGATGATGTTCGAGGTCGAAGCCACAACGGAGTCGGGCTCGCCGAGCACGCCCCCGAGGACCTTGCACGGAAGCGTCTCGTTACCGCTGCCCGAGTAACGGCAGTTGTCGGGATACTCGGCACCGGTCTCGCCAGGCGGCGCGTAGCGCACGAGCTTGTAGGTCAGTCCGTTCTGCATAGGACCGCCGAGGCCGTCGTCGACGAATTGCCCGCCCGAATAGACCTGCGAGTACTCGGCGTGCTCGCGCTCGAATGACGCGGACGCGCGCAGCTCGTGCACACCGCCGAGCCGAACGCGCTTGGTCAGCGACGCATTCACCACTCGACGCTCGTCGAGATACGTCGAGCGCAGGCCGACGCCATCGGACGCGAGCGTGCGGGAGATTGGGCAGTTCTCGATCAATGGGCTGCGATCATCGGCACCACCGTCGCTACACACCGCCATCGCGTTCGGCGAGACGGCCGTGTGCGCCGCGTACCCCGCGAAGTTGCCGACGGCGATGATGTGTTGCGCGACCGACTTCGCCGCATCGCTCTGTGCATCATCCGTCGAGCGTCGACGATGCCAACCCGCACCGACGTCCAGCGTGAAACCAGCACCGAGCTCACCGCGCCAATGCGCAGCGAGATCGCCCGTGAGGGCCGTGTACTCGCGCGCGGTGGTGGGCGAGCTGTCCATCGCGGGAGTCGTCAACCGCTGCGGGAAGACCACCAACGAGAGAGAGCCTTGCTGCGTGGTCGTCGCTTCGTCGACACGCGCGACCAGCGGAACATAGAAGTCGCTGCCGTGATAGTCGGCGCTCGAGACGCGATTCCAGATCAGGCCGTTGCGGTCGCGATCGGGAGCGAAGTTACGATCCACATCCTGCAGCGAGCGCAGCGTGAGCGTGTGTTTCTCGAGCGCGAGCTGCGCAGCTGCGCCGACGAAGTACCACACGTGATCCGGCACGATCGGCCCGCCGTACGCCGCGCCGAGCTGATAGCCGCGCGCGAGCTCCGAGCTCACATCGAGAGCGCTCGTGCCCGTGGCGATGCGATCCCGCGCTCCACGCAACGGAGAACCATAGAACCGCGCGAACACGCTGCCCTGCGGAGTGTTGGTTCCACTGCGCAGCACCGAGGCGATCTGAGCGCCGAGCGAACGTCCCGATTGCGCACCGGCGTACGTCGTCGTCGTCGCACCGAGAAACTCCACGGGCACCTGCGTGCCGAATCCTGCCGACGAGGGCGAGGTCGTGTCGAGACCGTCGAGGATGTCGCGGTTGTCGTAGCTCGTCGTATCGCCGAACGCGGTGCCCTGACTATCCGACCGCGACGTCGGTGCATGGCTCGTGAGCCCATCGGTGTAGCGGCTGGTGAGCGGAACGTTCAAGAACCGTCCGTCTGTCGAGAATTGCAGCGCCGCGCTGGTCGGATCCAGTGCGATCGCGTCGACGTGCTTGCGGTCGTAGACGATCTGCACGGACGTGTTTGCGAGCACGTCGAGCTGCAGAGAGAAGGTGCTCGGCGTTGTCGAGTCAGGATTGCTGTCAGTGAGAGCCACCAGGTAGTGCCCCGGCAGCAGGCCGTCGATGACGAACGAGCCATCATCGTCCAGCGTCGCTGCGTGAGCCACCAGGCGCTCGTCCGTGACCACGACGCGCTGTCCAGCAAACGCCGACTTCGCCGCGTGAATGGCGCGGCCCCGGATCGCACCGGTTGTCGCATTTTGCGACAGCGCATCGCGCGAGGTGACGAGGACGACGAATGCGGCGAGGAACTTCCACCGACCCACGTCGCTACCCTCGCAGGGTCGTGGGCGCAGCGATAGAGCCGCGACATCACGACGGGTGACACCCGCAGTGGCCGCGCATCACTACGCTGTCGCAGGCCTAGCCGGCGTGTTCGACGGGCGTGCAGAGATCGCGCAAGCGCGCGACGCCCTTCTGATGCAGCTGAATCACCTTGCGCTCGTGAATGTTCAGCTTGCCCGCGATCTCGTGCAGCGACATGCCCGCGTCGTAGTGCAGGCGAATCACTTCGGCCTCGAGGCCGACGAGCCCAGCGCGAGCGCGAGCAACGCGATCCTTTTGCTGCGCGACCTCGAACATCTCGCCGATCTCGGGGAGCTGAGACGGGACGCGTCGCATCTCTTGGGTCGGGAGGCGAATCCACGAGGCGCGGACCTTCTGCAGATCAGTGACCGCGCAGCCGAGCATCGCTGCGACGTCTTCGTCGGATGACGATTGCTTGGCGTCGTCGAGCTGGCGGCGCGTTTCGACGACGCGCTTGTCGCGCTCGTAGTCGGTGCGTGACTTGGAGCCGGTCTTGCGGATCTCGTCGAGGACGGAGCCGCGGATCCGCGAGGCAGCGAACGCGATGAACAGGCCGTTTTGGTTCGCGTCGTAGCGCGCGGCGGCCTCGCAGAGACCGAGCAGCGCGAGGCTGTCGATCTCGTCGGGCGAGATGAACGAGCCGTAGCGGCGCGCGAGCGAGCCGGCGATGTTCTTCGCCATCTCGAGATGATCGGAGGACAGGAGCGAGACTGCGTTGGCGCGCGAAGGCTTCTCGGTGGCACCGTTGCGCTCCTCGATGAGCGACGGAATGTCGTAGGGCTTCGCGACGGCGCGGTCGGCACCTGCGACGGCGGCGATCTCGCGCGCCTCGGCGGAGAGATGCGAGCTCGTGATCGCGATCCAGGTCGCGGGATGCTTCGCTTTCACCCGGCGGCAGATTTCGAAACCATCGAGACCCGGCAAGCGGATGTCGAGAATCACGATGTCGACCGGGTTCTCCTCGAGGTACGCGACAGCGTCGTCGCCTCGGGTGAACGTGCAGAGGTCCAGGTGCTCGGCACGGCGCGCGAGAGCACGCTTGATACCTCGCAGGTACAGTAGATCGTCGTCGACAAGCGCAACGCGCGGTCGCTTGGAGTCAACTTCGCCACCCATCACCACTAGTTTCGACCGGATTCGGGCACAGTTGAATGAGAGCGAAGGGAGGCGATGCCGGGAGCGTCGGAATCCCATTCCCTTCGCATCGTTACGGGCGGCGACCGCGGTTCGTGGGTCGGTCGTCTTACACCGTTCGCCGCGTGCCAGTCGTTGCCACCTGCGGGCCGTTCCCATGCCGAACCGGTCGCGTGTCTTCTGATCATGCGGTCGAACCTCCTGATGTTCCTGACGGTTGCAGCCACCGGTTGCACCACGCTCGGTCCGATGCCGATGTCGACGGGCGTCTCCGCCGTTCCCGTGGGGCGGCCAAGTATGGAGGTGTCGGCAGGCGCGATGCCCGGCTTCTACCTGAGCGATGCCGCGCAAGAGCACCTCGACCAGCCCACGCACGGGTCACCGATCAGCGACACCCACCTGATGCTCGAGCCGGATCGCCTGCTCGGCACCAAGGGTCTCGTTGTCGGCGCGCGCTCGTTCGGCGACAACGACAAGGTCGTCGAACCGATGGTTGGTTATCGCCGCAAGCTCGACCAAAACTTCTCCGTCCTCGGCATTGGCTACGGCGGCAAAGGCAGCGGTGGCGACAAGGACGGCACTGGCGCGTACTACGAGGCGACGCGTCTCGGTGGCGAGCTCACCGTGGACTTCATGGTTGGCGAACCGATCTTGTCGTTCCACCTGTTCGGCTCGATCTCGTCCACGTACGTCAACGCGCATGGTCGCTACTGCGTCGGTGGCGATGGGTGGGGCCGCGACTGCGAGGACGACTCGCGCCGCGTCAATGCGGAGATCAACGGCGTCTATACCGCTGCGAACGCGGGGGTCTCGATCGACATCGCGCGTCGCCCCGAGGGGTATCTGCACGACATCCGTCTGCTCGCGATGGGCTCGTTCGGTGTGATGCCGCGCGTCTATGACGGCGAGCAGGAACCGAGCAAACAAAACTTCGAGTCGTTCGGCTTTGCGCTGCAGTTCGCCGTCGGCGCCGAGAAGTGACTACTTTGCTCTGGGCGCGGCGTGGAACAGCAGGCGGAACATCGTGCCGTGACCGACCTTGGACGCGACCTCGATCGCACCGCCGTGCCGACGGACGCAGCCATGAATCATCGCGAGACCGAGGCCCGTGCCCTTGCCGCGCGGCTTGGTCGTGAAGAACGGCTCGAACGCGCGCGCGAGCGTCGCTTCGTCCATGCCGGAGCCGTTGTCGGTGACCGTGATCTCGCAGTACTCGCCGGCCTGCGGGAGGTCGCGCTGCACGGCTTCTGCTGCATCGAGCGTCACGCGGCGTGCTTTCACGGCGACCCTTCCGCCGGCATCGCCCATCGCATCGCGCGCGTTGATCAAGAGGTTGATCAGCACCTGGTGCAGCTCTTCATACGAACCCAGCACCGAGAGGCCCGGCTCGACCGAGACGGGGATCTGGATCTTCGAACCGACCTGACGACGCGCGAGCGCGACCGTCTGCTCGACGAGACTCGAGAGTGGAACCAGCGCGATCGTGAGCGGGTCGGTACTCCCAAGGCGGAGCAAGCGCTTCGCCAGCGCGGCCCCTGACAGCGCGGCCTTGCGCATCGCTGCGAGCGCTTCGCGACCATCGACAGCATCTGCGGGAAGCGATTCCTCGACGAAATCGAGGTTCGCGACGATCACGGCGAGCGTGTTGTTGAAGTCGTGAGCGAGGCCGCCCGCGAGCGCTCCCATCGATTCCAGGCGCTGCACGCGCTGCATGCGCTCCTCGAGCTCGTCGCGCTGAGCGAACACGAGCACGGTCGTGCCGACCTGCACGCGATCGCCGGCGTGCAACGGGACCGAGCCGACGACGCGCGCGCCGTTGATGTAGGTACCGTTCACGCTGTCGAGGTCTTCGAGCGAGTAGCCGTTGTGGTCGTACGCGATGCGCGCATGGCGGCGAGAAACGTCCGCGCCGGTGAGCTCGATCTCGACAGAGCCGCGACCGATCACGAGCGGCTCGCAGCCGACGCGGAACTGCCGACCGGTGTCGGTACCGGCGACGCACACGAGGTTCAACCGCGCGGATTCACGGCCGGCTGCGTTGTCGAGAACGATGACCGACGTGACGCCCGTGACGTTCGAGAGGTCTTCAACCGGATCCGGAACGCCCGACGCGCTTGCGACCATGCGTTAGTACGTATCGGCCGGTTTCCGATTTAATCGGGTAGCGATCGGTAAATTTGAGCGCCGGATGCGTGTAGGCGCTCAGCGCAGAACGAGCGCAGCGATCGCGAGCAACGCGGCGATCACGACAAACCCGATGAAGAACGACGAGCTCTGCATCGACCGCTCCGAGGTCTGCCAACGACTCGAGCCCTCGAGGCGGTCCATGTCGGCGAGGTTTCGAGTTTCGGATTTGACGAACGAGAGATTCGAGACGGCCATGAAAAAATTGTCCCTCGCTGATTTTGACGTCGCCACCCTGAGCCGTATTTAACCCGTGAGACATCCGTGCGGTCGCGTGCGGCTTGCGTGCGCGCACGGGGCGAGATCGCGTAACCGCTGAAGATCAGACAGCTCACCTCGCGCTCGTACAGCTCGAATTTGGTCAAATCCACCCGTTTCCTTCCGGCTGGGGTCGGACCCCGCGGTTCGGGATAGGTTCCGTTCATGCTGCGCGGCTACTACCTGGGCTGCCCCGGATGGGGACTCAAGCAGTGGGTCGGGCGCTTGTTCCCCGAGGGCACCAAGCACACCGAGTTCCTCGCGCGCTACGCCGAGGTCTTCAACACCGTCGAGGGCAACACGACGTTCTACGCGCTGCCCACCGTCGACACTGTCGCGCGATGGAACGAGCAAACACCGCGCGAGTTTCGCTTTTGCTTCAAGTTCCCCCGCACTGTCTCGCACGACAAGTCGCTGCTCGAGTGCGGTGCAGAGGTGGACGAATTTCTCGCGCGTATTTCTCCGCTCGCCGACAAGCTCGGCACGCTGATGGTGCAGCTGCCGCCGCGCTTTCGCGAGATCGATCGCCTGCGCACGTTTCTTGCGGCACTGCCGACGGAGTTTCACTACGCGGTCGAATATCGGCACGAAGCATTCTTCACGCCGGGGCCCGAGGAGGACGCGTCGCTGGAGTTACTTCGCGAGCGTGGTGTGGATCTCGTCATCATGGACACGCGCGGCATTCACACCTCCACGGCGCTGCGGTTCGCCGACGTGCGCGCGAGAAAACCGAACCTGCCCGTCGTGATGCGAGCGACGTCGACGGCGCCGATCGTGCGCTGCGTACCGCACGAGGAGTTTCATCAATCGTTGCCGTTCGTGACGCAATGGCCCGCGCAGATCGCGCGCTGGATCGCCGACGGAAAGCGCCCGTTCTTCTTCATGCACTCACCCGACGACATCGACGCGCCGGCGAACGCGTATCAGTTTCACGCGATGCTCTCGGAGCACGCCGACGTCGGCGACTTGCCCGACTGGCCGGGGACGCCGCGCCAGCAGTCGTTGTTCTAGAGCGGCCAGAACTTCACGCCATCGTGAGCGAGCGTGTGGATCGCGCCGTTCGAGATCAGCGGGAGCTGCTTTCCGTGCAGCTTCTGCAACCACAGGCGCATGAGGCCGCCGTGCGAGATGACGAGGATCGCGTTTCCGTCGGTGAGCGCGATCTTGTCGAGCGCTGCTCCCATGCGCGCGATCGCTTCAGGGACCGGCTCGCCGCCGGGCGGAGCTTGCGATCGCGTCTGCCACGCGGCCCAGTGCTCGGGATATTGCTCGGCGCACTCCGCGCGCGTCAGGCCCTCGAAGACTCCGAACTTTCGCTCGCGCAATCCCTCTTCCACGCGAGGCGCTGGGAGGCCGAGCGCGCTCGCGACGATCTCGCCGGTTTGGCGTGCGCGTGACAGATCGCTCGTCCAGACCGCAGCGATGTGTGCTGCGCGCACCTGGTCGGCCAGTGCTCGCGCCTGCGCGCGCCCGATGTCGTCGAGCTCGATGTCCGTGTGTCCCTGGAGCTTTCCGAGCGCATTCCACGACGTCTGGCCGTGACGGACGAGCAACAACCGGCGCGACGACATCTCGGTGCAGTATCGCCGATTCGGCTTCGCGTGACATGGCGCCCCGAGGACCACGCGCTACTCTCTAGGCATGCGGGCCGCGCTGTTGCTCCTCGTCGGTGCGTGCGCGGCTGCGCCTGTGAAAGCGACGCCGGCCCCTGTTCCTGCGCCCGTCGAGAAGACGGCTCCCCCCGTCGCGTTCGAGCCTGCGACCGCACACCCCACCGATGGTGATGCGTGGGCCGGCATTCGATTCGACGGAGGCCGCCCGTTGATCAAACGCGTGATCAAGCTCGGCCCAGCGGCGAAGTCAGGCCTACAAGCCGGCGACGTCGTCACGCAACTCGACGCCATTCAAGCGACCGGCGCGAGCGAGCTCGTCGCGTACATCCGCGCGCATCACATCGGCGACACGCTGCACTTCGTTGTCGATCGCGGCGGCGCGTCCAAGGCGTTCGACGTGCAGATCGCGCTCAAGCCGCCCATTGAGGATCTCGTCGCTGCCGAGCTCACCGGCAATCCCGCGCCCGATTTTGCCGCGCAGCGTGCGAGTGGACCGCACCCGACGGCGCTCGCAGATCTCAAGGGCCAGGTCGTGCTCGTCGAGTTCTGGGCCACGTGGTGCGGTCCGTGCACCGTCGCGCAGCCGTATCTCGACAAGTGGCAAACGACGTACGGCCCCAAGGGCCTGCGCGTGGTCGCGATCACCAACGAGTCCGTCCCGACCGTCACGGAGTACCTGACGACTCATTGGTTCTCGTACTCGATCGGCATCGATGCCGACGGAGAGATCTCAGCGAACTACATGGTCCCCGGCACGCCGACGCTCGTCGTGATCGACCGCAGCGGCATCGTGAGGCGCGTCCACGTCGGCGCCGACGAAGTCTGGACGCTCGAGTCGATGATCCAGCAGTTGCTGTGACAGAATAAAAGTCATGCTCCGCCGTACGATCTGCGCCGCAGTTCTCGTCGCCAGCGCGACGGCGGCGTACGCGGACAAGAAGCTGCAGGACCTGACGCCGGGCCTCACCAAGGAAGCAGCGGCCTGCGCGGTCGAGCTCCGCGGCCTGACCAAGGTTCTCACCGGCACTACTGACCTCGCCGCGACGCTGACGGGCGCCGACAAAGAAGACATCGACAAGGACCTCGCGACGCTGAACGGCGCGAACACGCAGGTCACCGGTTGGTGCACGGAGCTCGATGGCATCGTCGCGTTTCTGACGACCAACGCCGATGCGCCGTACAAGTCCGTCTCCAAGGAGCTCGACGAGCGCTACCGCAAGGTCGCGAACTTTCGCAAAGCGGCCAAGAAGGCGCTCACCGATATCGAGCCCGTCACGAGGAAGCTCATCCCGCGACTCAAGAAGACGACGACGGCGGCGCCCGACGAGAAACCGACCGCGACCGTGTTCCCGAGCAAGCGCGCTGTCGTGCTCCCGCGCCTGACCGGTCAGTGGTCGGTGAGCGGCTCGACGACGAGCGATACGGCGACGTACACGGACAAGACGAACACCGCGAGCGCGACGTCACGCGCGTTCGACACGGGCTCGTGCGAGAAGGAGCGCGCCGCGCTCGCGGACAAGACCGACGACGCGATCGCGGATCTCGAGCCGCCTGCGACGGCGAAAAACCTCGGTGTCAGTTGGAGCGTTCGCCTCACGACACGCAGCCCGGGCGGAGCTCCGGCGCACTCGCTCCTCGTGATGTGCGTCGGCAAGAAGACCGGTGGTGTCGTCGTGACCGGTGACATCCTGCCCGCGACGAACAAGGTCCTCGCCGCCGAGATCACGAAGTTGATGGTCGATATGTTGGCCGTGCAATTGGCGCCAAAACAATGAGCGAACCCATCGAAGCAAAGCCGGATGTGCCAGCGGTAGAACCGGCAAAAAAACTGCCGCTCAAGAAGCGCTTGAAGAAGCTGTACGAGGAGTACGGCTGGGTCGCGCTCTGCACGTATCTCGGGTTCACGGCGATCTCGATCGCGGTGTTCGCGGTGATCATCGGTTTTGGATTTGATTCGACGAAGACGTCGAGCGGGATCATCGGCACGTTGATCGCTGCGTGGCTCGCCGCGAAGGTCACTGTTCCCCTGCGCATCATCGGCACGCTCGCGCTCACGCCGATCATCGGGCGCGTCATCGCACGCCGTCGCAAGGCTCGCGGTGAAGATGATGACGATGATGACGACGACGACGACGCAGAGGAGGCGCTATGACCATCCCGACCGTCGAGCTCCGCTCCGGCGCCAGGCTCCCGCAGGTCGGGCTCGGCGTGTGGCAGTCGCCGCAAGGTGCCCCCACGCGCAATGCTGTCGCCGCTGCACTGAAGGCGGGCTATCGCCACGTGGATACCGCGCGCGTGTATCGCAACGAGGCCGACGTCGGCGCCGCCGTTCGTGAGAGCGGCATTCCCCGCGCGGATGTGTTCGTCACCACCAAGCTGTGGAACGAGGACCAGGGCTACGACGCTGCGCTGCGCGCGTTCGATCAAAGCCTCGAGCGCCTCGGCCTGGACTACGTCGACCTCTATCTCATTCACTGGCCTGTCGCGGGGAAGCGCAAGGACTCGTGGCGCGCGCTCGAGAAGCTCCACGCCGACGGAAAAGCACGATCGATCGGCGTCAGTAACTTCCTCGTCCCGCATCTCCGAGAATTGCTCGGTCACGCCAAGACGGCGCCGCACGCGAATCAGATCGAGCTGTCGCCATTCCTACAGCGCCGCGAGACCACCGCCCTGTGCAAGGAGCACGGCATCGCGATCGAGGCGTACAGCCCGCTCACGCGCGGTCAGCGGTTGAATCATCCCGTCGTGACGCACGTCGCGAACGAGCTCGGTAAGTCTGCGGCGCAGGTGCTGCTGCGCTGGGGCATCCAGCACGGGTTCGTCGTGTTGCCGAAGTCCGTAAACCCCGCGCGCATCGCGGAGAACGCGGCGCTGTTCGACTTCGCACTATCTGCGGCGCAGCTCGCGAAGCTCGATGGCTGCGAGGAGAACCTCGCGACCGGTTGGGATCCTGCTGATCAGCCCTGACCAACCTGTACTAGTATTATCGAGATGCGAATCGCTTTCGCTCTGCTGCTACTGGCGGCGTGTGGGACCAAGACGGGCAGTGGTGGAGGAGATGACGGCGGGGTCGCCAATGGTGGTGAGTGCGATGCGTCGCACGATTGCTCCGACGGCAAGGTCTGCAGCATCACGCACGATGCGAGCGGCGTCGGTGAGTGCCTCGACGCAACCGGCGACATCGACGGGGACGGACTGCTCAACAGTCAGGACTACTGCAACAGCGGCCCCGGCGGTCAGTACGACGAAGATCGCGATCTGATCGGCGACGACTGCGACAAGTGTCCGATCGCGCCGCCGCGCTCCACGCCCGATCCCGACAACGATGATGTGGAGTCGCCGTGCGATCCGGATCCGCGGACGCCGGGCGACAAGATCGTCGTCTTCCAGGGATTCCGCACGGGTATTCCTCAGGCCTACAAGCAGACCGGAGTGTGGACGGTCAACTCGGGCGGTGACGCGGTCATCGTGCCGGAGGCAGGCACCACGGCCACGCTGACGACGTCGCTACCGCTCCAATCGACGAACATCGCGGTCTTCGCGGGCTACCGAGTGAACTCCGTGGATGCCAACCAGGGACGCAACTACGTTGGCATCGTCGCCAAGGACGCGCGCCCAGCCAGTTCTGCCCACACCAGTTGCGGCGCCCAGCGCTCTGCTGGAGCCGATAGCCTCGCCATCGAGAATGAGACGACGGCAGCGTCCATGAACATGACGAACGCGTTCGACACGGCGAGCCTCTACGAAGTCACCTTGGGTGTGGAGGGACTCAACCAATACTGCGTGGTGATCGCCGATTCGGACCAGATCGCGACGCAGGCCACCTCGACGGGCGAGGCGCTTACCGAAGCGGGCTTATTTGCGCAGGGAGCATCAGTGCAGTTCCAATACCTGCTCGTTGTTCAGCGCGCTGCGGCCCTGGACTAGTCTATGGTGTACCCGTGCCCTACCCCGTTTGATTCGTCGGTAGCTGTACCCTGAGGTAATTGGTGGCTCGCGCGATCGAAAGTATTCTGGTGATCGACGACGACGAACGGGTGCTCTCCGCGATGGAGCGCCAGTTCGGATTGCGCCGGACCGTGTTCACGGCGCGCAACGTCGATGACGCGACAGAGATCGCGCGCAAGAAGCGTCCCGACCTCGCCGTGATCGACATGAAGCTCGCGGGCGAGACGGGCTTCGACATCGTGCGGCGTCTCAAGCCCGAGATGCCGAACACCAAGTTCGCCATCATGAGCGGCTACCTGACCGTCGACTCGACCGTCGAGGCCGTCCACGCAGGCGCTGACATCGTCGTCGCCAAGCCGGTCTCCGGTGGCGAGATCCTGCGCCGTGCAGAGCAGGTGCGGTCCGAGGACGGAGTCGACGAGATGGCCCGCGGTCGCATGCCCACGCTGAACGAGGTCGAAGCCGACTACATCGCGCGCGTGATGAGCGATTGCGACGGCAACAAGTCAGAGGCGGCCCGCCGGTTGGGAATCCACCGGACGTCCCTGATGCGTAAGCTGCGCCGCCCTCGTCGGTAACACCGGCGCCGCGCCCTCCCCCGGGCCACTCCGCGGTAACATCGGGCCGTGGGGTCCGTTTCGGTCCAACTCGGCCTCTTGGCGATCGCCAAGGACTGGCAGAACGCGGACGTCACGGACCTGGAGACGGCGAGCGCGCACGCGACCGCAGCTGGTCACCGCATCGTGGTGCAGCAGGTCGTCGGCGATACCGAGGGCGCGATCCGCGAAACGCTCGCACGCTGGATGTCCGACAAGTCCATCGACGCGATCGTCGTACTCGGCGGCGGCGAGTCCGATGCCGTTTCCGCGGCGATGAAGCCGCTCATCAGCGCGCCGCTACCTGGGTTCACCGATCTGTTCCGCTGGCTGATGTTCCAGGAGCAAGGCGCGAGCGCGATGCTCTCGAGCGCAGAAGCAGCGCGGTGCGGAGAGACGTTCGTGTTCGTGCTTCCGGGCGCCGTCCGGGCGGCGATGGACAAGCTGATCCTTCCGCAGTTCGATCCGGACGCGAGCGGGAAGAATCTGCTGAAGCAGCTCCCGCGGCTGCGCACCGATGTCGACGCGGACGCAGCTATTCCGACGGAGATCGCGCCCGAGAAAACGCAGGGCGGCAGCGGCATGCCGGCGAGGTTGCCCGCATCGTCGGCGACCCGCGCACCGGCGCACTCGACGGGAAAGCACGTCGTCATCCGCGGCAGCGTTCCCAAAGATCCCGATACGGCGCCGATCGATCTCCACGCGCTCGAGCGCAACCTCGCTGCGAGCACGACGGACGCTCCGACGAAGCAGACCGATCTGCAAAAGATGCTGCCGAAGCTGCCTCCCGGCGCGCAGCCCGAGCCCGACGAGACCAAGGTCGACACCATCGCTGCTCCGCCCGCTCCGACGCCATCGCGCACGCAGAGCAAGGGAGTCGATCTCGCGGCCAAGCTCGCGGCGGCGCCGAACATCCCCGTGCGCACCACGCCCGTCCCCGCGAAGCTCGAGCCTGCGGTCCGCTCGACGCCCGTGCCGGTGACCATCAATCCGCGCAAGCGGAACGAGCCGGGCAGCAAGCCTCCCGTCGACGCGAAGGCCGCGACGCCGAGTCCTGACGCGCCCAAGACGCCGAACCCCGACGTCGCGGCGCGGGCCCGTCGCGCGAGTGCATCGCTGCCCAAGAGCGGTGCTCCGACGACGATTCGCACGAAGCCACCGACCGAGCCGCCGAAGGGCATGCAGCGCGGTGCGGGCGTGTTCGCGACGCAGATGTCGGCGAGCCCGCCGATGCCCAAGCAGACACCGGCGATGATCGACGCAAAGACGACGATCGATCCAAAGCCCGCGATGATCGATGCGGCCACGACGATCTCTCCGCCCAAGGGAATGATCGGCGCCCAGACCGTCGTCTCGAAGCGGCCGGAGACATCCGGGATCATGCCGCTCGAGCTCGATGACGAGGCCGTCGAGACGATCGAGCCCGACGAGAACACTGGGCGCTTCAAGAAAGACCGCGTCGATACCGACGTCGACGAGCAGGAAACGAAGCGCGCGGATCGGCTGTCTGCGTCCGTGCTCGATGAAGCTCCGACGACGAAGAAGTCCGAGCCCGAGGCAAAGACCGAACCGAAGACGCGCCCGCCGACGAAGCCGCCGCCCGCGAAGGTCACCCTCGAGAAGTCGAAGGTGACGTCGCAAGAAGCGTTCGCGCAGACCCAAGTCGCAACCACGCGCGCGGTGCCGGACGATCTGCCCAAGGAGCGCCGCAACAGCGGTGGCCTGCCGCGCAGCACGTTCACCTATCCCTCCGCCAAGAAGGGCATGCACCCGGCGATCAAGGTCCTCGGCCTGCTCGCGATCGTGGGCCTCGGCTTCGGCGCCGTCGTATTCGCGTTCCGCGACAAGAAGCCCGCGGAGGTCACGCAGGCCGGATCGGGATCGACGGAGCCGGTCGTGGCGGTCACGATCGACGCGTCGGTACCGGTGCTCGCGATCGATGCGTCCGTCGTTGCCATCGAGACCGATGCAGCGGTTGTCGAGCCGGCCGCGGATGCAGCCGTTGTCGAGGCGCCTGTCGACGCGGCCACGCAGGTCGCGATCGCTCCGCCCAAGGGAAAACCGACGGGGACAAAGCCGACGACGAAGCCCGGCGAGACCAAGCCCGGCGAGACCAAGCCGAACGAGACCGGCGAGACCAAGCCCGTCGAGGCCGTGACGCCGCCCGAGGATGATTGCGACGAGACGTCATGCGTCGCGGGCAACTACGACAAGCCGTGCTGCACGAAGTACAAGCCGAAGGGACCCGAGATCGCGGTGCGTACCGACAGCGGTCTGCCCAAGCAGCTCGATCGCTCGGCCGTTCGCGCGGGAATCGACGGTGTGCGCGCGCGCATCACGACGTGCGGCGAGAAGGCCGCGACCAAGGGCACCGTGAAGGTCCACGTCACCGTCTCGGCCGACGGCGTCGTCACCGAGAGCTCCGTCGAGGAATCTCCCGACAGCACGCTCGGCGCGTGCGTCGCGGCGGCGATGAAGTCGGCGAAGTTCTCGAAGAGCGAAGACGGCGGTTCGTTCAGCTACCCGTTCGTGTTCTGAGAGCAACAATCTCTCGGAGCCGAAACGCAGCGCGGTGCGCTACCCGCCGATGCGTTCGCCTGCCAAGGTGGCCGCATGAAGTTGCCGCTGTCGGTGCTCGATCTGTCCCCGGTCGGAGCTGGCGTCGCGCCGAGCCAAGCCGTGCGCGAATCTGTCGAGCTCGCAAAGGTTGCCGATCGCCTCGGCTTCACGCGCTACTGGTTCGCCGAGCACCACAGCATGGCGAGCATCGCGACCTCGTCGCCGGAAGTCCTGATCGCTCACGTCGCCGCGCGCACGGAGCGCATTCGCGTCGGCGCTGGCGGCATCATGATCCCCAATCACGCGCCGCTGCACGTCATCGAGACGTTCCGCACGCTCGAGGCGCTCGCGCCGGGCCGCATCGATCTCGGACTCGGTCGCGCGCCCGGAACTGATCCCGTGACGGCGTCGGCACTGCGCCGCGGTGAGGATCAAGAGGTGAACCATCTCCTCGCCGAGCTGCTCGCATTCGAGGACGCGCAGTTCCCGGAGCGCCATCCGTTCTCGAAGATCATGCCGATGCCGTCGGACGTTCCCGCGGGAACACTGTGGATGCTCGGGTCCACCCTCGCGGGCGCGCAGATCGCCGCGCAACTCGGCCTGCCCTATGCGTTCGCCGGTCACTTCGCGATGCGCTCGGCAAAGGATGCGATCGCCATGTACAAGTCGCGGTTCGAACCATCCAAGCGCCTCGCCAAGCCGTACGCGATGTGCGCGGTGACAGCCGTGTGCGGACCTGATGACGCAGAGGCGCAGCGACTCGTCGCGCCGATGAAGGTCGCCGTCGTGAACACGCGGACCGGCAAGCGCGTGCCGATCTGCAGTGTCGACGAGGCGCTCGCCAGAAAATTCACGGCTGACGAACAGGCGATCATCGACGAGTTCATGACGGGCGCGGTCATCGGCGGACCGGATCTGTGCGCGGATCGGCTACCCGCACTCGCCAAGGATCTCGGCGCGGACGAGCTCATGCTCTCGACGTTGATTCCCGGTCTCGACGCGCGCACGCAGTCGCTCGAGCGCATCGCACGCGTGATGGCGTAGCGCTATGATCCGTGGATGCGCTGGCTCGCGTCGCTGATCATCCTCGCGGCTTCCACTGCCGCAGCGGCTCCCAAGGCCGCGCCGATCAAGATCACGTACGACGAGCAGCACCTCGATCTCGACAAGCACGAGCTGCAGTTCAAGTACGCACGCCCGGCGAAGTCCGCAGAGCTCACCGTGACGGGCGAGGACGGCAGCGAGCTGGCCACCGCGAACGCGACCTACGACAAGCCCTCGGTCAACGACTGGCTCTCGATCGCGTGGACACCCAAGGCGGCGACGCCGGTGATGAAGCTCGAGCTGCGCGTCGTCTCCGCCGACGATCAGGTCACGATCCTGTCGCTGATCCCGTGGTCCGTCAGCGTCGCGCACGAGGACGTCACGTTCGCGACCGACAGCTCTGCGATCGCCGATAGCGAAGCAAAGAAGCTCGACGCATCACTCACGGCGATCACGGACGCCGCGAAGAAGGCCGAGAAGTTCATGAAGCTGCGGCTCTACGTCGCGGGGCACACGGACACCGTCGGCCCGGGAGACAAGAACAGGAAGCTGTCGCTCGATCGCGCGCGCGCCATCGCGACGTACTTCCGGGCGCACGGCCTCGCCACGCCCATCGCATTTGCGGGCTTTGGCGAGGACGTCCCCAAGGTGAAGACCCCCGACAACACGGACGAGGCCCGCAACCGCCGCGCGGACTACGTGCTCGGGCCCGCCGACAGCGCCCCACCATTCAAGGGTGCGTATCTCAAGGCAAAAGCGGACTGGAAACAGCTCGCGCCGGCCAAGTAGCCGCGTGAACAGCGCGTGATCCGTAGAATCGTTCCATCGGTGCCGCGCGTATCACGAGCATGAGGAGGTTGTTCGCGCTCGCGCTCGTCGTGCCGCTGACGAGCTGCGCGGTGACGGAAGCGATGATCACGCTGCCGCAGAACGACTCGTGCGGCCTCCGCGCGAGCGCGGGCCTGATCGATCTCGGCATCGCAGCTGTGGGCGCAGGAATCGTCTACGCCGAAGACAAGACATCCACCGGGGGATGGATCGTCGATGGCGTATTCGTCGCGAGTGCGTTGCTCGGCTTTGCTCGGGCGGCCGCGTGTCGCGACCGGCACTACAACGACGACAACCGCCCGAAGATCATCAATCCAAATCTCAACCAGATTCCCGACAGCGTGAAGCTCGAACCGCCGCCGACGGATCCGGACGTGCGCGACGCGACGCCCGAAGAGTTGGGCCTCGTGCCCGCACAGGATGCTCCGAAGCTGACTGTTCCCCCGAAGACAGAACCGACACCTCCGCCTGTTCCGAAGGAGCAACCCACGCCTCCGCCGGAGGAACACGCCAAGCCGCTGATCGATCCAGCGGGTCCCAAACGGGTGGAGCCGTGATGCGCAGGTTCCTTGCGATCGCACTGCTACCGATCGCGGGATGCACCGCGATGGTGGGGGCGTTCAGTCGCCCCGAAAACGTCGAGTGCCACGACTACGCGTACACGGCGTTGGTCGATCTCGCGGCGGCGTCTCTCATTGGCGCCCTCTCGTATACGGAGGATGGCGGCACCGCCGGCTACGTCGCGACAGGCGTGTTTGGCGCGAGCGCACTCGGCGGATTCACCGGGTCCATCGTGTGCGACGCGCGACGCGAGAGTCGGGCGACGGCCGCCGTCTACTACCCGCGCGGGAGCTCGGAGCCGCCCGAGAGCCTGCGCCTCGATCCGAACGGCGACGTCCGCGACGCGACGCCCGAGGAGATGGGGCTCGGGAAAAAACCCGTCAGCACGGACCTCACCGTCCACTCCGACGCCGGCCCTCCCGACGCCGCTCCACCGAACCGCGATGGCTCGTCCACGCCGACAGTCCAACCCCCGGTGCCTCCGCCGCCGTCCTGCCAGCTATCTCCGCGGATCGATTGCCCGCAGAAGACCCACTGCGTCCTCACCGAGGAGAATCGCGGTGTCTGCGAAGCGATTCCGTAGGCACTTTTGACTGCTACCCGGCGATTTTGTGAAACGTGAGTTGGGCCGTGCTGTCCTAGTACCAATGCGCCGCCTCGCGTTGCTCGTTGGTGTGCTCGCTGTTCCCTCTCTCGCGTTCCCTTGCGACAACGCGGTCAGTCGAGAGACGTCCGAGAACATCAAGTTGCTCACCGATACGGAGCGCATGATCGCCAAAGAGGATCTCGTCAGCGCCGCGAAGCTGCTCAAGAAGGTCCACAAGAACGAGGACTCGCGCACCGAAGCGAAGCGCCAGGATCTGACGAACATCGTCACGATGCGACAGCACGGCGAGCTCGATGTCGCGGCCGTCGTCGTGTTCTTCCAGAAGCGCGTCAAGCAAGAGTCACAGAACTGGCAGTACAAGGCGCTGCTAGGCGAGGCATTGTTCGAGGCAGGCAAGACCGACGACGCGAAGAAGGTCCTTCTCGAGGTCCACGGCAAGGACGTGATGCCCGACGCGCACGGCTACCTCGCGCTCGCGAAGATGAGCAACGGTGACGAACGCGCCGAGTTCCTCAAGGCCTGCGCGAAGCGGACCAAGAGCAAGACGCTCTGTGTTCTCGACGGAGATACCGCGGCCAAGTGAGTCGCTGGACGATCGCGATGGTTTGCGTCGCTGCGTGCCGTAAGCCGACGAAAGCAGAACAAGCTGCGCTCGCGGAGAAACCTCGCGTCGATGCGACGGCGCTGTTCGTGAAGTTCGAGTGCACGCGCTGCCACGAGATTCCGAACGTCGCGCCCGCACCGCGCGACAAGCACTGCGTTCAGTGTCACCAGCAGATCCACGACGGGACGTTCGAGCTCGGCTCCGACGAAGTGAAGGAGCGCTGGAAGGGGCACATCCACAGCATCCGGTGGGTGCCGTCCCTCGCCGCAGCAGATCGTCTGCGCGCTGACTGGATCCGTGACTTCCTGTTGCACCCGCACGACGTGCGTCCCGATCTAGAAGCGGAGATGCCGCGCCTCGACATCACGCGCGACGAAGCGACCCAGATCGCAGCACAGCTCACGCAGAATGCTGAATCGTCGACGGCAGCAGCTGCGACCGAGTCGTCCAACATCAGTCGCGGCGAGGACCTCTTTCGAAATTTCGCGTGCGGGCGCTGTCATCGCTTCACGGGCGCGCGAGCTGACAACCCCCCGTTGACGGAGACCACAGGTCGCGCGCTTCCCTTGTTGGCCGTTGCGTCGCCAGACGATCTCGTGAGCGATGCGCCTCGGTACATGCCGGTCGGATCAGAGACACCGGAACAGAGAATCGCGGCGAACACGGTGATGGGCTCGTGGGCGCTCGCGCCTGACCTGCGCTTTGCCCGCGATCGCATGACGACCGAAGCAATCGCGGCCTGGATCGCAGCGCCGCGCGGGGCAATGCCGTCGCAACACGTGAAGCCCGACGATGCGAACGACCTCGCGGCGTTCATCGCGAACACCCCGCTCGAACCTACTTCGGTGACGACAAACGGCCGCCTACCGCTCCTCGCGCGCGAGGTGGCGTGGGACGAGGTCGAGCAACGCGTATTCAAGAAGGTGTGCTGGCACTGCCACGCGACCGCCGACTACGCGATGGGCGACGGTGGCCCAGGAGACACCGGCGGCTTTGGTTTTCGCGCGCACGATCTCGATCTCTCGACCTACGAAGCGATCTCGTCCGGCGCGACCGGCGACGACGGCAAGATCCACAGCGTGTTTCAGAAGCTGCCCGACGGAACACCGTTGCTCGTCGCCCACCTGATCGCGCGCCACACCGAGGAGGCGGGCGGCATCGTCGCCGGCGTGCGCGGCATGCCGCTCGGGCTCCCGCCGATCTCGTGGGAGGACATCCAGCTCGTCGACACCTGGATCGCGCAGGGTCGTCAGCGGTGATGCAAACTGCAGCAGGCTAGCGAGCGCACATCGAAGGCGCTTTGTTTTATTACTCCGGCATGCGGTACGCGTTCGCGATGTTGGCGGTAGCGGGATGCGGCGCTGGCGTGAAGCCGATCGTCGACGGGAAATGCTTCGATGGGTCAGCCCGGGCGGTCCCTCCGCCGCCAAATCCGTACGGGGGGAACGCGAACCCCAACAGGAGCACCGCACCGCGCGAGGTCGAACAGGACGTCGTGGAGGGCCACCGCATCTCCGGCGAGAAGAGCATCCACCCGGACCTCCCGACGATGCGTTGGCTCCATCAGAACCACGTGGACCACATCACGATGAGCGTCCGCATCTGTATCGACGAGAAGGGTGTTCCGTCGATGGTCGATCTGCTGAGCCCGAGCTGTTACCCGCGCTACGAAGAAACGATCCACTCGAAGATGCTCGAGTGGCGCTACTCGCCCTACATGGTCGATGGCGTTCGTGTGCCGGTGTGCACGGCGGTCTCGTTCTTCTATCGCCAGGGCTAGTCGCCGACGTTGCTGTCGAACCTGAACGTCATCGGGGCAGGCGCGTTTTCGCCAACGGAGACCGTCGCGTTCCACGTTCCTGCGAACAGGCCGTCGCCGATCTGGTCGCGATTCTGATCGTCGACCCCGACCGTGCCCGCGAGCACGAGCTTCAACTTCAGTGCGGCCGCTTGCTCACGGCCGCCGTCGGCGATCTCGTTCACGGCGCCCTCGCAGATCGCCTGGATGAGATCCGCGTGCCCGACGCACTCGTTGCCGTTGCACTTGGTCGCGACGCTGAGCGCGACGAGGTTGCACATCGTGAGGTCGCTCAGCATGCCGCGAATGCCACCGCGATCGGCGATCTGCGCGTCGACCGCGTCCCACGCGTAGCCACCCGCGTCGACGACGAGCGTGTGCTCGCTCATGCTCAGCGAGGAGCCGGAGAAGGAACCGTCGGTCTCTGCGGTGAGCGTTTCGTCGTCGCCAGCGACGAGGTCGAACGTCTGCGGGTAGCCCATCGGCGTGAAGTCGATCGACGTGACCGCGTGCTGTACGTGCGGGTTGTCCGCGTCACCGCCATCGACGCGGAGCTCGCCGACAAGGTCGAACTTCTTCAGCGCGTGTGCGACGCCCGTCTCGAGGCCCGCGACGCCGAGGCGCGAGAGCGCGGTGACCGACTCGTCGAACCAGCCGGGCAAGCTCGTCTGCAGTCCTGGTGAGAGCTGTGCACGCAGCGTCGCGAGGGCCGGCACGTGCGCGGCATCGGCGGCGGCGAGCATCGTGGCTCCTGGCGCATTCGCGTAGTCGTGCAGGTACTGCGTGAGCGCCTGCGGATCCGCGACGAGGTCATCCAGCGCGAGCACGAGGTGGTCGTGGACCGCGAGCGGCCCCTGCAACGCGACCGGATGCTCGTCGGGAACGGACGGAGGGTCGAGCGGGGGCGTGAGGTCGGGGTCGTGCTCTGTCGTACACGCAGCGACGGCGAACAGCAGGGCGAAGAGGCGCACGGGAGTAGGTAAAGCAAGGCGGGCGCCAGCGCTAACCCCGCGGCGATCCAAGGCTTCGACGCGCTGCGGCTGTCCGGAGGTGGTGGACGTCCACCTCTGTGCGAAACTCGCGGCATGCGCGACACGCTCGTACTTTCGATCATCGGGGCTGACCGGCCCGGCCTCGTCGACTCGCTCGCGCGCGAAGTCGCGACGCTCGGTGGCAACTGGGAGGAGAGCCGTCTCGTGCGGCTCGCCGGGCAGTTTGCTGGTGTCGTGCTCGTCACCATCGAGACCGCGAAGACCGACCAACTCGTCGCCTCGCTCCGCAAGCTCGATGCAGCGGGGCTCGGCGTGCAGGTCCATCCGACGGTAAAGCCAGCGACCGGCACGCCCGTCAGCCCGCGCTATCGCCTCGAGGTCACCGGCAACGATCGCCCGGGCATCATCCGCGACATCGCGCGCGCGATCGCCGAGCGCGGCATCAACGTCGAAGAGCTGAGCTCCGAGGTCGCGAGTGCGCCGATGTCTGGCGAGCCGATGTTCAAGGCGCGCTTCGAGATGCACATGCCCTCGACGGTTCACTTGAACGAGCTGCGCTCCAAGCTCGAGTCACTAGGCGGCGAGCTGATGGTGGATCTCACCGCGCTCACCACCGCTGGCAAGTAAACCCAGCCCAGGTGCGCAGACCGCCGGCTTCGTCGTTCGTATAGATGTAGCGCCAGCGCAATCAACGCGGTTTCTTGGTCGCGATGTCCATCAGCATCTTCGTCGCCTGCTGCGCCGGGAGCTCTTCATGGGCCGGCGACGCGACGTACGCGTCCAGATCCGCCTTTGCCTCCGCATAGCGCTTCAACCGATACAGGACCTGGCCGCGTTGGAAGCGCGCCTTCATGTTGTTTGCATCGAGCTGCAGCGCGCGATCGAATGCTTCGAGCGCAGGCACATCGTGGCGCTGATCGTCGTGCGTCAGGCCGAGCAAGTAATAGATGTCGCTCGCGTCGCGATCACCGACGACAATCTGCGCGCCCTGCTCTGCTACACGCTGCGCGAGATCAGCATATCCCCACTTGCGATACAGCGCGCAGAGCGCGATCCACGGCGCACCTTCGGACGGCCCATCCTGCAACGCGAGCGAAAATTCCGTCGCCGCTTCCTTCACACGCACCGCATCACGCGCGATGCGCCCCAAGTAATAGTGCGCGCGCCAGAGCTGCGCATCGAGGCTCACCGCGAGACGGAAATACGACTCCGCCGGCGAGAAGTCGACCGAGGTCGCGTCGAGGATCACCTCCTCCACTCTCTTGTTCACCTTGTTCGCTTGCTGCGTCTTTGCCCGCAACGTGACGAACTCGTACTCCGCGCGGCCCGCCATCAGCGCGTACATAGGCTGGTCAGGTTGGATACCCAGCGCACCATCGAAAGCGGCGAACGCACCGAGCCAATCCTTGAGCGCCATCTCCACGCTCCCGAGCTCGTACGACGCTGCTTGATTCCCCGGCCAGGCCTGTACCGACGCCAGATACTTCTCGCTCGCTTTCTTGAAGTCTTGCTTCGCGACGGCGGCTCTCGCTTCCGCCCGAAGTCGCTCGGAGTCCGCACGCCTCTGCGGCGTGGGTGTCGCCACGTTCCATCGCTTCACGACCTGCGCCTTCACCGTCGACGCTCTCTGCGTCGGTGCGATCAGCTTGATGCTCGCAGGCGGTGACGCCTTCACAACGTTCTTGAACACGATCAACCCGTCGGAGTTCGCCTCGCTGTGCGGTGAGCGCGTCTCCCAGATCCCCGTCACCGTCACGTAATCGCCGACGGCCAGCGGAAAGCAGTAGCCAGACTTCCACGTGGGATTCTTGTCGCAGCGATCTGGATAGGCCGTTCGATCAGCGCGGTCCTTCTTGTTCAGGCGCTCCATCTCCATCCTGTTCCACTGTCGCGCCACATCCACGACCCAGAGCCCCTGCTCGACCGGCGTATGCGGGTCGTCGGCGAGATAGAACTTCGGGCGCTCACACAGTGTCGGATCATCGTCGATGCGCTTCTGCGCCTGGGCGACCGTCTCCTTCGCCTGCCGCACATCATCGACGCAGCTGTACATCCACACCACGTAGCCCGACACCTTCGCCTCGTTCCCCTTCTCGCCGATCAGCATCTGCTCGCGCACGCCCTGCGTTCCCGGAGCGCCCGCGCGAAACTCGAACGCCGGCACCGTCGGAACGCTCACCCGCTGCGCCGTCCCATGTTCGGCGGGCTGGGCCCATGCCGTGGCGGTCGACAACGCTACGAGAACCCACGTCCATCGCATGCCTAGAGCGTCGCACGCGCGAGTAGTAGCGTCGAGACTAGAGCGGCTGCGCGCGCGTGCCATTGCCGATCGTCTTGATCGACGTGAGCTTGCCGCTCATCAGCGACAGCGTCTCGAGATAGACGGCGTGGAAGCCATCCGTCTGTCCTGGCATGCGTGACGAGAGACGTCCACCGATGTATGGCGGCGTCCAGCAGCGCTCGGGGTGGCTCGCCTGGCAGATGAAGTTCGCGTTCTGGAGGTCTGTGCCGCTCCACGCCTGCACGACATGCGAGTCCTGCTCGGCGAACGTCACTACCATCTGAAATTTCCCCGTCGCCACCTTCGTCATCGTGTCGCCATCGAGCAGATAGATGTCGTCGCGCGAACCGTGATCGGAGACGTGAATCACCTGCTTTCCGTCGGGGGTCGTTCCCTCGACGAAAGCTCCAGCGAAGCACGGACTGCTCCCGACCAAGCTCACCACGCCACCTGTGACGACAGGGCGCTCGAGCGTGCACTCGCCGTCCTGATGAACGGCGAACCACTTCGTGGTTGTCGTGTGGTCGATGCTGTCCACAGGATCGAGAAACACAGAAGTCATGGCCTCTGCCGTCAGAGCCGTATAGGTCGGTGCACTCGCGACTTCGCTATACGTGTAGACGCGCGGCTTGGCGTTCGCCGTGCTCGCTGTGGCGGCCGCGACGTTCACACCATCGCGCACGAGCAGCTGGAAGTCCGTGAACGGTGCCTGCGACGCGACTGTCGCCTGCGAAGCCACCACGTATGTCGAACCTGCGAGTCGAATGACGGCTGCGCCCTCGACGGTCGTGAACAGCTGCAGGAAGTCCGCAGAGGACACTGCCGCGGGCAGGGCCACTTCGCTGACGACGCCGTTGTGATAGCGGAACAACACGCGATCGGAGCCGCGCTTCGCGATGACGTGAAGCGTCTCGCCTTCTGTCGACACGATGGCGTCAGTCACACCCGTCGCCATCGCATGAACAGTGCCGGCCGCGTCGATCGCGTCGAACCTCTCCGCGTCGTCGACGCCGCTACGAATAACGGCGGGCACAGTGCGCCCGTAGACGTTGAATGCGAGTGGCGTCAGCGGATGTACGACACCGTCGAGGATGAACGCCGCCCCCGAGGTCGGATGCGTTCCGTCTGTACTTGCCTCGACAACCTGTAGACGCCGATCGACCGTCTGGCCTCCAGCAACATTACAGTGCGGGATCGAGAAGACCGTCGACGACACGCCCGTCTCGTCGGCGCGCACGAAGTAGCGCACGTTATCCTGATCGACGCAGATGCCTGCGATCGCGCCGCCACTCGTCATGACCGGCGCGATTTCGAACGCGTGCGAAAGGGCCACGCCTCCCACGGCGAGCGTCTCGAGTGCTTGGCCCGAGGTGTAGCGCTTCAACGCATAGCCCGGCTGACCGGCCGTCGACATCGAGAACACGAGGGCCGGAGCCGCATCGGTTCCCGTCATCAGAGTCACGCCGTAGTCGAACGCGCTCTCGGCGACGACACTCACGGTTCCGTCCTGCTGCGGCTCGAGCAACGCGTAGCCATGCGTCGGCGACTCACTCGGTAAGACCACCAAGCCGCCGCGCTCGAAGCGCTTGGTTCCAAATTCGACGCTGCCGCTGAGTGGGCCATCATACCGGGGCGTAAACGAGCCGTCGGCCGCGCTGTGATCGCCCGATCCGTCCGTGATGCGTGACCACAGAACGTGGTTCTCGCCGGCGACCCATCCCCAATTCGGGATCGCAGCGACCCACGGCGTCGCGTGCGAATCGACAATGCTCTTGCCACCAGGCCCGACGCTGATCACTGCGGCCTGACATGTTCCGGTTGGACACGCATACTCGAGAGACGCGCTCGCCGTCATGCCACGTACAGCCGTCTTCGCGTCGAGCGGCTGTCCGACCGCCGGGAACGTGATCGACTCGACGGGATCACACATCCATCCGATGTGATCGCCATCCAGATCGAGCTGCGCCGGATCCGCGATCGTCGGGCAGACATCGACCTCGTCGTAGACGCCGTCACCGTCAGTGTCGGTCGTGTTCGCATCGATCTGGATCGTCGCGTCTGGTACTGCGTCAGCAGAAGCGTCGACGGGCACAGCGTCGAGCCCGGCATCGGGATCTTGACCGCCACCACCGCCACCACAAGCCATCAAAAGTACTGCGAGCCACGCGTGCTTCTTCATTTTCCCTCTACAGCGGCTGCGGGAGGTTGCCCGGCCCGACCGTCTTCATCGAAGTAAAGATCATCTGATCGCTCGGATGCGTCGTGAGAACGATGTGCAGCGCATCGGGATGCTCCGGATCGAGCGGTACCCAGCGCAGCTCATCGAACGTGTCGTTAAGCGAACCAGGTGAAGCCCAGCAACGATCGGGATGCGACGCGCTGCAAACGAATGGACCGTGCGAACCGAATCCGTACCAGCCCAACACGAGATTCGATCCGGGGGTCGCGTAGAGCAACTGGAGACCCTCTCCCTTCGCTACGGTCGTGAATGTCGTGCCGTCACCGACCTCGATGTGCGGGATCCCGTTGTCCAGCACAACGGACTTTCCGTCGGGCGTGACACCCGCGAAGAAGCCGTCGCAGTCATAGTTTCCGACGAGCATGACGGCGCTCCCCATGACCACCGGGCGAACGCGTCGGCAGTAGTCATTCTCCTTCTGGTAGACGAACCACGGCGTCTCTGGCTGCTGGTCCATTTGCGTGGATGGAATGTTCGTAGGTACCGGACGGATCCACATCTTGAACGAGTCGTTCTGATTCACCTCGGGGGTGAGCGCCGTGTACTGCGGTGCACCGGCAACTTCGGTGTAGCGGTAGAGCGCCGGTTGCGAAGTGGCCGCGTTGTGACTCGCGACGAAGAACGTCTGCCCGGAGCTGATCAACAAGTCCACATTGTCGAAGTCGACAACCGTAGGTGACATCGACTGAGAAGCCATGACCACTGCGCGCACGGTCGTCGTGGCGATGGCTGCACCTTCGTTGGTCGTGAAGACGGTCCAGGTTTCGTCGGGCCCGATCGCTGGCAGATCCGACGTGGAGGTCAGGCCGTTCCGATAGCGCACCAGCTTCGGCATCCCGCTCTCGATCGTGACGAAGTGGGTCGTATCGCCATGCTGCGACACGCCGTTGCCAACGCCACCGCTCGTCGACACGGGATGCTCGCCCGTCGCGTCGACGGCAAACACCGGAGAGAGCGGCACGCCGCCAGCTCCAATTGCTTGGCCCGCAACGATCGCCGGAACGCCCTCGCTCTTCAGCGTCAGCTGATTCCCGGCCGTGAACGCGTGCCCGACGCCATCGAGGACGTAGAACGCATCACCGAACATGACAAAGCGATGGTCCCGCGTCTCCTGGATATCGACGGAGCACGAGCCGTCTGGTGCTTCGTAGATATGAAGCGGACCATTGTTGGTCTCGACGAAGTAGCGCTTGCCAACCTTCCGAGCGCAGAAACCATAGACGCCGCCGAAGGACGACCGCGTCACATAGGCGACGTCGTCGAGGTGATCGAGCACGACGCTTCCGAACACGACAGGCGCGCTCGCCGTCATCCCCGGCGCGAACTTCTGGACCGACTTCTCGCTCGTCCCCGACACTCCAAACACGAGCTCGGGCGACGTATCGCCGACAATCTGCGGCCGGAGCAGCGCGGCGTCGCTCGTTACGACTGTCGTCACCGTTCCATCAGAATTCGGAGCGATGAGCCGGTACGACGTACCAGTCGCCTCCGGATCCACCGTCAGGACGCGCAGCGCCCCGTGGACGAACCAATCCAAGGTGATACGACCGAACGTGAACTTTGCATCCTGCACACGCGGAGAGAACGTGCCCGTCGTCGCAGCTTGGTCACCGATCGTGCCGTTCACGAGCGACCACAACACGTGGTTCTCTCCAGGCACGTAGCCGCGCTGCACGTTGTCGCTGACCCACGCGTCCGCCGGATCTTGTGCGATCTGAATGCCGGCCGGCCCGACCGCAAACGCGACATGCGAGCACGTTCCCGTGCATTTGATTGCGCCACCCATCGTCGCGCCGCCGATGGCGAGAGCCACGTCTTGGAACCCCGCGGGAATCGGGAACGCCTTTGTCTCGATCGGATCGCACATCCATCCGATGCCATCGCCATCCAGATCGAACTGCGCGGGGTCCGCGACCGTCGGACAGTCATCGACGCCATTCAGGACGCCGTCGCTGTCGTAGTCCCCGCTCGGATCAAACGCATCCGGTTGAATCCCGCCGCCGGAGTCTTCTCCCGCGTCCGCGACGTGACCGTCCACGTCGGTCGCAGCATCGGGATCCGCGCCACTTCCTCCGCCTCCACAACCCACGAGCGCGACCAACATCCACGCGTACTTCATGGGGCGGAAACTATCGTTCCGCGTCGACGGAATCGAACGTTTTCCGTCGCTCTCGCCAACTTCAGTATCTCTCTGATGCAGAACGCGACAGGTAATGTGGCGTCGACGACGATTCGGCGTCGCATTCGAGGCGCCGAGGTCGCTACTTCGCCTGCTTCTGCGCGAAGACCTCGACGAAGAAGCTCTTCATCGCCGCCCACGAGCGCGCATCGGCGACCGGGTCGTACGCGCAGCCCTTGCTGGTGTCCGTGCCCGCCGTCTGGTCGGTGAAGCAGTGCACCGCGCCGCCGTACTCGACGAGCTGCCAGTCCACCTTCGCGTCCGTCAGCTCCTTGTGGAACGCGGCGTAGTCGGTCGGCGTCTCGTGCGGGTCAGCCGCGCCGTGGAGCACGAGCACCTTGCCCTTGATGTTCTTGCCGTCAGCGGGCGTGGGCGAGTCGAGGCCACCGTGGAACGTCACGATGCCACCGACCTGCGCGCCGCTGCGCCCGAGCTCGAGCACCGTCGTGCCGCCGAAGCAGTAGCCGATCGCGGCCGTCTTTGCCGCGTCCACGTTCTGCTGCTTGAGCATCTCCGCGAAGCCCGCGTTCACACGCTGACGCAGCAGCTTGCGGTCACCCTTATACTTGCCGGCGAGCTTGCCCGCTTCGTCGGGATTCTTCGGGCGCACGCCCTTACCGTAGATGTCCGCGGCGAACGCGTAGTAGCCAAGACCCGCGAGCATGTCGGCGCGCTTCTTTGCATTGTCGTCGAGGCCCATCCACGCGTGAACGACGAGGACGGCGGGGCGCTTGCCCTTGATGGCGTCGTCGTACGAGGCGTAGCCCTCGAGGACCGTGTCGCCGTCTTTGTACTCGACGAGCTGCGACTTCACCTTGGCGTGCGCCGTCACGCCCAGAGACATGATGACGACGAGCGAGATCAGGACGGACTTCATGGGCGTGACCATAGCTGCGTTATCCCTTCGCAGCCGCTTGGAGCGCCGCGATGTCGATCTTCTTCATCTTCATCTGCGCCGCAGCCACGCGCTGACGGACCTTCTCGTCGGCGCTCGTGAGTAGGTCGCGCAGTACCGACGCCGTGATCTGCCAGCGCACGCCGTAGCGATCGATCACCCAGCCACACGCGACGGCCTTGCCGCCCTCCTGGATCGCGTTCCAGTACTTGTCGATCTCCGCCTGCGTGTCGCAGTTCACGAGGATCGACGCCGCGTCGTTGAACGGGTCGTGCTTGCCCGCGGTGATCGCCATGAACGGAGCGCCGAGCAGCGTGAACTCGACCATCACGACAGATCCTGCCGGGCCGCTCGGAGAGTCCGCGGCGAGCGGCGTGACGCGATCGACGCGCGAGTCGGGAAAGATCGAGCAGTAGAACGCTGCCGCTTTATCAGCGTCCTTCTCGAACCACAGGTGAGTGAGGATCTTCGGGGTCTTCATGAGCCGAGGCTAGCGCCGTCGTGGAGGCCGACGAGTGTGCGTCGAAGAAAATGATGGCGTGCGCTCGCGCTCACCCTGCACGAGCCGCTTCGAGCACAGCGATGTCGATCTTGGACATCTGCATCATCGCGGCGACGACGCGCTGTTTCTTCGCACCATCCGGATCGGTCATGAGCGCGTAGAGGCGATTGGGAATGATCTGCCAGGACAGGCCAAACTTGTCGACGAGCCAACCGCACTTCGATTCCGTCGCGCCCTCGGCGAGGAACGTTGCCCACAGCGCGTCGACTTCGGCCTGCGTGTCACACGAGATGAACAGCGAGACCGCGGCGTCGAGCTTGAAGTGCGGGCCACCGTTGAACGCGATGTAGCGCTGCGTGCCGAGCGTGAAGCTCGTGCTCATCGCGGAGGTCTCGGTGATGGTGCCGTTCGGGAAGATGCGGCAGTACAGCTCGGCGGCTTCCGCGGCGTTGTTGTTGAACCAGAGGAACGTTGCGATGTTGTCTTTCATGTCCCCTAGTCGGAGCCGTTCCTGCGCGTTCGACATGGCCCAACGTTTTCTCGTAACTAGCTGAATCGCCTTGCGATGTGGCATCACGGATACTGCGAAACACCGGTGGCATGACATGCGGCGCAGGGTGCGGGCGCGATCACACCGCGTAGCCGCGCGAGATCACGTGGTGGCGCACCAGGTGCAGCAGTGCGGGTGTGGAAGCAATCGAGGATCGGCTCCGCCTGATCGAAGCTCGTCTCGCGCAGCTCGAAGTGCCGCGTACGCGAGTGCTCGTCCCCCGCGCGGCGGAGCGTGCCGACGAGCTCGAAGCAACGCTCGGCGCGTACTGGTTGAGTCGCATCGGGATCCTGTCGCTGATCACGGGCGCGGCGCTGCTGATCATCACGTACTTCGCGCAGCTCGGTCCCTTCGTGCGCGTCGGCGTGGGTTACGCGATGGCGGGCGTGCTCGCGTGGATCGGCCTTCGCCTCGCGCGCTCGCACGAGACGCTCGGCCGCATCGTGTTCGGCGGCGGTCTTGCGATCGCGTACTTCGTCACCTACGCGCTGCACTTCGTCGCGTCGCTTCGCGTGATCGATAGCGAGCCGCTCGGGGTGGTGCTCGTCGCGATCGTCATCGCGGGCATCGTCGCGACGGCCCATCGCATGAAGTCCGAGACCGTCGCTGGCATCGCGCTGTTCTTGGCGCTGCACACGGGAACGCTTTCGGAGGTGACCGCGCTCTCGCTGATCGCGACGACGTTACTCGCGGCCGGCGCGGCGTTCTTCCTGTCGTTCAATCGCTGGGTGCTCGTGCCGCTGTCGACCGTCGTCGCCGTGTACTCGACGCACGCCGTGCTCGCGTTCGGTGCTGTCGCGGTGAACCCGGACATCCGCATCGCGTTCGTCGGCATCGACTTCGCGCTGTTCGCCGTCGCGGCGCTGATCGGCCCTGCCCTCGCACCAAAGCCGCTCGCGTTGCTCAGCCTGCTGAACTGGGCCGGCGCGCTCGTGCTCGGGGCGGTCGCGCTGATGGACATCTCGCCCGCGGCTGCGTTCGGCGGTGGCTGCCTGTTCGCGGTTGTCCTCGCCGCGATGGCCGGTGTTGCGCGCTGGCGTGGTGCCGCGTCGGAGCTCGTCGCGCTGCACCTGGGTCTCGCGTTGATCACGCTCGCGATCGTGATGCCGCTCGAGGCAGATGGGCTTCCGCTCGTCGCAGCGTGGCTCGCGATCGCGCTCGCTGCGATGGTCGCGTCGAGGAAGGCGGACCCGCGGTTCGGCGTGCTGGCACTGCTTCTCGTCGTGATCGCGTCACGCGTCGACGACTCTGCGATCGCGTTGATTGCATGCGTGTTGACTGCATTCGCAATCGAGCGATGGCACGTGCTGGACAACGCGCTCTCGCGGCTGCGCGTCATCGCGGTCGCGTCGGTCGCACTCGGCTTGCTGGATCTCGCGACGACGATGATGCCATCCGGGCTGCACACGCTCGGCTGGGTCGGCGCGGCAGTGATGCTGTTTGTCGTCGGCTTCGCGCTGCGCGTGGCCTCGTATCGCTGGGCCGCATTTGCCGTGCTCGTCGCGGCGGCGATCCGACTCGGCAGTCACGAGCTCCGCTACTTCACCGCGAACCAGCGCATCCTGACGTTCGTCGGTGCGGGCGTCGCGATGCTCGTGGTGTCGTTCGTCTACAACCGCCGCGCTCAGCGACGGTAGGTCCCGATCAACACGCCGCGCGCGAGCGTGTGATTGCGCACCGCATGGGCGATGGCACTTCGCCCGAGAGGACTGGAGAGCTCGGGCACGTAGTCCAGCGCGAACAGCTGGAACACGTAGCGATGAACGCCATGTCCCGGCGGCGGATCGGGCGGCATCCATCCGAGCTTGAGGAACGAATTCCGCCCCAGCGCGAGGTGGCTCTCGTGCCACACGAGATCGCCCTCTTCGATCCCACCTGCCGTTGCCGGTAGTCCCGCGGCGATCGCATGCACGAGCGGGTACGGCGTCGGGCTATCAGCATCCTCGACGATCAGCGCGAGCGTCAGCGCCCCTTCGGGCACGTTGCTCCACGCGAGCGGCGGAGAGAAGTACTCGCCACCAAAGTCAGCGGTGTAGCGCGCCGGCATCGCCTCGCCGGCCCTGAACGCGGAGCTCGCCAATTCGATGGTCGTCGGCGCAGTGCGGATACCGTCGCGCGCCGAGACAATGCGAGAGAGACCGGGACGCACCCGGCGCAGCACGCGGCCGAGCACGAAGGGGAGCTTTTCCAACATGAAGAAACCGTGGTTCCTTCCGTCGGTCTCCGCTCGCAACATGAGCCCGAAATCACCGAGCATTTCGGGCACACCGTGCCGTCCAGTCTCCCCACCCACTCCGTACCGAGATCCCCTATGCTCCGCCGATGCGATTCGGCGCGGCCCTCCTGCTCCTCACGCTCGGTGCATGCCGAAACGTGGACGAGCCGCCACAGGTCGATCATCCCGACGCTGCCCCCGTGGTCCCGCACCTGCGCGTCGCGACGTTCAACGTCCGCCGCTTCTTCGACACCGTCTGTGATTCAGGCGTCTGCAACAACGGCGCGTACGAGGATCAACCGACGCAAGAGGAGTTCGACGCGCGCGCCACGCAGATCGCGGCGGCGATCCGCACGATGGACGCCGACGTCATCGCAGTCGAAGAAGTCGAGTCGCAAGCATGCCTCGACGCGCTGATCGCCAAGCTCTCCGACGTGATGCCCTACGGCGTCCTCGGCGAGTCGGGCTTCGCGGCCTCCGTCGACGTCGGCATCCTGTCGCGCACGCCGATCGACTCGAGCATCGGTCACCAAGAAGAGCTCGTACTCCCCGACGGCCGCGTGACGACATTCGCCCGCGAGCTGCTCGAGGTGCACACGCACACCACCGACGGCACGAACCTCATCATGTTCGCGGCGCACTTCAAGTCCAAGTCCAGCGATGACCCGGCCCGTCGCCTCGCCGAAGGCCAGGCCTCCGCGCGCATCGTGAACGACGTCGCCACGCAGAACACCGACGCGCTCGTCGTGATGGGCGGCGATCTCAACGATACGCCGGGCTCTCCCGCGCTGAACGCGCTCACCGTCGATGGAGCGCTCACGCGTGTTGCCGACGATCTGCCGGTCGACGCGCAGGGGACGTACCGCTATCACGCGTCGGTCGAGGTGATCGATCACCTGCTGCTCGCACCCACCACGCAGACCGCGCGCCGCATCCCGCTCTCGTCGCACTCCTGGCGCCCGACCGGCGGTGGTGGCTGGGGCGGCAGCGATCACTACGCGCTGTCGTCGGACTTTGCGCTGCGCCAATAGGCCCTACACTTAGAGCGTGGAAGAGACTGTCCGCGTTCGCTGTCCCTACTGCCGCGAGTGGGTCGACTTCTACGTCGATCCCGACACGAAGGGCGTGCTCGTCGAGGACTGCGCGGTCTGCTGCAACCCGTGGCAAGTCATGGTCGAGCGCGACGGCGATCGCATGCGCGTCCACGTAACGCGCGCGCAGTAGTCGCCCGAGTGTTCACCGCGAGTGCTAGGTTGCGCCCGTGAGTACACCGGCAGCCTTCAAGAAGGCGATGCAGCAACTGACGACGACCATCGTGAAGGCCGAGGCGGCCCCGCCCGACAAGAAGAACCTGTGGCACGACGAGGTGCGCACGCAACTCGAGGCGCTACTCGCTGTTCACGCGCAGCTCGCTGCCGATTCCACGGCCGATACGCTTCGTCACGCAGGTTGGTTCGATCAGACCGTCGCTCGCGCTCGCGCCGTGCTCGGCGACGCGTAGGCCAAGCAACGTTGGTAGGCTCGGTGCCGATGGCTAAGGCACCGCACAAGTATCGGCTCGACCTCGATGATTCCATCGCGGCCCCGCTGCGCACGCACATCGAGCGAATGCTCTCGATCTCCCCCACGTGGGCGGAGGTCGAAGAGCTGCGCAAGAAAGCAAAGGCGTGGCGGCCGGACGTCCAGCACTTCATCGTCAACGGCGATCTGACCATCGACGGCAACATCATCGTCGGGACGGGCAAACACGACCACGGCGTGGTGATCGTGATGGGCAACATCTCGTGCAAGAACCTCGTCGTAGCGAGCGGCTTCTCGCTCGTGTGCGTCGGTAATCTCACCGCGACGGAAGCAATCGTCGCGCAGCTCCCCGACAGCACGACGTACGTGGGTGGCAAGGTGAAAGCGAAGCTACTGGCGTCGGGACGCGGTGCGTGGATGACCGTCTTCGATGCGAAGCAACTCGCGGGCGCGAAGCTCTCTGGCTACGCGATGGTGGGCGCGAGACCGCACTCCCCGACGAGGAAGGTCGACCTCGCCAAAGTCCTCGTGAGCGGGGCCCTCGACGAACGCGAGTGGAGAGCGATGGATGCCGACGAGCGCAAAGTCGAGAAGCAAGCGGACTACGTCGACATCAATGTGAGCGGAGTCTTCAAGCTGCTCGCCAAGGGTGCATCGATCCTGCGCTGAGCGCTCTCGACATGCATTCAGGCGGCTAGGCCCGCAATGATCTCGGCGCACGTCGCGACGTTGGCCTGGCGCACGAAGACCTTGTCCATCAGCACGCGATGCACCTCGTCGTCGCCATCGGCGCAGCCATCTCTAGCGACGGTGATCTCGTAGTCGTGATCCGCGGCGTGGCGCACGGTCGAGAGTACGACGCCCGACGTGGAAAGGCCGAGGAGGATCAGCGAGTGAATGTCGCGAACGCGTAGCACCATGTCGAGGTCGCTGCTCGCGAAGCTGCCCGCGCGATGCTTCACGACGATGACGTCGCCGTCCGCCGGTTTCAGCCCCTCCACGATGTCGGCTCCCGGCGTCGTGCCTTGAAAGCGGCCGGTCTTCATCACCACCGCGAGGTTCTTGTTGCGCGGACTGGCCTCTGGATATCCGGGGCGAAATCCGACGACGACATAGATGATCGGCACGTTCGCCGCTCGCGCAGCAGCGACGAGCTGACCCGCGCGCTCGACGACCGGCGGCCCCTTGTCGCCGAGCATCGCGACGATATCCGTCTGATAGTCCATCACGAGCAGTGCTTTGTTCACGAGGCCTCCATCAACAAGAGAAGTTTTCCACCCGCGTTACCGCCCAGACTGAGCGCCACGGCGTCGCGCCACTGCTCGAGCGGGAACGTGCGCGCGATGGGAATCGTGAAGTTGCCGGCGGCGGCCGCCTGCGCCATCTCGCCGAACGCTTCCCAGCGCAGCGGGCGACCATCGTCGAAGTTTCCACGCACGCCCCGCTTCGCGCCGTTGCCCTCGGCGAGCGAGAGCACGCGCATGGGATCTCTGTCGACGATCTGGATCAGGTCAGGCATCATCGGTAGCCGGCTACCTATATTGAACGCCGGCTACCGAATGTCAAGCCGCGCCAGGTTCAGCCGTCCAGGTTCGCGCCGAGGCGATCGAGCAGGGCGAGGATCTGCGCGCGCTCTGCTTTCGAAAACCCTGCGAGCGCCTGCTCTTCCACCTGGCGCAGGAGCCGCGGGAGTTGCGTACGGAGCTGCGCGCCGGCCGGTGTCAGGTGGATGGCAGTCTGACGTCCGTCCGTCGGATGCTTCTTCCGGACCACGAGCCCGGCCACGGCCATTCGCTGGAGCGCGCGAACAACTGTCGGTCCTTCGACACCGGTCGCGTCGGCGATCTCGCCCGGCGTCTGACCGTCGCGCTCCCAGAGGCGCTCGAGGATGAAGTTCTGACCCGCGTGAACACCGTGGCGCTCGAGCACCACCTGCATCGCGCTTTTGACCGCCCGCGACCCGCGAGCCATCGCGTGAATGAGGGAAGGAACGGCCTCCTGTTTCTTACGGCTCATCCAACCCTCGATTGTTCGAGCCACGCGAGCACGTCACTCGCGTTGCGATCCGGCGGAAACACCGGGTACCAGACGCGCGTGATACGGCCGTCGTCGACAACCATCGCGAGCCGCTTGAGCAACGTCAGGCCCGCGACATCGAACGTCGGCAGCTTGATCGCGCGCGTGAGCTCGCCGTCGGCGTCGGACAACAATGCGAACGGCAGGTGCAGTCGCTCGACCACTTCGCGCTGATACGACGTGTCTTGCGTCGATAGACCGAACACGTGGTTTGCACCGGCCGCGCGCACCGCCGCATGCAGGTCGCGAAACGCGCAGCTCTGCGGAGTGCAGCCGCGAGCGCCCGGAATCTGATCCCAATCGTCGACGAGAGCCACCTGCTCCGGCCGCCCGGTGCGTGGATACGCGAACACGACCGTGCGTCCACGCAACGCCCCGACGGAGACCGACTCGCCGTTCGTCGCCGCGAGGCTCACATCGGGGATCAACATCCCTTCGAGGTGGCGCGTAGCACCGTCATCGACCGGTGCAGGGATCGTGGACCAGTCGACCTCGAGGAGATTCGGGTGGCCCTGCGTCGGCATCTCGCTATCGCGAGTACTGCTCGTGGTCCGGCGTCATTCGCTGATCGCGCCACGCTTTCAACGACGAGAACAGCTGCGTCGAGGGAAACGCGGGATTCCGATCGCGCCGCCCCGACCACGTGAGATGGACGACGGCATAGCCACCACCAACCACTTCAAACAGGACATCGTCCTTGTCGGTGCGCACCGCGAGGGCGCGCATGCTCTTGCCTGCGAGCTCGTGTTCGAGCGGCAACTCGCGCTCGAGCTCACGCTCGAGGCTCCCCTGGCGTTCACCTTCCGCCGCGATCCACGGTTCAAGTAGGTCGGTCATAACTGCGTTTAGCATCCTAGCCGCAACGTGGATCGACGGAAGATGTAGGTATCGATTTCCTAGTGTTTCGTCGGTGAACCGACATCGACTGCCGATGGGGTAGCTCGCGGTGAGGGACCCGAGGACAACCCCGAGGCCGGGCGCTCATTGGTACTGTCGCCGCCATGTCGGTCTGGATTGTTACCGGATGTTCTCGCGGCCTGGGTCGCGCAATCGCGGAGGCGGTCCTCGGCGCCGGTCACCAGCTCGTCGCCACCGCCCGCTCGACCACCGACCTCGCCTACCTGCCAGCGAGCGATCGCCTGCGCACCGTCGCTCTCGACGTGACCGACGCAGCCCAAGCGCGGGCCGCCGTGGAGCTCGCCCGTACCGCGTTCGGCCGCGTGGACGCACTCGTCAACAACGCAGGCTACATCCACGCCAACTCCGTGGAGGACATGCAGACCGACGAGTTTCGCGCCCAGTTCGAGGTCGACTTCTTCGGCGTCTACAACATGGCGCACGCCGTTCTCCCCGTGATGCACGCGCAGCGCTCGGGCTGGATCTGTAGCGTCTCGTCCGTGGGCGGCCGCCGCGCGACGTCAGGCCTGAGCGCGTACCAGGCAGCCAAGCACGCCGTCGGTGGTTTCTCGGAGGTGCTCGCGACCGAGGTGGCGCCGCTCGGTATTCGCGTGACGTGCCTCGAGCCAGCGGGAATGCGCACCGACATGTTCAGCGCGTCGATGCTCGCGAAGAACATCGCGCCCGACTACGAGCAGACCGTGAAGGCTCCGATCGAGAAGTTCTTCGGCAACCCGGCCAACGCGCACATCGATATCCACAAGTTCGCGCAGGTGATCCTGCGGCTCGCGGACGATCCACATCCTCCCGTGCGCCTCCTCATCGGAAAAGACGCCGTGCGCGCAGGAGCGCTCGCGATCGCCGCACGCACCGAGGAGGATGCGAAGTGGAAAACCGTCAGCGAGTCCACCGACGAGTAGGAACCGACGCCGAAGTGTCACCTATGGCAGGCATCGCCAGATCGGGAGCTAGAGCTTCGCAGGCTGGTTTCTGCGCATCGAGGTGAAGTGCGGGCGCAACACGCGGAGGCGCGACGTCCCCTTGAACATCAGGAGCAAGGACGCCTTCAATCTCCCGTTACGCATCTCGAACGATGCCTCGAACGTGTGCTCGGCTTGACCTTCGATCTGTACCGACTCCAGAGACGCGACTTCCTCGAGCTTCGTCGACAGGATTCCGTACATCAGCTTCATGTCGCCCTTGGGAGACACCCACAATTCAGCTGGCTGCGCGAGTGTGTGAAAGCTGCCGTCGATAGCGATCGCACCGTCGGGAAACGCCGCACGATAGGACGCCTTCTTGTCCCACGTGAGGTTCTGCAGCATCCCGCCGGATTCTTCGGTCCACAATGCATTCGCGCCGAGAGGCTTGTCGGGCAACGCGACGAAGTAGTGCTCGAAGACCAAGCGAAACAAGACGGCTCCCGAAAGATCGCCCTCCTTTCCCTTCGGCACCACCAAGTCGAAGCGTTCGATCTCTCCTCGATCCGAGACCGTCCATTGTCCCGTGAGGCCGATGGTCGAAAGCATCGCGACTGTTACCGGTAGAGTCGCGAGTGACGCGCCGCTGACCTCGACGCTCTCGATCCGCACGGTGCGAATGACCTTTGTCCCGACGCGCTCCGACCCGATGCGCGCGATGACGCCCAGCGAGGGCAAGTGATTCTCGGCCTTCTGGAGTCGGCCCCACCAGTCAACGGATCCCGCCGAGGACTCGCCGTCGAAGCGTAGGTTCACGTACGCGCTACTGGAGCCGACGGCGTAGCGCATGAGGGATTGCGGCGCGGCGCCGGGCTCGGAGATGGCCCACGTTGGCTTCACCTCGTGCTTTGGGCTCGCGCACCCCAGCATCGCAACGATGATCCAAGCGAGCCTCATTCCCGACTTCTCGACCTCAGTGTCGCTCAGAGACGAACGCGATGGCTGCGCAAACGGTCGTCGAAGCGACCTGATGCATCCTGCGTCAGTCGACGAACGTCAGCTCGACATAGCTCGACGTGCGAAAGCGCCTCACGATCGCGCGCGCCGCAGCCTCCCACGAGGTCCCGAGCGACTCCCACGTCTCCGGTATGTCGCTGATCGCGGCGACGTACCCGTCACCGTCCGGGAAGAACAGCGAGAACGGCGTCTCGCTCCGCGACAGATCCTCGAGGCGGCCGCGGCTATGAATGATCGAGCTCGGGTAGTTAAAGAATCCGTCGCGGGCGACTCGCCCCTCGACGAACACCTTGCCCGTGCCGTTGCAGAGCTTGTGATTCGCTTCCGGCTGATCGCGCATCGGATGTTCGGCGAACGTCCGATCTCGGAAATCCCGGATCGCTCTCAGGTACGGCGTGAGCACCGCCACATACGCAGGGTCGCGGTGATCCGCCCAGCCCTTGTACGGCACGTGTGCGAACTGCGGATGCTGCGCAATGAACGTCTCGTACCGACGCCGGTCGTTACCGAACGTGGCGCGCACGATGTCGGCGGTCAGTTCCTGCGCGACGGTGCCGACGCATACACAGGGGTTCCATCCGCCTTCGACGCCCTCGTCCGTTCCCAGTTCGCACAGCCGGTTCATCACCTCGTGGTCGAGCTCATCACCCTCGGCCTGCTCTGGCGTCAACACGACGTAGCCTACGAACTTCCCCATCTACTCTTGCTCCTGCTCGATCAAAACGGAGGCCGACCAGGTGGCGAGCCGTCGTCACGCTTCTTGGGTTTTTCGAGCTTCGTGTCGGACTTGGCGTGCACGAGCGTCTTGAGCTCGCCGCCGAACAACACGTCGAACTTCGTCTGCTCGACTCGCTGGACCACGCCAGCGCCGAACGCCGGATGTCTGATCGAGTCTCCGACGGAGAACGTCGCCATCGCCGAGTAGATCTTCACCGGGCGCGAGGCGTCCGCTTCCACCGGCGGAGGTGGCGGTGGCGGCCGCTTACCGCGTCGACCATCCATGTCGACGGCGCGAAACGGATAGCCCGCGAAGCGCGACTCCAGAAGCTCGTCGAACAGCTCGAGATCTTGGTAATCGGAATCCTCGATCCTGCTCCAGAGACCCGACTCGAGCGCGTCGACGTACGCCGTCAGGAAATCATCGAAGCTCGGCGCGACGATCTTCCGCATCGCGTTGTCGTGCCAGAACTGGATCAGCTGGTTCGGCTCTCCGCTGAAGGCGCCGCGCCGATCGATACACACGTGGTCGCCGCCTCCGTTGGAGAGCACGGGAATCCAGCTCGAGCGCCACCAGTCCTTGCTGGAGAAATGACCGTGGTCGGCGAGCCCGTTCATCATCGTGTGCGTGCTCGCGATGTACTCGGTCGAGCTCAGCATCCAGCCCGCGACGACGTTCGAGAAGCCGTCCGGCTTGTTCCCATTTCGCCAGCGCAGCAGCGCGCGCAACCCCGGCGGGAGCTTGGCGCCGACCGCGGTCTCGCACGCCGCGAGTTGCTCGTCGGTTGCACCCGGCGCGAGCTGGCCGAGCACCTCGGGCTTGTTCGCTGCGAGCCAACGCTCGAGCCGACCTACGACCTCGTCCATTCCTCGAAAGTTGTCACGCACGATGGTTGCCTCAGGGGCCCCATGAGCAGTCGGCGCTCATCGAGCCATAGTCCGGACGCACCGAGGGACCGGAGGGTCGCAACAAATCAACTCCACGGCCGCGTGTGCGCATGCCGGTCGAGGTCGACTATGGGCAAATCTCGTCCGTGCGCCGAACGAAAGCCCATACGCTCCCCCGCTTCTCGTAGACATCGTATCCAACGCAGCAGCACATCCCTTTCTGCGTGTTCGCGGGAACGACGTAGTCTCCGCCGAGCGACAACATCGCGCACGAACCGTTCGAATACACGCTCCCCACATCGATGAAGCCGACACGTTTGTGGGAGGTCTCTGCCTGTTGCTGGAGCTCTGCCCTGGTCCGCAGCTCGTACCGAGTCGATGGCAGCGCGCGCGTAGTGAACACCTGGCGTGGCCCCGCCTCTACGTCGAGGAGAATGGGCTCTCCACCTTCCAGTGAGACAGCCCCTTCGGGAATCGCCGCTTCGTCGGTGCCCGATCGCTCCAACACCGCGCGCACGAGATCGTCGAGGTCACTCTGCGAGGTCGAGTGACCCTTGACGATCGTGCCTACGACCGAACTGGGGCAGGTGTCAGGTGGAGCGTTCTTGCGACTTTCTGCGAGCTGCGCCGGATCGATCGTCACGTCGATCGAGAGGGCTTCGCCCGCGCGCAGCAAGAACGGATGCGGCGACATTCCGTCGCTGTCGTCGGGAATCACGAATCCACTTCCGGGATCAGTATCAACGAAGAAATAGCCGTGCTCATCGCTCACCGAGAGGCCGCCGGAGCGACCGTTATGGATCGCCCCGAGCCACACCTCTACTCGGACGCCAGCGACGTACGCGAGCGTGGTTCGATCACGCACGTGCCCCGTGATCAGGCCGAGCCCAGGCAGCGGCAACAATCCCGAGCTCGGCGTGCGCGACGCGTTCGATACGAACGCAGGTGCACCAGCGCTACCGCACCCAACCGCGAACATCAGCCACGCCACGCGCACGGCGCATCGTACGACACTGCGAATCGGTTGTAAGTCGCGAGGCTTCGGGCTCAGAAGCGACGCCCACTGTCGCCGAACGAACCGTTTCGCGCGATATGCGCGTTGTAGTCGTCGATCGCTTCCTCGTTCTCGGCGAGCCAACGCGCTTGTTCGCGCTCGCGGATCGCTACCTCGAGCGCCGCTTCAAGAACCTCGGACAGGTTGACGTCGAGGGCACGCGCTCGCTCGACGAGCTCCGCTCGGACAGAGACATTTGCGGGGACCTTACGCGTCGCCATGCGCATCGCATATTGTATGCGCATAGAAGGTCAACGGATCTGATTTTTGGGCGAGCGCCGTTGGGCGGCGTGTCGCTGGCCGATAGCGAGGACTAGCGCCTTTAGCGAGCGATGACCGATCACGAGCGGCCGCTGGTTTGGACTGCTAGGGCATCTTGATTCGAAGCAGACGCCCGACAGTGTCGGAGCATTGCCCGGCGTCACAACCGGTACCGATGTAGATATAGCCATCCATCAACTCGGCGGAGCGGGCCAGGGCTGCGACATGCAGCCCAACCATGCGAGTCCAGGTCACTCCATCATCGGACCGAAGCAACGTGACCGCATGCCCCTGCCCTTCTGCACGATCGACGAGCGCGTAACACTTGCCGGCATTGGCGAAGAGGTCCGTCGGTGTGCCGTCGAGAGCCACGCTTTGTGAAAGTAGAGACTCCCCCGCTGTGTGAAACAGCCCGAGGACGCTCACGTCGCCGCCGCCGTTTCGATACGTGATGCGCTTTGCAATGAACGCCAACGCATGGCCGCACGTGACGGGCTTAGAGACGAGGACATCGGGATCCTTGAGAACGCCATCCAACGAGAGCGTCTCCGTCGCGGTTCCATCACGGTTGATGCGACGGACTCCGCTGTCGTGGCTCGAGACGTACATCGTGCCGTCGAGCTCGAACAGCGACACCGCTCTGAAGCCGCCTGTGGGAAAACTCGACCAGGTCGCGCCGTCATCGTCTGAGCAGCGGACGGCTCCTCCAAGAGTGCGGTCCTGTACCGCGACGCACAGTCTCGTACCAACGCGAATCACATCACTTGCGTGAACGACCCCGGGAAGGGGAAGCGTCCGCCATCCATTGGCATCGCGCACGTAGACAGCGCCATCGGATGATTCCACTGCGTCGACGCCCGGGATGTAGAGACGTTCGTCGAAAACGTGGAAGGTGAGGATCGCTTCCTCTGGAAGCACGGTCTCCGTCGAGAACTCGCCTACGCGAGGATCGTAGGCAATGACGCTCGTCGGTCCAGTGTTGGAGATGGCGTCGCCATAACCCAGATAGAGGCGCCCCTGGTGTTCTTGTAGATCCCAGAGATTTCGCGCATACGCCTCGGCCGGGCTCGTACGCCATGCCCCCAATGGATCGCCGACGAGCTCAGCCTGCGGCTCCGTTGGTCGTGAACCGCACGCTACAAGCATCAGCGACGCGAAAGCGGCGAGACGCCACTCAACCGCTAACCGCAACGCCCTGTACATCGCCTCGTGATGATAGCGATTTTGAAGAAAGCGCGCCTTGCTAGCTCCTCGGCTTGGTTACGCCGACGAGCTCGCACTGGCTCACGTGGCTGATCTCCGAATCGATCTCGATGATTGGCTTGAGCGCACGCGTTCGCTCGACGAGCTGCCCCACTCCGAACGCGAAGCTAGGCGGACGCGCGGGGGGCATGCAGCGACGCGATCTCCGCGCGCTCGGCCGCCGTCGGCAGCAGCGGATCAGGCGGATCCTTCTCGAGGATCGGATGCGAGTCCGACACCGCCTTCTTCTTCCCGGCGACCGTGAGCACTCCCGCCGCGTCGAACAGCTCCTGGTACGGCAGCAGCGCCGCCTGCGCGAGCAAACGCGCCTGGCGCACGGGGTTCTCGATCACCGTCGTCGCTTCGAGCAGCTCGACGCGAAGCCGATCGGCATCCGCATCGTGCATCGGTGGCGCGACGAACACGTCCGCCCAAACGCCGATCGCCCGGCGCAGCGTCAGCACCGTCGGCTGCACGCTCTTGTAGCGATCGTTCGCGAGCAGGCGCTGTGCGTATCCCGACGTCAACCGACGTTCGATCTCGATGCAGAACTTCTCCAGCTCTCCGCGCGAGCACTTCCGCAGCGCCGGCACCTTGAAGTCGAGGAACAGCGTATCGAGCAGCGGCGACTGCGCGCCTCCCGCAAACGTGACCGCCGCCTGCAGCCGCTCGACCTCGTCGGCCACCGCGATCTGCAGCAGCTTCCCGCGCTCGGCCTTCATCGCGACGAGCTCGGGCAACCGCAACGCCCGCGCGAGGAGGTCCGGCTTCACCGACAGTCCTTCGAGACGCTTACGCGCAGCGGCGAGCCACGCCTGCTCCTCGGCCGTGTCGGCGAGTTGCGCGAGCGCCGTCGCGGCGGCCTCGAGGCGCGGCCCGAGTTGCTCGACTTGAACCAAGATCTCGAATGCGTCAGCGAGAGGGCGTGCCATTAACCCTCAATATCACGCGCACCTATCTCCCCGGCAGGGGGCGAGATCTCCTCGCCGGTCGTTACGACGAGAACTGCAGCGACGGACGCCCTCACTGACGCAATCCGCGACAGCGCAGTTCTTCTGGCGCCGACATCATCACCAACTAGACTCTCTTCCGGTGCTGGTCTTGAAGAGGAAGGGCGTGATTCTCGGGGCGTCTGCGCTGGTTGGTTCGTTGTTCGCTCTGCACTCATTCGGCATGTTGCGGTGCAGGTCAGATGAACCAGACCGCTCGTCCTACTACGAACGCGACGAACACGGCTCGTACCGCAAGAACCCGTTAGATCCCACGAACGCGTACGTGTCTGGCGTCGTGCTTCAAGGCGGCAAACCCGTCGCCGATGTCCACATCGAAGCAACGGTCCTCCCACGGGCATACTCGTGGACGGTCGATGAAGCAGTAACGGACGACGACGGGACGTTCACGATGCCAATCACGTCCAACCACTTGAGCCGGAAGCAGCAAGTCGAGTTGCGCGTCGTCGGTGATCTGCGCGGCCGGGCTGTTGTCGAGGTCGAGCCTGGCCGCGTGACTTCAGACGCCCGGATCGACGTCGGCTCCGGAGTCAGGTTGCACGGAGTCGTCCAGGAAGCATCGGGCGAACCGGCAAGGGGTCGCGACTCGGCCGGCGTCTCTGTCTGCTTCGGCAGGACTTGCGAGCACGTACGGGCTGACGGTTCGTTCGAGCTCCACGTCGATGAGCTCGGTCCTCATCGACTTAGCGTCGTCTCGGGCGGAGTGAGCCACTACGTAAAAACGCTTCCGCTCCTCCAGGTCGCGCCGCGCGTAACGCTCGACGAGCTTGAGGGCGAGCGGGGACCATTTGCCATGCAGATCGACTCGGCAGCAGCTGACGCGATGTTCAATGGGCCGAGTTGGAGCGAGTCGACCGCCGTGGGTCAAGTCAAGGTGCGACTCGTTCCCAAGCGCAACACCGCAACGGTCGACAGCATCATGTGCATGACGCCACACGGAGGGATCGACATCACAGTAACGAGCAACAAGGCCGTCGACGTTCCGCTTCTGAGTGCAGCCGGGCGAACGTTTGTGGATTGCGATACGGGCCGACAGCAGGTTCGCTTCTCGGATGTCAGTGCGCTGCGGTCCCTCGACCTACCGGTCTTCAACGTGAGCGGCGACGAGGTCGATCTTGGTGTCGAGCTGCGACCCGGCCCCACAGGCCCTCGAGTCATCGACGTCGCTGACGAAGCAAAAGCTGCCGGACTTCTGCCAGGCGACATCGTGACGATGATCGACGACGTGGATGTCACCTCAACAACGACGCGCATCGTTCATGCGCTTGGGTTTGAGCTCCCTCGTGGGCAAAAGGTCGGACTGACCGTCGATCGCTCCGGCCAGCAGCTTCTGCTACCGCTTGCCTCGCCTTCGCCTCGTTCGGGCGGTCGATAGGCCATGGAACTGCTACGAGCTACTAGGGATTAGATACCTAGCATTTCTACACGCGCGAATTGCGACGCTGCTTCCACCACCGACCGATACGGCCGGGCAAGAACAGCCAGCGATGACGCAGCAGGTAGATCACGATCGCGATGTTCGCAATGAGGGTCGCGACCTTGCCGAGGCTCGGCTTCTCGACGAGGTGATAGACCTCGAGCGGGATGAACGACGACGTGACGATCACGGTGAGCCACTCCGCCCACACGCGACGACGGTGAAGTCCCCACGCCTCGATGAACATGATCGCGCTGACGACCGCGGCGCCGACTCCGATGATCGTGATCCGGTTCGGTGTCAGCGTCTCGATGCGATCGAGTAGCCGGTCGATCCGCGGGCTCGCGGGATCGAGACCGAGCCACTCCACGAACGACGTGGCAGAGGAGTGAACGTCGCCGTGGCGGAGGACCAACGCCGCGATGGAGAAGGCGGCCAGCAGGCACCCTTTGATGACCTTCCAGACGATGATGACGCGGAGCCCGAAGTCCGGTCTGCGCAACTCGGCCTCGACGCTCACCGCCACGAGCATAGCGAGGATCGCTACTACGCGCGCAGGTTCGTCATGTCTCGGCGCAGATCACGGCCCGCGTTCCAAGCCCGATTCGCGTAGCTAGGTATCCAATTCCTAGCGCTGCGTGTGGTCGTGAACCGAGGGCTCGTCTCCTTCCACGCCGTTCGGTTGACGATGGATCCGACGGACCTCCTGACCGCGTGACGCGTGCGGATATCCGATTTGGCGCGTCGCGTTTCGTGCCTGTCTCTGCGCAAGACGAGGTTACCGCCTGACTGTGTGGTTCTGGGCGCTCGCTTGAATACGTGACAGCCCCACACGTCGTAGCCGAAATGCTCAGCGTCGCTCTCACGCTCTTGGCTCACGTCGTCGACGTGTCCTTCGTCGACGGCATGCTCAGCGCACCGGATGTCGCCGTGCGAGTCGAGATCAGGAATCGCAGCGAAGCAGCCTGCACCACGAACTGGTCGATGCGGTGGCCGTCGATTGGCGGTGATGGGACTACGCGCACGAAAGTGACTACCGTCCCACCGTTTGGCACCGTCGACGTTTTCGCACGACTGTCCGCAACCAGCGCCGTCGGCCTGAACGCGTCGACCACGATCGTCGAGCTCACCGACGTACGCTGCGAGCCGGACACTGCTGCGACTGCGCCGGTGGAACAGGACGGGCTCACGCCACCGATCGAGGCACTCCATCCCGTCATCGCGCGGTCGTATGGACCGGCCGTCGAGCTTGGCGGCCCCGTCGTGGAACTACTGTTCCGCGACATAGGCGAGTCAACGATGTCGATACGCGGCGGCTTGGGCTACGAGATGGCGCTCGGTCCTCGCTGGCTCGTGTCATCCGCGAGCGTCGAGACCAACTTCTCGGATCATGTCGACGTCGCGCTCGGCACGCTCGCCGTGATGCCGCCGCTTCCCCTGGGTCCGCACGGCCCGCCCCTGTTCGGTGTGGGCGCCGGTCTCGCCGTCCCCGTCGAGCTCGCACCGATCGTCCAACCCGGCCTTCGCTTCGAGACTCTCTTCCACATCGGCGGCGTCTTCGGCTTGGTCTCCCATATCGACCTCTACGCGCGTGAAGATCGGTTCCGCGCGTTCTTCGGCGTGCGCGGCTCGCTCTAGCCGCCCGAGACACCAGCCACGGCTCACGTTGTGAGCGAAGAAGTCGTCGACGGTCTTTCGTTCGATCATCGGCGCGCTCGCGCCTAGTGCTGAGAGTAATGGAACGTAACGGCCGTGCAGATTGTCACCACCTGGCCGTATTACTGGATACGGCGAATACCTCCACGCGAGCATCGCGGTGCGCATCGCATCCTCGTAGCGAGGAAAACAGCTCGGGCTCAGCAAGTCGACTTGTTCCGGAACGCCGGCTTCATCCAGACAGAGGCGGAAGCTCGTATTCACTACGCTGACGTGGTGCTGATGCATGAACCTGCGCGTGCCGAGATCAGGAACGACTCCCTTGTTTCCGGAGATGCGATGCCCTTCCACCAGCACGGGCTCGACGACCTGCGGCATGGCGCGCACCGGATGCTCGGGGTCGTGGGGGAACGATCGGAGGTACTGCAGTACCGTCGATGCACCGCTGATCGACCACTGCCTTCATACCCGGCCCACACGCCGCACACAGGACGCCCAGAACCAAGCAACGCATCCGGAATGCATAGACCGGTCGTCGGCCCGAAGACGCGTCCGTCGCTGTAGCAAATTGGTCCAGGCACCGCGCTCAGGCTGTACGGACCACACCGAGTCGCTGAAGTCCGTCGAGCTGCGGAGCGGTCAGAAGTGCGCACATGGGCTCGTCTTCGATCCAGTCCGGTAGATCTTCGGCGAGTGCATGAAATCGACGCGGCTCCGTCGCTGGAAGCGCGGCGTTGATCGCTCCGACAATCCGGGCGATCTGCTCCCGTCGTCCCCAGGCCTCACTTCCCGGGCCCGTCTCGTAGTCTTCGGGACCGGACTCGGTCTCCACATGGAGGTCGAGATCGCGCACGAGCCCGTCGGGCAACTCGAGCTCCAATGCAGCCATTGCCTCGCGCACGATCACGCGAAGCGCGACGACGTTTTCCGTGTACCAGTGCGTTCGCGGGAACGACAGTTCGGCGAGTGTCGACGTGTAGCGTCCGCGTTCCGTGATCCCATCGCGTAGAGCCGCATCGAGAAGTGCCGCTGCTTGCTCGCGCGGCCTCGAACCTACACGCGTGCGCTCCAGCAGATCGAGGAATCCTTCCGCGTCGTCGACACGAAAGCTGAGCTCGAACTGCCTTCCGCCGATGCTCGCGACGACCACGGTCGTCTTACTGGCGACAACTCCGAACACACGATGGCGCCTCACATGACTCACGCTGGTAAGCGGGAGGGTGAGGGTCTGGGGATGCGGCATCCCGACGAGGGGGCGAAACGCGAGCTGCCGGTTCGTCAGACTGATCCGGCCCTTCACCGTCTGCGTCGGTCCACCCGCGAAGAACGCGGTCATCTCGTCGGTGAAGCGCAAACTGCCGTCCCAATCCGCGATCAGCTCGTCGCCGAGGGGAAGCCAGAATGGGACGTATGCCACGGCCGGCAGTATAGACGCGCCCCGGCTCCATCCCTAGAAAGTGCCGCAGGACCAGACGGCTGCAAGTTGCGACAGAAACCCAGCGCGTACTCGAAGTACGCAGGTGCCTCTGCCATCGTGGCTACACCAACGGGCAACCCAAGCAGCACCTCAGGCGTCTGACTGCGCGTGCGACTCGTCGGAGGCACACTCGTCCTCTCGATCGGTGCGCTCGCGCACGCCGACCCCTCCGGCGACGCGTCAAGACCGACGCGCGTCGAGCTGCGACTCGACGACGACTCTCCGCTCGTCGCGCCAGATCTCGCGCCGCCACTGCTGCTCGATATCGACCTCGATCCGAACCTTGTGACGGAGGCGCACTACGAGCTGTCGCGCGGCATCGGACCCTTCACGCTGCGATTTTCGTTCGATACGCAAGATGACATCGGAACGGGCGTCGTGCACGTGAGGCGCGGAGCCCTCGAGATCCGCAAGGACTGGCGGGTGACGCGATGGATTCGGCCGTTCGTTTCTCTAGGTGCGTTCTGGGAACTCATCGACGAGCAGCCCTACTTGCGTGCGCCGGATAGAGCGCAAGGCTTCATGCTGAGCGTCGGCACCACGTTCTAGTCACTGTCTTCGTTCGAGGAACCTACTAACCCTCGTTCCAGCCCGACCGCTTACCTCGCACCACCTAGCGAATACAGGATCGGACACGGTCGGTCTCGGTCGACTCCGCGACGGAGCAGCGTCGAAATCCCGCGCTCCAGCCGCGCGATCTCTGCCCGGCGTTCCGCCAGCTCGACGAGCTTCGCCTCGGCGAGCGCGCACATCTTCGCCGACGAAATTCGCATCGTGCCATCAGACATCGCGAGCATCGCTCGGATCTCTCGCAGCGCAAATCCGAGAGCCTGCGCTCGACGAACGAACCGCACCCGCATGACATCGTCGATCGAGAACGTCCGGTACCCGTTGCGCGCGCGCGTGCTCTTCACGATGCCGCTGCGCTCGTAAAACCGAATCGCGGTCGCGTTCACGCCAGCAGCCTTCGCGAGACGCGAGACGGTCATTCGGTCGCCCATGCCGCAAATCCTTGCACGATCATCCACGCGACCTCCAGTCCGGCGAAGATGAGCACCACGCGGGGAGCGCCAAGCGCGGCGGCACGGATCATCCACATCGCGAAGAACGCGCGCGCGATCGTGTCTGCGATCAGCTTCTCGCGAGTGGGACGCATGATCCGAAGCACGCTCCACATCGTGACGACTGTGCCCATCAGCGTGATGAAGAGAAGCTGTCCTTCGTCGAACGTGGAGATGCTCGCGCCTCCCAGCGGCAGCGACGCCATCGACGCGAGCACCAGGCGCGCTGTCCAAGGAGTGGCGAACCCGATCGTTGCAAACAAGTCATACCAAGCGCCGGCACGCGTGATGCTCCGTTGATTCATACGACCAGCGTGAACCTTGCACCTAAGTGACAGGTCAAGGCGAATCAGCACGCGGTCTCGACGCTCACGGCACGAGCATAGAGGAAACCACCCGGCATCCAGGCCGCCCTACTCCCTCCCAGACAATTCCAAGCGCGGGTGATGCTACCCTCGCAAGCGACGGCGACGTACGGCTCGAGCGGATGGATATCCATCGCGACCGACTACCCAGAGAACGCGGAGAGAAGTCGTGAGTCCAACCGTCGAAGCCGTCCGCACTGCACTCGACGCGATTGGCGCCAAAGCGCTTTCAGTGAAGTGAACCGCGCCTAGTTCAGCGGAGTGAGCTCGAGTGTTCCGCTTGCTTCCTTGTTGTGGAACTCGAAGGATGCGTGAGGCATCGCCCCGACGTCTCCTAGCGAGATGATCACCGTGCCGGTGGCGTGACCTACGGTTCTCTCGAGAGATCCACGATGCGCTGCGATGCACAGGCGACCGGCCCGGTGAGCCTGTGCTTGCCGGCAACAGTCGCGAGCGTCCCGGCCAGCGTGACGGTGGCGCCGACCTCGACGATGGTCTCCTCGACGTTGGACTTCGCGGCGTGCGCCGATGCATGCCCCAGGTCGGCCAGGACCTTCGCGCGCACGGTCCCGTCCGGCTTTCCCTCCTTTAGGGGGGCCAGGTCGAAGAGCACCTCCGTCGGATCGATCTCGACGCGGCCATCGGTGTCCTCGAGCTCGAACGCCTTGTACTCGATCTTCTCGGCATACTTTGCGCGGGGATCGATGCCGCGGCGAGCCTGCGCGCGGAGCCGGAGCGCTACGCAGCGAACGTTCGACAGCGGCGCCATCAACCGCTCCTCGGCGCTGCGTGCGCGCACGATGCCGGTGAGCTTCACGAGCGCACCATCCTTGGAGTCCTCACCGAGCCACTCGGCGTCCGCCAGGAGCTTGCGCGCGCGACCGCGGGCGGCCCCCGGCATTCGCGTCAGCAGCGACCAGAGGAGGGAAACGACCAGGGAGATCGCTGCTCCGATGAGCACGACAATCCTGATCATCTTCATCGGCGCCGAATCTATCAGCAAACACGTCCGCCGACCGCCAATGCCCGCACCACGTCCGGCCGACGCCGAGCCCGCGCTTGCGATCTGTGGCAACGCCTTCTTAGAACGCTCGCGCGAGTTGGCACTTGCCAGGTATCCAATCTCTAGGGGCTACGTCGGGCCCACGAACGCAGCGCTGAGCGCCCACGTGGGCGTCGTGTCGCCTACCTCGCGAGCCCCAGAGACGGATTCCACGCATGAGTTCCCGGGCCCTGCCTCGCACGCGACGCGCAGGTTCGCGAGAGACGCTTGTCGCGCGACGATTCGTGACGAACCCAGCGTGGAGATCGGGAGCAGAGGTTTTTGGGTGAAGCAGAAGGCGAACGCCGATCTGCACCTTGGCACGCGTTCCCTTTTTTCGAACAAACTGCTTGACGGTTTTCGGGCGCGTTCTCGCCGCTTCTCCGCGCTTTCCCGACGAGGAATCGCATTTTTCGCATCGTCCTCATCGATCGACTGCATACGCGACGTGAACGCGTCTGAGAGGGCATCTGCACCAGATGCGTGCCCTGCGTGTGCGATGGCCGTTTGAACACCGGGTGTAGAACGAGTCATCAACACAGGAGTACGTGCGATGGCGTTCGACGATGCGCGTGAAGTGAGTCGCTATGTGAACTGGACCCGCGAGTTGGTCAGCGAACCTGCTCCATCGCATGGCAGGCGCCCGTCACATTCGTTGCTCAAGCACGCCCAGCGTCCTGTCCAGAGGACCCCATCGCGTGCCGCAGAGAACGTGGCGTCGCCGCGGTGGCAGCTCGTGCACGAGCAGCTGCTCTCGATCGCAAAGCGACGCGGTGCACTGGATGCCGAGGAGGCGCAGTGGCTGCGCGAGGCAGAGCAGCTCCGGATCTGGAAGCCGTTTGCGATGGTGAACATGGTCGACTACCTGGAGCGCGTCGTCGGCTATGCCCCGCGTACGGCACAAGAACGACTACGGGTCGCACGAGCATTGGTGAACCTGCCGGAGCTGACGGAGGCGTTGCGCGCCGGTGAGCTTCCGCACTCGGCGATCAAGGAGCTCGCGCGTGTGGCGACGCCAGCGACGGAGCGCGCGTGGCGCGAGGCTGCGCGCGACAAGAACGTCCGACAGATCGAAGAGCTCGTCGCGGGGCACCGGCCTGGTGATCGACCGGAGGACCCGGCGGAGCCCGACGCGCGGCTTCATACCGTCGTCTTCGAGGACGTCGCGGCGTCGGTGTTCGCGATGATGCGTCAGGCGCGGCAGGTGTTGCAGGAGCGACACGGCGCGCGGATGACCGACAGCGACGTGCTCGGTGCATTCGCGTCGATGGTGCTGAGTGGCGCCCACGTGGGCGCTTCGGATAGCGACGCGCCTGGCCAGACCTCGACCAAGCCGGTGCAGATCTCCCTGACCGTCTGCAAAATCTGCGATCGCGCGTGGCAGCAGGGTGCGGGCGCAATGATTCCAATTCCACCCCAGGCGCTGGAACAGGCGCGCTGCGACGCGCAAAACATCGGAGACATCCATGCGGAACGGCCGGAACGCGCGAGCTCGGACATTCCGCCGGCGACGAGGCGCCTTGTCGAAGCGCGTGATCAAGGACGCTGTCAGACGGAAGGATGCCGCTCGTCACACGGCCTGGGCATCCATCACATCATCGCGCGCGCGGACGGCGGGACGCACGATCCGTGGAACCTGACGACGCGCTACTTCTCGTGCCATCAGGCACGACACGACGGTCGACTCGAGATCACGGGCACTGCACCTGACAACATCACTACCCGGCGCGTGCTCGACCCTCGCTCCAACGCCCAGCCTCCGCGCGCCGCACTAGCGCCCGCGTTCTCGCCAGAGGTGAGCTCCGTCTCCGACAAGTACGCCGCCGCAGTCCGTCGTACCGATGCGATCGCAGCCATGCAGACGATGGGTTGGAAGGCAGGCGTCGCGCATCAAGCTGTCGATGGAGCGCTCGCGAGTCTCGATGCGAACGCGCCACTCGATGTTGTTCTTCGCGAGGCGTTGAAGCGGTGTCCTCGGCGAGGTGAGTAGCGCCCACGTGGGCGCGCCTGACGTCCCATCACGCCGTCGACGTTGAAGCACGGTCGCTGTATCGCCTCGGACTTCGGACTGCGGCCACACCTCAGTGCCACGGAAATCTCGTGATGCTGTGCTCGCGGATCCAGTCGTGCGAGGGATACGGCCCGGTGCGCCAACGCGGCAGCGGCGCCGAGGTTCTCGTCAGCGCTCCAGGCGATGCTGCTACGTCGGCGAACGGCACCATGTGGTTCTCCTCGGTCGCGAGCGCGAAGCCCACCAGGTCGACCTCCGGCAGCAACTGCGGCACGGCCGCGATCGATTCAGCCCATGCGGCCCAGTAGACCTTCAGGCCGTTGTCGCGATTCCGGAACATGCCGAGCTGCGCGTAGACCGCATCCTGCGAGCTCTCCATCCAGAGCTCGCGTTCCTCGGCGTACTCGCGAGCTCGCTCTTGGTCGACGCGCGAGCGGATATCTTCTCCGTGGGCTGCGTCCTCAGGCGCAACAGCAACGCGAAGCTCGGATCCGACGAGTTGGTACACGCGCAAAGACACCTTGTCGATGTCGGCTGTGGTGGTGTCGAAGTTCTCGATGAGAATTGACGCTAGTCGGTCGTAGTTGCCCACGGTAGGGGTCGCGACGTAGACGGTTCGCGCATCGACGATGATGACATACGGATCGACGCACACCTGCTGCAACAGCTCCGGCAGCGAGACACGCGCCGCGGCGAGATCGTCCGTCCAAGGCGCCTTCCAGAGTCCGTCGGCGACAGAGATGAACGCTTCCATCGAGCGCTCCCTCAGCCGTTGCTGCCCGATCTGCTGCACGTGCTCGAACGTCTGCTCCCACGCAGCCAGATGCGACGACGTGACCGCCTCGAGTCCAGCCGCCGTCTCGACGTTAACGGTGGCGTACAGATCAACTGCGATCTGTTGTCTCTCGTAGCGATTCGGTTGCCCAGCGATCTCCACAGCCGCTTCGTTCACCGTGATGAAACCAGCGTTACGAACGTTGCCCACGAGACGTGGCGCCGCTTCATTCCACGGAGGAATCGGGGCTACGCGCATGCCTGTCCGGAGGGAGTCACCGCATCATCATCGTACTGATTGTGGCGCGCACACTCGTGCCGCTGCGGCCAATGAATGCTCGCGGTACGTGAGCTTCCACCACGCAACCAGCTGCGTATGCTCGTCAACGGGTAGAAACAAAAAGCCCGCCGGGTGGCGAGCTCTTCGTTACTCACGCTCGTCGGGTGACGAGCAAGCTATGTGCTGACTACGAGCAGCCGCTCGTGGAGCCGCAGTTCGGGCACTTGTGGCAAGCGCCGTTGCGGACCATCAGCGTGCCGCACTCGTGGCACGGCGGAGCGTCGGTCTCTTGGACCCACGCGCGGTCCTTCACTTCGACCGAGATGGGCGACACGTCGCCGGCTTTGATCTCGACCGAGAGGAAGTCCTTGGCGATGAGCGGGACCTTCGGCAGGTCGAGCTGCGCGTGGCGCGCGGCCGGGTGGCGCTCGCCGATGCCGGGCGAGCCGTCGACCGGGAAGCGGATCGCGAGCCAGCGGAAGAGGTAGTCCATGATCGACGTGGCAATCGGGATTTCCTGGTTGCCCGTGAAGCCCGACGGCTCGAAGCGGGTGCCCTTGAACTTCTCGATGAGCACGTGGAGCGGGACGCCGTGCTGGAGCGCGAGCGAGATGGACGTCGCGAACGAGTCCATCAGGCCGGCGATGACGGAGCCTTCTTTGGCCATGCGGACGAAGATCTCGCCGGGCGAGCCGTCCTCGTACATGCCGGTGGTGAGATAGCCTTCGTGGCCGCCGATGGAGAACTTGTGCGTGAAGGACGCGCGCTCGTCGGGTAGCTTGTAGCGGTTCGCCATGGGCGGGCCGGCCGGGCGCGACTTGCGGATGCGCAGCGCTTCGACGAGGCGGCGCTCCTCGGGCGCGAGGAGTGAGAGCGGATCGATGTGCGCGGCCGCGGCGGCGATTGCCTCGAGCGGCGTCTGCGACGCGGTAGAGACCGAGCCGTTGGACGTCGCCTGCTTGAGGTTCATCGAGAGCGGTTGGGTACGCTTGCAACCGTCGCGGTAGACCGCGATGGCCTTGAGGCCCATCTGCCACGCCTTGATGTACGCGTCCTCGATGTCCTCGACCGTGCACTCCGTGGGGAGGTTGACGGTCTTGGAGATCGCGCCCGAGAGGAACGGCTGGACCGCGCCCATCATGCGGAGGTGACCCATGTAGTGGATCGAGCGCGTGCCCTTGGAGGAGCGGAACGCGCAGTCGAACACCGGGAGGTGCTCGTCCTTGAAGCCGGGCGCGCCCTCGATGGTGTCGTTGGCGTCGATGAAGCCGATGATGGCTTCGACTTCCTTGGCGTCGTAGCCGAGCTTGGAGAGGGCTTCCGGGATCGTCTGGTTGACGATCTTGAGGAGGCCGCCGCCGACGAGGCGCTTGTACTTGACGATCGCGATGTCGGGCTCGACGCCGGTGGTGTCGCAGTCCATGAGGAACGCGATGGTGCCGGTCGGCGCGAGCACCGTGGTCTGGCCGTTGCGGAAGCCGTACTTCTGGCCGAGCTCGATCGCGCCGTCCCACGACTCGCGCGCGGCGTTCATCAGCTCGTACGGCACGAACGCGTTGTCGATGCGCTCGACCGCGGCGCGGTGCTTGCGCATGACCTTGAGGAACGGGGTCTCGTTGTCGGCGTAGCCGGCGAACGGGCCGGTCGCGTCGGCGGCGATCCGCGCCGACGTGCGGTACGCCTCGCCGCACATGATCGAGGTGATCGCCGCGGCGTATGCGCGACCGGGCTCGCTGTCGTACGGCAGCGAGCGCGCCATCAACAGGGCGCCGAGGTTCGCGAAGCCGAGGCCGAGCGGGCGGAAGTTGTAGGAGTTCTCGGCGATGCACGGCGTCGGATACGCCGAGTTATCGACGATGATCTCCTGCGCGAGGATCGTGGTCGCGCACGCCTTGCGGAACAGGTCGACCATGAACTCGCCCTGCGCGTCCTGGAAGCGGCGCAGGTTCAACGACGCGAGGTTGCACGCGCTGTCGTCGAGGAACATGTACTCGCTGCACGGGTTCGACGCGTTGATGCGATCCGTGTTCGGGCACGTGTGCCAGCGGT
>DASYDE010000002.1:0-127234 GCA_036499725.1 Kofleriaceae bacterium
AGGTCTCGCCGTCGTAGCGATCGCTGCGGTTGCCGTTCCAGAAGTACGTGACGTGGCCATACTTCTGGGTCTCGGAGATCGCGAGCTGCGAGATCTGTGACGTCGACAGGATTTCGGACAGCGGGCGCTCGATCTCGGGCGGCGAGACCAAGTAGTGCTGCGGGATGTGGAGGTCGCCGTCGTACTCCATCATCCCGGCGAAGAACACGTCGGGGTGGCGAACGCGGTCGAACTTGTCGAACTGCGCATCGTCGAAGGCGCGTGAAATCTCGATCGCGCGATCGCCGCGGAAGTTGAACAGCACGCATGCATCGCCGTCTTGCATCGGCGCGCGCGGCTCGACGGTGAACGCCGGGAGATCCTGATCGATGATGCCGGGATGCTCGGCGCGTAGGGTCTCGACCGCCGCGGTCGCCGAGGCGAACGGCCGCGCGACGCTGGTATCCGCGAGCACGTGGGTGTGCCAGCCACGCTCGACCATCGGCCAGTCCGCTTCGTATCGGTCCATCGTGATCTGCATCCGGCCGCCGCCCGAGACAATGCGGGCGTCGATCCCGGGGCGCGAAGTAAATTCGCGCCCCTCCGGTCTCGAGCCCGATTGCCGCAGGTTCGCGAGATACCGCTCCATGCGGTCGACATATTCCAGCGCCGAGGTCGGCGAGACGTCGCGCCCGTCGAGCAGCGCGTGGACGTAGAGCCGCTTGCATCCGGCCTGTGCCGCGGCCGCGAGCATCGCCTCGAGGTGATCGAGGTGCGAGTGGACGTTGCCGTCGGAGGTCAGGCCGAGAAAGTGAATTGCGCCGCCGCGCAGCCCGCGCGCGATCACCTGCTGCCACGTCGCGCCGGAGAACATCGCGCCGCTCTTGATCGCGCGGCCGACGAGCACCGCACCTTGTGCGTAGACCTTGCCGGCGCCGAGCGCGTTGTGCCCGACCTCGCTGTTGCCCATGTCGTCGTCGCTCGGCAGGCCGACCGCTTTGCCGTGCGCGCGCAATTCGCAGCGCACGCCGGGGACCCACAACCGATCGAGCGTCGGCGTCGCGGCGATCTTGACCGCATCGGCTTCGTCGCCGCGGCCGATGCCGACGCCATCCATCACCACCAAGACGACCGGCCCTTTCGGAGCCGGTTGGCGAGCGTGCGGGCGAAGCATGCCCGCACCTTACTCGATCAGCGGCGAGTCACCATCGCGCCGGTCCACCACTCGTAGTCGCGCTCGAGCTTGTCGTCGGTAGGGAAGAACACGAGGTAGCTCATCGCGTCGTACGGCAGAAAGCTCGGCCGCCCGCCGAGGTCGTGACCGATCTGATGCACCGCGCGCCACGTGCCGGTGTTGAAGTACGCGGCCGGGCGATCGCCGATCCGCCCCAGCGGCTGCATCGATGGAAAATGCGAGTGCCCGTTGACGACGTAGCGCAGCCCGCGCCGGCGCGACAGTTCGGTCGCCGCGAGCGCGGCCATCTTGCCGTCGAAGCCGTGCTGGATGAAGCGGTAGAGCTGCGTCATTCGCTCGTCGCTGCCGTGTTGGATCACGCGATTGCGCGACAGCTCGAGGAGGAGTCGCAGCTTCTTGCCGAGATCGAGCGAGAACGTCTTGTGCTGGGTCTTCAGCCACTGACTGACGAAGTCGTTCGCGAGGAATTCTTCGACGACCTCGCTCCACACCGAGCGGATCGGCTTGAACAGCTCGGGCCGGATCGCGCTCTGCTGCCGCACCCACGCCGGCACCGCGTAGACGGGGCGGACGTCGTCGATGTCGTCGATCTCGTCGATGCCGGGGTGATCTGCGCCGACGAGGCCGCGCAGCTTGCGCGGGAATCGGAGGATCAATTCCGAGCCGATCGCGTCGCCGATCGTCGCGTCGCCGTCGGGAGAGGCGTTGATCGCGTCGCCCGCGTTGCCGTGATATGCGAGCACGCCGTGGTCGCGGAACTCGAGCTCCTCGTGGAGCACGAGCTTCGGCAGGCCGAGTGCATCGGCGATCCGCTGCTGCGCTGCCGGCGCGAACCGGAGCAGGCGATCGTGGTTGCCGGCGACGTAGTGGAACACGAGCTCGCCCGAGCCGATCTTGGACTTCAGCGCGGCGAAGAACCCGTGCTCGCGCACGATCGTCTCGTCGACGATCTGCTCCACCATCTTCGTCACGCCGAGCTGGGTCGCGCCGTGATACGGGCGGTGCTTGCCTTCGAACCACGACGGCGAGCGCACGAGATCGAACAGATCGCCGACGAAGCAGAGCTCGGCGGGTCGCTTGCCGCGCACCAAGTTAATGCGCTGCCAGAACCGCGAGAACTGCTCCGCCTTGCTGACCGCCGTGCCGTGAAGCCGATCGGTCAGGTGGATGTCGCTGACAAAGATCAGCAGCGGACGCTCACCCATGTTCAGATCATCGCACGGCGGCGGACTTCTCGCGCACCACGCGGCGCAGCTCGGGGATGAATACCTCCGGGTACTGCCGGTGCATGAAGTGCCCGCCCGGCATCTGGACCACCTCGTAGGCCTTCGTGAACATCTGGCGCGACTTCTCGTACAGCCGCGTCGACACGATGTCCTCGGTGCCGGCAAACGCGGCCGTCGGCACGTGGATCTTCTTGCGGTGGGACGCGGGGATCCAGCGTCGCAGCGTCTTGTAGTAACCGACCGCTGCCTCCGCGTGTCCCGCCGGTCGCAGCGCCTCCTTTACCGGCGCCGTCTCGCGCGGCGGGATGTCCGTCCACGCCGGATCCCACCGACGCCACAGGTGGTCGACGAGCGCGAAGTTATCCGCGCGCAGCTTCGTCACCGCGCCGGGCAGGTTCAGCGTCAAGAAGTGCCGCGCCGCCCACAGGATCCTCGGCGTGAAGCGCACGCCACCGGGGTGGGGAATCGCGAGGGTGATCAGTGCCCTCACGCGATCGGGTTGCAACGCTGCTGCGCCGTACGCGGCCCCCGCGCCCCAGTCGTGTCCGACGAGCACCGCGTTCTTCGCGCCGAGCGCGGGGATCAGCGCGAGCGCATCGGCGGCGAGCGTGTCGATGTCGTACTTGCCGTCGGCAGGAATCTCCGACGGTGCATATCCGCGCTGGAAGTACGCGACCGCGCGATAGCCATCCGCGGCGAGCGCTTCCATCGACGCGTCCCACGAGTGCGCCGTATCCGGGAAGCCGTGGATGAGGAGGACCAGCTGTCCGTCGGCAGGCCCGGCTTCGAGATAGGCGAAGCGAAGCCCGTTGGCGGTGACGTACTTGATGTCCACGCGCGAAGCATCAGCGCGCCGTGCTGCCGAGTCCAGAGACAAGGTACCGTTACCGGCATGGCGACAAAGAAGCCTGCGAAGAAGAAGCCCGTCGTAAAGAAGTCCAATCCGAAGAAGCCGGCAGCGAAGAAAGCACCGGCGAAGAAAGCACCGGCGAAGAAAGCGGCAGCGAAGAGAGCGCCTGCGAAGAAGAGCGCGGCGAAGAAGAGCGCGGCGAAGAGAGCGCCTGCGAAGAAGGCACCTGCGAAGAAGGCACCTGCGAAGAAGGCGAACGCGAGGCCGACGTCGTTCGCGCTCGAGAGCCATCCGGCGTACATCGCGCTGACGTCGAAGCTCACGCCAGGACGCCACGCCGACGGTGCGTTGCTGGTCACGGAGCCCGGTGCCGACGACGACGTGATGGCGCCGTGGCTGATGGGCAATGTCGATGGGCGACGCTCGCTCGGGCGCACCGCGTTCGGCGACATCGTGATCTTCCGCGATCTACGCGCGCGGGCGCACGAGCTCGGCATGGCTGACGCCGATAAGGCGTGCGACATCTCGATGGTCGACATCCACTACAAGCGCATGGCAATGCTCGCGAGCGACCCCGAGCAGTTCATCTCCTCGCTCGACGATCGCGAGTGGCAGGATGCCTTTCTCCGCGGCGAGCTGTATCGCACCGCGAAAGACCGCATCGGTGACTACACCGACGACGAATGCTTCTATTTCGTACCCGCGCTCGCGCTCGGCGGAAGCGACAGCGCCGACTCCGTGGATCGCGGGAACTGGCGCGTACACCAGAGCATCCTGCTCCAGACCTGATCGCTACTGAAGCGCGGCGAGCTGACCGAGCGGCAGCGTCGCGAGATACGCCTCGAGCGCGTCACGCTTCACGTGCAGATCTTTTTCTGCAGAGAGGCCGAGCGTGGCGAGGACCATGATCGGTCCCGCTTTGATGTCGATCTGCGTGCCGTCTTCGGGGTCATAGCGATCGTAGCCGGCGAGCTTCGCGCCCGTCGGTTTACGAAAGCACGCCTGTCGCTCGTCGTGCGCGTCGTCAGGCCCGAGCTCCTTCACCTTCGCGTTGCGGCAGTCGACCCAGCGCATCGCGATGTAGATGTTCTTGTCGTACTGGCTCTGCGCATTCGGCGGGGATGACTCGTACAGGATCACGCGGTCGCCTTCGCCGCCCTCCATGTCGTGGGCTGCGTCCCACGTCGCGTCCTGCGGGAACGGTGCCGACGGCTTGGGCACGGCGATCTTCATCAGATCGGTGGTCGCGACGGGCGGACCGTTCGGATCGAATGGCTTTGCCGCAGCGGCGGCATCCACGGGTGGCGGTGCAGCTGCCGGTGCCGCATCCTTTTCGGGGAGCGGCGTGAATTCGACGACCTTCTCGTCCTTCTTCTTGCAGCCGAGAAGAGCGATCGCGATCAACGCCGCAGCTGTCGTCTTCATCAGAGCTTCGCGATGTCAGCGAGCGGAAGGGTCAGCATGATCGCCTCGATGTCGGAGGGCTTGGCGACAGAGCTCGCGGACGTGCCGACGCTCGCGATGACGAAGTAATTGCCGACCTTGATCGCGCGCTGGTCCGTGCTGCCCTGAGCGTCGTTGTCGTAGCGGTCGTACGTGCCGATCTTCTTGCCGTTCGGCTTTGCCCAGCAGTACGCGAAGTCGAACGAGTCCGACGCACTGAGCGGCTTGCCGGCGTATTTCGTGGCGTCCTTCGTGCGGCAGTCGAGCCAGTGCATGGAGACGTAGTAGGTATCCAGGTTTCCCTTCTCGCCGTACTTCTTGTACGCGTACATGAAGTTGCCGCCGTAGTTGCCGGTGTTGCCGTCGGGGTGCCACTCCCCGTCCTGCGGGAACGGAGCGCCGGGCTTCACCAGCTTGTGCGATAGCTCCGCGGTCGCCATGTCATCGGCTGGTGCGCCGGTCGGCAGCGCGGATGCATCGCCGCCCTTGGTCCAGTCAAACGGCGGAGCGGGCGGCGCGGGAGGAGGAGCCGGAGGAGGCGTCGGCGCCGTTGCTGCGGCTGATCCAGTCGCCGAGCCGGAGCCTGTCGTGTCAGCCGCTCCGTCCTTCTTCTTGCAGCCACCCACGAGAGCTGCCGCCACCACCACAGTCGCGAAAATTTGCTTGGACATGTGCCGATCAGCAAATCACTTCGGCGGCGCGAACGCTCTCTTTTTCGACGTTCAAGTATCTGTTTTTGAACGGGAAAGAGCGAATTCGTTGCCTAGGCAACGGTCGCACCGATCCGCGCTACGGCTTGTTCGCCGGAGTCTTCGTCGCGGTGGCGGGCTGTAGCTTCTTGATCTGATACGTGGGGAACTTCGTCGGATCGAACGTGAACTTCTTCGCGTCGATCTTGGCATCGAGGTCGACGTTGCTCAGCTCGTACGTCGTCGTGTTGCCCTGCGGATCCGTGACGATCGTGCGCGTGACGGTCCACTTCGTCGGATCGAGCACCACGTCGATCGTCTTGTAGCTGGCGGACGAGGCCTTCGGTGTGAGCTCGATGACAGTCGCACCGGGCACGAGGCTGCTCGGATTCTTCGGCGCCGCGATCGTGAACTGCTTCGCGATCGCGCCCTTCGCACCGGACAGTAATTCGAGGACGGCCGGCAGCGCGTTGCTGTTCACCGGCGTCTGTGTCGCTTTGAGACCGATGTGCTCGACATACCAGAGGTCCGTACCGTCGTAGAGGAAGCTCTTGTCGAGCTTGTCCTTCTTGTTCGTGTAGTCAGCGGCAAACTTGCCGTGATCCTCGACGAGCGTTGCTTTGCTCGTCGTCGTCTGACCCATTGTCGCGTTGACGTTGGTCTGATCGAGCTTCGCGGTCACGCCCTTCGCGGCGGCGTACGTCGCTTCGACCTTGTCGATCGCCTGCTGCGGCGTGACGCTCTGACCGGCTGGCTGCGCGAACGCGGGCGCAGCAGCGATCGCGACGACGAGTAGCGCGCGCTTCACTTCTTGACCGGCGCGACCGGAGCGGGGGCAGGGGCCTTGGTCGGAGCCGGCGTCGTCCCCGACGGACCTTCGAGCATCGTCGGCTCCATCGCGCCGCCGTTGTTCTTGGGATCGTCGGCGTTGATGATGCGGTAGTCGCGGACGGACTTCTCGTCGAACTCGAACCAGGTCGGCTTGATCTCTTTCTTGAAGTCCGGCGTGAAGAAGCGGAACGCGTTCACGTTGTTCGACGAGTCGACGATGATCGACTGCGTCACGTGATAGTCCGTCGGCGACACGACGAGCGTGAGCGACTTGTACTGAGCGCTCGGCTTCTTCGGCGTCAGCTTGAGGACGATCTCCTCCTTGGATCCCCACTTGCCCGACGTGTCGATCGACGGCGTGAACTCGGCCTTGAGATCACCCTTGCCGTAGAGGAACGAGACGGCGACCGGCATGAGGTCGTTCTGCAGGTTCTTCTTCACGACCTGCTTGTTGTCGTGCTCGACCATGTAGAGATACTGGCCGTTCGAGATGAACGACTTCTTGGTCGTGACCTTGGTGCCCTTTTTCTCGACGTAGTCCCAGCGCATCTTGCCGGGCTTCTGGATGTAGACGGAGCCATCGCTCGTCTTGGTCGACCCGAACGTGTCGTACGTGACCGACTGGCGGAACAGCGCCGTCACGCGATCGATCGACGCGTAGAACTTCTGTACTTCCGTGAGCGCGGCATCGGCGCTGAGAGCTCTCGCGGGGGCGGGCGCGGTAACTGCGGGCGGCGTGACCGTGGTCGTGGCGGCCTGCGAAACGGGGGTGAGAGCGAGGAACGTGCGGGTGATGATTCCGAAGAGGTCCATGGCAGCTATCTCCAGTCAGTCATTTCGACGCACGAGGTGGCGCGGGGATTCAGTCGGGCAAAGCCGCGCAACCAGGAACGAATCTGCGAGAGACCAGGTGGTAGCACGGACGCCAGGGAGATACCCTAGGAGGGATGAGAGCGTTCGGTGTCTCGCTGACGGCCGTCTTGGTTGCTTGCGGCCCCGCGGGAAACCGACCCGAGCCGATGACGCCCACCGCCGATCCAGCGCCGGGAGTCCTCGCCGAGGACACGCTCTACAGGCCGCCGTACGGCAAGCCGGAGCTCGAGAAGGCGCTGATCTCCGAGCGCGGCAAGGAAGCGACGGACGAGAAGAACGTCGCGGAGCGCGAGTCCAAGGAGACCTACGACGATCAGCTGCGCTTCATGCAGGCGGATCTCGCGGTGCGCCGCCGGTTCATCGCGTCGCTCGAGACCTGCCAGGACTCGGGCCGCGCGTGCCCGCCGCGCCTCGATGATCCGCCGTGGGCGTACGACCCGGATCCGGATCGCCCCACGCCGCCGCCGCTCGATGCGCCGCTGCGCTTCGATCTCGAGAGCTGGAAGAAGATCGCCACCGAGCTGCACGGTCGCGCCTGCGCGTGCCGCACGCAGTCGTGCGTGGACAGCATGCAGGTCGTCATCGATGATCTGGAGGCGCGCCCGATGAAGGACGTGCAGGGCGACGACGAGGCGACGCAGGAAGTCGCGTGGGCCCGCGAGTGTCTATTTCATCTGCGCGGCAAGGTCGCGCTCCCCAAGCCGCTCGATCTGACCGAGTAACTAACGCGTGCAGGTGATCCGCCAGTTCACGCATGCACCGTTTTGCAGCGTGACACCGGTGCCGATGATCGCGTGACCGCCCGGATCGAGCTTGCCGCTACCGCCCGACGGTAGTCCGTTCCAGGCGAAGCGCACTTCGTCGCCGACGACGACGCCGTCCCACGTGTTGTTCGCGACTCCACCGCCGCCGAACTCCGTGAGCGTCGCGGTGATCTTGCCGCCCGCGAGCTGCACGAGCTGGACGTTCATCGTGCCGTCGAATGCACCGCCGAACACGCACTTGAACTTGCCCTGCGCTTTGAGCTTTCCCGGCGACGGCTTGCCGTGCGCAGCGTCGAGCGTCTTCTGGCAGACCTTCGCCGCTTCCTCGGCGGCCGCGTTCGCTTGCTGTTGAGCCTTTGCTTGCGCCTTCGCATACGTGAGGCGGATGTCCTGCATGTAGCCCGCGGAGACGGGCGGGGAGGCGTTCTCGTCCTCGACGACATCGACCTGCAGCGGCTGCTTGAGATCGTAGTTACGATCGTTCATCACGAGGATGTCCGTGTCGTAGTCGTGCGTCGCACCGGGACGTAGATTCTTGACGGTCAGCATCAGCTCGCCGTCCTTCATCGTCGCTGGATCGATCTTGAGATCGGTCTGACCGTTCGGCGGGATGTTGACCTGCACGACGTCGTGCGGCGAGACCGTCGCGTTGACCGGAAAGCCCGCGAGCTCGAGGGCGGTGATGGTGACGTTCGTGTGGTTCACGACACGCAGGGGGACGCCATCTGGCTTCTCCGTGACCATCATGTACTTCGGGTGATCGCCGCCGCCGCCCGTCGCCCCACCACCCTTGGGCACGCAACTCGCGAGTGCGAGCGCGATACACGCAACGAAGAGACTCCCTCGGCTCATCACCTCGAGAATACGCAACCTCAGGCCTGCGCGACCAGTACCTCGCGCTTGTTCGTGTGGTCCGGCGAACTTACAACGCCCTGCTTTTCCATTTCCTCGACGAGGCGAGCGGCGCGGTTGTAGCCGATCCGAAGCTGTCGCTGGACCCACGAAATAGATGCGTTGCGAGTCGTCGTGACGATGTACACGGCCTTGTCGTACATATCGTCGTCGGACTTGCCGCTCGGCGCGCCCCCCGGCATGTCGCCGCCGCCTTCGCCCTCTTCGTCGCGCGGCTTGAGGATGTCGAGGTTGTAGACCGGGCGACCCTGCGTCTTGAGGTGAGCGACGACGCGATGGATCTCTTCCTCGTCGACGTAGCAACCGTGGAGACGCTGAGGTGCGCCACCGCGATCGCTGAACAGCATGTCACCTGCACCGAGCAGCGCTTCTGCGCCGTTCTGGTCGAGGATGGTGCGCGAGTCGATCTTCGACGTGACGTGGAACGCGATGCGCGACGGGAAGTTCGCCTTGATGAGACCCGTGATGACGTCGACGGACGGACGCTGCGTCGCGAGGATGAGGTGGATGCCTGCCGCGCGCGCCTTCTGGGCGATGCGAGCGACCGACGTCTCCACTTCCTTGGGAGCGCACATCATGAGGTCAGCGAACTCGTCGATGACGACGACGATGTAGGGCAGGCGGTTCGCGGGCGCGGTGACGATCTTCTCGCGCGCGTCCGCTTCCTCGGGTGAGTCGGAGTCGACAGCGCGGTTGATGTCGTCCTCGAGCGCAGCGGCAGCAGCTTCCGCAGCAGCGCGCAGCTTGTCGGCCTCGACCTTTGCGAGCGCCTTACCGACCTTCTCGTTGTAGGTCGTGATGTCGCGGACGCCCGCCGTCGCGAGCAGATCGTAGCGACGCTCCATCTCCTCGACGGCCCAGCGCAACGCGAGGTTCGCCTTCTTGGGATCCGTGACGACCGGCAGCAGGAGGTGCGGGATGCCTTCGTAGATCGAGAGCTCGAGCATCTTCGGATCGACCATGATCATCCGAACGTCCTCGGGGCTGCAGTGGTAGAGCAGCGACGCGATCATCGCGTTGACGGCGACGGACTTACCTGAGCCCGTCGTACCAGCGACGAGGAGGTGCGGCATGCGCGCGAGATCGACGACGGCCGGGCCACCTTCGATGTCCTTGCCGAGCGCCATCGGGAGCTTCGCGCGACCCTTGCGGAACACGTCGTCGGCGAGGATCTCCTTGATGAAGACCTTCTCGCGCGCCTTGTTCGGCACCTCGATGCCGACGGCGGCCTTGCCGGGAATCGGCGCGACGATACGCACGCGCAGTGCTTCGAGAGCGAGCGCGAGATCGTCGGTGAGGTTGGTGATCTTGTTCACGCGCGTACCGGGCGCGGGTGCGAACTCGTACATCGTGACGACGGGGCCGGGGCGGATCGCGACGACATCGCCCTTCACCGAGTAGCTCTCGAGCGTTTGCGTCAGCTTCGCCGACAGCTCGAGCATCGCGGACTTGTCGACGACGTTGATGCTGTTCGAGTCGTAGTTGAGTAGCGAGATCGCCGGCAGCTGGTAGTCGCCGTCGCCGAGCTTGATGAACGACTGGCGCTCGGCCTCCGCGGCCTTCTCCTTCGCGGCCATCTCCGCCTTGTCGGCGTGACGGAAGCGCGACTCGACGATCATCGGACCTGCGTCGTCAGCGGTCGGCGTCGCGGGGGCAGCAGCAGTCGGCGCCTGCGTGGTTGCAGCAGCCGCCACCTCGGACTCCTCGACCTCGACGAGCTCGGGGACCTTCGTTCCCGACGGGAAGCGCGAGCGCTTCGGCTTCGCGACGACGGGCATCGGCTCGTCCTTCTCGTCGACCGCCTGCGCGTGATCGATCACTTCGATCTGCGACGGAGCAACCGACTCGCCAAACTCTGCATCGCGCGTGTCCTTCTTGGGGCGGCGCTTCTTCGCGACCGGCTCTTCCTCGTCGAGCATCGCGCTCGGCTCGGTGCGCTCGTGGATCACGGGCTCGGCGACGCGATCGTCGTCATGCAGCTGGAGCACGTCGTCATCTTCCGGCTCTTCGTAGTCTTCGTCGTCGCGGTCACCCGAGGTGCGCTCCGGCAGGATCGCGCGTACGACATCGGCGCAGAAGCGACCGATCGCGAACACGGTGGCCTTCAAGCCGCGGCCGAGCACGGCGAGCGCGCGGCCCATCGTGCGGATGACATCACTGAAGCGGAGCGGCGTCGCGACGACGACCGCGACAACGAGACCGACGACGCCGAGCAGCGCCGTGCCCGCCGTGCTGATCACCGCGCGGAGGATCTCTGCGAGGTGCTCGCCGATCGCGCCGCCCGGTCCGTGCCCGGCGACGCGGTAGCTGCTCGCGGCCAGGTGCAGAAGCGTCGAGAGCGAGAAGATGCCGACGACCGTGCCGGCCACGATCGCGATCGGAAGGATCGGCTCGCGCTCGAGCAGCATGCGCACCGATGCGACAGCCATCAGCACGATGACCGCGTAGCCGCACACGCCGGCGAGGCCGTAGAACAGTCCGGCCGTCGCACGGCCAAATGGTCCCATCACCATCGCCCCACCCTGGAGCGACAGCATCGCCACCAGAAGGAACAGCGCGGCGCCGAGGCCAATAACGCCTAAAACCTCGTGCCGGCGGCCTGAATCCCCTTTTCGGGGGCGATCAGCGCTGGACGACGGAGGCGGCGAAGTGTCTCGAATCTTTCGGTTCTTGGACATAAGTACCCTCAGATCCCTGGAGCACTTTATCCTACATGCACCGACCCACCCGCCCAACTTTTCGCGCGTACGGCCTCTCTACTGGAGAGAGACGAACACGACGGAGTGCGGAGACACGGTGTACGAGCGCGACTGCAAGCCGTTCATGAAGCGCGGCACGTAGTCGCCGTTGGTGAGATTGAACGCGACGGCGAGGCCGTTGCTCGATGTCGCCGTCCCGCCGGGGATGATCGTGGGATCGGGGTGCGTGTCGTCGAAGTAATAGACGGTCGCGTTGGAGACGACGACGCTGTGACCCGGGCCATCGGTGATGATGAACATGGTGGCGGTGTTGCCATTCACCGGGACAGCCGGCAGAGCCGTACTCGCCATCGCTTGGATATCGTCGAGCGTGAACAACTGACCGTCTGCCTGTGTGGCGACGGTGACCGGTTGGAGAAAGTGCACGTACGTGTCCAGATACGTGCCGTACGAGAGGTGAACGAACCCATCGTACGAGCCGTTCTGCGCCGGAACGCTGGCGGAGTACATGCCGTCGACGCCGGTCTGCACCTGCGGCGTGAGCAGTTGCCCATCGCGTCCGGAAATGTCGACGCCCGCTCCGACGACAATGCTCGTCTGTGCAGGAAACGCGGTCACTGTCCCCGAGAGGTCGAGGTGGGGGAGCGCAGCGTCGGAGCCAGGGCCGCCATCGCCGGTATCCTTGAAATCATCGAAGCCGAGCACGCTCGAGCATCCGGTCGCGAACACACAAATGAGGAGGGTAGCGCGCATCAGATGACGAGCTCGGGACCTATTCGAGCAGCTTGATGATTGCGACGCTGTTCGCCTCGACTTGGTACGAGCGGTTGTTCGGATGCGTCGCCGTCTGCGGGTGAAAGTCGGTGCCGGGCGGCACGTTCAGCACGACCGCGAGTCCGTTGAGCGAGGTCTGGGTCAGTGTCGTGTTGATGTTCCCGGTCGAGCTGTCGATGTAATAGATGGTGCGGCTCTCGACGGTGAGGCGTGATCCCGGCGGCGCGAAGATGAGCATCGTTCCGGTGTTTCCGACGGGGGGACCCGCGCCCGCTTGGTCGTGCAACGCGGTGATGTCGGGGCCGGCAAACATCACGGCGTCCTGCGTGTAGTTGGTCGTGATTTGCGCGGGGAAGTGCGCGTACGAGTCGAGATAGCCCGTCGTCGCGAGATGCATGTAGCCGTCGACGTTGCCGCCCACGAGCGTGAGCGTGACCGCGTAGGTGCCCGTCGCGGTCGTGTCCACCTGTGGCGAGAGTGAAGCACCGTCGCGACTGTTCGCTTCGACGCCCACGCTCGCGATCGGAGCTCCGTTCTGCCACGCCGTGACCGTCCCGCTGACGCGTACCTTGACGCCGCCACCGTCCGGCGTCGCGGAGCCGGTGTCAGTGAAGTCGTTGAACCCGAGGACGCTCGAACATCCGGTGGCGAGCAACGCGATGAGTGCGAAAGCGCGCAACTAGAACGCGCCTCCGAATGACAGGCCGGCCGGCGCATTCGCGGCACCCGGGGTCACGTGCCACGCGGTGCTCGACGACGCCTCCGAGGAGCCGCCGGTCAGGATCAACACGACTCCGACGGCGAGCGCGACGCCGCCGCCGACGACCAGACCCGTGGAGATTCCGGCCGCGCTCTTCGCATCGCTATAGTCGCTGTTCGCGGTCGCCAACGCCGTTCCGGTGCACATGTGCATCGGGCACGCGTCCTCGGCGTCGGAGTAGTGACCGTTCGCGACACTGCCGAAGTAGAGGCCCGCTCCGACGGCCGCGAGACCAACGCCGCCGATGATGAAGCCGTACGTGCGGCGATGCGAGCGCGGCGCAGTCCCGTGGTCGACCGGCACCTGCGTGTGCGCGGGCGTGGACTTCGACGCGGTGTGCGTCGAAAGCGCGCCGGTGTCGGGAGGGGGCACCTTCGCGGCGTCCGCCTTGTCGAGCGTGACATCGACGGTGACCGTCTTTCCTTCGGCGGTGATGCTCTGGTTGATCGTCTTGTCGGCGAAGCCCTTGGCCTTGGCGACGATCACGTGATCGCCGAGATCGATCGGCGTCTCCACACCGACGAGCGCCGTGGCGTCGCCATCATCGAGCGTCAGCGCGAGATCGGCCGCTGGCGATGCGACGTTGATCAGCACCTTCGGCAGGCGCGGCGCGAGGGCTTTCGCCTTCGTCGCAGAATCCTTCTTGCGCCCGGCGTTGGTGTCGCTGTCGGCGAGATCGCGATAGATCGCCCACGCGGACGCGAGCTTGCCGATCTTCACGTAGCAGGCGGCGATGTTGTACTCCGTGCCCCCAGCCGGATCGGCCTTCTGGCTCTGCTCGAACGCCTTGCACGCCTCGGGATACTTGCCGTCGTTCATGAGCTGGCGGCCCTTGTCGAACAACGCGTTGGCCGTGACTGTCGACTGCGATGGTTGCGCTTGCGCGACAGCACCGGCGAGGGCGACGAGCACGAATGATCTAGCGACGGCTGTTCCCATAATCCTGGCCCGGGTTCGTCTTTTTCACGGTCGTCTTGGCTCTCTTCGTTGTCTTCGTAGTCTTCGCCGCCGTGTCGGTGGTCTTCGCCGCCGTGTCGGTGGTCGCGGGCTTCTCGGTGGTATCGACGGTGGCTTCGACCGCAGCGTCGGCGGGGGGCGTTGTTGCCGTCGCGGGCTCGGTCTTCACGGGTTCGGTCTTTGGCGGCTCGATCGTTGGCGGTTCTGTCTTCGCCGGCTCGGTCTTCGCCGGCTCCGTCGCCACGGGAAGCGTCTTGGCGGGCTCGGTGGGCGTCGCGCTCGGCGTTGTCGTCGCCGTGCGGCTGCCGTTCATCACGACGACGATCACGACCGCTGCGATCGCGACCACCGCGAGTGAAATGCCTACGAGAACGCCACGACCGCGCCGCTCGGGGACACCCGACGTGGATCCAACCGCGCTCGCGAGCGTCGTCGGCACTGGCGTTCGCGGGATCCCGTTCCCCGTGCCCATGGGAGGCGAGGTCGGAACGATCGGAACTCCCGGCGGCGCCGTGATCGAGCGCTTGCGCTGACCGCCGAGCACCTGCGCGACGGAGTTCGCATAGTCCTGCGCGCGCGGGCCACCGAACGGAGCGAGTGCGAACGCGAGCGTGGCGACATCGGGGTAGCGCGCGTCGACGCTCTTCTCGAGACACGTACGGACGACGTGCTCGATGCCCGGGTGTCCCATCGGCGCCATCTGCGGCGTCGGATCGCTCGCGATCTTGATGGCCATCTCGGTGACCGTGGTGCCCATGAACGGCAGCCCGCCTGTGATGAGCTCGAACAGGATCACGCCGAGCGACCAGATATCCGTGCGCTGATCGACCAGACGCGTCGACCGCATTTGCTCGGGCGACATGTAGCCCGGCGAGCCCATCATCGTCGACGTGGTTGTCAGGGCGACGCTCATCTCGTCGGGCGTCTTCGCGATGCCGAAGTCGACGACCTTCACGCACTGCGAACCATCGGTCCGGTGCGTGATGAACAGGTTCGCCGGTTTGAGATCGCGGTGAACGATACCGAGCTGGTGCGCCTCGGCGAGGCCGATGCACGCCTGGAGAACGAGGTCGACGGCATCGTTGACCGGCATCGCATGGCCGCTCGCGAGCTCCGAAACGTCTTGGCCGTGCAGCAGCTCCATGACGATGTACGGAGCGCCATCCTCGAGCGTTCCGACGTCGGAGACGCGGCACACGTGCTCGCCACGCAGCTTGGCTGCCGCGCGTGCTTCACGCATGAACCGTTCGACGATGCTCTTGTTGTAGAGGTGCTCGGCGAGCAGGAACTTGATCGCGACCGGCGTATCGAGCGTCAGGTGAGTCGCCGCGAGCACGTAGCCCATTCCTCCTTGACCGAGCACACGGTCAACCCGGAACTTTCCGGCGAGCACCGTCCCTGGGGCGATCACACCGAAAAGTTACCACGCCGCTCGCCGGCAATCCCAATCCGGCGTGGCGGGGTGTGCCTGCTGCCGTGCGAGAGACTACAGGGCCGCGCGGGGGACGTGCAGGAGCAGCGGGAGGTGGTCGCTAATCGCACTTTCGTAGTCACTGATGTCCGTCGCCCAGCTCGGGATCTCCGGCGACACTTGTGGCATCTCCGTCGTCGCGAACATGTGGTCGAGCATGATGCTGGCGGGCAGGAACGTGACCGCACCGTTCGCTGCGAGCTGCATGTCGAGCATGTTGTAGCGAGCCGGATCCCACGCGCGGAACACGTCGGCGCTGCGTGCGTCGTGCAGGTCCTCGTTGAAGTCGCCGAGCACGAGCGCGAGCGGGTTGCCCGCGTCGTGGCGCGCGCGAACGATCGGTTCGAGTGCCGCGTTGCCGTCGACGCGCGCCTGCTCGTCGGTGGCTTGTGTGCCGGCCTTGAAGTGCACGGCGTAGAGGTCGATGGCCGTTCCGTCGACCGAGAACGTCGCGCGCACGACCGGGCGCGGGTTTGCGGTCGTCGCTTCGAGCACGGTCTCGTGTCCCATGTCGGTCACGGCGGCGCCGTCCCATGCGATCGCGATGCCGCCCGTGGCGGAGCCGACCGGCGCGAGGAGCTCGCCTTGCCATCCGGGGAGCGCCAGGACGAGCGCGTTGAATGCGTCCTCGCTCTCGATCTCCTCGAACGTGACGACGTCGAGGTTCGCGCTCTCGATCAGCTGTGCGACGCGCGGCGCGAGCGTCGTGCTCTCGAACATGCGCAGGTTCCAGCATCCGATATCGAGAGTCGCGTCATCGGAGCCCGATCCACCGCCATCATCGCCACCGCCACCACACGCTGCGAGAAGGATCGAGGCGATGACGAGGCGCTTCACGGGCGCGCATCTTACGGATCGCGCGCGCGATCGCGAGCGACATTTCGGCTACGGGGAGTGCAGGATCACGCCCGGTTCGCCGCTCAGCCACATCCCGCCTCGCGTGTCGGCAACGACCGCGTCGAGCTGGAACAGCGGCACATCGATCGGGTACTGCGTCCAGACGCCATCGCCGTTGGACCGCAGGACGTAGGGGCCACGGCCGACTGCGTAGTAGACGCCATCGATCGCACCGACTCCGAGCAAGCGATCCGTCACGCCGCTGTCCTCGGTCGTCCATGTTCCGTCGCCGGTCGAGTGCAGGATCGTTCCGTTGTAGCCGACCGCGTAGATATTCGTCGGGCCGTCCCCGGTGACCTCGATCAGCTGCTCCGTCGAGCCTGACATTTGCTGCGTCCACACGCCGTTCCCCGTGGAGTGAAAGATCGATCCCGTGTCGCCAACCGCGTAGATGTCCGTCGGTCCGCTGCCCCACATGGAGAGAAAGCGATCCGTTTGCAGGCTCGTCTGCGTCGTCCAGGTCCCATCGCCCGTCGAGTGAGAGATGTATGCGTTGTATCCGGCGATGTAGATGTCCGTCGGCGACGAGGCCCAGCCGTCGTTGAGCGCGCGATCGAGAGCCGTGTCCTCGTTCGCTGCCGTCGTTGGCGTGACGCGTGCGCAGATGGGTTGGTTCGCCCCGTCTACGTTACCAACGACGTACGCCTCTCCGTTTCCCAGAGGGATCGTGCCGTAGAGCGTGATCGGGGTGAACGGGTCGAGCGTCCAGGTTCCGTCACCCGGCGAGCGCCACAGACCTTGATCGGCAACAGCGATCGACGAGGTCGGCGTCAGCTGGAGCAGATCGTAGACCTCCATCGGAGGGCTGCTAGCGAACGACTCCTGCGTGAATGCGAGCGGCGAGTCGGTTTGCTCGGCGCGCGCGTCGACAAGCGCGTCAAATCCGCCACGTCCGCAGCTCGCGATCGTCACGAGGGAGAGCAGCGCCAGACGCACGGGTCGAGCTTAGCCTGCTCCGCGCATGGGACTCGCATGTTCAGCGCTCAGGAAAAGGTCACAACTTTTTGCCGCACGTTCAGGACGCGTCCGAATCGGTCCGTCCCTCGACGTTCGCGTCGAGATCTCCGTCGATCTCGGAGCTCTCGCCCGTCACCACCGTGGCCTGATCAGCATGCTCGGCCTCGACGTCCGCCTCCTGCTCCGTGCGCACGAGGAAGTAGGCCGTGATCGCGATCGCGGCCTTCTTGTTCATACCCGGCGCCTTCGCGAGCTCCTCGGCGGTCGCCTGACGGACCGCGCGCACGCTGCCGAAATGCTTCAGCAGCTTCTTGCGGCGGGTCTCGCCGATCCCAGGAATGTCGTCGAGCTCGCTGCGCAGGCTCGCCTTGCTGCGGCGCTCGCGGTGGAACGTGTTCGCGAAGCGATGGGCTTCGTCGCGGATGCGCGCGAGGATGTACAGCTCGGGCGAGTTGGGACGCAGCGCGATCGAATCCTTCGCGTTGCGGCGATAGATGCGATCGGGCGCGCTGCCCGTCTCCAGCTCGCGCTCTTTGGCGAGACCGATGACCTCGACGCCGTCGTCGCCGCCCATCTTCACGCCGAGATCGTTCAGCGCGGTCACGGCCATGCCGAGCTGCCCCTTACCTCCGTCGATGACGAGCAGATCCGGCACGGCCCACGCAGGGTCGCCGTCCGGCTTGTTCGCGCGGGCGAATCGCCGCGTGAGCACCTCGTACATCGATGCGAAGTCGTTGTTCTCGACGCTGCGGATCTTGAACTTCCGATAGAGCTGTCGCGACGGCACGCCGTCGACGAACGTGACCATCGACGCGACCGTCTCCGTGCCCTGGATGTGCGCGATATCGAAGCACTCGATGCGGCGCGGCGGTCCCTTGAGATCGAGCCGCTTCGCGACCTTTTCGAGCAAGGCGTCGGCGTCCTCGTCGCGGCCTTTCTTGGACGTGGCGCTCGCGGCCGCGTTGCGATCGGCGAGGTCGACGAGCTTGGTCCGCACGCCGCGCTTGGGCTCGATGACCTTGACCTTCTTGCCGCGCGAGCTGCTGAGCCACTCCGCGATGACGTCGCTGTCCTCGAGGTCCACGCCGACGACGACCTCGTCGGGGATGTACGTGCCGGTCGCGTAGTAGACCTGCAGGTGCTCGCCGATGACGGCCGGATCCGGTAGCTCCTGATCCTTCTGCGCGAACGCGCGCCGCCCGACGAGCTTACCGGCGCGGATGAACAGCACGACGACCTCGACGTTGTCGGCCTCGCGATAGATGCCCCACACGTCTTGATCGACGAAGTCGTCCTGAACGATGTGCTGCTTTGCGATGGTGCGCTCGACGGCGGCGATGGAGTCGCGCAGCACGGCCGCGACCTCGAAGTCCTCCGACTCCGCGCGGACCGCCATACGTGCGCGCAACCGCGTCAGCAGATCCGCGTTCTTGTTGTCGAGGAACATCTTCACGTCGTCGACTTGCTCCGCATACAGCGAGGTCGGCACGTCGATCGCGCACGGACCGCTGCATCGCTTGATCTGGTACTGCAGGCACGGGCGGCCACGCGTCTCGAGCACGTGGTCGGTGCAGGTGCGGAGCTGGAAGTGACGGTTCAGCGTGCGCAGCGTTTCGCGGGCGCTGGAGGCGGAGTGGTACGGCCCGAAGTAGCTCGCGTCGTCCGCTTTGATGTGGCGAACGACCTCCACGCGCGGGAACAGCTCGCGCTTCGCTTGATCGTCACCTTTTACCGGCTTTGGCTGCTTCAGCCGCAGCACCAAGTACTGCTTGTCGTCGCGGAGCTTTACGTTGAACTTGGGCTGATGCTTCTTGATCAGGTGGTTCTCGAGCAGCAAGGCCTCCTTGCTCGACGTCACCACGATGGTCTCGATATCCACGACGGCCCGCCCCAGGAACCCCGCCGCCACGAAGAACCGCTCGTCCCCGCCTGGCCGAAAGTATTGCCTCACGCGGGTGCGGAGATTCTTGGCCTTACCGACGTAAACCACCCCCCCCTTGGCGTCCTTGAATAAATAGACGCCCGGGTCGGTCGAAATTCGGTCGAGCACCTCGCTCGAGAGCGGCACGCGTCGACCTTAGCAGCAGCAGGCCGCGTGTATAGTCACCCCGACTTTTGGAGGACGCATGTTGAAGAAGCTTGTTCTGGGAGCCGCGCTCGTTTGCGCGGGTGGTTCGGTCGCGATCGCTGGCAATGGAACAAACCTGACAAAGTTTGTCCCTGACAACACGCAGATGATGTTCGTTTTGGACGCATCGCAGGCGCACAACTCGAAGCTGCTCGTCGAGAGCTTTAACAAGATGCTCGACAGCAAGCCTGACGCGCGCAAGAAGATGGCTGACGTCGGCATCGATCCGATGAAGGACATCGACACCGTGGCCGTCGCCGCGGGTGGCGTCGACGAGCTCGCGAAGATGAACGACAACGGCAACATGGTCGTGATCGTCGAGGGCAAGATGCCCAAGGACGCGATCATGAAGGCCGCCAAGTCGTCGACCAAGGCGTCGTACAGCGGCGTGGATTACTTCACGAGCGACGACAGCGAGCTCGCGTTCATCGACGGCCGCATGTTCGTGACGAAGATCGGCAAGATGAAGGCCGAGATCGACCTGGTGAAGGGCAAGGGAAAGAACCTCGACTCCGGCGCGGGTGGCAAGGCCATGCGCGACGCGCTCAAGGCGACCGACACCAAGTCGCACCTGTGGCTGACGATGCTCATCCCCGACAAGGACAAGCAGAAGATGGCCACGTCGCAGATCGTCGCGAACAGCTTCGCGCTGACGATGAACTTCGCCGACGACGTGACGGTCGGCATCAAGCTCGCCACCACCGACGAGAAGGCAGCCGGCAAGACGGTCGCCACGCTCAACGCGGCGCTGCCGCAGGTGAAGGGCATGATGGGCTCGATCGGCCTCCAGGCCGCCGCGGGCACGCTCGCGCTCACCCAGGACAAGGCCGCGATCGTTGGCTCCGTGAAGGTCACGGCCGCCGAGATCAAGACGCTCGTCGGTCTCGTCGCTGCCAGGGCTGGCGCACCGGCTCCGTCGCCGGCGGGTGCAACGGCTCCGCCGACGAAGGGTGGCCTCGGCGCCCCCGCTCACCACTGACCTCGATCAGGTAGAGCGCGGGTCGGGCCAGACGGTCCGGCCCGGTTTTCATTTTCGGAGCTGGAAGCGGAACACCGCATCGCCGAGCTCGAGCAGATCGCCCTCGCGCAGCACGACGCTCGTGACGAAGGTGCCGTTCACGCGGCTGCCGTTCGTCGAGCCGAGATCGGTCAGGATGAAGCCGTCGACCATCCAGGCGACGCGGGCGTGCTCGCGCGACAGGTTTGCGCTGTCGACGTGAACGACGACGTTGCTGCTGCGGCCGATGATGTTCTCGGTGAGCAGCGGGAAGTGCTTGCCGGCGACGGGGCCACCGATCCCGAGGAGCTGCGCATCGACAGGGGCGGGCGCCGCCATCGCTTTCTGGAAGAACGGCGTCTGCGCCTTGTACATCATCGATTGCTTGCGCTGATGCAAGCGCTCTTCCACCGTGGCGTTGCGCTCGAAGTTCGCCGCTTCGTCCTCGAGTTGTTCGCGCAGCTCCGCGAGCATGGAGCCGTCGTTGCGCACGAAGCCCGGCAGTCCATCGATCTTCGCCGCGAGTTGTCGCAGCAACGCTGCCGCCGACGGCATCTGCCCGCGGTCCGCATGCGCGCGCGCCGCTGCTCGCGCGTGGTCTGCTTGCACCATGATGATCTCGCGCTGGGCATCGAGATCCATCACGCGCGCGCCGGAGCGAACGTCGACGACGAGCTTCGCGGTCTCGGTGTGGACGTGTCCGTTCGGTGTGCTGCCCTCGACGGAGATCTCGACGAGCGTGCCGCTCGCACCCGGCTTGAGGTTCAGCTTCAGCTCCACCGCGATCTGCCTACCCTCGTCGACGAATATGTCACCGATCGACGCGGCCACGCCGTGCTTTCCGTGGCGCAGCGTCGCCGTCGGGAGGATCTGCAGGATCTCCACTCCGTCGGCCGGGTTCAGGCGTAGCTCGAGCTTGTCGGCCACGATGCCTCCGTGCGCGAGTGCCGCCCGAGCGAGATCCAAGCGCGCCGCGATCGGATCAGGGATGTACGCGTAGCGGCCCGAGCCCGCAGTCGCGATCGCGTCGAGGACGTTCTCGTCGTGATGCAGGCCAAAGCCGAGCGACGACACCGCCAGCCCGAGGCCGCGCACCATCTCGCCCAGCCCCGACGGCGTGCGCTCGCCGATGTTCGGCTGGCCATCGCTCATCACGACCATCACGCGGCGCAGCCCCGCGCGCGCGGTCATCAACACGCCGGCTGCGACCGCGATGCCCTGCTGGATGTTCGTGCCGCCGTCGGCGCGGATGTTCTTCAGCGAGGATTTCAGGCGCGTCTTGCCGTCCGTCGACATCGCGGTCAGACCGCACAGCACGGCCGCGTTCTGCGAGAACGGGACGATCGACATCTCGTCGCCCTCGCCGAGAAGATCCGCGAGCAGCTCGCAGCTCTTCACGACGTGCGCGAGCGGCGAGCCTGACATCGAGCCCGAGTGATCGATGACGAGCGCGATCGCGAGCGGCGCGCGATCTGTCTCCATCCCTTTGCCCTGCGGCTGGACCTTGATCGACGCCCACAGCGAGCTCGTTCCCGGCTCGACGTTCTTGGCTTCGCAGGCACCCGTCAGCAGGAACGGCGGTTTGGGCATCAGGACATGCTGAGTCGCCGGAGCCCGCTCCGCAACTCACACATGGGCGCACCCTCGACGCTAGAACGCGCCGAAGTCGTGGAGCGTCACGAGCACCATCGCCACGAGGAGGACCATCACGCCGCCCATGTGAACCATGGCTTCAATTTTCGCGTTGGGACGGCGCCGCGTGATCATCTCGTAGATGAGGAACACCAGGCGTCCACCGTCGAGCGCCGGGAGCGGAAGCAGGTTGAACAAGCCCAGGTAGACGTTGAGGATCGCGAGCAATTCGAGCAGGTCCACCCACCCGCGCTTCGCCGCATCGCGCAGCTCCGCCATGATGCGAGGTGCGCCACCCGGATCGGCCGCTTCCTCGCCCGTCACGACCTTGTACAGCGTTTGACCGATCAGCTTGCTCTGCGCGATGGGGTAGCGGAGCGCGCGCCAGGTCGCCTCGAAGGTGCTGATCGGAACCATGTCCGGCTTCTTCAGAATCTTCAGCGCGTACATCACCTGCCACGGCGATCCTGGGGCGGTCGTGATCGTGGGCGTGATGGTGACATGCAGCGTCTGGTCGCCGCGGCTCACGGTCAGATCGACCGGCGCGCCGTGCTTGGCCATGATCATCGGAGTGAGACCCGGCGAATCGCCGTCGCCCGACACCGGCATGCCGTCGACCTCGAGGATGAAGTCGTCGGGCTTGAGCACGCCCTGCGCGGGCGAGGTGCTCGCGAACGATGCGACGCTCGTGTTGGGGTTCCACAGGATCCCGAGCGCGTTGCTCCAGTAGCGACCACCCAGATACGGCGTGACGGGATCCATGTCCATGCGCGGAGCCGCGACGGGCTGCGCCATCGTCAGGTGGAGGATCTGCTCGCCGCGGCGCACCGTGAGACTGACCGGCGCCTGCTTCGCGAGCACGGCCTGCGTGATGCCGAGGCCGGCGCCGCTGTTGCCCCACACCGCGATCCCGTCGACCGCGAGGATGCGATCATCGAGCTGCAGCTTCCCCTGCGCCGGCGAACCGTCCTGCACCGCGTCGACGGTGTTGTAGGGATGCGAGCGCGGAACGCCGTTGCAGTTGTAGAGGATGAACGCGATGACGATCGCGGAGACGTAGTTCATCGCCGGGCCCGCGAAGATCGTGAGCACGCGCTGCCACGTGGGACGATTGGGATACGAGCGCGCATCCTCCGGATCGATCTCGTCCATCACGTTCATGCCGCGGATCTCGACGAAGCCGCCGAACGGTAGCGGTGCGAGCTGGAACTTCGTGCCCTGCTTGCTCATCCACGACAGGCCGGGGATCGCGGGGCCAAAGCCGAGGCTGAAGCGCTCGACCTGCATGCTGCACCAGCGTGCGACGAAGAAGTGTCCTGACTCGTGGACGATGATCAGGAACGCGAGGCACGCCGCGGGGAGCAGGTAGTGGGTGTATGCAAGCAGACCCACCGCGAGCACCGTCAACGCGTAGTACACGCCCGAACTATAGCCCGCGATCTTTGCGCGCGCTGGTTCGTTGTCGTCGGCCGAACGGAGCCAAACGGTAATTACGCCCAGCGAGCGAACGCGCGGAACGGCGAGACCGACGACTTCACGGCCACGCCCGTCGGGCCGGCGACGCGGACGGCGAGGTTCTTCACCTGCAGGCGCTTCGCGAGGCGGCGGTGCATGCCCGGACCCACAAAGCGCGCTCCGCGAATCGCGGAGAGAGAGCGAATGCGATGCGCCACGGTGAACCGGGTGAGCGCGATCTCGGCATCGCCATCGGCGGCGAGAAGGCGGCGGACCGCATCGCCGATTCCATCGAGCGAGCCCGAGGCGACGTCCGGCGCGGCAATCACGAGGAGCGTGCCCTGGGCGCGTGCGGCACCACTGTCGACACCGCGACCGCGACCCGACGCGTGCGTCACGCGCAGCTCCGGCACTTCGCCGCGAAGCATCGCGAGGACGGCATGGGAGTTGTCGCCAGAGTCCTCGTCGATCGCGAGAATCTCGAACGCGACCCCGAGGCCGCGCAAATGCTCTGCCGTGCGGCGAACGGCGATCCCGACGAACTCTTCGTCGTCGCCAAACGGCAAGATCACGGAAACATCGAACCGCGGGCTATCGAGCATTCAGAGGCTCTTAGGTAGCACCAAACATGCCGCCGATAGACTCGAATGTCACTCGGCCTGATCTCGGCGAACTATACCTGATTACAAATGGTTAGACGACATTGGTCGAACCATTGCCGGTCGGGTTTTCGTCACATGCGAACGTCATTACGCACTGTGCTGTCACCGGATGCACGCGGACTGAGCGAGAAGAGAACCGCTAAGACGCGGAGACGCAAAGGAATCGATTGGATCGGGGACCGATCGTTACCGGTCAATGGGCCGCGCATTGCGCCCGGCGAGGTTGATCTCTTCTTCGCGGCCTCGCGTCTTCGCGGTTCTCTGCGCCGCGAGGGCCTGCGCTACTCGGAGGCTAGATCTCTTTCGTGCCTTCGCGGTCACCAGACCGGCATCAGGTTCTTCCCCACGACGCTCCAGTCGAGCGCCTCGAGGGTCTCCGCACCGCTCAGATCGGCGAGATCTTCCGCGCCGAGGGTGCCCATCCCGAGCACGTCGTCGATCGCATCCGCGAGCGCGGAGGGGTCATCCGGAGGAACGAGCGTCGCCGCGGTGAGGTCGCGCAGGCCACCCACGGCGGACGCGATCACCGGCACCCGCGACGCGAGCGCTTCGAGCGCGATCATCGGCGTGCCCTCCGTGCGGCCCGTGGGCAACACGCGCGACGGCACGACCACCGCAGCGGCCGACGCGAGCAGGCGATCGCGCTCGTCCGTCGACACTTCGCCGAGGAAGCGAACGCGCTCGTCGATCTCGAGCTGGTGCGCGAGGATCTCGAGCGTGGCGCGCTCGGGACCGTCGCCCGCGATCACGAGCTCGTGGTTCTCGTCGAGACGATCCGCGAGCTCCGCGAATGCGCGCAGCGCGACGTCGACGCCCTTCACGGGCACGAGGCGCGAGACGATCAGGACCGTCGTCATCCCCGACGTCTGCGGCGTGATCGCGCTGAAGCGAGCGAGGTCGATCCCCATCGGCTGCACCGTCGCCGTTTGCAGCCAGCTCTCGAGGCGCGGCGCAGCGGCGATCGCGATGTCGCGCAGATCGCTGCTCACGAACACGAGCTGGGCGCGACGCGCGCGCAATGCATACAGGGTCGGCGCGAGCAGGCGCATGCGTCGGAGCGTGTGGATGTCGCCGCCGTGTGCGATCGCGAGCAGCGGCTTGGTCGACGGCAACGCGGCGAGGGCCGACGGAGTCAGCCAGTGCGCGACGATCGCGTCCCAGTGGCGCGCGTGCTTCTGCACTTCAAATGCGAAGCGTGCGGTAAACGACGCCGCGTTGAGTGCGCCGCGCAGCGGGAGACGCTCGAGCGTATCGGGCGCGCCGCCCGTGTAGAACAGGCCGCGGCTCGGCACGCGCGAGACGCGAATGGCATCGTCGATGCGATCGCGCGTCTTGTCGTCGGACGCTGCGACGACGTCCACGCGGTGTCCCGCGCCGACGAGGAACCGCGCGTGCGACGCGACGAAGTGCCCCGCCGAATCGCCGGGGAAGCGCGGATACGACGTGGTGATGATGCCGATGCGCGACATCAGATGCGCGTGCGGCGTTGGCGAGCTTGGGCCGCGAGGCGGTTGCCCCACGAGCGAAGAAGGACCCACGGAATCGGGTGGACGACGGTTCCGAGGTTGATCCCCGAGTGCCAGTGCGCGCCGTAGATCGGGCGGACCGGAACGTCGACGACGCGCATGTCGGCGACCGCGAGACGCGAGAGCAGATCGTTGGGGTACCCGTAGCGCGGGAAGAGCTCGTCGAGCGGAATGCTCTCGAGCGCGGCGCGCGAGATGGCGGTGTAGCCGCACTGCGAATCGAACACGTGGAGATAGCCGCTCGTGATCTTCGTCGCCGCCGACAGCACCACGTTGCCGACGATGCGAGTGGCGGGCATCGTCGACCAGATCGCGGGATGCCGGAAGCGATTGCCTTTGACGTAGTCAGCGCAGCCATCCGCGATCGGCAGGAGCAGCGCCGGCAGATCCTCCGGATCCATCTGCCCGTCGCCCGCCATGACGACCGCGACATCCGCACCGATCGCGAGCGAGCGGCGATAACCGGTGGTGATCGCGCGGCCAACTCCCGCGTTCGCGGCGTGACGGATGACCTCGAAGCCCGTCGTGCGACCGGCGCCCGTCGCGGCGAGCGCGGCGTTCTTGCCCGTGTCGTCGGAGGAGAAGTCGTCGACGACGATGACGTCATCGACCCACGCCGGGACGGTCGCCACGGTCTCGCTGATCGCTCGCTCCTCGTTGAACGCAGGAATCACGACAGCGACGCGCAAGTGCCGGAACATCTAGGCGCCGTTGTACGTCGCGCGGGAGTGACCGGGCAAGGCGATCCTGCCGTCGTCGTCAGACATGCGTGGTACGCCCCTCACGTCACCGGGGCGAGCGCCTCGGGAAATCCCAACCCGGATGGGTCATCCGGTACGCGAAAGAGAACGTCATGGCTGGTGGAGTTAACAAAGTCATCCTCGTGGGCTACCTCGGTGCCGATCCCGACATGCGCTACACGCCGAGCGGACAGGGCGTCTGCGAGCTTCGCTTGGCGACGAGCGAGTCGTGGAATGACAAGAACGGCCAGCGCCAAGAGCGCACCGAATGGCACCGCGTCGTCGTGTGGGGCAAGCGCGCAGAGGTCTGCTCCAAGTACCTCGCGAAGGGCCGCCAGGTGTTCGTCGAGGGTCGCATCCAGACCCGCACGTACGACGACAAAGAAGGCATCAAGCGCTACATGACCGAGATCATCGCGTCCGACGTGCAGTTCCTCGGCGGTGGCAAGGGCGAGGGCGGCGGCAAGAGCGACAAGCAGGAGGGGGCTCCGCCTCCCTCGGACGCGGACTTCGGCGGCTACGGCGGTGGTGGCGGCGGCGGTGGTGGCGGTGGCCCCGACGACGACATCCCGTTCTGATCGACAAGATGTCTTCTGATCGTATGCTCGTCGCGTGACGGACCCCGCTCCCACGTGTCACGTCCACGGGCGCGCCGGACTCGCGCACGTGTGTCGCCATATCCGGACCGCGATCGAGCGAGCGAGCGCGGTTCCCGAGTGGCTCACGTTTCCGTTGCCGCGCACGCTCTATGACTACGCGGTCGTACGCGTCTGCCCGACGTGCGCAGATCAGTTCTCGCTGCCGATCCCACCGCGCATGCTGACCGAGCTCGAGATCGAGCGGCTCAAGACATACACGACGCCGATCTGCGAAGCCTGCTTCGCGGCCGGCACGTCGTCGCCGTAAGTCGATGAGCGCTCGGCGCGGCGTCTGGCAGTTCCCGAACTTCGTACGGTCGTGGCTCGCGCTCGCGATCAGTACGTATGGCGCGCGCATCACGCGCACGGCGCTGCCGATCATCGCGATCACGCTGCTCCACCAGCCGGAGTCGATCATCGGCGTGCTCGTCGCCGGTCAGCTCGCGCCGGGCATCGTACTCGCCCTCTTCTCGGGCGGCTTCGTCGATCGCACCGACAAGCGCCTGATCCTCGTCTGGGCAGACATCATCCGCGCGGCGGCGATCGTGTCGCCCACCATCGCGTGGATGACCGGCGCGCTCACCGTGGCGCACCTCTTCGTCGTCGGTGCGATCGTCGGTGCAGCGTCGGCGATGTTTCACATCACGGACACGGCGTATCTGCCGACGCTTGTCGGGACAGAGCTCGTCGGAGATGGCAATGCCGTGATCGAAGCGACGGAGGGCGTCGCGGAGATCGTCGGTCCCGCGAGCGCGGGTGCGTTGATCGCAATGCTCGGTGCTCCGCTCGCCGTCGCGATCGATGCGGTGACGTACCTGTGGTCCGCGCTGTTTCTCGTTCGCATCAAGCCGCCGTTCGCTGAACCTCCACGCGCACAGCCGCCGGTCAAGGCGCGCGTCTCGCTGCGCGAGGATCTCGCGATCGGGATGCGCGCGCTGTTCGGTAACGCGATCGTCCGGCCGATCACCATCGCGTACATGCTGTGGTCGCTGTGGGGCGGCTTCTTCATGACGCTCTACGCGCCGTTCCTCCTGCGCGATCTGCACCTCGGCGAGACATGGTTCGGTGTCATCGTCGCGATGGGCGGGGTCGGCGCGCTCTTCGGCGCCGTGTTCTCGCGCGCATCGGTGAAGCGCTTTGGCCTCGGCAACACCATCATCGTGTCGTCCGCGCTCAGCCTCGCCGCAGGCTTGTTCGTTCCGGCCGCACGGGGCTCGTCCGTGATGGTGATCGCGTTCCTCGTCGCGCATCAGATCCTCGCCGATGGTTTCTCTGTCGCGTTCGTCGTGCAGGAGACAACGCTGCGGCAGACCGTCATCCCCACGGAGATCCTCGGTCGGGCGAACGCTGCATTTCACGTGTGCACGCAGGTACCGCTTCCGATCGGCGCGCTCGTGGGCGGCGCACTCGCGAGCGCACTCGGTACGCGGACCGCGCTGTGGATCGGCATCACCATCGGCCTCCTCCCGCCGCTCTTGATGTGGCCGCTGCGCCGCGTCCGCGAGATACCGCCAACTAGCGACTCTGTTGCAGTTCGTTGCCCGACAACGCGTACAGACCGACCGCCGACCAGGTGCGTTGAAAGAAGAACAAGAAGACGCAGCCGCCGATGCGCATGAGCGCTGGTGCCGGCCTGCGAAGGACACCGCTATGACTTCGTCGCTGACTACCTCTGCCTCCTCCCGTTCGCTGTTCACCCGCGCGCTGCTCTCTCCGACCGCGCTTGCTCTTGCCGCCGTGACGGCACTGTCGCCGCTCGCGTCTGCGTCGCGACTCGCTCCGACGCCCGCCCCGGTGCAGCGTCGCGCGCCGGTCGCCCCGCCCAGCAACGAAGGGCAGGATCTCGCCGCGCCGCACATGAACTTCGCGCAGCCGCCGCCGAGTGCGATCCAGGCCGACGCGAGCAGGCCGAACATCATCGACATCGACATCGTCGTCACGAAGGACCAGGTGCGCGCCGCGCTCGTGCAAGCGCGCAAAGAGAGCGTGAGCGCGTTTGCGCAGTACATGGCGAACCAGATGTTTCCGAGCAACACGCAGGCGCCCGGCAAGCTCAACGTGTGGCGCGACGCGGAAGGGCACTACTGCGCGGCCGCGACCATCATCCGCACGTCGGGCCGCCTCGCGATCTCCGACGAGGTCGCCACTACGAACAACAACTTGCGTCTCATCACCGTGAAGGACGGCGCGCTGATGGATTGGATCCTCACGTCGGGGCTCACCCAGCAGGAGATCGATCGCATCCAGGAGCCGTTCATGTGGGTTGCACCGGACGGCACGACCATCACGGGTGGCATGATGATGCAAGGGGGCGTCGATCCAGAGAAGAAGGCTCGCGAGACGTGGCGCCTGTTGAAGACCTACAAGGCGACGTATGCCGCGCTCGAGAAGAGCGAGAAGGCGAGCCTCGAGGTCGCCGTGAACCGCCTCATGGAGCACCCGGACCTCGCGCGCGATTTCCTCGACGGCTCGCTCGCGAATCGCGACGTTCACTGAGCGCTCGCGCACGGGTTCGCGGCACGCACGCGTTGGTGTCGCGCGGCGGTCTGATCGGAGCTACACACGTAGAACGGCCATGGTCATCAAGTGCGCAGCGTGCTCCAAGTCCAATCGCGTTCCCGCGGCGAGAGCGGGAGACAACGCGAAGTGCGCTGCGTGCAAGGCACCTCTGTTGCCGGCCACGCATCCCGTCGCGGTCGAGAGCGGTGCTGACTTCGACGAGCTCGTGCGCGACTCGCCGCTGCCCGTTCTCGTCGATTTCTGGGCGGCGTGGTGCGGCCCCTGCAAGATGGTCGCGCCGGAGCTCGAGAAGCTCGCCAGCACGCGCGGCGGCGCACTCGTCATCGCGAAGGTCGATACCGAGGCACTTCCCCAGGTCGCAGGGCGCTTTGGCATCCAAGGCATCCCGACGCTGATCCTGTTCCGCGGCGGCAAGGAAGCGACGCGCGTCAGCGGCGCGATGCCAGCCGCAGCGATCGCCGCGAAGTTCGGGATCTGAATCGGTGCACGATGCTAGGGATTGTGCACGTCGCTAGGGATTGGATACCTGGCGATCCGTAGCGACCAACCTGCCGCCGACGCTCGCGCGACTACGGCGCCGGCGCTGTGCAGATGACGTCCCCGCTGGGACCGAGATGACATCCCCGCTGGGACGTTACGCGCCCGCGATTTCGCGAACGATCGAGTCGAGCAGCTCGGCGCCCCACGCGAGACCCGCGACAGGGACGCGCTCGTCCTTGCCGTGGAACATGTCGGCGAACTTGATGCCCGAATCGCGCTCGATCTTGATGGGTGAGAAGCCGTACCAGCGAGCGCCCATTTGCGTGAAGTACTTGCCGTCGGTGAAGCCCGGGATCATGTAGGGCAGCAGCACGCCGTCGGGCTCGACACGCGCGAGCTGACGGGCGATCACGTCGAGCAGCGGTGACTCGACGGGCTCGGTGACAACGGGCGGAGCCGACTTCATGATCTCGAGCTCGACGCCGGGACCGAGGACGGCCTGCAGCTCGCGAACGAGATCCTGGTCGGTCTGACCGGGTAGCGTGCGCCCATCGATCTCGAACTCGGCGACGCCAGGGATCGAATTCGTCTTGGTGCCGGCGCGCACGATCGTGGCCGACGCCGTGTTGGACGTCAGCGCGCTGATGCTGCGCGTGAAGCTCGACTGCGGAATGATGCGCGTGAGGCGACCGAGGATCTGCGGGTACGTCGCGAGCTTCGCGAGCGGTTTGAGGAATGCAGGCTGGTGCTGGCGAATCGTCTCGAGGAACGACTCGAGGGTTTTGGTCGGGTGGATCGGGAGAGCGGCGCGGCCGACGGCCGTGAGTGCTTCTCCGAGGCGCGTGACAACACTGTCGGAGCGCGGCATCGAGCCGTGGCCCGCCTCGCCCGTCAGGCGCGCGCGCATCCAGACGAAGCCCTTCTCGGCGACCTGCACTGGATAGAACGTCGTCTCGCCGATATGCAGCGAGAAGCCGCCGACCTCACCGATCGCGTACTCGGCTTCGATCTTGGAGCGGTGATTCTCGACGAGATACTTCGCGCCGAGATCGCAGCCGGCTTCCTCGTCCGCGACCGCCGCAAAGATCACGTCGCGATCGAGGCGCGTCCGCGTGGTCGCGAGCTTGCGCATGATCGCGGCGGACATCGCCGCCATGTGTTTCATGTCGACCGCGCCGCGCCCCCACAGGCAACCCTCATGCTCGTCGCCCGAGAACGGCGGGTACTTCCACGTCGACGGATCCGCGTCGACGACATCGAGGTGCGCGGTCAGCAGGATTGGCGGCTTCTTCCCGGTGCCGCGGTAGCGCACGACCATGTTCGTGCGGTCTGGCTCGCCTTCCAGCAGCTCGGGCTCCAACCCGACCTCGCGCATCTCCTTGGCGAGAAACTCCGCGCAGATGCGCTCGTTGCCGGGCGGGTTCGTCGTGTCCTGACGCAGCAGCGTCTGGCAGATGCGGCGCGTGTCCTCCGCGAGTGACGTGAGCTTCGCCGAAGCCGGAACGAACGACTGCGTGCCCGGCGGCGTCGACGAGACTGACATCGCGCCACTCTAGCGTAAGCCCCCGCGCGGGGGATCCCTCGTTCGCCCGTCGCGAGCGCGAAAGTGTGTTCGCTGGCTTGCGGGCGTGCCGGCGCGGCCAGCCCGCGCGGCCAGCCCCGCGACGCGCGCCGGTCGCACACGGGAGAAAGACGCGAGCGCGACGGTAAGGGAGGGAAGTCCGCCGCGCTCGCGATGAAAGGTGCGAGCACGGCGGTGAAGGAGGGAAGTCCGCCGCGCTCGCGATGAAAGGGGGGCGGTGCCGGGTGAGGTCGGCACCGCGTGATCTCAGGGTTGCGCGGCGAGTGTGGTCTCCCCGCTGACCGCGAGCATGGCTTCGAGCTTCTTGAACGTCTTGAAGCCGAAGCCCTTCACGCGGCGGATGTCCGCGATGCGCTTGAAGCCGCCGTTCTTCTTGCGCCACGTCACGATGCGCTCCGCCTTCGCAGGCCCGACCGTCGGCAGCATGCGCAACTGATCCTCCGTCGCCGTGTTGATGTTGATCTTCCCCGCGAGCGCCGACTTCTTGACGACCGACGGTGGCGGCGGCGCGGGAGCGGGCAACGACGCCGACAACGGCTCTGCCGATGCCTGCGTGGCTGTCGTCCAATGCCCGTCCATGGCGAGGATGAGAACGGCGAGCGCCGAGATCGTGATCGCGGCGCGGCGAAGGAGGTGCTTCATCGGCGTGTCCTATCGTGTGCCGGCTCGCTGCGAACGAGCCGACGAAGAGGGGCCCGCGATGCGGGCGAGTCGAGTCCCACGTCGGGACGAGCTCAGAACGGAATCGTCGCGCTCGAGCCGGATCCCACACCGGAACCGGAGCCCGCGCCCGGACCGACGCCCGCATCCGTCGCGTAGTCACCAGCGACCACATCGCGGCTCGGCGAGCGGAAGTTTTCACGCGGGCGTTCGTCGCGCTCGTCCCACTCGCGGATCTGCAGCTTCACGGGCTTGCCGTTCAACGACTGCAAGGGGAGCGTCTCGAGGAACAAGTTGATCGATTGATCCTTGTTGCGGAAGCCGATGCCGACCTTGGTGAAGAACTCACCCTTGCCGTCGAGCTTGGGAACGATTGCGAGGATCTTGAACTTTTGCGTGCTCGTCATGCGAGGGGGAAGAGCAACGGTGATGCCATCGCAACTGCGCGTGATCGCATGCGTCGGTGTCCGAAAGTTCCGTGCTTCGGACAAACCGTCCGCCGGCCGGACAGTTGCCGGACGAAAGTTCGAGCCGCTCAGTGAACGTCGCGCGTAGTTCGCCGATGTGCGTCAGCGCCGGATACGAACGTAGAGCATGACGTCGCTCTCGCCGTGCTTCGCGCGCCCGCTCTCGCGATAACCGGCCTTGGCGGCGACCTTGTGCGATGCGGTGTTGCCGAGATCGATCATGCACACCGTGCGCGGCGGATCGATCTGCGCGTCGAGCCACGTCGTCGCGGCGGCGAGTGCTTCGCTCGCGAGGCCTTTGCCCTGGGCCATGGCCGCGATCAGCCAGCCCGCCTCGGGCGAGCCGTCGATGCCGGTGATCCCGCGCTCGAAGTTTGCGAAGCCGACATCACCAATGTAGCGACCGCTCGGGCGATCGAGCACCGCGAACATGCCCCAGCCGAACAGCGTCCAGTGACCGACGTAGCGCAGCAGGCGCGCCCAACATTCTTCGCGCGTGAACGGTCGACCGGCGAGGAAGCGATACACGTCCGGGTCTGCGCAGCAGCCGATCAGCTGCTCCAGATCGCTCGGAACATGGGGGCGCAGGACGAGGCGCGCCGTCTCGAGCGTCACAGGCATGCGGCGAGAATAGCGCTACTTGCCGACGGTGACGTCGACCCGTACCGCGTGCGAGCCATCGGGGACGACGATGCTGCGCTTGACGACGATCGGTTCGCCGTAGACGAGCGCGCCGTTCTTCACCGCGGGCGGCGGGGGGACGAAGATGGTGACCTCGTACGTGCCCTTCGCGAGCTCGTCGAGGCGGAAGCGACCGGCCTCGTCGGTGATCGCGTATGCGGGCGTCGCGAGGCCGACGATCCAGGCCGAGCCGACGGTGTTGTCGATGCTGTCGATGCGCATGATGTCGGAGCGGATCGGCGCGACGATGCGGCCACCTTCCAGGAGATCTTCGTCGTGCGGCTCCGGAGTCTTCTCCGGATCGTCGGACGGGTTGGCCCAGTCCTCGCCGTCCCACGAATCAGGGTTTCCCGGGGCGTATGGGATGTTGCCGTAGCGCGCGGGCTTGCCGCCGGTAGCTGCGAGCGGCGGCATCGGAAACGCAGTCGTCGTGAGCCGCAGGCGCGTGGCCGTGCGATCGCCGTGGATCGCGATGCGCGCGGGGACGGGCGTCACGAGCTGGACGACGGGGAACAGCGCGCAGCCGCGCTTGATCACGATGCCGCCGACGGGAGCAGGGCGCTGCTCGCTCTGTGCGGGGACGAGCGAACGACCGGTCGCGACGCGATGAATGAACACGAGCGCACCTGCGAGCTCGTGATGCGAGCCGATGCGCAGCCAGTCGACGGGACCGCACGACGTGGTCGCAGTGGGGGACGCGCCGCGCCAGCTGATCGTTCCCTCGACGGCGCCAACGAGATCGTTGTGCACGGCGTAGACGGGATTGCGATTGACGGCCGGGTAGCCCCACGACGGCGGCGTGTAGTTGCCATACGTCGTGCCGCCGTACGCCTCGTCGAAGGAGTCGGTGTGTTGCGCGGGGGGATCGACCGTCTCTTCGTCGGTGTAGAGATGCATCGACGCGAGCGCGAGCTGACCGTTGCCTTCGTCGAGCTTGTCGCCAGCGGGATGCAGTCTCTGCTTGGTGGTGGGCGCACACGACAGCGCGAGCAGCCCGAGCAGCACCGAAGCGAACCGCATCGCCCCGAGCATGACACGCCGGGACCGCCCGCGTGCGGCCCATCACGGAGATGCCGGCGATGGCTGCTGTGCGTCGAAGTAGACGTCGAGCTGGGCGCCGAGCGCGTTGAGGATGGACCGCGCATCTCCGATCGAGACAGAGGTCGAATACGACACGCGTCCGCCCGTGCGCGCGAACGAGAGGTTGTCGATCACGCGCACGACAGGTTTGCCGAGGACCTTCTTGATCACGTAGCTGTCGGCGACGCCCTGCTTGACGAGCGTGACGTCCGTGACGAACTCCTTGGCCGCTCTCTCCGACGAGAACGTCATGTTGCCGTGCGCGAGCCAGCCCTGCTTCACGAGCTCCATCGCGAGCGTCACGCGCGTCGGCGTCGGGAACGTCTTGATGCCGAGGCCGAAGTCATTGCCCTGCAGATCGATGCGTTCGCCCGGCAGTTGAAGCGTCACGACGAGCGAGGGGCCCTTGGGCTCCGCCCCGTTGGACTCCTTTTCGATGTCGCGCATTCCGGCGAGCCACGGCGGCAGCTTGCCCTTCGCCTCGATCGCATCGAGATCGCCCTTGGCTCCAACGGTCAAGCCCTGAATGTCGTCGGGCTGCGCGAGGAAGAACCAGCCCTTGTAGGGCGAGAGGAACACGCGTTGGTCACCTTTGAACGTGCGACCGGTGCGCTTGCCGAGCAGGCCGCCTTTGGAGCCGGACCACGTGATCGGCGTCGACGCGGACAGGAACTCGCGCAGTGCGGCGCGCTCCATCGACGTGCGTCCGACGAGCGTCGTCGCGGCGGCATCGCGTGGGCGAGGCGTGGAGATGATGAGCGTGTCGAGCTTCTCCGTGATCTTCGCGTCGCCCGTGCCGAACAGCACCTGATAGTCGGGCATCGGGTGGAGCAAGCGTTCGGTCGCCGCTGCCCACTCGGTACCGCGCAAGCGATCGAAGCGGATCAGCGCCGTCACGACATGGCCCTTCGGGAAGTAGGCGAGCAGGTTCGCTGCCGTGCCCGCCGTCGTCGGAGCGCCGTCCACTGCTGGCTCGTTGGTCTGGCCGGGAACGCCAGAACCCGAGCCGTTCTCCATCGCGATCGAGCCCGAGCCGAGGTTGCCCTGCGAGCCGGTTCCACTGCCCGAGCCCGTGCCGGCGATGTCGGTACCGCCCGAGCCCGAGCCGCCCGCGCTCCCCGTGCCTGCATCGATCGTCGCCGCTGCGATCGCGCCGGCATCCAGCGTGCCCGCATCGATCGTCGCGACCGCCGCACCGGCATCCAGCGTCGACGCGACCTCGCCCGCGTCGCTCGCACCGGCGTCGAGCGTGGCCGCAACCTCGGCCGCATCTCCGCCCGCGTCGTTGACCGCGAGTGCCCCGCCGTCGTCGCCGCCCGCGTCACTCTGCGCGACGACCTCGCCTGCATCGAGCGTGGGCTCTGCATCCGGGGCATCGATCGGCGCGTCCGGCTTTGCATCGACGGGCGGCTTTGCATCGGGTCGCGCGTCGGGCGGAGCATCGATCCTCGCATCCGGCGGCGCATCCGGCGGCGCGTCGATGGGCGCATCGACCTCCATGCCCGCGTCGATCCGGATGTATTCGTCGGGGTGCAACAACTTCTCCGCCGCCGCGGCTGTCTCCTCGTCGGTCGCGAGCTCGCCGGCAGATCCCGAGCCTTCCTCCAGCATGCGCGCCACCTCTTCGGGGAGCGCCTCTACGGGGAGCGGGGTCGGCGCGATCTCGATATCGACGAGCTCCGGCTCGCTGACGAGCGGGTCGGGGTGGAACTTCAGCACCACGATCACCAGCACGATGTGCACGGCGACGCTGATGATGAGCGCCCGGCGGATCGCGGAGATAAGTACGGAAGTCTGCACGATCCTCGACGAGGGGCTGCCCCGGCAGTAGCATCCCCCCATGGCCGAGTCCAGCTACCGCGGCGAAGCGCGATGAAGCTCACGAAAGACCAAGTCGCTGCCGTCGTCACCGAGGCGTCGCAGAAGATGAGCGACCCCAACTACTCGTCCGTCCTCGTCGGCGGGTTCGTGCAGATGCAGACGCCCGTCGCGCAGTTCCTCTCGGCCCACGAAAGCGACCTCGGCGGTGCGGAGGGCGTGATCAGCGTGATCTTCCACTGCGCCCTGATCGCGCAGGTCTATCAGCGCAACGGTGGGCGCATCCGCTCGCTGTCGTACGAAGATCTCGACGCAGCTGCGCGCGGCGAGCCGCTCAAGAAGTTGGAGAAGGCGCAGCTCCCGCTCCACGAGTTCATCATGGCCAACGTCGAGAACGAGTCGGCCCAGGGCCTGATCGCGATGGTCGCGCTCGCGATCGACAGCATCGCTTAAGTAGCGCGGCGTCGTTTCTTGGTCGCGCGCCGGGCCGCCCGTTTCGGCTCTGGGGGCGGGGCGAATAGTTTCTGTTCGACGTGCTTCATCCGCGTCGGCAAGCCTTCGTCCTCCAGACTCGTCATCCGGTTTGGGAGGTCTCTGTAGCGATCGTCGAGCGTCGTAAACCAGAAGCGGAACTGTTCGAACGCCGAGTTGATCGCTCGACCGGTGTCCTGAGCCGTCTCTCTGCGGAGAGCTGCCAGGTCTTCTCTACTTGCCGTTCGGGCCAGGTCTTCCTTGGTCGCCATTCGGGCCAGGTCCTGCTTGGTTGCCATTTGCGACAGACTCATCTCGAACGCGGCGTGAAGCCGGGCGAGCTCCTCGCGGAGATCTTTACGGGTGATCATTTCCATATCGTCTTCGTTGCTCATCACTTTACTCCTGGTGGTGAGCGCTCCCGCAGCAGGGAATGTGCTCGCGCAACTGCTCGATCTTTCGAGCCGCGCTGTCCGAACTTTCCGAACATCGGCCACTCACGAACGGCATCCGGACAACTGCGGACACGCCGCGCGCGTGATACGACTTCGCGCATGGCCAATCCCACCGCGACGTTCGAGACCTCGCTCGGTTCGTTTACCGCCGAGCTCTACCAGGACAAGATGCCGATCACGGCCGGCAACTTCGTCAAGCTGGCGAAGATGGGCTTCTACAACGGACTCCACTTCCACCGCATCATCCAGAACTTCATGATCCAGTTCGGCTGCGAGTACTCCAAGGACGCGGCCAGCCCGCGCTGCGGCACGGGTAACTCGCCGCTCGGCAACGTCCAGGACGAGCACCCCGCGAACGCGAAGATCTCCAACGAGGTCGGCACGCTCTCGATGGCGAACACCGGCCGCCCGAACTCGGGTGGCGCGCAGTTCTTCATCAACACGGTCCACAACGACCGCCTCGACTGGTTCACGCCGGGCCCGTCCAAGCACCCCGTGTTCGGCAAGATCACGACGGGCATGGACGTCGTGAAGAAGATCGAGACCGCGCAGACGGACGGCAACGACCGCCCGCGCACGCCGATCAAGATGATCAGCGTTACCGTTAACGAGTAAATCCGGCGAACCCGCTGACCAGCGCGTAGTCTCATCGACGATGCGTCGGGGGGTGGCATGCGTGGCTGTGGTCGCCGGCGTTTTCGTCGGAGAGGCGCTCGCGCAGCCCATGATTCCGGGCCCCGATCTCGAGGCTCCGGAGCCCGTGCGCGTCGTGCATGCGCCGGAGAGTCGCCAGGTGCGCGGCGTGATCGGTGAGCGCGGCAGCGTGAATCCGGTTAGCGGCGCGACGGCGCTCGACGAGGTCGGCGAGATCGCTGTCACCGACATCGACGGGTACTTCACGATCGATGTCGTCCCCACGAGCAAAGAGCTCACGATCGCGGCGCCGGGGTACGCGACGATCAGCGTACGCATTCCGCGAGGCGACGAACGCGTCCGCATCGACCTCGTGCGGACGACCGGCGCGGAGGTCATCGAGGTCCACGACAAGGCCCCCGAGCAGACCAAGCCGCTCAGCTATCAGCTGACCGCCGAGGAAATCCGCGTCATCCCCGGCGCGGGAAACGACATCCTGCGCGCGATCATGGCGTTGCCCGGCGTGGCGCGCATTCCGTACTCGTTTGGCGGCGTGGTGCTGCGTGGGCAATCACCGCGCGATTCGGCCGTGTATCTCGACGGGATCGAGGTGCCGATCGCGTTTCACTTCGGCGGCGTCACGTCGTTCTACCCGGGCGGCATGCTGAAAGATCTGACCGTCGCGTCGGGTGGCTTCGACGCATCGTACGGGCGAGCGCAGGGCGGCATCGTCTCGCTGATCACGCGCGAGCCGCGCACGGATCGTTGGCGCATGGGTGGGAGCGTTGGCCTCCTCGACTCGAGCGTGCAGATGGAAGGACCGCTCTCGCACGGCGGCGGAATCATCGCGGGTGTGCGACGCAGCTACTTCGACGCGGTCGTGCGCCCGTTCGCGCCCGACGACACGCCGCTGCCGAGCTACCTCGACGTGCAGGTGAAGACCGGCTGGGGCGATGCGCGGGACAAGGGCCGCGTCACGCCGATGATCTTTGGCTCGGTCGATCGCGTTGCGAATGACGAGACCGCGATCACGTCGGCGTTCTTGCGCATCGCTGCGCCCTATCACCGGCAGTGGGGAGCGCTCGGCCTGCACGTCGTCCCGTGGCTCGGCCTCAACGATCTGCGGTTTCACGACCGCGACACGAGCGACCCTGTCGGGATGCAGCGCGAGCAGACCTTCTCGCGCCCGACATTTCCATGGGGCGTCCGCGCGGAGCTGATTCACGACTATCCGTGGGGGCACCTCCGGGGCGGCGCCGAGTACTCGGGCGGGTATCTCGCGCAGAGCTCGTACGACCCGGGCGGCAACGGCAACTTCGACAATGGCCCCAGCGAGCTCACGGGCAACTCGACGGTCGCGTGGAGCGACATCGCGCTGTGGGGCGAAGCGCGGAGAGAGCTGTTCGACGGGAAGGTCTCGCTCAAGCCCGGCGTGCGCATGGAGCTCTACGGTCTGACAAGCGGTGTCGCGATGAGCTCATCCGGACCGCTCACCGCCGGCGGTTGGCTCGGTACTTCCGTCGGGAACGGACCGCAGATCGTTCTCGATCCACGGTTGAACGCGAGCTACATGCTCGACGCGACGACGACCGTGCGCGCGGCGGTCGGGCGCTTTCATCAGCCACCGACACCGGCGGACGTGCAGGACTCCGGCAATCCCGGTCTGGACAGCTCGTACGTCGATCAGTCATCGCTCGGCATCGAGACGACGTGGAACAAAGATGTGTTCGCGTCGCTCACGGCGTTTGCCCACTACGGTCGCGACATCGGCATTATCGTCCGGGACCCTCGTCCGGGCTCTACCCCACCGGATAGCTCTTTGAGCTTCGGTGGCCTCGGTCCCACGTTCCAGCTGCTGCTCGAGAAGCAGCTCGGATTCGCGCAGTACCGCGAGGCGCTCGGCAACTCGCGTTCGTACGGGCTCGAGATGATGGCGAAGCGCACGACGGCCGACTGGTTCACGATGGCGTCGTACACGTTCGCCGTTTCCGAGCGCCGCGACATCAATCCGATCACGGGCGGTGAGTTGAAGTGGCGTCCGTTCGAGCTCGATCAGCGCCACAACCTCCAGCTCATGGTGTCGCGGCGGTGGCCGAAGTGGCGCATCGGCGCGCGCTTCCAGATGGTGTCCGGAAATCCGTACAGCCCGAGCGTCTTCCACGGTGACTTCGTGGATCCGACGCCGATTCCGTTCGGGGCGCGGTTGCCGACGTTCTACACGCTCGATATGCGCTTCGACCGTCGGTGGCATCGCTGCTGGGGCGACATCAACCTCTACTTCGACATCCAGAACATCACGAACCACTACAACGTCGAGGGGCGCGAGTACGACTCGAACGAGCAGCGCGACGCCGACATCGGCGGGCTGCCGATCATTCCGTTCATCGGCGTCGAGTTCCTGCCGCTGATCTAGCCGACGCGCAGCAAGCAGCGCAGCAGCTCGGCGACGCCCCACGCTTGCGCGACGCAACCTCCTGGCGTGTAGGGCGGCTCTGCGTCGAACACTTCACCGACGGTGCCGATGCAGTACTCGCTCATGTGCACGATGAGGCCATCGAGCGCGCGGCGCGCTGTCTCGAGATCGTCGGGAAACACCTTCAGTCGCGCATCGATGTACGGGCCGATGAGCCAGCTCCACACGGTGCCTTGGTGATACGCCGCGTCGCGCGTCATGAGGTCTCCGCGATACGTGCGCTTGTAGTCAGGATGATTCGGCGAGAGCGAGCGCAAACCGCGCGGCGTGAGCAGCTCGCGCTCGACGACGGCGAGCACCGGTTGCCAGCGCGCGGGATCGAGCACCGCGTGCGGTAGCGAGATGGCGAAGACCTGGTTCGGACGACACGCCGGATCATCGGTGCCGTCCTCGCCGTCGACTACATCGAAGAGATGCCCGGTGGCGGGATTCCAGAACCGCTGGTCGAATGAAGCCCGCGCGCGATCCGCGAGCTGGCGGTACATTGTTGCCGCTGCGTGATCGCCGATGTTCGCGTGCCACGCGTCCATCAGGCAGAGCGCGTTGTACCAGAGCGCATTGATCTCGACGGCCTTGCCACGGCGCGGGGTCACGACCCAATCGCCTGCCTTGGCGTCCATCCACGTGAGCTGATAGCCGGGCGCTCCCTGGCGGAGCAGACCATCGTTGGGATCGACGCCGATGCCAAAGCGCGTGCCCGCGACGTGTGCGTCGATGATCGTGCGCAGCACGGGGAGCAGATCCTCGAGTGTGCGCGCGTCGTGCGAGGCGTGGACGTAGCGATCGATCGCGTGGAAGAACCACAGCGTGGCGTCGGCGGTGTGATAGAGGCCCTCGTTCGCGCCTTCGGGGAACATGTTCGGCACGAGGCCGTCGCGGACGTGATGCGCGAACATCCGCAGGATCGAGCCGGCCTCCCCGACGCGCCCCGTACATAGCGTGAGCCCCTCGAGCGAGATCATCGTGTCGCGGCCCCAGTCGGTGAACCAGTGATAGCCGGCGATCACCGTCCACGCTTCGTCACCGGCGACGCGCGCGCGCACGTGATCCTCCTTGCGACCCGCCGGGCGGATCACGAACTGATCGGCAGCGAGTACGAGCTCGGCCGCCGGACCGGTCTTTGCGGGGGGGGCCGCAGCGTCGATCAAGCGGCGGCGGCGCGCCTGCTCGGCGGCGAGCATCTCGGCGGGATCGATCGCGGTCAGCGTTTCCCACGAGTGCGTCGATGCGGCGAATGCGACGACCTGGCCGGGGATGAGCTCGCAGCGGAAGCGTCCGGGGCTGTACATGCGCCCGCGCGATGCGTAGCCGCGGCTCTCCTCGGTCAGGTATTCGAAGTCGTCCACTTCACGCGGGTCGACGACGAACGTGACGTACGGCCCGACGATCTGGAACCGGAGATTCGGCAGTCCCTCGGGCGCGATGATCTCGATGCGCGGACCGAACGCGCGCATCTCGTACGCGTCGGGGATCGCCGTCGACACGAAGTCGTCGTGACCGCGGAACTGCAGCGCGGGACGGATCTCGAGCTTGATCGGTCCGCCCTCGAGCAAGCGATACGTCACGAGCGTCGTGTTGTGCCCGTACGCCATCACCAGGCGCTTTTCGATCGCGACGCCCTCGCCGCGGAAGCGCCAGACAGGCAGGCCGAGCTCGAGGTGAAACTCTTCGAGCTCGATGCGATGTCCTGCCGTCGCGAACTGCGGTGCGACCCACCCCAGATCCGCGCGCGTGCGATCGGGCAAGCGCAGCGTCTCGGCGAGCGAGGCCAGCGCGAGCACGCGGCCGGCCGGGTTGGGGAGGGCGGCGATCAGGTAGCCGTGATAACGGCGCGATGGGACACCGCCGAGCGTTCCCGACGCGTAGCCTCCGAGGCCATTGGTGACGAGCCATTCGCGACGCGATGCGATCTCGCGTTCGGCGCCTGGCATGACATTGCGGAGTAGCTCGGGTTCGGCTGACATGGGTACCTCCTACGGATCGACGAGCACCTTGTCGCCACTGGGCGGCGGCGGGGTGACGCGAACTGATGCAGTGGAATCCGGCGCGAGCCAGATCGCTGCGTGCGCGGGGATCGCGAGGCGCTCGTGGGAGAACACCGTCGGTGTGCCGTGACCGCCGTAGCGCGGATCCTCACTCGACCATACGGTGCGCCAGCCTTCATTGCGGAGCGGTGCGATGAGCGGCTCGGGGACCACTGCCTCCGCGAACGTCCGACCGAGGTTCACGAGCAACAACCGGTCGCCAGCGTCGCTGAAGTAGCGCACGGCGAACGCGAGCGGACCGAGCAGCGCACCGTCGATGCAGGTCCCGTCGAGCGATGCGGCAGCGATCACCGGCTCCGAGCGGCGCACGGCGAGCAGGTCGCGATGGAGCGCGGCGATGGGCCGAGAAAAATCGCGCTCGCGCGGATCGAGGATGCATGCACGGAACGTCTCCGGTACGCACGGATCGCGGAGCGCCGCCTGGAGCTCGGGCGTCGCCATGCGCGGGAACTGCGAGACGAACTTCGCGCGCCCATCGCGGATCGGTGCGTGGAGCTTCTCCGCGTGATCGACGAAGAACATCCACGGAATGCGCGTGCCGGTCTCTTGTCCCTGGAACAGCAGTGGCATTGCGGGTGAGAGCAGCAGCAGCGCGGTCATCGCGCGCAGGAGCGCTGGATCGGCGAGATCGGGGAGGCGCTCGCCGAGCCCGAGGTTTGCCACTTGGTCGTGATTCTCGAGGAACTGGATGAACTGGCCCGGATGGGCGCGCAGCGTCGGTGTTCCGCGCGGGTTGCGTTGCCAGGGATAGAGCTGGCCCTGATAGAGAAAGCCGCGCTTCACCGCCGAGATCAGCTCCTGCGGCGTGCCGTGATAGTCGTGCAGATATCCTTCGCGCAGGCCGATCAACGCGACCCGCGACGTGTGGTGGAAGTCGTCGTTCCACAGCGCGTCGACGCCCATGCCGAACAGCGTCGCGTCCTGCGGCTCGTTCTCGCCGACAATGATCAACCGTCGATCGCCGGCGACCTCTCTCGCCCGCTTGGTGAGCGCGGCGATGATGTGCTCGTCGGAGTTGTCGTGGATCGCTTGCGTGGCGTCGAGGCGAAGGCCGTCGAGGTGAAACTCGCCGATCCAGTACGCCGCGTTCGCGATGACTAGCTCGCGCATGCCGGAGGACTTCGGCGTGTCGAACGCGAGCTCGTCGCCCCATTCGCCCGCGCCGAGGCGGTAGTCGGGGCACCACGTGAACATCGAGTTTCCGGCGGGACCGAAGTGGTTGTAAACGACGTCGAGGATGACGGCGAGGCCGAGTGCGTGAGCGCGATCGACGAACGCGCGCATGTCGTTGGGCCGACCGTACGCGTGCGTCGGTGCGAACCAGTTCACGCCGTCGTAGCCCCAGTTGTGGTCGCCGGCGAACTCGCCGACAGGCATCACCTCGAGCGTCGTCACGCCGAGCTCGGCGAGGAACGGCAGCTGCGCCATCGCCGCCGCCCACGTGCCTTCGCGCGTGAACGTACCGATGTGCATCTCGTAGAACACGTGTGCGTGCGCCGCGAGTCCGCGCCACTCTCGATCGCTCCACGCAAACGAGGGATCGATCACTTCCGACGGACCGAACGGGCCCTCGGGCTGAAAGCGCGACGCCGGATCCGCGACGAGCTCGTCACCGAGACGGAAGCGGTAGCGCGCGCCTGCATCGACGTCCGGCGCGAACACCGTGTGATAGCCGTCCTGCTTTTCCAGCACGATCTCGCGCGGGGCGGGCGCTTCGATCACGAGCGTGACCCGGTCGTGCGTCGGGGCCCAGACGCGAAACTCGACGCCGCGCTCGTTCGCACGCAGGCAGGGCTCGGCCCCGACAGGCAGTCGTCGCGGCAGCATGGGCGACTTCGGTGCCTGCATCGAGGTTGCTCGGTGCAGCGGATATGCCACGGGGCGTAATGCCCTCCGCGAGAATCTCCGTCGAAGAGCTACGCCGGGGTCGTCGCAGACCGCAACATTCCGTGCGCGTACGCTCGGCGAGCCGGTTCGCGCGGGTGGCGCGGCGCGGATCACCGGGTTAGTGTCCGGCCATGTCACGTCTTTCGCTCCTCGCGCTCGTCGTCGCACTCGGCTGCGGCGGCAAGTCGACCCCGCCGCCGACCACGCCGTTGCCCGAGGACAAGCCTGCGACTCCCGTCGCTACCACGCCCGCTCCGCCGCCCAAGCCCGAGCCGCCTCCGCCCGCGCCGGGCCCGCTCGACGTCGCGATCGAAGCGCCGCAGACGACCGTCAAGCTCGTCAACGCTGGCAAGGGCAAGAAGACGCCGCTTGCCTACGCGTCCGCCGCGACGCCGTCCGAACAGGTCGATCTGACGTTCGACTTTGTCGAGAAGCACTTCGCACCCGCAGAGCTCGGTGGCGATGGTCAGAACGGTATGCCGACGATCATTTTCTCCACGGAAGCGATCGGCACCACCGTCGACAAGACCGCCATCGAATACACGATGAAGGTCAGCAAGACCGACGCGAAGGACGTCGAAGGCGCCCGCATCAAGGCGGAAGAGCTCAAGGGCGCACTCGACACGCTCAAGGACTTCACCATCAAGGGCAAGGTCGGTCCGAACGGAGTCGCCCTCGAACCGACGAAGATCTCCGTCGGTGTCGGCGATCAGGTCGCGCAGCAGATCGTCAACCTCATGCAGATCGCGCTGCCTTCGTGGCCCGCGCTGCCGACCGAGGCTGTTGGCGACGGTGCCAAGTGGACGGCGACGACGAACATGAAGCTCATGGGCCAGGTCGACGTCACGGTCGTGACCGACTACACGCTCGTGAAGCGCAAGGGCACTGCCGCCACCATCAAGGGCACGACCAAGGTGTCGGGCGTGGAGCAGAGCAAGGGCCCGAGCAAGATCTCGGACATCGCTGGCACCGGCACGATCGATGGCACGATCGACAGCGCGCACGTGTTCCCGCAGTTCGTGTCGTCGCTCGACGCCACGTTCTCGGTGAGCGAGCAGGACAAGGCGATCAAGCTGCAGGTGAAGATCGGTGGTCAGATGACCCCGGCCAGCATGCCCGCGCCGCCCGTCGTCGAGGCGAAGCCGGACCCCAAGGCCAAGGTCGAGGCGAAGAAGCCCGACGCGAAGACGCCGGCACCGAAGCCCGAGGCGAAGAAGTAAGCCTAGACGAGCTCGGCGCGCAGGCGAGCGAGTCGATCTCGCATCGCTTGTTGCGCTTCGGCCGGGTGCACGATCCACGCGTGGCGCCCCAGGCCGAGCACCCACTGGGTGACCCACTCGAAGCCGTCGCAGTCGATGACGAGCACGGCGCCACCGTCGTCCTGCACGTCGACATCGCCGACGGGCCAGTTCGCGCCCATGCGCGTGACGGCTAGCTGATCGAGGCGCACGGTGACGGTCACGGAGTCCGCCGACGGCACGTAGAGACGGTCGCGGCGATAGGCCTCGAGGTCGAACGTCGCGGGGCGCTCGAAGCGCTCGCCCTTGGCGTGGAGCGCAGCGATGCGATCGATGCGGAACGTGCGCACGTCGCCGCGCTTGTGGCAGTGCGCGACGACATACCACTCGCCGGCGTGGTGAACGATGCCGTACGGATCGATCGGGCGGTGCTCGGACTGCGCCGTCGATGCCGCTGCGTACTCGATCTCGACGCGCTCGTTGCGGCGCACGGCGCTGACGAGCGCGCGCAGGTGAGCAGCGACCGCCTCTTCACTCTGCGCGCTGATCGATGCCACGACCGTCGACGTTGCGAGACTCTCTGCTTCACCGGCGTCGCGGCCGAGCGCGGTCAGCAGCTTCTTCTCCGCGCTCTGCATGGCCGCGTCGAACGGCGCGATACCGGACTCGCGCAGCGCGCGAATGCCGAGCAGGAGCGAGCAACCCTCGGCGGCCGTGAGGCGCAGCGGGCGCGTCAGGCGGTGCGCGAGATCGACGAACACGCGGCCTTCATCGATGGAGACGAGCAGGTATTCACCCGGATCTCCGTCGGGCGGACCGACCTGCGAGAGTAGCTCGATGTCGGCAACGAGCTCTTCGCGCTCGGCGCCGAGCATCTGCGCGAGCTGATCGATCGGCACGCCTTCGGGGTGCTTCGCGACGTACGGAACGATGTAGAGCAAGCGCCGGATCTTCTGCGAGACATCACGCATCGATCACCTCCGTATCGCCCGGGAGAGTGACGCCGTAGTGCTGATCGATCGCTTCGAGCTCGCTCGCGATGCGCGCCTTCAGGCGATCACCGCGCAGCACCTTGATCGCGCCCTTCGCCGACAAGATGCGCGTCGCTGCGAACTCGAGGTTGGTGCAGTCGAACGTGATCAGCGTCTGATCTGCTTCCTTGCGCTTCACGCTCGCCGGTCCGAAGTCCTCGTTGCCGACCTCGGTCGCCTCGGGGGACAGCACGAGCTGCACTTCCTCGGGCGGATCGGTCGTGAACGTCCACGGTGAGCGCTGCGCGTACGCCTTGACGTCGAAGTCCGCGGGGCGCTCGAAGTCGGGGCTCTTCGGCTTGGCCGCTTGCACGGCATCGAGCATGCGATCGACGCGGAACGATCGGACTTCCTTGCGCAGGTGGCACCAACCGACGGCGAGCCACGCACCCTCGCGATACACGAGCGCGTACGGATCGAGATCGCGCTTGCTGACGAGGCCGTCCGCGGCCGCTTGATACGTGATCGTCACGCGCTTGCGCAGGCGGGTCGCGGACTCGAGGGTCGCGTAGATCTCGGAGAGCTCTGGGCGCTCTTCCGTCGAGCCCTTGGGCGTCGGCACGTGGCGACCGGGGAAGTGCACGAGCACACGCGCCGCAGCGCCGGTCGTCTGCGTGGGGCCCGTCGGGCGGGGAAACGACGTGGGCGTATCGGGCAGCTCGGGGAGGTCGAACGCGAGCTTCTTCAGCGCGAGGTCCACGATCTTGGGATACGTGCCGCCCGGCATCGCGTGTGCGACGGACGCCGCGAGGACGAGCGCGCTGATCTCGTCGGGAGTGAGCCGCACCTCGGGCATCTTGAAGCGCTTGAGGTCGATGACGTAGCCGCCATCCTCGAGCGAGTCGTCCTCGTCCGGCGTGACATAGCGGATCGGCACCCCGAGCTCGAGAAGGTCAGCCTTGTCGCGCTCGAACGCGCGCAGACCTGCTTCCGCATTTGTCGTCTGGTACCCGGGAAACGACTCGCGGATCTCGCGATATGCGACGGGGGTGCGCGCGCGCAGGAGGATCATCACGAGATCGAGCAACCGTTTGCTGCGATCACCGCGTGTGCTGTCGTCCGCCTTACCCGCGGCCCGCGCCAGCTTCGGCGCTTCGTCCTTCCCCTTGCTCGACTTGGTCGGCACTGCGGATCGTTCTAACCCGCGCGCAATGAAATCCCAAGCGGGAGCGTTTGCTAGGATGAACCTCCCCGATGGATCAGGCCCCGCCACCGCCGAAACCCGAGCAATCAGCCTGGTTCGACGTGGAAGATCTCCCCGGCAGCCAGTTCCTCTGGTTTCTGAAGATCTCTCTTCGTCGTGCGTTTCGCTTGCGCATCGAGCCGACGGAGGTTCTGCCGTCGGAGCGCCGCGCTCTCGCGCAAGCCACGCCGCCGATCCACGAACCGCAGTTGCAGGCCTTTCTCGCCTGGCGCCGCAGCGTGCTGTTCAGCGTCGCATGCGCGCTGATCCCGCTCACGATCATCGGGATCGGCGATGCGCTCCGCAACACCGACTGGCTCGCGATCTTCTTCGTGAAGTTCCTGCCCGCCTTTGCCGAGCTCGTCTTCTGTCTCATCTGCTGGAACCAGCTCAAGAAGTGGACGAACTGGCGGCAGCAAAAGAAGTGGCTGTTCTACGGGTGGCTCCTCTTCGAGCTGACACCGTTCATCGTCTTCATCTATCCGCTGAACACGTTCTTCTCCGAGATCCGCGGTGCAGCCACCTCGGGCGAGAAGCGGATGGCGTTGCTCGCGCTCGGCATCGACGGCATCTACCGGCAGACGATCGCGCCGTTCATGTTCGCGATGATCGCGATGCTGCAGCTCGCGCCCAAAGCGATCTCGCTGATGCCGGGAATGATTCGCTCGTCGATGGTCATCAAGATGCTGTTCCCCGGCGTGTCCGCGCCGGGCTGGCTCATCGTCATCGCGGCGCCGATGTACGCGCTGCTCGCGTATGTGATTCTGATCATCCCGTATCAGTTCACCGGCAGCGGTTGGTTCATCGGCGGTGTGCTCGGCATCATCGTCGCGCAGAGCTTCTTCGCGCGGGCTGGTTTCCGCTTGGCGCGCCCGATGAGCGAAGCGGAGGCGATCTACCAGGTCAAACGCGTCCGCAAGTTCTATCTCGCGTCGATGATCGTGAGCGCCGTCCTCATCGTCATCGCGCTGTGGAGCCTCGTCAAGACGCTTCACATCAGCAAGCTCAACGTGTTCCTGACGGTGATGAAGTTCGAGACGAACATCATGTGCCTGACGATGATCGGCTCCGATCTCGTCGTCACCAACCTCGACCGCGCGCGCAACTACACGCAGGGCGCGGACCCGATCGAGGCGGACGCCGAGAAGCGCATCGCCTCGTTCGTGAGCGACCTCGGTCCCGTCGGCCGGCCTGCCGCCGCGCATCCGCAGCACATCTCGCCGCCGATGCATCCGCCGCCGACGAGCGGCACGATCGACTAGCGAAGATTGTCGCGGGTGATCGGCGCGGTGAGCTTCTTGCCCGTGACCGCTTCGATCGAGAACTTCACGATGAGCAGCGGGATCAGCGTGGCAACCCAGATCACCAGCATCGTGATCTTGGGATACCAGCTGCCGTGGAAGCGTGCGGCCTCCCACTTCGCGAGCGACAGCACGGGGCCCGTCTCGGTGAACAGCCAGTAGATCGTCAGGGCGAGGGTTGCGGCCAGGTAGATGCCGGCGAATACCGCCCACGCCTTGTTGGTTCCGGGTCGAAAGATCGCCATCCGCCTATCCGGACGCAGGATCGCATGGTTCGTCGCGCGGTTTCGTGGCCGGTCGAGCACCGTGCGCGATCCGCTCACCAAAATTCGCTTTGGTGTCGAGGATCCTCGCGATAAGACCCGTGCGTGTCGCGCTGGCTGATCCTCTCCGCGTTCCTCGTTGCCTGTTCGCCGGGCTCGATGCAGAGCGCCGATGACACGGGCAGTGGTGACGACGATGGCAGCGGGAGCGGCGGCGCGATCGGCGGCGACGGCTGCACGACGATGGACAGCGACGGCGACGGCTGGGCGGACGAGGTGGAGCGCGCGATGGAGACGTCGCCGACGGATGCGAGCGACAACCCGGATTCGCATCACCAGCGCACGTTCGTGATGCCGTACTCCGCGCATCCGCACCCGATGTCGTACGACCTCGAGACCGTCTCGGTGCTCGCGCGCGCGGATCTCGCGATCCTGCTCGACACGACGGGCTCGATGGCGGGCATGGCGGCGCAGATCCAACCGCAGCTCTCCGCGATCATCACGTCGCTCGCGGGACAGGTCGATGACCTCGCGTTTGGTGCGGCCGGCTTTGGCGACTTCCCGATGTACGACGGCGCGAACTCGCAGTACGACGTGCCGTTCTATTTGGTGCACCGCGTGATGACGGCGCACACGCCGGCCGGCCTCGCGCACATCAAGAATTCGTTCACCGTCACGAACATCATCGACGGTGTGGGCGGCAGCTTCGCGATCATGCGCGGCGGCGACGAGCCGGAGCAGCTGTGGGAAGCGTTGCGGCAGACCGCGGCCGGCACCGGCATCACGTATCCGTCGCCGTACACCGGTGGAACGCCGATCTCGACACCGCCGTTCAATGCGGCGACCGCACCACCGTCCACCGCGCTCGCGGGCGAAGAGATCGGAACGATCGGTGGCCTCGGCTTTCGCAAGGATGCGCTGCCGATCATCCTGCAGATCACGGACACCAACGCCCACATCGGCGGCGACACGCACATGACGCCCGTCTCGGCGACGCGTCAGGTCGCGCGGGTTGCACTCAAGGCGATCGGCGCGCGCGTCGTCGGTGTCATGTCGTACATCACCGTCGGTGAAGATGACCTGACCGCGATGGCGATGGACACCGGTGGCATGGTCCCCCCGACGGCGTGGGGCACGGGCTCCGAGCGACCGGCGGGCTGTGCCGTGGGGAAGTGCTGCACCGTCGCCAACGATCCGGATCCGCTCCCGCAGCCCGATCCGGTGAACGGCATGTGCCCGCTCGTGTTCCAGTCGGACCGCTACTCCGAGCACCTCGCGCAGATCGTGTCTCAGTCCGTGGTCGCGATCGCACGCGGTCAGAAATTCCAGGTCGCGGCCGAGCTACGCGACGATCCGAGCGACGATGTCGATGTGACGCAGTTCGTCGGTTCCATCGACGCGATCGCGACGGGCGCGTGCAGCGGCGAGGAGCTGACCGGCAACACGTTCACCGGGCTCGTCGGCGGATCACCCGCGTGCTTCCGCATCACGCCCAAGGCGAACCAGACGGTCATGCCGCAGGCAGAAGCGAAGCGCTATCGCGGGCTCGTGCAGCTCACCGGCGATGGCGTCGGCGGCTTCACGCAGCAAGAGGTGTGGTTCGTCGTGCCGACGGCGGAGTGCACGCCGGCGATCGTTCTCTAGAAATAGTACCGAGCGCCCGCGCCGGCGTTGAGCTTGATGCCCGCGCCACCGTCGGTGCCGAACTTGTACTCGACGACGCCCGCGACCTCGACGAACGCGTCGAGGGGGACCTGCTTGAAGTCGAACAGGATGCCGCCGACGATACGCACGCCGAGCGCGAACTTGTCGCCGGCCTCGCCATCGCGGTAGTCGATCGCGCGAATGCCGGGCCCGATGTACACGGGCAGCACGAACTGCTCGCGCGATTGGAGGATGTACGGGTGCCACAGGTAGTCCGTGTGGGCCTGCAGACCGCCGCCGAAGAAGGCAAAGCCGACGGCCGCGTCGATCGCCTTGTCGTCAGCGAGGTAGAGCTTGGCGCTGATGCCGGTCGGCTCGCCGAGGATCAGGCCGACGCCAAAGGCGCCCTTGTCGGCCCGGGTGCCGCTCGCTGCGTCGAGGTCTTCGACGGGCGGCGCCTTCTTTTCGGGAGTCTCATCGGCGAAGACAACGCCGACTTGACCCGCCAGGAGCGCGGCGATCAGGGCAAGGCGAGCATGCTTCATGCCCAACCAATATCACCCGAAGCGGCCGGTGATGTAGTTCTCGGTCCGCTCGTCGCTGGGGTTGGAGAAGATCTTCGCCGTGGCGTCCGCTTCGACCAACAGGCCGGTGCGCTGGTCCGTCTTGGAGTCGAGCTCCGCGGTGAAGAACGCGGTGCGATCACTCACGCGCGCGGCTTGCTGCATGTTGTGCGTGACGATCACGATCGTGTACTTGTTCTTGAGCTCGCGCATGAGCTCCTCGACGCGTGCGGTCGCGATCGGATCGAGCGCGCTGCACGGCTCGTCCATCAGCACGACTTCGGGCTCGACTGCGATCGTGCGCGCGATGCAGAGGCGCTGCTGCTGACCTCCGGACATGCCGGCGGCGGAGTGCTTGAGGCGATCCTTGACCTCGTCCCACAGCGCGGCGGCGCGCAGTGACTTCTCGACGATCTCGTCGAGCTTGCTGCGATCGTGGATGCCGTTGATGCGCGGACCGAACGCGATGTTGTCGTAGATGCTCTTCGGGAACGGGTTCGGCTTCTGGAACACCATGCCGATGCGGCGGCGCACTTCGGTCGCCGAGACATCGGGGCCGTAGAGCTGAACGCCGTGGTAGCTGACCTTGCCGCCGACGCGCGCGCCGGGAACCAGATCGTTCATGCGGTTCAAGCAACGGAGGACCGTCGTCTTGCCGCAGCCCGACGGGCCGATGAACGCCATGATCTCTTTGCGGCGGATCTGGAGCGTCACGTCGCGCACCGCGCGGAACGCGCCGTAGAAGACCTCGAGGCCGTCGAGATCGAAGACAACGGGCGCGGGCTCGGCGCTCGTTGCCGGCTGATCTGGCGCGGGCACAGTCAAGCGGGGCGGCTTCGGAGGAGTCGACTCGGCGGACATACGGATGTTGTCTTCCATGGTTATCAACCCTTCGCTGCCAGCCGCGCCGTGAACAACCGGGCGGTCAGCGTGACAATGAACGTGAGGAGGACGAGCGTCAGGGCTGCGCCCCACGCGCGGTCTTGCGCGGCCACAAACGACGACGTCGCGTTGCCAAAGATCTGCACGGACAGCGCGGTGTTCGCGCCCTCGAAGAGATTTGGGTTGTACGCAGTGGCGGCGCCGACGGCGAACAACAGCGGCGCCGTCTCACCTGCGGCGCGTGCGATCGCGAGCAGCGCGCCCGAGACGATGCCGGGAAGCGCGGCCGGCAGCACGACCGTCAGGACGACGCGGCTGCGCGTCGCACCGAGCGCGAAGGCGGCTTCGCGGAGCTGATTGGGAACGAGGCGCAGCATCTGCTCCGTCGAACCGATGACGACCGGCAGCATGAGGCACGCGAGGGCGAGCGCGCCGCCGAACGCCGAGTAGCCGAAGTGGATCGTCCACGTGATGTAGATGAACAGGCCCATGACGATCGACGGGACGCCGGTCATGACCATCGTCATGAAGCGAACGATCTTCGCGAACTTCGACGACGAGTCGTACTCGTTGAGATAGATCGCGCCGAGGATGCCGAGTGGAACCGCGATCAGCGTCGCGCCGCCCGTGGAGAGCAGCGTGCCGAGGATCGCAGGGCCCATGCCGGGACCCGCGCGTCGCGAGACGACGGGAATCGTCTCGGTGAAGAACTTGGGGAAGTCATGGAACACGACGCCGGCGCCGCGCGAGACGACGGCCCACACGATCATGAGCAGCGGCAGCGCGACGACGAGAACAGCCAGGCCGAGCACGCCCAGCATGATGTTGTTCTTCTTCGTGCGCCAGCTCGGGCGCGGACGAAGGTCGACGAGCTCGTTCATGACGACTTCCCCCGGTTGCGTGCCATCGAGCGCCGAACGATCGACGTCGCGACGAGGTTGACCGCGATCGTGATGACGAACAGCACGACAGCGAGCGCGATCAATGCGGACTTGTGCAGCGCGTCGGCCTCGCCCCACTCGTTGGCGATGACGGCTGGCATCGAGTTACCCGGCGCCATGATGTTGACCGTGATCTGACCGAGCGCAGAGCCGATGACGAGCGCAGCGGCGATCGTCTCGCCCATCGCGCGACCGAGGCCGAGCATCACGGCACCGACGACGCCGCCCTTGCTGTGCGGCCACACGGCACCCCAGATCATCTCCCAGTGCGTCGCTCCGAGAGCGAGCGCGGCTTCCTTCTCGCCCTTGGGCGTCGTCTCGATGACCTCGCGCGACAGCGACGTGATGATCGGCGTGATCATGATCGCGAGGATGATGCCCGCGGTGAGGAACGAGCGGCCGAGGTGCGGTCCGAGCACGAGGATGCCCCACAGACCGAACACGACCGACGGAATCACAGCGAGCAGATCGAGCACGTAGATCAGCGGACGGCGCCACTTCATCGGCGCCACCTGCGTTACGAACATCGCGACGCCGAGGCTGACGGGCAGCGCGATCGCGATCGCGATCAGCGACGTGTAGAGCGTGCCCCACAGGAACGGCAGGGCGCCGTACAGCGCGTCCGCCGGCGACCAACGCGTGGTCGTCAGGAAGTCGAACCCCATGGCCTTGAACACGGGGCCCGCGCGGTTCGTCATCACGAGCGCGATCATCCCGAGCACCAACAACACCATCGCCGCGGCTCCGATGGCGAGCCACCGGAAGACGGCGTCAGCTTGGCTGCGGGTACCGCGAAGATCGAGCATTTAGGTGCTGATCTTGTCGAGCTGCGCGACTGCCTTGTCGGCGAGCGCCTTGGGCAGCGGCGCGAAATCGAGCTCGCTCGTGAACTTCTGTCCGTCGGTGAGCAGGAACTTCAGATACGTCTTGAGTGCAGCCGCCTTCTTCTTGTCGGTGGGCTTCGCGTAGACGATGACCCACGTCTGACCGGTGACCGGGTACGCCGCGTCGCCCTTCGCATTGACCGCGGAGAACGTCAGGTTGTCCTTCACGTCGATGCCTTCGCCCGCGGCAGAGACGGACGCGGCAGTCGGCTCGACGTACTTGCCGCCCGCGTTCTTGACGCTCGCGTACTTGAGGCCGGACGCCTTCGCGTCCGAGAGGTCGACGTAGCCGATCGCGCCGGACGTCGCCTTCACGAGCTGCGCGACGCCGCCGTTACCCTGGCCGGCCTGCGTATCCGCGGGCCACTCGACGGTGGAGCCGCTCTTGAGCTTCCACGCACCGTTGCTGCCTCCGTCGAGGAACTTGGTGAAGATGTCGGTCGTGCCCGAGCCATCGGCGCGATGGACGACGACGATGCTCGCGTCGGGGAGCGTGGCGCCGGGGTTGTCTGCAGCGATCGCCGGGTCATTCCACTTGGTGATCTCGCGCTGGAAGATCTTCGCCGTGACCTCGGGCGAGAGCTGCAGCTTGTCGACGCCGTCGATGTGATAGCTGAGCGTCACCGCGCCGAGGAGGACAGGGAAGTAGAGGATGTCGCCGCCCTTGATCTTCGCCATGTCGCCTTCCTTGAACGGAGAGTCCGAGCCGGCGAAGTCGACGACGAGGTCGGAGAGGTCCTGGCGACCCTTACCGGAGCCGCCGCCGCCGTAGTTGATCTTGATCGAGCCGTTGCTCTTCGCGAACTCTTCGATCGCGGTCTCCTGGAACGCCTTCTGGAACGTCGAGCCGCTTCCGTTCAGCGTCACGCTATCGCCGCCTGCACCGCCCGCCGGATCCTTTTTGCCGCCGCAGGAGGTGAGGGCGAGCGTTGCTGCCAGAGCGATCCAGGTCTTCATGCAGGGCAAGCTAGCTACCGCAAACGGCGCGTCTGCGGCGGCTTTGTGACGGAAGTGTGACGGTGCTGAAGACCCCGAAGTTATTGAGGGATCGTCAATTCGAGAGGGGCGGGAGTGGGCGATGTCGCACGTCGTGCGCGCGCACCATATAGACGATCTGCTCGGCCAGGTTTTTCACGTGGTCGCCGATCCGCTCCAAGTAGCGGCAAACCGAGGTAAGCGGCAACACCCGCGTCACCGTGGATGGGTCCGTGGCGATATGAGCGATCAGCTCGGCGAACAGGCTTGAGTTGCGCTTGTCGATCTCGCGGTCGTCGCGCAACACGGTCGTCGCGCGATGGGCATCCTGTGTCGTGAAGCTGTCCAGCACGGCGTGCAGGTTGCGCTGCACGAGCATCGCGAGGCCGCCGAGATCGGGAATGCGATCGATCGGTGGGAAGCGGTTCAGCTCCAGCGCGCGATTTGCGATCCCGACCGCGAGATCTCCAATGCGCTCGAGGTCGGTCACGAACTTCAACGACATCGTGATCAGGCGAAGATCCGATGCGACGGGTTGGCGCGTCGCGAGGATCTGTAACGCGAGCTCGTCGATCTCGTTCTCGTCGACATCGATCTCTTGATCGTTCTGGACGACGGCATTCGCGATCGCATCGTCGCGCTCCACGAGCGCACGCATGGCGAGCGACAGCTGCTGCTCGCAGCGCGTGCCCATCGCGCACAATCGGCTGCGCAGAGCCCGCAGCTCTTGCTCGAACTCTTTGCTCGTATGCGTGGACACCGTGGACACCATAGGTAGTGCTGCGATCGAGCCTTGCACGCTGCACGTGACGCGACCGTGACGACACCGCGGACGCGCGGCAACGAGGTCGATAGAAGGAACGAGGTGTAGCGCCTGCGTCACCGGTCCGTCACTAACGAGCGTTCTAGTCGTCGCAATGCAACGCACCCTCCTGATGTTCTCGATCCTTGCTGGACTCGCGGGCACAGCCCTCGCGCAGACAGCTCCGCCCGCCCCCGCGCCACCTGTCGCGCCCACACCGCCTGTTGCGATCGTGACCGTCGTCGAACCGACCAAGGAGCCAGCGAAGGCCGAAGCAGACGCACCGAAGAAGATCGCCGTCGGCAGTGAGGGTTGGTTGCAGCCTGGTGTGTTGCTCCAGGGCTGGTTCCTCGTCGATCGCGCGGCGAGCACCACGACGGCCTCGACGTTCCGCCTCCGCCGTGCGGAGATCTCGGCGAAGGGCGAGATCCTGCCGAAGAAGATCGGCTTCAAGGTGATGTTCGATCCGGCAAAGGTCCGCGAATTCAGCAACTCGACGATCACCGATAGCGGTGGGGACACGTCGACGGTCAAGCAGCCGACCACGAACGTGTCCGTGCTGCAGGACTTCGAGATCTCGTATCTGTCCAAGTACGCAGACGTCAGCGTCGGTCAGTTCAAGATCCCGGTGAGCTGGGAGGGCTACACCTCGTCATCGAAGATCCTCACGCCCGAGCGCTCGATCGTGTCGTCGACGTACGGCGACAAGCGCGACCTCGGCCTCAAGGTCACCAAGACGATGAAGATGTGGAGCTACTTCGTCGGTCTCTACAACGGCGCGGGTGCGAACAACCTCGACGGAAACAACCAGAAGGACGTCGCCGTTCGCGTCGAGGCGTATCCGGTGAAGGGCCTGACGATCGCGGGCGTCACGTACAACTCGCTGTTCTATCGCGAGAAGGAAGGCACCAAGGATCGCTACGAGGCCGATCTGCGCTACGAGATGGGCAGCTTCCTGTTCCAGGGCGAATTCATTCGCGCTCACGACGTCGGCGCGAAGGACGTGAAGACGAATTCGCAGGGCTTCTACGCAGCGCTCGCGTACACGCTCAAGGATCCGTCGCTGCACGGCGATCTCCAACCTGTCGTGCGCGTCGGCATGCTGGATCCCAACGTCGACAAGGACGTCGATCCGACGATGGCGGGTGGATCCGACGAGCGCTGGGATTACCTCGTGGGCCTGAACTACTACCTCAAGGGCCAGGAGATGAAGTTCCAGGCGAGCTACGAGCGCCAGCAGTTCGACGACAAGGTCGCGAACAACGAGATCATCCTCGCCGGCCAGGTCTGGTACTAGTCGTCGTCGGAGCGCAGCAGTCGAGCAAGCTTGTTGCGGCTGATGTCGAGCGCACGCGCGGCCTGCGTCTGATTGCCGCCTTCGCGCTCGAGGATCACCTTCGCATAGCGGCGCTCTGCCTCTGCCAGCGTGAGATCGAACGGCAGCGTAATTCCCTGCATCGGGATCGAGAGCACCTGGCTCGTGCGGCGCGGCTCGAGGCCGAGATCTTTGATGCTGATCGCCGGCCCTTGCGAGAGCACGATCGCGCGCTCGATGGTGTGCTCGAGCTCGCGCACGTTGCCGGGCCACGAATACCCGACGAGCGCACCTCCGACGCCATCGGCGAGCGGTAGCGGCGCCTTGCGGTAGCGGCGCGAGAGCTGCTCCACGAAGTGATTCGCGAGCGCGACGATGTCGGCACCACCGCGATCGCGCAGCGGGGGAATGTCGATCTCGATGACGCGGAGACGAAAGTACAGATCGCTGCGGAACTGTCCCTGGGCGCTCATCGCGTCCAGATCGCGGTTGGTCGCGGCGACGATGCGCACGTCCGCCGTCAGCGTCTCGCGGCCACCGATGCGCTCGAACTTGCGTTCTTGAACAAAGCGCAGCAGCTTGCCCTGTAGCAGCAGCGGGAGCTCGCCGATCTCGTCGAGGAACAGCGTTCCGCCGTTCGCTGCTTCGACCTTGCCGATCACGCGCGCATCGGCACCGGTGTATGCACCGCGCTCGTGACCGAATAGCTCGCTCTCGATCAGGTTCGCGGGCAGCGTCGTGCAATCGACGTGAACGAACGGCGCGTCGCGTCGCGCGCTGTTGACGTGGATCGCCCGCGCGAGCAAACCCTTGCCCGTGCCGGTCTCGCCGTGGAGCAACACGGTCGCATCCGTCTGCGCAGCTTTCACGATCACGTCGTACACGGCCGACATCGCCGCCGACGTACCGATGACGTGATTGAATCGCCCGCGAACTTGCAGACCGCGCTCGGCATCGGTGCCGCGCAACGACGTGTAGTCGAGCGCGCGACCGATCTGCTCCGCGAGCTGCGCGATGAACTGCTCGTCCTGCGACGTGAACGCACCATCGCGCTTGTTCAGCGCCTGGAGCACACCGCGCACGTGACCGCGTCGCGTGATCGGCGCCGTCAGCATCGACGTCACGACATAGTGCGTGCGCTGCGCGACCTCACCTGCCCAGCGCGGATCGGTGCCCGCGTCGCGGATGTTGACGAGAACGCCCGTTTGGGCGACTTCGCCGACGACGCCGTGGCCCTGGGGAACGACGAGCTGCTCGGCCTCGACGCCCGTCGCGACGCGTGCCCGGATCTCCCCCGTGGCACCGTCGATCAACCACAGCGTCGCGCGGTCCGCGCCCAACGCGCGTGACACGCGATCGGCGAAGGTCGCGAGCAAGTCATCGAGCTCGACCTCGCCCGCGATCAACCCGCCGAGGTCGGCGAGAAGCTCGAAGCGTTGCTCGTGCTCGGACATCGAAGCAGCATACGCCAGCGAGCTGTAAGGCGAGCAAGGGCCGTTGGGGACCATCGCGCTCATGCGGCGGCGGCACGCTCCGCGTCACGCGCGCGCAGCACCATCCCCTCGCGCGCGGCCACCGTGCCCGGGAGCTCCGCCGCTGCTGCCGCCTCGAGCACTGCGAGCTGCTCGTCAGTGCGGTTGGGGTCGTGGTGGAACAGCACGAGCTGCGGAACACCGGCCGCGCGCGCGAGCTCGGCGCCCGCGAGCCACGTCGAATGGCCCCAGCCGACCTTCGTCGGATACTCGTCGGGCGTGTACTGGCTGTCATAGATCAGGATGTCCGCACCCGCCGCGAGCTTCTTGAGCGTGGGGTCGACGCACGAGAAGTGCTCCGTGTCGGTGGCATAGACGATCGACTGGCCAAACGCCTCGAGGCGGTAGCCATACACGGGGTCGGGATGATTGAGCTTGGCCATGGTGACGGTGATGTCTCCGATCGTGAACTTGTCGTTCGCGCGGAGCTCGCGCGTCGATACCTGGTCGCTGATCTGTGCGTAGTCGACGGGGAAGAACGGCGCGACGAACAGATTGCGGATCGCCTGGTCGAGCGGCATGACGCCGTTCGGACCACTCGCGATCTCGACGCAGTGCCCCGGCACGTAGATCGGCGTGAAGAACGGGAGGCCCGCCACGTGATCCCAGTGCAAGTGAGACAGAAGAATCGTCGAGTGGCGCGGGCCACCCTTCATGCGCTCGTCGCCGAGCGTACGTAGGCCCGTGCCGGCATCGAGAATGATGCGCGTATCGCCCGCCGTCACCTCGACGCACGCGGTGTTACCGCCGGCGGTCTTGTCCGCACCAGGCGTCGCGATCGAGCCGCGCACACCGAGAAACCGAACGGAAAGATCGTGGGTGGTCATCGCTGTCTCCTTCAACCCCGGAACAAGTCCGGGACGAGGAGACATAGAGCAGCCGCCGTGCCACCCGGCCTTTCGAGCACTTAGCTACGCGTCGGTATTCACGGTGCTCCGTTTTGAAGCACCGACCGCTCCGATCTGAATCAGCGCTCCTTCTTGGGTGCGGGCTTCTTCTTCGGAGCAGGCTTCTTCTTCGGAGCAGGCTTCTTCTTCGCGGCCGGGTTCGTTGGCGCCGCGGGATTCGTTGCCGCGACCGGTGCGGGAAGAGGGCCCGTGAAGCGAAGCACGCCGTCCATCACGAACTTCTCGAGGTCACCGGTGCGCGCATCCTCCGCCTCGGGGCCGAGCTTCGCCTCGATGGACACGCCTTGGCCGTTGCCCTCGTGGTCGTTGCCGTACGTGTACAGGTAGAAGCCGACGCTCGGATCCGTGCCGAAGCGGCGGTAGAGCCGGTCGAGCATTGCGATCCCGTAGTACGCGAGGTTCGCGAGCTTCTTCTCGCTGATGGTCTCGTGCAGCGAGAGCGATGCCTCGTTGTCGGCGTGGAACGAGAATGCGGCGAGCGCCTCGCGCGCGGAGGCCGCGGTCTCTGCAGCGCGGATGACCTTCTCGAGCTTGGAGGGAAGCTTGGTGCCGATGTGCCAGCCGCCGGCGACATCGAGATCGAGATCGCGCTGCAGTTGATCCATCGCCTGATTCATCTCGAAGCGCAGCTTGTTGCTCACCGTGACTACTTCTTACGGCGCATCGCGTTCTTCGCGAGCGAGATGAGATCGACGGCGGTCTGACGCGCGACGACGAACACGGCCGCGATGTAGACGCCCGCGCCGACGAGGAGCTCGACGACGAGGCGCACGGCCGGATGATCGAGGCCCGCGACGAACAGCAACTCGTTCACGCCGAGCACGGCCGCCGCCATCAACATGCAGGCGACGAGCGGACGAATGAAGCCCGACGCGAGGCCGCGCGCGGAGACGCCTTCGCGGATGACGACGAGGATGGAGAGCACGGCCGTGATGCCGAACGCGATGCCGACAGCGCCGGCCGCGGCGCGCAGACCGAGAGGTGCGAGGACGGCGATGCCACCGATGAGCACGCCGATCTTGAGCACCTCGAGGATCATCAAGCGGTTCGTCTTGCACTCCGCTTCCATGTACGCGGACAGCACCCACGTGATGGGGCGGAACACCGACAGCACCGTCAGGACGGCGAGGAGCGGCGCGACTTCCTGCCACGTGTTGTTCGGCAGCAGCAGCGAGATGAGCGGCTGCGCGACGAGGCCGAGGCCGACAGCCAGTGGGAAGATGATGAGAGAGAGCAGGGCGGCACTGCGCACGAGCGCAGCGGGACGACGCTCGCGCGGGAGCTCGGCGAGAGACGGCATCAGCACGAGCGCGATCTGCTCGCCCACCTGGATCGCCGGAATGTCGGCGAGGTTGTAGGCCATGTTGTACGTACCGACGGCGGCCGTTCCGAAGAAGTGCGAGATAGTCAGCTTGTCCCAGTAGCGCGACGCTTGGTGCGCGATGCCCTGGATGCCGAGCGGCACGCCGAAGCCGAGCATGTCTTTAACGCGTGCCCACGAGAGCTTCGTCGGTGCGGCCCACGACGAGACCCCCGCGGCGGAGATGAGGATCGCGGTCATCGCGATCGACTGCACGATGTTCGCGTAGACGATCGCCATGCCGCCGAAGCCCACGTATGCGAGCACGAGCGCGACGAGCGTGTACGTGATCTCGCCGAGCGCAAGCGAGAGGCCCGACGCGCGGAAGTTCATGTTCTGCGTGAGCACGCGCTCCGGCATTGCACCGAGGCGGCGAATGAACAGCGCGAGCGCCATGCCGGGCACGTACTTCGCGGCGTTCGGTGCATCGAACATCGGCATCAAGCGGCCACCGAGCAGTGCGATCGCGCCGAGCGAGAGCACGCCGAGGACGACGTACATCATCGTCGCGTGCCAGCGCACCTCGCGCGTCGCGTCGCCGCGACCCTTCACGACGCTGTACTGGCCGAAGCCCCAGATCGTGATCCAGTTCGCGGTCATCGCCAGGATCGTCGCGTCGGCGACCTCACCGATCGCTTCCGGGGCCAGGAAGCGGGTCATCACGAGTGTCCCGAGAACGCCCACTGCGCGTCCGCCCATGCTGGAGAGCACGGTCCAGATGGCTCCGCGCGCTGCTTTATGGGCTAACGACATCGTCGGCGAGGCGATGTGCAGCCGCCGTACCGATCGGTCCTAACGGCGCGGCAGAAAGCCGGTCTTGGTTTCGAACCACACGAACTGACCTACCCACGCACCCTTCGTCGGCACATCTTGGGCGGGCGGCGTGTAGTACGCCGGGAGCGTTGCCAGCTTCACGGTGGTGGCGGGCAGCTTCTTCACCGCCGCAAGAGTCAGGTGCTTGCTCCCGTAGCCGAGCTCCCAGGCGGTCGCGTTGTGCAGCCCGTCGTCATCGGGATCCTTGCCCAAGCGCGGTAGCGGAATCCCGATCTCCGGCGGCGAGCGAGTTGGATCCACGGCGATCCCTGCGTGAGCTCGATCGGTGGTCCACGCGAGCTTGTCGACGATCTGGAGAGTCTTCGTGCCATCAACGAGCCACGCGTGCTCGGTCTGCATTCCCTCGCCTGGCGACGTCCAGCCGAGCAGAACCCAGCGCTGATCTCCCGCGGGAAGAATGCGCTCGATGAGCGGGAGCGGGTCCTGGTCTTCGTCGCCCTTGCTGGCGAGATCGAGCTTGCCGTGTGGCGCGGTGATCTCGAGGTGGGTCGCGACGTGAGTCGTCCCGGTGTCCTCGTCCCACTTCACGTGGACCTGGATCCCTCCAGCACCGTCGATGCGCGCGTCGCCGGTCGGAACGTCGTCCAGCTCGGGAACGTCGGGCGGGACGACCTCAGGTGCCGCGTCGACGACGAGCGGTGCAGGGGGAACTACAGGCGGGCTCGTGGGCTGCTTCGGTGTTTCGTCCGGCGTGGAGGACGGCGAGCACGACGCCAACATGACAACCCACGCGATCCGCATGACTCTGGTGATAGCGGCTGCGGGGAGGTCGTTCAATCTGTTCTTCCGGCCACGCCGGCCGCCACGGTATCCGCCTAGAGGAACCGACGCAGACGGAAGCAGATGAACGCGAGGAACTTCGTCCACAGCGAGAGCGTTTTCCACACTCCTTCCGTGAACGGATCGCAGTTCTTCTCGTTGGCCTCGAAGATGTTCGTGAGTGTCTGGGCCGTCGGGGAGTGCAACATCTCCACGGTCAGCTCGAGGTTCGAGAAGCGGCTCTGGGCGTCGAAGTTGTAGCTACCGATGGTCGACCACGCGCCGTCGATGGTCGCGGTCTTCGCGTGCATCATCGGGCCGCGCCAGCGCAGCACCTTTACGCCGAGGCGTGTGAGTCGGCGACAGACGTAGAGCGACGCCCAGCCGACCATGCGCACGTCGTTCGCGCCCGGCACGATGATGCGAACGTCGACGCCGCGGCGAGCAGCTCGCGTGAGCGCGCGACGGAGCGCACGGTCGGGAAGAAAGTACGCGTTCTCGATGAAGATCGACTTCTTCGCCGACCGAATGACGTGCAGGTACGCACGGCGCACGACTCCGCGTTGACGCAACCGCGTGTTGTCGAGCAGCCGCGTGAACGCATCGCCGTCGACGGTGATCCCGCCGTGCGCGATCGGCGAGAACTTGGTGCCGCCGATGCGGTGCCACGTGCGGCGGAACATGCGCGCCATATCGAGCACGATCGGCCCCGTGACGCGGCAGTGCATGTCGTGCCAGCCGACGCCCCCGAGCGATGCCGGCGCGTAGTCATCCGAGATGTTGATGCCGCCCGTGAACGCGATCGCGTCGTCGACAACCAGGATCTTGCGGTGATCGCGATGCGATAAGCGAAAGCGTTGGCGCCACAGCGCGATCGGGTTGAAGCCGATGATCTCGACGCCCGCATCACGCAGGTCTTTGAGAAACGCGTCTGCGAGACCGAAGGAGCCGACCGCGTCATAGATCAACCGCACCGCGACGCCAGCGGTGGCACGCGCGCTCAGCGCCTCCTTGAACCGGTTACCTGTTCGGTCTGCGACCAGGATGTACGTCTCGAGCAAGATGCTCTTCGTCGCCTTCGAGATCGCGTCGAGCATCGCGGGGAACGCGGCTTCGCCATCGCGCAGCACCTCGACACCGCAGCCCGGCCGCCAGCGCTGCGGCGTCTTGCTGTACACGGCGAGTGCACGGGGCAGCGTCGCCGTGATCGCCGTCGTGTCGTCGCGCGTGCCCGCTCGGCTCACGGCGCGTACTTCACGCCGACGATCGTGTACTCGACATCCCCTTTGGGCACGCGGATGGTCAGCTCGTCATCGAGGCGTTTGCCGAGCAGCGCTTTGGCGACTGGCGAGTCCATCGAGATGTACCCGCGCGACATGTCGCTCTCGTCCGCGCCCACGATGCGCCAGGTCTTCTTCTCGCCGTCCTCGTCCTCCAGCGTGACCCACGCGCCAAAAAACACGCGCCCGGGGTCGGCCGGAGTCTCGTTCACCACGCGAACGGTCTCGAGGCGCTTGGTGAGGAAGCGCAGCCGGCGATCGATCTCGCGGAGACGGCGCTTACCGTAAATGTAGTCGGCGTTCTCGCTGCGATCGCCGAGGGCAGCTGCGTCAGAGACGGCTTGTGTGACGCGAGGGCGTTCGACCAGCCAGAGGTGGTCGTGCTCCTCCTTGAGCTTGGCGGCCCCTTCGGCGGTGATGTACGCGACGTGCTTTTTGGGCTTCGCTGTCGGATCCCCGTCAGCGTCTTCCTCGTCGCGAACTTGGGGCGTTCGGGCGCGTGTCACCTATGTCGCAGCATATCCGGTATGCTGCGCGCCGGCACGTAAGGCATGGGCTCGGCGCTGTTGATCGTGATGGCGTTCCTGGTGGGGAACGGGTTGTTTGCGGGTGCGGAGATCGCCGTCCTCAGCGTACGCAAGACGCGTCTTTCCGAGTTCATTCGGCGACGCGACAAGCGCGCGCTCAGCGTAAAGCGCCTCCGCGACAACCCCGAGCGCTTCCTCGCGACCGTGCAGGTCTGCATCACCACGTTCGGCACGGCAGCGTCGGTGTACGGCGGCGCCACGCTCGAACCGGTCCTGGAGCACCGCCTCAACGCCTTTGGCCTCGGGCACACGACCTCGCTGATCATTGTCGTCGTCCTCATCGTCTATCTGGAGCTCGTGATCGGCGAGCTCATCCCCAAGTCGCTCGCGCTCCGCTACAGCGATCGCTACTCGTTCATCGTCAGCCGCCCGCTGGAGATGATCGCGTCGGGCCTGCGCCCCGTGGTGTGGACGCTCACGTCGATCAGCAACCTCGTGCTGCGATTCTTCGGTGACAGCACCAACTTTACCGAGACGCGCCTGTCCAAGGACGAGCTCCAGCAGCTCGTCGAGGAGGCAGCGAAGACTGGCTCCGTCGACCCCCGCGCGTCGGAGATCGCCTCGCGCGCGCTCGGCTTTGGCGATGTCACCGTCGCCGAGGTGATGGTCCCGCGCACGCGCGTCGTCGCGCTCCACCGCCGCGCGTCCGCCGAGGAAGTGCAGCGCGCGATCCTCGAAGAGGGCCACAGCCGCATGCCGGTCTACGACGGCAGCATCGACAACATCGTCGGCTATGTCGTCGCGCGCGACGTGCTCGCGTTGTCGTGGCAAAAGGGCTTGCTCGTCCTCGAGGACATCCTGCGCCCGCCGCACAAGGTCCCCGAGTCGACGCGCGCGCTCGATCTGCTGCGCGAGATGCAGCGACGCCACACGCAGATGTCCGTCGTCGTCGACGAGAACGGCGGCCTGTCGGGTCTGGTCACCAGCGAGGACCTCATCGAGGAGCTCGTGGGCGACATCATGAGCGAGGACGATGTCGCCGAGCAGTTCTTCACGCGCGAGCCGGGCGGGACGATCCTCGTTCAAGGCTGGGCGGCCGTCCGCAAAGTGAACCGCGACCTCCATCTCGATCTGCCGGTCGGCAAGGACCGCACGACGATCGCCGGCCTCTGCATGTCGCTCGCGCAGGCGATTCCGCAGGCGGGCGAGAAGCTCCACACCGACAACGGGACGGTCCTCGAGGTCATCGAGTCGTCACCCCGCCGCGTTCGCCGGGTCCGCATCCACCCCGTCGCGCACCCCGACGACATGGACATGGAAGAGGGCGCCGAGGCCCCGGGTAGCGCTACCAAGGAGTAACGCGGCCAATGCAGTGGCACGTCAGGCCCGAGCCCGGTGCACCCCATCCCCCGTTGATGTTTTCTTGGTACGCCGCACCGCTTTGAGACCTTCCCTGATCCTGTAATATCGACCCGATGACGGTCATCGCGCGCGACAGCAGCGCCACTGACCATCTCGTGTACGCCTGGCCGCTTCCCATCGGCCCCGAATGCGAGGTGGCTTGCTCCGAAGAAGAGCAGGTCGTCATGTGTCCCGCGTGGATGGTCGGCGATCGCCTCGGCCCTGGTCGTCATCGCTGGCGCACGCCCGATCCGACGCGCCCCGTCTCCGCGTACTTCGTTCTCACGGCGCCCGTCGATGTCTCGTTCGACATGGTGACCGGCTTCGTCATCCCGCAGAGCGGTCAACCCGTTCGCCTTCGCGCGACCGGCTCGCTCCAAGTTCGCTGCGCGGATCCGGGCCTGCTCATCGCGCAGTTCGTCGGCTTGCCGTTCGACATGGTGAACGACGGCATTCTGCGCAGCGTTCGCCGCAGCGTGGAGCGCATGCTCGCTCGCTTGCTCACGCGCCGCGTGGTCATGGCGGGAACGCCGGCTGCCGTCACTGACAGCGCAGCGGTGCAGCAGATCGTCGAAGAGCTGGTCGCATACAACCCGACGGCCGGTGCGGTGTTCGGCGTCGAGCTCATCCGTATGGGCTACGTCGCGATTGGCGCGGACAACGGTACTGGTGGACCGCTCGAGATTCCCGCCGCACCCACCAACGGCGCCAACGGCCACGCTTCTCACCCGGGCATTCGCGAGAAGCCGACGGATCGCGCACCCGCGCAAGTACCGCTCGCTGCGGCGCCGCCGGAAGCGGAGCCCGCACCACCGGGCTCGCCGAACAAGTTCAAGCGCCCGCCCACGCCACGGCTCGATCAGCAGCCCGGCATGTCGCCTTCGCAGCTCGCTTCGCAGTCGGCAACGGGGGCAAAGGAATTCACGACGACCGCGCAGGACGGTCTCGCGAACAAGAAGGGTGATTTCAGCATCAAGGATGGCGCGACCGTTCGTGGTGTCGCGCCCTTCGGCGCCAAGCCCGGCGATGGCGAACAGTCCACCCCGCCGGCTCCGACGAATCGTCCGCCGACTGCGCCACCCGCGGAAGTTCGCAGCTCGTCGCAGGGCGCGCAGACCAGCGGAGAGATCGGCGCGAAGTCCCGTCCATCGGAGAGCGCCGTGACGTCCGGCGAGATTCGCTCCGGCGAGATCCGCTCCGGCGAGATCAAGTCAAAGACCCCTCCGCGCTCCACGCTCGAGAGCCCGTCGGTGCCGCCGCCGAATCCCTCTCCGCGCCGTGCCGCACCGATGACCGTGCCGTCGACCGACGACGAGGTCACCGAGCCCGCGCCGTCGCCACCCGAAGCACCTCCCGCCGGCGCTGCCGGCAAAGCGGAGAGCGTCCCGCAGCTCCCGAGAGTTCCGACGATGCGCGGTGCAGCTCCGCTCTCCGCCGAAGCCGCCGTCGCAGTCGCAGCCTCGGCCGCGAAGGCCGGCTCGGGAAACACCGCCTCTCCCACCAAGGCGCCCGAGCCTCCTCGCTCGGTGCTCGGTATCGGCATGGGCGCGATCGGCGTCGAGCCTCCGAAAGAAGCGGCGGCGTCCAAAGTTCCCGTCGGTGGACGCGTGCTCGTCCCCGGCCCGAACGGCCTCATGCAATCGGCGACCGTCCGTCAGCTGCTGCAGGGCTACTACGAGATCGAGATCGGCAGCACGGGACAGACCGTCTGGGTCCCCGTCGCCGGCGTCGTCCCGGACTAGTTACAGGTTCGCGACGCCATGTAGAGATCGAGCGTCGTGTCCGATCCGCTCGTCGCGCTGAAGTACAGCGTCTTGCCGTCGTCGGTAAGGAACGGGCTATTCGGCTTCGCGATGCCGTCGAGCACGATGTGTCGCGGCGCCGGCGCCGTCGTCACTGTCGGCCAATCGTCCTCGAGGATTTCGGAATCGGTTGTCGATTGGCTCGTCCACACGAGGTACGTGCCGCGATTGCCGAGCGATGGGCTGCGCTCGTCGAAACCGGTCTGTATGTAGAACCGGTGGCTCGCATTCGGCTCGATCTTGGTCCGCTCGGTCAGCGCGAATGCTTGGCCTGGCGCCGCACCGCCCGAATCGAAGATGAAGAGCGAGTCGTCGTCGACGGCAGTGGGGCCGTATGCCAGGTCGGTGCCGACCGTTTCATCCACGACGTACGGGTCGGTCTCGTCCGCGCCTTGCGTCGCATGCTGGAGCTTCCCGTTGTGCGAGAGCCACATCTTGCGTGAATCGTCGGTCACCCAGACTCCGTCGATGACGGCGCCGAGTTGCGTGTTGCTCTCGCGGACGGATAACAGTGACGCCGGGGGCCACATCTCGCTCGTGCTCGAGCGCTTGCTCCTCATGAGGTTGCGCTCGTTCTCGAAGAACAGTTGCAGTCCGTCGCGCGTCACGACCGGCTCCCTGTCATCGCCAATGGTGGCGGAGACGGCTTCGAGCTTCGTCGGCATGCCGAACGCTCCGCAGTTCGTCGCGGGCAGCCCGGCGTCGACGACGCTGGCATCGTCTCCTTCGACGTCATCGCTCGACGCGCCGTGAAACGCCGGCGTCGAGAAGCATCCAGTCAGCGCGCAAAGTACGAGGAGTCGCTGCAATCACTGTCCATTGTATCTAGAAGTCGGTGAGGCCGAGCTCGAAATAGAGCTGCGTCGAGTGCGCTTCGAGACCGTAGCCAACGTCGAGACCCAGGAGCGGAAGCACGACGGACTTCACGTAGAGGCGAATGCCTCCGCCTACATCGGTACGCACGTAGTGAAGTCCGTCACGCTGGTTCGGCAGATACACGCGGTCGGACTCCTCGCGCGCGTGATAGAGGCCGATGAATCCGCTGTCGAAGAACCCGAGGCCGCGGAACGCGAACATGCGCCACTTCGCGAGCGGAACGGAGTACTCGGCGCGCGCCATCAGTCGCGTGTCACCCCGGAAGCGATCGGACTCGTAGCCGCGCAAGTCGACCGCGGACCCGAGCGTGAGCTCCTCGTGGAATGGCAGGTTGCGACCGATGCCGCCAGTGGTGCGCAGCTCGAGCTGGTGCTGTTCGAGAATTCGCCAGCTCTTGTAGAGACGCCAGACGAGCGACGAGTAGTCGTAGTCATCGAGACCGGGGACGGACGTGTCGCCCATGATCTGCGCATACCAACCCCACGACACGCCAAAGCGATAGTGCCGCGCATCGAGCGTGATGCGGGCCTGGCTGCTGAAGTCGTCGCCGTTGCGATCCGTCGGGCGCTGATACGCCGTGGGATCGCGAGGGTCGATCGTCTTGGTGTAGTCGACGCGCGCGCCACGCAGCCGGAGGTCTGCGTTGAGCCACCACGCGAACCGCCACCCCAGGAGGAATCCCCCGCCGAGGTAGCGCACGGTCGTCTCGCGAACGACCGATGCATCGCGCGCGTTGTCCGTCGGGTTCGCGTACTCCTGCGACACGCGGTCGTACAGAAAGATGTCGAACCGCGCGGACAGCGGCGTGCCGCGCATCTGCGGGATCAGATACGTGAGGAACAGCAGCGACTCGCGATCGCCGAGCTGTCCGTAGAACAACAACTTCTGGTTGAGACCGCGGAAGTTGTTCTCCGCGAAGCCCACGCCCAGCGAGCTGCGGCCGGGCAGGGCGAACACCGTCGGAGCGATGACCCACGAGTGCTTGTCACTGACGTCGACAACCACCACGTAGCCGCCCGGCGCATCTTCGAGCGTGACCTTCACGCGTTCGAACAGCTCGCTCGAGACGAACGCTCCTTCGAGCGCAGGAATATCGCTCGGTCCGATGACGTCACCGAGATCGCGGTGCGACAGATAGAGCGCCGTCGTGTCCTGCGTCTTCGTGTCGCCGTGCATGCGGAACGCGACGATCGGGCGCGCTGGACGCTCGTCGCCCTCGGCACGCGCGACGGCGCACCAGGCCAAGACTCCGACGACAACCGCAGCGCGCAGAGCTACTTCTTGCGCTTGGACGGGAGGATGTTCAGCAGCTTACAGATGATGCCGAGCATGATCTCGTCCGCACCACCGCCGATCGAGAGCACGCGCGTGTCGCGATACGCCCGCGAAGCCGGGTTGTCCCACGTGAAGCCCATGCCGCCCCAATACTGCAGACACGAGTCCGTCACTTCGCGCACCAACCGGCCCGCCTTGAGCTTGGCCATCGACGCGCGCAGCGTGACATCGCTCCCCGCGAGATAGTCCTCGACGGCGCAGTACACGAGCGAGCGCAGCGCCTCGACCTCGGTCTTCATCTCCGCCATGCGGAAGTGAATCACCTGGTTGTTGATCAGCGGCTGACCGAACGTCTCGCGCTCGCGGCAGTAGCCGATGGTCTGGTCGATCAAGCGGTCCATGCCGCGCGTCGCGCCGATGGCCGCGCACAGCCGCTCCTCCTGGAACTGGACCATCTGCATCATGAAGCCCTGGCCCTCCATGCCGACGCGGTTGCGCTGCGGGACGCGCACGTTGTCGAAGAAGACAGGACACGTGTCGCTCGCGCGCATACCCAGCTTGTCGATCTTGGGCCCGATCTCGATGCCCTTCAGCTTCGTCGGCACGATGACCATCGTCTTGTTCGCGTGCACCGGTCCGTCGCTCGTGTTTACGAGCAGACACAACCAATCCGCCTGCGCCGCGTTCGTGATCCACATCTTGGATCCCGTGATCAGATAGTCGTCGCCGTCCTTCTTCGCGAACGTCTTCAACGCGGCCACATCACTACCGCCCCCCGCCTCGCTCACTGCGATCGACGTCACCATGTCGCCCGCGATCGCCGGCGCCAAGAACTCCTTCTTCAGCTCGTCGCTGCCCCACCGCGTGAGTGCAGGCGTCGCCATGTCCGTCTGAACGCCGAGCGCCATCGGAATCGCGCCGCACGCGCACCAGCCGGTCTCCTCCGTCGCGACCATCTGGTAGCTGTAGTCCAGCCCCATCCCGCCCCACTGCTCGGGCTTATTGATGCCCAAGAGGCCCAGCTTTGCCGCCTTCTTGAACACCTCATGCGCAGGGAACTCACCTGAACGTTCCCACTCGTCCACATGCGGGTTGATTTCCTTCTCCATGAAATCTTTGACCGTCTTGGCCAGCGCCTTGTGCTCGTCGGTGAACCGCATGTGCGCAGACCGTACACCGAAAATGTTGATCACTGACTCCGGATGTCGTGCGAGCCTGGATCGCGGGTGCTGCCACTCTTACTGAAGATGAGGCTGACGACGATGGCGATGGCGGGGTTCTCCGCCGCCTCCAGCCCAGCTCCACTTCCCGTCGACGCCATTACCGTCGGCTTCGCCGAGCGCGCAGCCACACCCGTCGATGTCGTCCTCTACGATCAGAACCTTCACGTTCACGCGAACGTCGTCATCGATCACCAAGGCCACAGCGACATCGTCACGACGATGCAGATCCGCCAGCTGTTTCACTGCCGCAAGACCGAGAGACAGCACGTCATCGCGCGCAAGACGCTCATGATGCTCGCGGACGTCCAGGAGATGTACGAGGGCAAGACGATCGAGTTCGTCAGCGTCTACCGCGGCAACAAAGAGGAGTCACTCACGTCACCGCACCGCGACGGCCGCGCGATCGACTTCCGCATCCGCGGCGTGCAGCTGCGCGAGATCCGCGACTACCTCTGGCGCAAGTACACGGAGGTCGGCGTCGGCTGGTATCCGTACGAGCAGTTCATCCACATGGACACGCGCCCGACGTGGCACGACACCTCGTGGACGTTCCTCCACGGCGTGAATCACTACGATCCTGTCTGGGCCGCCCAAGCGCGCGAGCCGGTCGTCGCTGCATCGCAAGCGCGTCGTTAGCGCGATTGGCGTCCACGTGGACGCTACGCGAGTCCTTTGTGTGGCACGGCCTGCAATGCTGCCCGCAGGATCTCGTCGAGCGGACGGTTCGGACCGAGCTTCGCGAGAGCGGTATCAACGGAGTGCGTCGCGATCTGAGGCTTCCATCCGAGCGTTCGCATCGCGCTGATCGCATCAGCGCGCAACGCTGCATCTTGAAAGTCACGCGTGCCCGCCAGCTCAGCGCGCGGCACCGCGGGCTCGGTGACGAGATGGTCGGGCGCGGTTCCCGAGATGCGCAACCGGCCTTCGTGATGCGCTTGATGACAGGCGGAAGAACGCAGCGTCAGGTTGCTCGGATCGTTGGTGCCGCCTTGGCTGCGCGGAATGATGTGATGGATCTCGAGGCCGATGCACGAGCGACATCCCGGCGTCTGGCAGACACCCTTGTCGCGCGCCCAGATGAAGCGCTGGACAGCCGGCGGAATGTCGCGCGTGGCCCGCGCAGGCTTGTCACCGTCGAGCGATCCGATGTGTTGGGCGTTGCAGAGCGCACGTTGCAGCGCCGCTTCATCGATCGGAATTGACGCGCCACCACCCTGCTGCTCCGCGTGCTTGCAGACGGGACACACGGTCAAGCCGATCAAGTAAGACACGAGCGAACCGTTGCTCCGTCGCCCAGCTCGCTCGGTCTGTGTGACGGTGGTGCGAGCACCAGGGCCAGGCGTCACGTCGCCGACGGATGCATCATCCACGGGCACATCCTCGACGGGAGATGCGTCGTTTGCGATCATGGAGAGAACGGCGGTCGCCATCGCGGCGAGCACGTCGTTGTCGCTCACGTGCGAGCCGCGCGCCTCGGTCAGCCTCTCTTGCGCCTGGCGAAAGAGCGCGAACGTCGAGCCCGTGATGTCTTCCAGCCGTACGACGTGCAGACGTGCTTCGGGGTTCGCGGGCGTATCTGGTGAGTCGCCACGGCGACGGCCAGACGTGAGCTCTTCGACCTGGCGCAGATTCTTGCCGCGTACGGCGTCGAGCCACGCTTGCTCGGTCGTCTTCGTCGCAACGCGAGCGAGCTCTTTCACGGCAGAGAAGCACAGCTCGCCCCGACGGAGTGCGGCGCTCGTTTCCGGCAGCGTGCTCAACGCGCGCGCCGCTTGAACGCGATGCTGTGCCGTGCGCGGCGCGTAGCCAAGAACGCGCTCCATGTAGTCGATCATCGAGACCATGCCGAACGGCTTCCAGATCTGGAGTCGCTCCGCCTCGACGAGCCAGCGCAGCTCATCCGCATCGAGCTCGGCGCGCCGCTTCGTGATGCGCACGAGCTCGTCGTGAACCTGCTGCCACGGTGTCGTGCGCTGCTGCCCACGCGATTCACGCGGTTCGCAGGCGCGCAGCACGCCGTGCCGGCTTCGCACGTGCCCGTCGTTCAGTTGATAGACACCCGCTACTTTCGTCGCGACAACGCCCGTCTTCATCTGAGTCTCCTCGTCGAGGAATCAGATGTAGCACGCACTTTTCTGCGCTCTGCTCGACGAGGTCCACGTGTCTGCGGATGATCAACGCGGAGACGCGATACGAAGCGCGCTGCGAGTGATCGCGGTGCACGTCGACGGAAAACTCATCCGCACTCGTTGCATGCGCGCAGAACGCATCTTGTTGAGCGCGTTTGGTCGTCAAGCAGAAAACGACGTGCAGCTCTGCGGAGAACACTTTTCTCGACGGTGCTGAACGAGCGGCGTCCGACGTGGACGCGAGTCCGCGACGAACGCGATCCCATGCCTGTGAGTCACGGCGTCTGCCTCTACCTATGCGCATCAGCTCGCCGCAGCGTCTGCGCAGCTGCGCTGGCGAGCACGCGTGCGTTCGTGTTGTAGCGAGACTTGGCGTCCTCAGATGAAGAGTCTTGTTTTTGGAAGGAGCTTGATCTGATCCGAGGAACGCGGAAGGCGTCCAGGTGGACGCGAGTGCGACGACCGCGAAGCTCACGCCCATGAAGACAACTAGCCGAGCCTCTCGTGCGGTGGATCCACGAGAACGTGATCCCACATCGCCTGGATCGGCTTCCGAGTGTTCGAAGGCGTCCACGTGGACGCGACTGCAACGCACGAACACAGCAGAACGGTTCCTGATCCCCCAAAAGGAAATTCTTATCCGGGTCTCCAAGCTCCGCGCGAGCGCGAACGCACGCGAACACGTCAGCGAAACTGCGCAGGCGTTGCGCCGAGCCGGTTCGCCCGGTGAGGGCACCAACCCGTGACTTACAGGTGTGGGATCCGGTGCGCCGGCGTCCACGTGGACGCGAGCGATCCGCCGATTTCCAAAGGAAGGGGGCACCACAGCTGCGCGTCGGTCCTCAAAGCGTCCACGTGGCCGCAAGCGCTCGGCGGGATTCTGATTGGTGCTCTGCCGATGCGTCGCGGTTTCCCGAAAGCGTCCACGTGGACGTGAGCGCAACGTCACGAACACAGCCGAACGGTTCCGGATCCCCCAAAAGGAAATTCCTATCCGGGTCTCCAAGCTCCTCGCGAGCGCGAACGTACGCGAGCACGCCAGCGAAACTGCGCAGGCGCTGCGCCGAGCCGGTTCGCCCGGTGAGGGCACCAAGCCGTGACTTCCAGGTGTGGGATTCGGGCGCCGGCGTCCACGTGGACGCGAGCGTGGTGCGAAAGCGGCTCGGCGCGGCTGTAAGCTACTCGTGTGATCTCTCGGTTCGCACCGTCGACGACCGGCGAAGCGCATCCAGGCACGCTGCTCTCGGCGCTGCTCGTCTGGCTCGACGCGCGCCACCGCAGAGGCAAAGCGATCCTGCGGCTCGAAGATCTCGACACGACGCGCGTGAAGAAGGCGTGGGCCGACGAGCTTGTCGAAGCGTGCGCATGGATGGGCCTCGACTGGGACGAGACGATCGTACAAACAGCGCGCGGCCCTGCGCACGCCGCCGCGATGGACAAGCTCGCCGCCGACGGTCGCCTCTATCCGTGCGCGTGCAGCCGATCCGATCGCACGGGCGGACGGCGCGCGCCCGACGGTGGCTGGGCGTACGAGAACACGTGCCGCGGTCGCGCACTGCTCGGCGACTGGCGCGACGCGACGGAACCGCTGCGCTTGCGAATCGACGACGGTCGCGTCGAGCTGATCGACGATGGCGGCATGGATCTCTCGCAGACCCCCGCACATGACATGGGCGATCCGATCGTGCGGAGACGCGATGGCGTGATCGCGTATCAGCTCGCGGTGGTTGTCGACGATGCCGACGAAGCGATCACCGACGTCGTGCGCGGCAAGGACATCGCGCCGTCGACGGCGACGCAGGTCCTCGTCCAGCGCGCACTCGGCGTCCCCACGCCCCGCTATCGCCATCACTTCCTGCTGCTCGAACCTCGCGGTGACAAGCTCGCAAAGCTGCACGGGTCGCTGCCCCTCAGCGGGTTGCGCGCGCATCACGATGCGCTGTCGCTCGTCGGCATTCTCGCGTACGCCGCAGGTCAACTCGAGGCGCCGCGCTCGATCGCGCCTGCAGACCTCGTCGCCGAGTTCGACTGGGCGCGCGTACCGAAGGACGATCGCGTCGCTGTGCTGGGCGGCGCCGGCTTGGAGCTGTCTTTCATCACTGCCGTCCGAAAGTGAACGGAAAGGTGACCTTCACCACGCCTCCCGACGTTGGCGGATCGATTTCGAGAGAGAACACCGCATCACGTACGCAGTCGCCCAGCACAGCGTCCTTGATCTCGCTCTGCTCGGCATCGATCGTTGCATCGGTTACAAGGCCGCCCGTACCGGGTTCTCCTTCGATCGTAAAGTTGACGACGAGCGTGCCGACAAGACTCGGTTGGGTTTTGTGGGCGGTCTCGTAGCACGCGACAATCGAAGGAAGGACGTCGCCCATCGCGAGCTGAACGTAGTCTCGGTCGTCGTCTTCATCGGAAGGCGTCGCGCCTTCGCCCGAGCCACGAGCGCTCGCAACACTCGCAGCGGCTTGCTGTGCATCGGTACGGAGACGCCTGGCGGAGCGAATCTCCTCCAACAGCAGAGCTCGTGCGCTCTGCCCAGCAAGCTTGCCAAACCGCGGTGCGTCCTTCGCCGGCATTGATGGGGAGGCAGTCGCATCACGGCGCACGGTCGTTCTCGGCGCCTCATGGCGCGAATGCAGGAACCACGCGACGACAGCAAGGAGAACGACGACAGCGGCGATGACGACCTTGGTCTTCACGAGTAGCAGCACCTTTCCCGCTGAGGTTGCGGCGGCGGCGCGGCGTGGCGTCGTTGCAGCGATTGCACCGACGATGGCCGCGAGCCCGGCCCGCGGTTTCGCACGCGAGAGAGCACCTTCGATCCGCGTCTCGAGGGCATGGCGAAGAGATCGCCGCCCGCGCGCGAGCCGCTGTTTGAACGCGTTTTCGCTGACGCCGAGATCCGCTGCAGCATCGGTGATCGAGCGTCCGTGCGCGTAGAACAGAACGAGGGCTTCTCGAGGCGCAGCGGGAAGCTCGACAAGTGCGTCTCCCAGGATGGAGCTCGTCTCTCGTTCGAGCACAGCATCCAGAGGCGTTGGGACGGGTTCCGGTTGATCGTGCGTAGCGTCGCGCTTCAGCTGCCTTGCTGTGCGGCGGTTCCAGCGGCGAGCGAGATTGCGCGCAATGCCGGCGAGCCACGAGCGAACGCTCGCGCGATCGCGGAGTCGAGCAAGGTCACGCCATGCCTCGACGAATGCCTCCTGCGTGATGTCCTCCGCATGTGCGGTGTTCCGGACTCCACTCAGAGCGACAGCGAACACAAGGCGCTGATGCCTCTCGACCAACTGAGCGAACGCAGAGACCTCACCGGTCAAGCTCCGACTAACGAGCTCGTCGTCACTCTCCGCGTACATTCAGAACATGAGTCGCCGCCACCCACCAAAAGGTGACGGGGAAACGTCAGGTCAAGGGAGCGAGGCGCAGGATCTGGCCGTGCACGTCGCCAGAGGTGGCGTCGACCGAGGGGTCGATGAACAAGCGCGTGACGGCCGTATCGCGCAGGCGCGAGAGAACGTCGTCGGAGAGGAGATTGCCCGCGTCGAGTCCGACCGCGAAGAGCTCCTCGCCGTTGCCCTGCGAGGCCGCGAAAGCTTCGGCGGCCTGGCCCGTCGAGAATAGAAAGCCGTAGGGGCGCCGGCACCACATGTCCTGGCCGTTGGAGGTCAGGTACCAAATGCGTGGTGGCAGTAGCTCGACCAGCTTCTGCAGCGTGACGTCCTCGCTCATGGGCCGGACCGTGCCACCATCTGGCCTCGATGTCGACGGTTCCGCCTGGCGCACGCAAGCACGTTTCCCAGGGTTCCACGGTTTACGTACTGGGGGACAAGAGAGAGTGGGTGCGCGACATCTACCACTCGTTCCTGAAGCTGCCGTGGTCAGCGGCGTTCGGTGTCATCGCGATCGCGTTCTTCGTGTTCAACCTCGGCTGGGCGTGCGTCTATCTGGAGGTCGGAGGCATCGCCGGTTCGACGGGGTCGTTCACGGATGCGCTGAGCTTCAGCGTGCAGACCATGGCGACGATCGGCTATGGCGTCATGCACCCCACGAGCGGGCCGGCGAACGGCGCGATGATCATCGAGTCGATGTTCGGCATCGTGTTCACGGCGCTGACGACCGGCCTCGTGTTCGCGAAGTTCTCACGGCCGACGACGCGCGTGCGGTTCTCGAGCAACGTGTGCATCACGAACTTCGAAGGGCAGCGCACGGCGATGCTGCGGATCGGCAACATGCGATCCAACCTTATTGTCGAAGCGACGGTCCATGTAGTGGCGATGAAGACGACGATCACCGCCGAGGGTGAGAAGTTCTACAAGGCGCACGACCTGAAGCTCGTGCGCGACCGGCAGGTCGGCATGACGCGTGGATGGGTGGTGATGCACACCATCGACAAGGACAGCCCGCTGTTCAACATGGACGAGAAGGCGATCTTGAAGGACGAGGTCGAGATGTACGTCGCGATGACCGGCATCGACAGCGTCACCGCGCAGAACGTGCACGCGATGCAGCAGTACCTCGAGGGGAGTATCAAGGTCGGCTATCGCTTCGAGGACACACTGCAGGAGCTGCCGACCGGTGAGCTCGTGATCGATCTCAACAAGTTCGACGTCATCGTCCCCGACACGCAGCCGCGCGACATCGCGCACCATGTTAGCGTGCGCGCATGAAGCGCTTAGCCTTGTTGTTCGTATGTGTCGTCGCTGCGTGTGGCCCTGGTGCCAAAGGCGGCCCGTCGATGAACAGCAGCGTGAACAGCAAGCCGTACGTCGCGCCCAAGTCGACGTCGGTGATCTCCGAGGACATCCTCGCGCGCGAGCCGGTCGCCAACGAAGTACAGGTGAAGCACATCCTGATCTCATGGAGCGATCTTGCGGATGCGTTTGGTGGGCATCAGGACGAGCGCGCCGCCAAGCGCACGCGTGCGGATGCCGAGACGAAGGTGAAGGAGCTCCTCGAGCAGCTCAAGGCGGGCGGTGACTTCGACGCGCTCATGAAAGAGAACTCCGAGGACACGGGCAGCGCCAAGAGCGGCGCGCCGTTCACGGTGAAGCCGGACTCCGGCCTCGTGATCGAGTTCCGTCAGCTCTCGCTCCGGCTCAACCCCGGCGAGTGGGGCGTCGTCCAGAGCGACTTCGGATTTCACATCATCAAGCGGCTGGAATAGGCGGTTCGATGATCTGTCCCGCGCGGTCGATCGACCGACGGAGGCGGAGCAGGCGGATGTGAGCGAGCCCGAGAACGAGCGTCATGACGATGGCGCCGACCGCTTGGAGCATGAACGAGACTTGCGTCAGGTGCGTGAGCGCCAGGATCAGCGTGAGCCAGGAGAGGAAGTCGCGGCGCGCGAGGTACGGCGCGTAGGTCGCGACCATCTGCAGGAGCGGCGGTAGCGGCTTCTTGGGACCAGCTTCGTACGGCTTGAGGCGCACCGTGTTCGGCGAGGCGCCGGGCACAGCGATGAAGCGGCCGACGTAGTCCTGGCTGTTCGCAGTGCCGAGCACGACGATCAGCTCGTAGTAGATGCAGTACATCGAGACGAAGCAGCACACCGCCGCAAATCCCGCGATAGGGATCCAGTTGTCGAAGCCCCAGTATGTGGCGCCGAACTCTCGGTGGCAGTGAATGCCGAGCGCGACGATGTAGGCGGTGGACGAGACTTCGTCGACGATCGTGTCGATCCAGGCGCCGAGCTTGGAGGACAGCAGCTTCACGCGCGCGATCTCGCCATCGCAGCAATCGAAGTACGCCGACGCGAAGATGATGACCGTGCCGATGACCGCGTCGCGCGCGCTCGCGTGCATCACGAACCAACAACCGACGGCGACCATGCACGCGACGATCGCGGAGATCATGTTCGGCGTGATCGGCGTCCACACGAGCATGCGCGTGAGCGGGAACGAGATCGGGCGATAGAGGTAGCGTGTGATCGCGTTGTCCTGCGGCTTGATCAGGATGCGATAGAGCAGCTTGTGCGCGCCCGCTCGCTCCTCGGGCGTGCTGATCGGATGGCGCGCGATCTCACCGTGCTCGACGGAGACCGCATCCTCGGCGAACGACGTCGTGTCGTTGCCAGCCGCGATCGCAGCGGCGACATCAGCGCGACGCGATGCGCTCGCGATATACGCTCCACCGTCGACGCCATCGGCTCCGACCGCGCGCAGAACTCCGCGCTCCGGCATCTCTCCGGCGGAGAGCGCCTTGACGAGTCGCGAGCACAGCGGCGTATGCACCAACTGATCGGCGCGCACGACGAGAAGCGCGCGGTTGCGATTTCCCTCGATCCACGCCGTGATGTTGGCGCGCGCAGCGTTGCTTTCGACGACGAGAACTCGGTCGGCACCGACGCGTTTGGCAACGCGCACTGCGCGCTCGCGCGCCGAGAGGCCGGCGATTCGCACGTTCGCGAGCGCGTCGTCGGCGAGGACGATCGCGTCGAGAAGGACGACCGGAAGCTCTCCGGACCCGGACACCGCAGCAACAGCCACGGTCAACGTCTACAGCGTCGGGACCGTGTTAGCCAAGAGTCGAGATTCAAACGCGATCTGGTGACAGGAATTGGTCGATCGAGGCCGTTCGGAGGGCGAGGTGGTGAAAGTTGAACAGGTGTTTTGGGCCAAGTGGCCGGAATCGCGAAAAGCATGGGCCTTGCAAGCGCGAGAGGCGTCCATGAAGGCCGTTATCCTAGCCGCGGGTTGTGCGACCCGGCTGCGTCCTCATTCGGACGACACACCCAAGACGCTGTTGCCCGTCGCGGGCGTCCCGATTCTCCGTCGGACGATCACCAGCCTCCTGCGCTGCGGCTTCGACCAGTTCGTCATTGGCACCGGGTACCTCGAGCACATGGTCCGCGAAGCGGTCGATAGCTGGTTCCCGAGCCTCGACGTCACGTACGTCCTCAACAAGGACTACGCCGACACGAACAACGCGTACTCGCTGCTACTCACGCGCGAGCATGTCGAGAGCGATGGGTTCATCCTGCTCGATGGCGACGTCGTGTTCGATCTCTCGGTCATCGACGAGGTCGTGGAGCACGGTCCCGATTGCCTCGCCGTTCGCTCGGTCGGCGGGATCGGCCTGGAAGAAGTGAAGGTCACCGCGGACGGCAGTGATCGCATCCTCGCGATCGGCAAGCACGTCCCCGTGCGCTCCGCGATGGGCGAGTCGGTCGGCATCGAGCTGTTCAGCGCGGCCACCGCGAAGAAGCTGTTCACGGTCCTCCACACGCGCGTTCGCGAGCTAAATCTCGTGAACGAATATTACGAAGCGGCGTTCCAGCAGATCATCGACGAGGGCGCTTCGCTCTACGGAATCGATATCGGGTCGAAGTTCGCGACCGAGATCGACACCATCGACGACCTGATGGCCGCGAATGCACGACTGAATTTGGCGCCAGCGTTCGACGTTCGCGTCGACAGCGTCCGCCTCGCCGTCTGATCCGCAAGGATCTGAAATATTTCAGGGCCTCGATCCCTGACAGATCCGGACAGCCGTAGCGGGTTGTACCTACATCACCCGGTTTGGATGATGCGCGGCATGAAGCTCCGGGGCCTTCTGCTCAGCTTTGCTCTATTCATGGGATGCGCGCAGGGCGGGGCGGGGACTGACATTCAGCCGGGTGGCGATACCGGCGGTGGTGGTGGTGGCGGTGGCGGTGGAGGTGGAGGCACCGGCGGAGGTGGCTCCGATACCGGCGGCGGTACAGGCAGCGGTGGCGGCGGCGGCGGGACGGGCTGCACGTCCTCGTCAGTGAACTTGCTCAACAACGGCGCGTTCGACATGAACCCGATGGGCATGGCGTGGACCGAGGAGCCGATCGATCCGGCGTACCCGCTGATCACCAACGAGACGACCGTGGTGCAGTCGGCGCCGAACGTGGCGTGGCTCGGAGGCATCGCGCAGGCGAACGCGCTCGACGACGTCTATCAAGACGTGGACGTCCCCGTCAGCGCGACCGACGCGACGCTCACGGGCTATTACCAGATCAAGACGCAGGAGACCGGCACCACGGCGAACGACGAAGTTGTCGTCGGCCTGATGGACGCGGATGGCAACGTCCTCGAGACGATGCTGGACCTGACCAACACGGACGCGACGGCGGACTGGCAGGAGATCAACGTGCCGCTCATGGACGCGTACGCGGGTCAGACGATCTCGCTCGTCCTCGCGTCGTCGAACAACTCGACGAAGGTCACGTCGTTCTTCTTCGATTCGCTGCAGCTGAACGCGACGATCTGCGAGTAATCCCGCGTTCGTAGGGTTTTGACGCGTCGCGCGGACTCCCGCGTGGGGTACGATTCCCTCATGTGGCGGCTCTGTGTTCCGTGCCTCGCGCTGGTTGCAGCGTGCGCACAGGGCGGGCGCCAGAACATCGGCGACGACGGCGACGACGGCAGCAACACGCCGATCGACGCCCGCCCGCCCATCGACACGATCACCATCGACGCGCCGCCGATGATGGTGACGCTGTCGCAGACCACGTCCCCGACGGTCGGTGGGACCAACTCGTTCGCGTGCGGCAACGCGAACACGGGCACCACCGGCGACAACCAGTGGTACCGCGTCTTCCGTCTCGCGGACTTCAACATCACGGGCGGACTCGTCGTGAACTCCGTCGCGTTCGGCGTGCAGGACTCGAACGGCATGCCGACGGTGACCGTCAAGGTCGGTACGTACTCCGGCGTCATCAATCCCGCGCCCGACGTTCTCGATACGACGCTCATCACGCCCATCGGAATGGCGACGTACGCGGTGCAGAACATCACCTCCGCTGCGCCGCAGTTGATCACGGTGCCGCTCATGGCGAACGTCCCGGCGCTCTCGCAGCTCGTCGCGGAAGTCGACGTCCCCGATCTACAGGCGGCGGGCAAGCGCTTCTACATCGGCGGGAATGCGGCGGGACAGACGGCGCCGACGTGGTTGCGCAGCATCGTGTGCTCGCCGGACGGCAAGGCCAAGAACATCAACTCGGCCGGCGGCCTCAACGCGCCGAGCTCGCAGATCATCCTTCAGGTCAACGGAACGTACTCACCGTAGGCCGACCTTGACGTCGATGCCGACGGCCGCGTAGCTGCGCACGCGATCGGCAGCGATGTCATCGAGCGTCGCGATCACTTCATCGCGCGTGGCACTGATCGCCGCGTGGTTCGCATCCGCGATCCGATCACCGGCGTCGCGCTTCATCGGCTTGGCCTGGCCGCCGAGCATGCGGATCTGATCCACGCGATCCACGGCGGGTGGGGCACCGCGAATCGCATCGAGGATCGCGAGCGGCACGAGCTGCAGCAACGGATCTGGCGAGCGGCGAATGAATGGCACCAACCGCGATGGGCTCACGAGATCGATCTCCGCGTCGGGGTGGAACTCGGCGACGCCGGCGATCTCGACCGCTGTCGAGACGTTGTTGCGCACGTCGTGAAGATCGATGCGGTCGATCCCGAGCTCTGGCGCGACGATCATCGCGACCTGCACGCCGGGCCTGGCGAGCTGCCTTTGCGCCGCGGCGACCCACGCGTCGCGCGTAGGTGTTCCCCACACGACCTCCATCCCCACCTCGCCGCGTTGCCGCGCGTTGCGGGCCCATGGGCACAGATCCCAGCGCTCGACGACCTCGACCAAGTACCGCGTGAGCAGGCGGAACACCTCGGCTTCTCGACGGTCGGCAGTCACCGCAACCACTGTACCTCCACCGTGTCATTCTGGTGTGGTGAACAGGGCCTCGCTCCTCGCTCTGACCCTCGTCGCGCTGACCGCGCCAGCGTGGGCAGACGACGCGCGCTGCGAGCAAGGCGCCGCGTTCGCGAAGAAGAAGGACTGGACGCGCGCGATCCTCTACCTGGACGGCTGCGACACGAAGCAGCTGCGCGACGCAAGGCATGCAGCCGACGCGGCCGGCTACGCGAGCCTCACCATCTCCAGCGATCCGGTGAACGGCGTCCCGGTCACGCTCGATTCGCTGGCGGGCGAAACGCTCACCACGCCGGTCACGATCTACGTGAAGCCCGGCAAGCAGACCGTTCGCTACGAGGTCGGTGGCAAGAAGTTCTCCAAGGAACAGGAGACGCAAAAGAACGCGAGCGCGGTCGTGATCCTCGATGCGGTTCCGCACACGGCGAAGGTCAAAGACGGCGTCGTGTCGTTCGAAGAAGAAGGTTCGGCGGAGGAGCACAAGGGGCCGCCTCCCGATATCAAACACCCGCCCATCGTCCCGAAGAAGTTCCTCGGCATTCCGGACGACCCGACCGGCCCGCAGCTCGACGATCCGCTCGCGCTGCACGTCGATAATCGCCACCCGTGGTTTGGCTTCCGCATCGGTGGTGGTGTCTACGACGATGGCTCGACGTCCGCTGCGTGGCGGCCGACGGTCGCTGCAACGGGACGGTTCGCGCTCGCGTCGCGGTGGTTCCTCTCCGCGCGCATCGACTGGTCGCGCCGCGGCGGGGATGGTTCTTCGTCCATCGACGCAGCGGGCGCGAACGTCGGTCCCGGCGTCACGCTCGCGTCGTCGCGCGCCGTCGCCGTGGCAGCGATTGCTCAGCTGCGCGGCGAGCTCCGCTTCAGTGACGCGATGGATGTTCGCACCGCCGGAATCGGTGTCGCGGCGGACCTCGAGGTCGCGTTTCCGACGACACCCCTCACCGCGGGCCTACGTGCGGAACAAGGGCTCACCGAGCTGGTTCCCGGCGTCCACGATCGCGCGCTGCTCCTCGAGCTCGGCGTCGACTGGCGCTAGAGCTTTTCGAGCGTTGCGACGATCGCCGGGATACGCGCTTCGAGCGACGGACCGCCGGTCGTCATCACGGGAGCCAGCTCGGCGATGCCGATGAACGACCGGCGCTTCTGATCCTCGACGCTCGCGTTCGCGACCGCGTCGCCGTGCTTCTCGCGCAGGTACGCGACGACAACAGCGCGGACACCGGTCTCGTTCAAAAAGATCGCCGGGTCTCCGTACGCTTCTTTGGTCATCGGCTCGCGAACGCGCTCGAACAGCGGAGTGACGGCCGGCTCGAGCTCGGGCCAGAACTTCTGGAAGGCCGGGTTGACGTACGAGTGAGTCATCTCGTGGACGATCAGCTCCGTGAGCATGTCGCTCGGGTGGTAGTTGCCGTCTTGCGAGTCGACGCCGAGCACCTGGTAGAACGTCTTCGTCGTGTGCGTTGCGAAGTTCCATGTGCCGGCGAGCGGGCAGGGGATGATCTCGAAGCTGACCTCGGCGGGGCCGAACGTCGCGTCGAGCCACGGGATCGGATTCTCTTTCTCGAGAACCTCGCCGAGCTGTGACTCGAGATCGGCGAAGTACCGCTCGTGCTCGGCGAGGAATCCATCGAGGTCGCTGTCGCGCGCGAAGTCTGCGAGCACCTTCGCGTAGGCGGTGACGTCGACGCCAATCCAGCGCTTGTCGAGGACGAGCAGCTCGTCGGGATTCAGTGGCGCGAGCTGCGCGTCGAGATGTGTCGCGAGCTCGATCGGCGCGTCGTAGCCGATGCCGTGCTCGCGCCGGAGCTGCACTGCCATCTGGACCGCGGGGTGCGAGCGGAACTTTGCGAAGTGCGCGTCGACCGCATTGACGTAGTCGGTGTGCTGCGCGCGCTGGTACTCGGGCGTGCCCGTCAGCCGCATGATGATCGCGAGGAGCTCGACCCGGCGATCGACGTGGACGTTACGCGCGCGCGCTGCGGCGACCGGCGGCGGCGCCTTGGAAGAGCACGCGACGGCGAACGAGGCGACGAGGATCCACCGCACCCGCCGACAGTACGTCAGTGGATGCCGAGGACGCGCGCGAGATCGACGCCAGGAACGGCCGCGCGATTCGCGAGGACCAGCTCGTGGACCGACTTGGTCAGCTCGTCCTGGATCAATCGGCGAGTCACGCTGTCGACGACCTGCGGGTTCCCCGCGTAGTTGTACGCGTTGTTCGCCGTATTCAGGTCGCCCTGCGATCGCGCGACGAGTGCGATCAGGATCGCGAAGCTGCTCTCGGTGCCGCGTGCGTTTGCTACCGCACCGAGCGCCTCCATGCGGTCGATCGTGATCGCGCCGCCTGGATGGAGCGTGAGGTCCAGCAGGCGAGCGACAGGCTTGCCCTTCGCTTGAACGACGAGATTGCTCGCCGAGAGATGGACGCCCGACACGTGCGCAGCGTCGAGTCCGCGCGCAGGATCGACGCCGCCCTCTTGCGAGCGCTGGAGCTCGGCGATGTTGCTCTCGCCTTGCACGTCCACGCTCACGGACGAGCCCGGCGCGATGACGAGGCCGTTTCCGTTCTGCAGGAAACTGCCGCCGAGCTTTGCCACGACGCTGCCTCCGACAGAGGGTCCGGTCATCTCCTTTGTGCCGACGGGCATTGTGCTCGCCGGTTTCCCAGGCTCGGAGGTGACCATGCCTTGAATCGCGTGCAGCACCGATTGAATCGAGGCCTGGAGATTCGTGTCGTGCGTCGGCGAATAGCCCGGGTGGGCGAGCGGGGTGTTCGCGACGCCCTTCGTGATCGAGTGGGTGATCATCTGGGCGAGGGTGTCTTTGATCGAGATGAAGCCGGTGAAGCCGCGCGCGTCGTCGACGTCTGCGTGGACCTGGCCCGTCGCGAAGTCGAGGTGCGCGCCGCGGATCTCTGCGTTACGCAGGCCGACCCATCCGTTTCCGTTGACGAACATCGGCGGGGAGAACGAGACGGAGACGCCGGTTGCTGTGATGCGGGCAGTCACGTTCGTCGGATACGCCGTGGAGACGTCCGCCTGCCAGGTGCCGCCGAGCTTGCGGTTGCCAGGGATCGAGATCGACGCGTGTACGTCGGTGAGCTCGAACCCCTCGGGCATCATGCGTTCGACGGTTCCGAGGTGATTGCGCACGAGATTCGCGAACTGCATGCCGCGGTGCTGCTGCATCCAGGTCAGAATCTCGTCGCGCTCACCGGGATAACGGCGCAACAGGTTGGCGATCTGCAGTGCGGCCGGCTCGCCGTTCCCTTCCACGGCGCGCGCGGCTTCGAGCCCGGGCGTACGCGCGGCCTCTGCAGCTGGCGCCTGGGCGTTCGCCTGGTGCTCTCTCCGGTCCCCTGTACTACGGGCGGTTCCGCCGGTTTCGGCCATACACCATGGTAGGCGCAACCTCGCGAAACCTTCCCGATCGAGTATCGTTTTTCGGCCGATGCAGCACGTGACCGACCTCGCGCGCACCTACTTGTCACGCTTCCTCGCTGCCCAGGCCGAGCGTAAGTGGAAGGGAGGTGGCGGATTTGGCCCGACCACGGAGGAGATCGCTGCGGTGTTGCGCAATCCGGACGCCTCCAGCTCCGCGGTCAGCGAGGTGCTCGCCGCCGAGAACGCCCGCCTGGCCACGCTCGATGCCGCACTGCGCCGTGAGCTGGACAGCGAGCCCCGCCGCTCGCCCCTGACGCGGCTGGCGGCGACGTTCGGGCTCTCCGCGCTCGACGCGACCATCGTGGCGCTGCTGTTGGCCCCCGAGATCGACCACGAGCTGGAGCGCGCGTACTCGTACGCGGTCGACGACTTCACGCGGAAGCGCCCCGACGGAGCGTTTCTCGCGCGGCTGATCTCGCCACTGGATCGCGCGCAGGCGGATGCGATCCTCGTGCGGCTCGACGAGGACGCGCCGCTGCGGCGCCATCGCATTGTCGTTGCGACGGGAGGCCCCGAGGTCCCGCACAGCATGAAGCCGCTGCGCATCGCGGATCGCATCGTCGCGTTCATGCGTGGACACGACACCCTCGACGAGCTCGCGCGCGGCTACGTCAGCGTCCTCACCCGCGAACCCAGCCTCGCCGACATCGTGATCGCGCCGGAGCTCGTCCAGCAGGTTCAGCGCGCATTCGCATCCGGCATCGGAGCGCCGCGCGTCCTCTTGAGCGGCCCCGAAGGTGTCGGGCGCGCGTTGCTCGTCGAGGCGATCTTCGCGCCGCAAGGGCGGCCCGTCGTGCGCGTCTCGTTGCGAGACATCCTGAACGCGAATGATGGTCGCCTGTTCGAGCGCATCGCGACGGCGCTCCGCGAATGCGCGCTGCGCGACGGTGTCGCGTTCCTCGACGGTGGCCCGGATCTCGGGCCAGACGCACCGCGCGAGCTCGTCGCTGCGCTCGCGATCCTCACGCGCGGCCTGGACGTGCCCGTCGTGTTCAACCTCGCGGCGCCCGTCGGCTGGCTCTCCGATTCGCAGCCTTCGCTCGTCGAGATCGCGATCCCCGCACCATCGCTCGCCCAGCGGCAGACCCTGTGGCGCCGAGCGCTCCCGGGAGATGTCATCGATGCCGAGGCGCTCGACATCATCGCGTCGCGCTACGCGTTCACGGCCGGCATGATCGCGCGCAGCGCCAATCGCGCTCTGCAGCGCGCACGTCTCCGCGATCCAAATCATCCGACGCTCACCATCGACGACGTGGCGGAATCCGCGCGCCTCGCGTTCACCAACAAGCTCGAAGGCCTCGCGCAGCGGATCCCGACGGGCTTTGGCTGGAACGACCTGGTGCTGCCGCACGACACGCTCGAAGGAGTGAAAGAGGTCGTCCGCTTCGGTCGCCAGCGCGCGTTTCTCCTCGAGGAATGGGGCTTCGCGAAGAAGCTCCCGTACGGCAGCGGCGTCAGCGCGATCCTCGCGGGGCCCCCCGGTACCGGCAAGACGATGGTCGCGCAGCTCATCGCGCGCGAGCTGGGCTACGACCTGTATCGCATCGATCTCTCGCAGGTCGTGAACAAGTACATCGGCGAGACCGAGAAGAACCTCGGTCGCATCTTCGACCTTGCGGAAAACTCGCACGCGGTGCTGTTCTTCGACGAGGCGGACTCGCTGTTCGCGAAGCGAACCGAGGTGCGCTCGTCCAACGATCGCTACGCGAACCTCGAGGTGAACTATCTCCTCCAGCGCATGGAGACGTTCGACGGCACCACGCTGCTCGCGACAAACCTCGAGCAGGGCATCGACGACGCGTTCAAGCGCCGCGTGCGGTTCCTGGTGCAGTTCGAGCTCCCCGACGCTCCCGAGCGCGAGCTGCTGTGGCGCAGCATGTTTCCGACGCAAGTGCCGCTCGATGCGGGGATCCGGTGGGATCAGCTCGGCGCTCGCTACGAGATGGCGGGCGGTTACATCAAGAAAGCGGCCGTACGAGCGGCTCTGAGGGCCGCCGAGCAGCGGCGCGCCGTGACGCTGGCCGATCTCGTGGAGGCCGCCGACCACGAGTACCGTGAGATGGGCCGCATCATCTGAACGGCCACGGGCCGGCCGGTAAGGCACAGGTTTTTTCGCGGTAAGAATCCCGCTCTTCGCGCGTACCATCGATACATGTCCGCCTCGTCGTATTCGGACCAGCAGCAACACTCTGCGACCGCCGCCACTGTCGATGCGGCGGAGCCCGCGCAGACGCCGGCGACGCTCGACATGCGCAGCATGATCGCGCAATCGGGCGGCGATCCGGTTCGCCTGGCCCAGTTGATCCTCGCACACGGCGGTCTGTCGAACGCGAACATCTTGAACGCGCTGCATGCGCAGCTCGGCATGCAGAACGCGACGCGCGTCACCACCGAAGTGCTCCGTCTCCAGCACCGGCTGAACGAGGTGCAATCGGCGCCGGCGGAGCAGCCCGCGTCGTCGTCCGGTCCGACGAAGGCTCCGCTCACGTCGGCGACGCCTGCAGCGAGCGCGGCTCCGGAGACTCTCGCTACACAGCCGCAAGTGACGCCGCAGCCGCAAGTGACACCACAAGCGCAAGCTGCGCCGCAGACGCAGACCGCGTTGCCGCCAACTCATGCGCCGACGCATCATGCGACCGCGACGCACGCGCCCACAGCGCACGCGCCCGCGACGCACACGCCGGCGGCCGACAGCGTGCAGCTCGAGGGGACGCTCAACCAGCAGATCGAGACCGAGGTCTGCGGCGTCATCATCACCGCGCCCGTCGGCGTTCATCCGAGCATGATCGCGCGCGTGACGGCCATCATCATTCAAGAGGTCGGCACGAACCGGTTCGCGCAGGATCGCTTCCGTAGCGAGCGCGTCTCCCTCGTCATCATCCCCGCGCATGTCGCGATGACGGACTTGCCAGAGCTCGCGCAGCTGCGCGGTCAGCACACGTTCGATGGCCGCGACTGGTCAACTGTTCGCGGTGTCGGCGGGACGCGCTCGCGGAACCACCGCTACACGTTTGCGGTTGCCGAGGAGACGCTCGCGAACGTTCCCGGCGTGAAGTCCACGTATCCGGCGACCTACTCCGTCGCGATGCACGAGCTCGCGCACGTGCTCAACGATATGGCGCTCACGCGCTCGCAGCGCACTCGCGTGCAAGCGCTCTACCGCGAACATCAGAGTCGCGACCGTGGAGACGCGGCCGGCACCTGGACCGATCAATACGCCTCGTCGAACGAGGACGAGTACTTCGCGCAGGCGACCAACACGTTCTTCGGTCGCAATCAGATGAGCAACAACCGCAACGGGCGCGACGCGCTGCGCGCGACCGATCCTGGCATGTACGAATTGTTGGTCGAGCTCTACGAATCGCCGCGCGATCGCCGCGGTGACACCATCGTCGCCTGAGATGTCGGATCGTCATTGGGACGTGTACGACGGTGAGAGACGCGTGCTCACGGTGTCGTCAGCGCCGGGCGCGATCGTCTCGACGGCGCATCTACCAGCGGGCCAGCCCGCCCGGCAGTGCGCATTCATGTCGGCGACATCGCATTCGCCCGACCACGAGCATCGCTTCAACCAGGTGCTAGAAGCGTCGCGTACGGTCGATGAATTCGTCGACACGCTGAAGGCCGATGGCCTCGCTGTCGCCGAGCGCTAAGAGAGCAGGGCGAGCAGATCGTCGCGCGTGATCGCCGCTGCGCCGCCCGCCTCCGAGAGAGCCGCGTCCGCGAGAGCACGCTTGCGATGTTGTAGCTCGAGGATGCGCTCCTCGACCGTGTCGCGCGCGACCATGCGGTAGACCATCACGGGCTTGTCCTGGCCGATACGGTGAGCGCGGTCAGCGGCCTGATCTTCGACGGCGGGGTTCCACCACGGGTCGACGAGAAACACGTGATCGGCGGCGGTGAGGTTGAGACCGGTACCGCCCGCCTTGAGCGAGAGCAGCATGACGGGCGGTCCGTTCTCCGCTTGGAACTCGTTGACGACGCCGCCGCGATCCGTCGTCGTGCCGTCGAGGCGCGTGAACTTGATGTCGTGCGCGGTGAGGTGCGGCTCGATCAGATCGAGCAGCGATGTCCACTGTGAGAACACGAGCGCGCGGTGGCCATCGGCAACAGCGTCGTCGAGCGCTTCGAGCAGGCGCGTGAGCTTCGTCGAGTTCTGCGGCACTTCGCCCTTGCCGCGGATCATCTGCGGCAACAGGGCCTGATGGCACGCGGCCTGGCGCAGGCGGAGCAGTGCTTCGAGCGCGGCCATGATGCCCTTGCCCTGCTCGAGCATCGCGACGATCTCGCGCTGCGTGGCCGCGCGGATCGCGTCGTAAGTCACGCGCTCGTTCTCATCGAGCTCCACGTACATGACCGCGTCGGTGCGGGCAGGTAGCTCGCGCGCGACCTCGGTCTTCATGCGGCGCAGGACGAACGGGCGAATGCGATCGCGGAGGCGCGCGGCGGCACCCGGATCTCCGGCGACGATGGGAGCGGCCCAGCGATCGGCGAAGTCCGTGCGTCCACCGAGGAGGCCGGGGTTGGTGAAGTGGAGCTGCGACCAGAGCTCGTCGAGGCGGTTCTCGATCGGTGTACCGGAGAGCGTGACGCGCCACGAGGCCTTCAAGCGATACGCGGCGCGCGCGACCTGCGAGTCGGGGTTCTTGATCGTCTGCGACTCGTCGAGGATGACGGCGTCCCACTGGATCGGCGCGAGCACGTCGGAGTCGTTGCGCAGGATCGGATACGACGTGAGGACAACGTCCGCGGTCGTGTCGAGCGCGCGACGAGCACCGTGATACGTCGCGACGGTGAGGTCGGGGCGGAACTTCTTGGTCTCGACGAGCCAGTTGAAGAGCACCGACGTCGGCGACACGACGAGCGTGCGGCCCTGGCCGTGGTTGGGCAGTGCGGCGAGCGCCTGGATCGTCTTACCGAGACCCATGTCGTCGGCGAGAACGCAGCCGAGGCCGGCGCCGCGACAGAACGCGAGCCAGTCGACGCCGGACTGCTGGTAGGGGCGCAGCTCGCCTTCGAAGCCTTTGGGCAGCGTGACGTGCGGGATGCCAGAGAAGCCGTCGAGCAGCGGCTTGAGCTTGCCCAGCTCGGGCGGCGGCGGCTCGTCGAGCTCGGCAGCGAGCTTGGCGAGATCCGGCAGCGCGTACATCGGGACTCGGTGATCGTCACCGCGCGAGGCGAGGAGATCCGCGACGCGATCGCCGTGCTCGTCGAACCAGCTCATCGGCACGCGACCCCAGCCGCCACCTTCGATCGGCACGAGATCGATGCCGGCTTGCCACGCGCGCAACGCTGCCGCGACGGAGGCGGTTCTGCCGTCGGAGCCGAGCGTCACGTCGAACTTGTCGCCGTCGATCTTGATCGCGGCCTCGAGCGTGATCGCACGCGTCGAATTCGCGGCTCGCGCATCGCTGCGGAACCACGCGCCCAGCTTCTCGTGCATCGCGAACGCTTCGCGGCCCGAGAGCTCGACGCGGCGACCGGGCACGAGGTTCAGCTCGTCGCGGAGGCGGTGCACGAGGCGGCGCTCGGCGTCGTGATCGCGCACGGGCATCGCGCCGTTGAGGTGGACGAGCGCCATGCCATCGACGCGCGACCGCGCCGGATCGCCATAGACGAGCGTCGGGAACACGAGCAGGCGATCGCCTTGCTGCTCCACCTCGAACGCCATGCGCGGCGTCTCGCGGTTGCCGAGCTGCGGCAGCGACTTGCTGCGCACGTCGACGTCGATGCGGGCCGCGAGCCCGGGGAGCGTCTTGCTGATCAGCTCGGGAAACGCGTTGCGCCCCACGTCGAACTGCATCGGCACTCTCTCCATGCGGGATCCGGTGAGGTCCTGGGCGCCGATCGGGCGCAACACGTCGTCGGTCGTGCGCACGACACCGAGCGCGACGACCTCGGCGACATCGCGATCCGCGACGAGCTTGATCTTCACGCCCTTGGGCGCGTCCTCGACGATCGCGCGTGGCATCACGGGGTCCGCGCTCGTCGTGACCTGGCGATCCTTCCAGCGGATGTCGCGCGCATCTGCGAGCACGCCGAGCAGGCGCTCCAGGCGCTCGCCCGTGATCGGTCCTTTGCGCGCCATCAGGATCGGATCCGCCGTGAGGTCGGCCTGGATCGTCGCGATGTGGCCCGCCTTGCCCGTGCCGACGAGCGACATGAGCGACTCCTTCATCGGCTCTTCTTTGTCCCCGCGCACGAGGACGCGATCGACCACGATGCCGCCGTCCTTGGCGCTCAGCAGATAGCGCAGCGGAACGCTCGCGACCGTCGACACCGGCAGCGCGCCCGTCGCGTGCTCGGCCGCGATCACCGCCGCCACGACGTGCGAGCACACCGGCTCTTTGCTCGTGCAGTTGCACTCCCACTCGCCATGCTCGGGGTTGAGCAGGACCTCGAACGGGGTGGGGCGGCCCGGCACGCGGACCTCCAGCTCCAGCTCGGTCCCGCGCTCGCCGCGTCCCGAAACACGCCCGTCGCGCGCAAGGGTCACACCCTGCGACCACGTACGCTCGGTCGCATCTGCGCGGATCGCGTCACGAAGCTCTGCCAACACCAACGCGCTGAGTAGCACGCCCTTCCCCCCGCGGATCCCCGTCGTGGCGTGCTTTATGAGCTGTTGTGGTACCTTGCCGTCGTGGCCGTCCCTGCCGATGACGCCGAGCTCGACGCTGCGCTCGTCGCGCGTATGGCGGCCGGAGATCAGAAGGCCCTCTCGGAGCTCTACGACCGCCACAGCGGGATTTTGCTGGGTCTCGCCATCCGCATCGTCCGCGAGCGCAGGGATGCGGAGGATCTCCTACACGACGTCTTCCTGGAGGCCTGGAGATCCGCAAAGGACTTCGATCCAAAGCGCGGACGGGTTCGTACCTGGCTTGCCATCCGCATGCGTTCTCGAGCCCTCGACCTCAAGAAGTCTGCCCGCGTCTCCCGCAATGCCGGAGATGCGGGTCTGGAGACGATGGTCGACGATTCGCCTGTCATCAGCCCCGACCACAGCGCCGTTCGCACGGCTCTGCTCGCTCTGGGCCCTGAACAGCGCAAGGTCCTCGAGCTCGCCTACTTCGAGGGGCTGTCATGTTCCGAAATCGCAGAGCGCGTCGCGATTCCCGTAGGAACCGTGAAGTCGCGTATCGCCGCCGGTCTGGACCGATTGCGTTCCCAGATGAAGCCGTCGGAGGTGTCATGAGCGACCTCCGCGAATTGCTCCCGCTCTACGCGCTCGGCGTTCTCGACGCGGACGAAGCCAAGCTCGTCGAAGCGGCCGTTGCCAAGGATCCCTCGCTGGCTGCCGAGCTGCTCGCCTACCAGGAGTCCACGCACGACCTCGTCGCGGTCGCCGCTCCCGATCCCTATGTGAAGACGCGCCTCATGGCGTCCGTCGGCCTCGGTGCCTACGAGAAGTATTCGTCACGCATGGCGTCATTGTTCGACGTCTCCGTCGATCGCGCGCGGGAGTTGCTCTCGCTCATCGATCGCCCGTCGTCGTGGGAACCCGCGATCGCCGGCATGGACATCGGCGTGCTGCTCGTCCACTTCGATGGCGGTCCGGCCTACGCGGGCGCCGACTGCGGCTATGTCCTCATCAACCCGGGCTGTGCGTTTCCCATGCACTCGCACCTGGGTGAGGAAGTGTCGCTCATTCTCGCAGGTCGCCTGCGCGATCGCGCGACGGGGAAGATCTACGGACCCGGCGACGAGATCACCAAGACTCTCGATTCGGAACACGATGTTGTCTGCGAAGGTGACGAACCCGTGATGTACGCAGCGCGCGCGATGAACGGCCTCGCCGTCAATGGCGTGCCCCAGCGTCCGACCCGCCACTAGCCCCATGTTACGCTGCTAGCATGGGCAGCGATGACGGCATGCGGGTGGTCGGGACCATCCGCAGCATCGAGCTGCACACGATGACGGCGAAGTTCGCGCACCTCACGAGCCGCCAGGTCGTAAAGATCTCGCTCGACATCGAGCGTGCCACCGACGAGGAAGGCGAGGACCTCGACGTGGTGAACCTCGCCGACGTCCTGTTCCAAGGTCCGTCCGAGCTCCTGCCGCGCTTTCACGAAGGTGATCGCGTGCAAATCGTGACGTCGCTCGAATCGTCGCTGCACATCACGTCGATCCGTCCCGCGCCGCTCAGCTAAACGCGCGGACGATCCCGTAGACCGCGATCGCGACGAACACGACGATCGCGATCTTCGGCAGCCATTCGATGAAGCGGTTGTGCGGCGACAACCGTCCGACGAGGTTGCCGAGGAGGATGAACCACGCGACCGACCCGATGCCCGCCCCCACCGCTGCTGCGATCGCCGTGTCCGTCGAGCCCGCCGGGACCGCTGACGCCACGGCGACCCACGCCGCGAGGGCCGCCGGATTCGGCAGCGTGATCGAGATGCCGCTCGCGAGGCCGCGCAGCACCGTCGGATGCTCGTACGTCTTCGTCGACCGCTCGCGATGGCGTCGCCACGACAGGATCGCGAACACGAGGATCACGGCACCCGCGACGAGCGCGAGGATGCGCTCCAGCTCCGGCCGCTTGGTGATCAGCGTCGCGAGACCGAGGAACGCGAGCGATGCGTGCACCGTATCCGCGAGCGCGCCGCCGATGCCAAGACCGAGCGCGTAACGGTTCTCTTGCGCGAGCGCAGCGTCGACGATCGCGACATTCACGACGCCGAGCGGCATTCCGCTGATCGCTCCCGTGAGCGCGCCCGCCGCAAATCCGAGTCCGACGTTCATCTGAGCCGACGAGACGTTATCCCTTCATCGAGTCTGCGGCGGCTCTTTCATCACCACCTCGTTCTTCCTCCCCGTCTCGCGCGGTGCGCTCGGTCTGCACCAACCGCCGATGTGGCAACATGCTCGCGTGCGACTCGCGGTCGGAATACTGGTTCTGGGAGCGGTCGGGTGCCTTCGTAGCCGAACATCGGACTGTGCTGATGGCACCGTCTGTCGCACGGGTACCGTTTGCGCGCCCGTTGCGGTGATCTCGTGTGCGACCCGAATGAAAGCTGCGTGGGTGACTGTCCCTGAGCAGCGCGCCGCGCACATCGTGTCGCGGCCGTAGTAAGCAGGGGCGTGGTCGCGACCATCGATGTCTCTTTGCTGCGTGCCGGCGATCCTGGCGACGCGGTGGCGCACGCGATCGATCGCGCGTGTCGCGACAACGGCTTCTTCGCGATCACCGGCCACGGCATTCCGCTCGCGCTCTCCGACGAGCTCGAGCGCGTGTCGAGAGAGTTCTTCGCGCTGCCCGAGGCGACGAAGCTGGAGATCGCGATGGCGCGCGCGGGCCGCCGGTGGCGCGGCTTCTTTCCCGTCGGGGGCGAGCTCACGTCGGGCCAGCCCGATCAGAAAGAGGGCGTCTATTTCGGCCGCGAGCTACCGGCAGAAGATCCGCGCGTCGTCGCGGGCGTGCCGTTACATGGCCCGAACCTGTGGCCGTCGCGCGAGATGGAGGCGACGGTGCTCGCGTGGATCGCTGCGACGGCCGAGGTCGCGGCCTTGGTGATGACCGCGATCGCGCGCGCGCTCGGTCTGCAAGCTGATTACTTCGCGACGACGTGCATGCAGGATCCGACGCTGCTGTTCCGGATCTTTCACTATCCGCCGACGAGCGGTGATGCGTGGGGCGTCGGCGAGCACACCGACTACGGCATCCTCACGCTGCTGCTCCAGGATCAGGTCGGCGGCCTCGAGGTGAAGTCGCGCGGCGAGTGGATCGCGATTCCGCCGGAGCGCGGCGCGATCGTGTGCAACATCGGCGACATGCTCGATCGCATGACGGGCGGCGTGTATCGCTCGACGCCGCATCGCGTGCGAAACGTGTCGGGCCGCGAGCGGTATTCGTTCCCGCTGTTCTTCGATCCGTCGTGGGACGCTCGCGTGACGCGTGTGCCCGGTGCGCCCGAGCCCGAGCAACACAGCGACGCCGTGGCGCGGTGGGACAAAGCGAGCGTCCACGCGTTCGACGGAACGTGGGGCGACTACCTCATGGGGAAGATCGCGCGCGTGTTCCCGGCGCTGTTCGAGGCGACTACCAGCTGATCGTGCCCTCGTCGGTATCCTGACCGCCGAGGATGGTCGTCGTGAACAGCTTGGTCTTGTTCTTGGGGCCGACCGCTTTGATCTTCTTGGGGCCGGGCGGAAGCGGCGTGCGCTCGAGCGGCGTCTCGCCGATGTATTTGAAGCCATCGCCGCTATCGATGTAGATGGTCGCCTTGGCGTTCGACTTGAGCGAGAAGTAGCCGAAGCGCGAGATCGCCTTGATGTCCTCTTTGGACATGCCGTTGCCCGCGTCGGTGGTGGCGGAGACCGCGGCGTCGGGGTGCTCGGGCGTCGCTGAATGCACATCGCTGCCCTCGTGCTCGGGCGTGGAGGGGCTACGCGTGATGAGGAGGACGACGACGACGACGATCGCGGCGAGGCCGAGCACGACGAACACGGAGACGATCGACTTCCAGCGCGTGGAGCGCAGGAGGTTCGTGTCCGGGTTTGCCATCCACGAGTCTTCGTCGACCGCGGCGGAGAGATCGATGACGCCCTCGGGGAGTGGCGGTAACGGGGGCGCTTGCAGCTCGAACGGATTCGTCGTCGAGCCGGGCTGCTGGACGATCATCGACGCCACGGGCGGGGAGGTCGGCTGAGTGGTCGCGAGCTTGGCGCGGCCGGAGAACTCACCGCTGCGCGCGGCGGGTGGTAGCGGAGGCGGGGTCGCGACGATGTGCATCGCAGGCCCCGAGCGCGGCGGGACGGAGACCGGGGCGGGTTCTTTCGCGGCGGCGAGGATCTCGTCGCGCGAGGCCATCTCGTCGGCGAAGTCGCCGGTCAGCATCTTGGACAGCTCTTCGGGCGTGGCAACGCCTCCGAGCGTGGCGACGGACTGACGGATCGCATTGCCGAACGCCTGCGCGCTGTCGAAGCGGCCGTTCGGATCGCGAGCCATCGCCTGGATCAGGGCGGCGCGCATGCCCGGCGGAATGTCGGGGCGGCGCTCGCGAATGTCGGGGATGGGCTCCTCGGTGATCGCCTTGAACGTGAGGAAGTCCGAGTCGCGATGGAACAGGCGTTTGATCGCGAGCATCTCGTACATGACGATCGCGAGCGCGAACACGTCGCTGCGGCGATCGAGCGGCTTGCCGAGGATCTGCTCGGGGCTCATGTACGCGTTCTTGCCTTTGACAGTGCCAGTCCGCGTGCGCGAGTTGGCGCCGCGCGCCTTGGCGATACCGAAGTCGAGGACCTTCACGAGGCCGTCGTCGCAGACCATGATGTTCGGCGGCGAGACGTCGCGATGGACGACGCCCATCAGCTGGCCATCGGGGCCCTTCGCTTCGTGGGCCGCGTGGAGGCCTTCGCAGGCCTGGACAACGATGCCCGCGACCATGCGGATGTCGAGCATCTTCCCGGCCTTGGAGAGGCGGGTCATCATCCGCGAGAGCGGGACGCCGTGGAGATACTCCATGGCGATGAACCAGGTGTTCGCGAACTCGCCGTACGCGTGCACGTGGCACACGTTCTTGTGCGTGAGGTGACTCGCGAGCTCCGCTTCATCGCGGAACATCGTGACGAAGTGCTCGTCCTCCGCGAGGTGCGGGAGGATTCGCTTGAGGACGAGGAAGTCCTCCGATGACATCCCTTCGCGGTTGTTAAGCCGCGCCAAAAAGATCTCAGCCATCCCGCCGGTCGCGATCTTCGCGATCAGCTGATAGCTGCCGAAATCCCTGGCATCGCGCGGGACCAACGTCCCCGCAGGAATGGTCACGCTTCCTATTATGCCCGAGGAATTTCCCGGATTTGGGATCGGATGCGGCGATCTGCCTCGATCACCACACGCACCGACACGCCCCTGGATGAGTCCTTACAGATTTACTGAAGATTGACGGTCCCGATGGTTGTCGCGTTGCTCTCCGCGGGGCCCGGGGACAGGGTCGAATTGTTCTGGCCCGCGGCGCCGGATTTGGTGTTCAGGCGGATCCGGCCCGCGCCGCCGCCTCCGCCGCCGCCCCGGCTGTCCTGTTCCGCACCGTCGCCGGCGGTGTCGTTGGTGGAGAACGGGTCGCCGCGGCCGCCATCTCCACCCGCCCCGCCGCGGTCGCCGCTGTTGAACGTCGGGTCGCCGCCGTTGCCGCCGCGCGCGCGCTGGTTCGTATCGCCATCGCCGCCGTTGCCGCCCCCGGATGCACCGCCGCCACCGCCGCCGTTCGCGACGATGAAGCTGTTTTCGAGATCCACGCGCGAGGCCTCGAGGAGGACCGTTCCGCCGGCGCCGCCACCACCGGCGCAGTTGTTCGCCGGGCCAGCGTTACCGCCGCAGCCCCCGGCGTTGATCGAGACGGAGAAGAAGTTTCCGGCGAGGTGGATGCGGTCGTTCGCGACCATCTGCAGCGCGCCGCCACCACCGCCACCCGGGCCGCCCGTGGTGCCGCCACCACCGCCGCCGCCCGCCCCGCCGACCAGCGCGGGGATCGTCGCTGCGCCCGATACCGGCCCGCCGGAGTTGGCGTTGCGCCCGCCATTGCCGCCGATCTCGCCGTAGCCGCCGCCTCCACCGCCGGAACAGGTGCCTGCGTTCGCCGCGCCCCCGAGGCCGGCTCCCGAACCTTGCCCCGCCTGCTGAGCAGCCCCGCCGATCCCGCCGCCGGGACCCGCGCTCGCGCCCGAGCAGTCGCCCTCGAGGCTGAGATCGGCGAGCGAGTCCATGTCGATCGTCGTCAGCGAAACCATCGCGAGCGCGTTCGCACCGACGCCGCGCAACGGCGTGCCCTCGAGCGTGAGCTTCTTGAAGCGGAACATGCCGACGGCGCCGCGCACCTGGAAGTCGATGCCGGAGACGATGCCCGGACCAGCCGCGCGCAGCGTAGAGTTGCCGTTCTTGATCTCGCCCGTCTCGGTGTTGAACGAGATCGTGGCGCCGGTCGCGGCGAACGTCTTCTCGGCGAGCATCGCGGCCAGCGGGCCGTTCGGATCGAGATCCGTCGCGGTCACCGCGCCGCCCGATGGTTTGATCAGCTGGCAATGCGCCGTCGGTGTGTCGATGCAACCGAAGTCGCAGACCGTCTCCTCGGGGAGCTGCCCCATCGTCTTGCACGCGCGCAGACGTTCGCCGTTGCCCACGCACGTCGCAGACGGGACGACCTGACAGGGCTCGGGCGGCGGGATGTTGGCGTCAGCGGCGGCATCGAACACGGTGCCCGCGTCGATCGCGTCGGCCGGATGGTTGTCCGCTTCGAAGCTGCACGCCGCGATCGCCACCGCGAGGCTCGCGCCTCCCAGCGTCGCCAATCCCAACGCGCGGCGGAATCCTCGACGCACGCCCCGAGGATAACACCCGGCGCGGAACTTATGCCGCAGCAACCGGAGGCGGCGCGACGCGGTAGTCGAAGTACGCGTTCGGGTTGCCGGAATGGCCGTCCATCGCCGCGCGCGCGACGTTGTACATCTCGCGCGCGGTGACGTAGTGCAGCTGATCGCCGCGCTTCATCGTCTCGGCGAGCGCGGTGTGGAGCTCTGCGCCACCGTCGCCGAGCAACGAGGCCGCCGTCCTCTCGAGCGCGCCGTGCGTGTGGACCTTGACGAACACCCACTCCGGCCGGCCCTCGATGTGGATGTTCTGATCGAGCCAGCTCTGGACGCGCGAGGCGGTCGGCGGATCGTCGCCGGTGAGCGCGCCGTTCTCGATGCGCATCCCGCGGCCTTTGCGCGCGAGCGAGAGCGGACCGGTGATCATCAGCAAGCGATCGTCATGCGCGGCTCCGACACGCGCTCGCTCGCCGTTCTCGTAGCTGCGGCGCTGCGCGAGATCACCGGTCGGCCAGTAGATCTGATTCACCTTGTCGGGCTGACACGGATCGGGCGCCGACGGAAACGTGAGGTCTGCGTAGCAGCCGAGTCCGTGCAGCAGCGGGAGCTCGTCATCGACACCGCACCACTTGCCGTCGGGCCGGCTGTTCGCGAGGCACCAGTTGCCGTGGATGAATGCCCACTGATAGTTCCCCTGCGCGTCGCGCGAGATGTGCCCGTGCTCGGCGAACGTCTTCAGCGCATCCGTGAGCTGCGGCTTGAGTGTCTCCGCCGTGTCGCCATCGTGGTGCAGGTGCACTTCGACCTCACCGAAGCCTGCCTTTGCGAGCCTCGCGAGCTGGTCGAGAAAGTGAGGGCGGTACTCCTCGCCGGGAAAGAAGAAGCCGTGGCGCGGCGGGCGTCCATCGCTGTCGCGGAACCGGCCGAGCGCGGGGTAACGGGCCGCCCACTCGTCGACCCGCGCGATCCCGACGTCGTCGGACGCCTTGCCCCACAGCGGCTCGTAGTGGTCGCAAAGTGCGAACAAAATGTGTCGCGGGCCGCGCGATCGTGGCGTCCGCGCACGGCGCCAGAGGTGCCTCGCGTAGTCACGTACCCAATAATGAAGGTTTTTCTTCTTCAGACGACCGAGCACGCGGGGTGCAGACAGCAAGTCTCGTGCTGGATTGGTACGGCCCGCTTCTCTCCAACGTTTTGTTCCCTGCGTTCGAAGCTGCCCGCGGGCGGCCGACGGTGCCGCTCACGGAGTATCTCCACGAGACGCAGTGGTGGTCCCACACGCGCCTCCAGGATCTCCAAGCCGGCTTCCTGCGGCGCCTCGTGCGGCACGCCTACGCCCACACCGCGTACTACCGCGAGGTGATGGATGCGAGTGGGGTGAAGCCGTTCGAGATCGAGTCAGCCGACGACATCACGAAGCTGCCCGTGCTCGATCGCGATACGACGCGCCGCACGTTCGAAGCGCGCACCACGGATGCTCCGCCGCGCTGGGTGATTCGCAAGCAGACCTCGGGCTCCACCGGGCAGCCGATCGTCGTGCGCTACAACGCCGAGTCACGCCACTGGCGAGATGCCACGCGCTGGCGCGGCTACGGCTGGGGCGGTTATCGCATCGGCATGCGCGCGCTCCACTACTGGGGGCACACGCCGCCGAGCTCGTCGAGGATCACGCGCGCGAAGGTCGCCATCGATCACGCGCTCAAGCGCGACATCTACATGGACTGCACGCCGCGCGGTGATGCAGCGCTGATGAACGTCGTCGATACGATCCGCCGCAAGAAGCCGTCGGTCATCGTCGCGTACGCGGCCGGTGCTGCAGCGCTCGCGCGATTCATCAACGCGAAGAACGTGCGCGACTGGGACGACATCCCGACGCTCGTCGGTGCAGAGCGCTTGTGGCCCGCAGAGCGAGAGCAGATGGAGCGTGCGTTCGGTCCCGCCTTCGAGACGTACGGCTGTCGCGAGGTGATGCTGATCGGATCGGAGTGCGAAGCCCACGACGGCATGCACACGTCGATGGAGAACCTCATCGTCGAGCTCCTCGTGCGCGAGGGCGACGGTTCGTATCGCACGGCGCGCCCGGGCGAGGTCGGCGAGGTCGCGATCACGGACCTGCACAACCTGGCCTGCCCGATGATCCGGTACCTCAACGGTGATGCGGCCGTCGCGCAGGAGCAGACGCCGTGCGCGTGCGGTCGCGGCCTCGGCAAGCTCGGGCCCATCGAAGGTCGCGTTACAGAAACGCTGCGCGACGGGAGGGGCGCGGCCGTGTCGGGTCTCGTGTTCAACGTGCTGTTCGGAGCGCTCCAGGACATCGCGCGCAAGTTCCAGATCGTCCAGCGCGTCGACGGTAGCGTCGTCATGAAGGTCGTGCCGACGCAGGCGCGCGTGCCCGAGGATCAGGTCGCGATGATCCACGCGTTCGCGGAGAAGTACCTGCCCGGAGCGCCGTTCGCGATCGAGCATGTCGAGGACATCCCCCTCACTGGAGCAGGTAAGCGCAAGGTCGTCGTCGTCGAGACTGCGTAGTAAGGTGCGCCCGTGAGGGTGCCTCTCATCATTGTCACGGGCTTTCTCGGTGCGGGAAAGACGACGCTCGTGAACCGCATCCTCAAGCGGCGCGCCGAGCGCATGGAGACGACCAAGCTCGGCATCGTCGTCAACGAGCTCGGCGCGGTCGGCATCGATGGCGCGCTACTCGGTGGTCAAGGCGACGAATCGCCCGTTCGGCAGGTCGAGCTGCCCGGCGGCTGCGTGTGCTGCGTGCTGAGCGACGATCTCGACAAAACGTTACTGGAGCTCGTCGCGAGCAACCCGGGCATGGAAGCGATCGTCCTGGAGACGACCGGCGTGGCAGAACCTCTGCCCATCGCGTGGGCCGCGCGTCGAGAACCTGTCGCGAGCGCGATCCGTCTCGCGGCGGTCGTGACGCTCGTCGACGCGACGTCGTTCGTGGCCTCGCGCGATGTCTCCGATGCCGTCGATGCGCAGGTCGCGTACGCGGATGTCCTGTTCGTGACGAAGGCGGAGCTCGCCGGTGAGGCTGCTACGGCCGAGGTTATCGGCGCTGCCCGCGACCTCGCTCCAAAAGCGCTCGTCAGGACAGGGACCACCGACGAGCACGCGCAGTGGCTAGAAGAAGCGCTGCGTGACCCGAGTGTTGTGGCTAGCGCACCAGTCAGGAAGCTCGAGATCGAGGCGCCGACGCCACACGTACACGACGAAACCTGTCGCCATACCGAACACGGTGATCATGGAATCGACAGTGTATGGATCGGCGTCTCCGACGACGTGGATCTCGAGGAGCTGAGCGACCAACTAACCGAATTGCCGGACAATTATGTCCGGATCAAAGGGATTCTCCTCGCCGTGGACGAGTCCGCGGGTGCGACGACCGCACGCTGGACCGCCGTTCATCGCGTCGGCCTCCGCGTCTCGAGCGAGCCGGTCGATCCGCCAAATTTCCAAGAAGGTCGCATCGTTGCGCTCGGTCCAGGCGTTTCTGCCGACGAGCTCGCGGCCGCGGTGCACCGCGCCAAACGACCCTGACCGATCGTGCCGGTCGCACGGCATCCGGCTTGCTGAATGGTTCGTACATCCCGCGAGAGCGGGTGCGACCAGCCGGTCGCCTTTTGCTCGAGAGACACCAATGCGCCGCCTGCTCCCCCTACTCGCCCTTCTCGCCGCCTGCGGTGAGCCCGCCATCGAGGTCAAGCCGTCCTCGGGGTCGGAGTCCGATTACAACGAGCGCGAGCTGCAGACGGCCGTCGACAAGTACGTCGCCGCCAAGAAGACGCCCGCCGCGTTCAAGGCGCTCTCGATCGAGCTCAAGCGCCTCCGCGCCGGCATGGACCACACGGTCGCGGAGCAGGCCGAGCTGCGCCTCATCACGCTCGCACTGACGCCGGTCGATGCCGTGAAGACGAACACGATGCCCGAGCAGGTCGAAGCGCTCGCGCTCGATGTCTGGCCGACGCTGCTGCAGAAGCCGCTCGCGGCGGACGAAGTTCTGTCCAACCCCGATCCCGGCGAAGCGCTGCTCCAGCCGCTCGCGGATGAAGACGCGCGCGAGTATCTGCGCCGCCTGTGCGGTGGCGTGCTCGCGAGCGAGTGCAAGGAAGTCGTTCCCGAGCAGCAGGGCGCGATCGTCGCCGCGCTCGCCAATCGTCGCGCGATGGAGCGCGTGCGCAATGCCGTCGCCGAGTGTCAGTCGTGCGCGACCGAGGCCGGCTGGCACGATGCGGTGCGCGGCTGGGAAGAGCTCGATCGCGTTTCACACGCAGCGATTCACGACGTCGAGCGCCGCGGTCGTCCCGATAACTGGCCCGTCGCGGGTTCCGCGGCCGAGGACAGCGCTGCGATGACCGATCCGACGACGCTGTGGCGCGAGGCCGAGATCAACGCGATCGGCGAGGTCGAGATCAACGGCCACCAGTATCTCGGCGATGCACGCGTCGCGGCTCTTCGCGAGCTGCGCGCCGACAGCGACACGATCACGCTCCACCTCCGCCCCGAGATCACGCTCGGTCAGGTGAAGGGCATCCTCGAGGACGCGAAGAAATCCGGCGCCACCAAGGTGGCTGTCGTCGCCCGCACGTCCGAGTACCCGTGGGACCGCAAGATCTACTGGCTGAGCGACGCGGGTCAGACGCGCGTTGGCCTCCGCACGACGGACTCGCTCCAGATGCTGCTCCACGCGCTCGACCACGTTGCGTCTCCCGGCGCCGTGGCCCGGGTTGACTGACTAGTCGAGTTGCCGGTTCGCTGCGCAAGTTGCGCATCGATTCCTCCTCGGCGATTGCACTGCCTCTCCTCGGTTGCAGCTCGAGTCCCAGTGCAGTGCGTCGAGCGATTTCGCCGGCGCGCGTAGGTGATTGTTCGCGCTCGAGATTCCATCGCGCGATGTAGGCGGGATCCGGCGAATGAACACGGCCCATCCGTTGCTCATAGCTGGAGCCGAATGACCTCGCTCCGCGGACTCATGATTCTCGGTTCTCTCCTGGCCGGTTGTGCAGAGATGGCGAGCGATCCGAACCTGAGCGAGGTCTCGTCGGACGTCACGGTCAGCGGCTATGTCTCGAGCACCTGCTCGACGTCGGTCGTCATCGGTCTCTCCAAGCAGATCGCGGATCAGGTCGCGATCGATACGCCGAACAGCCTCGTGAAGTTCGAAGCGGGCGGCAACCTGACGTTCACCAGCAACGCCGTGCTGCCGTACATGAGCGCGAACGCGAAGACCGCGCTGATGCAGGTCACGGCCGGCTCGACGATCCAGGTCAACAGCGGCTTCCGCACTGTCGCGCAGCAGTACTTGCTCTACAAGTGGTACCAGGCCGGCCGGTGCGGAATCACCGCCGCCGCGACGCCGGGCAACTCGAACCATCAGAGCGGTCGCGCGCTGGACGTCCAGAACTACTCGGGTCGCGTCACGGCGATGACGAACAAGGGCTGGGCGCACGACGTCTCCGGCGATCCGGTTCACTTTGACTACCTGTCCTCGCCCGATATCCGCGGCAAGGACGTCCTCGCGTTCCAGGAGCTGTGGAACCGCAACAACCCGAACGACACGATCTCCGAGGACGGTGACTACGGCCCGATGACCGAGGCCCGCCTCAAGCTCGCGCCGGCGACAGGGTTCGCGCTGGGTCCGGCCGCTTCCGATCCGACGAACCCGACCGATCCGACGGACCCGACGGACCCGACGGACCCGACGCAGCCGACCGATCCGACGAACCCGCCGCGCGTCCTCGGCGCAAACATCGTGTCCGTCGACGGCCCCGACAAGATGGCGCCCGACGCGCATGCCGCGTTCTCGATCACGCTGATGAACGTCGGCACGGTCGACATCCCCGCCGCGACGAAGATCGTGACCGTCGACGGTCAGCCGAGCGACCTCTACGATCCGGACAGCTGGACGTCGTCGACGCAGGTCGGCACGGTTGGTTCGCTCATCCGCGCCGGTCAGCTGGGCACGATCGACATCGACGTCATCTCACCCGACGTGACCGAGGAAACGCCGCTGTTCTCGCAGTTCAAGCTGATGAATGGCAGCGACAACTTCGGCACGATCGACGTCGCCGTCACGGTCACGCCGAACGGTGATGACGGCACTTCGTCGGAGAACGGCGACCAGCACGACGACGGCACCCCGGCGCCGGGCGATGGAAAGTCCGATGCCGAGTCGCCGCTCACCACGGGCGGCTGCAGCGCCGGAGGCAACGCGTCGGGTCTGATGATGTTCGCGCCGCTCGCACTGTTCGCGATTCGTCGCCGCCGCCGTTAGCCAACCCGTTTACGGGTATGCTTTCGGAATGCCGGTCTTCCGGCTCGACGACAAGCTCGTGTTTCCGCCTGTCCACCTCGCCGAGGATGGGCTATTGGCGATCGGCGGCGACTTGTCGCCCGAGCGGCTGATCCTCGGCTACACGAGCGCGATCTTTCCCTGGTACGCGGAGAACCTGCCGATCCTGTGGCACTCGCCGGATCCGCGCATGGTGATGACGACGCGCGATCTGATCATCCAGAAGAGCCTCAAGAAGGCGATCAAGCGCCGGCCGTACGAGCTGAAGATGGACACGGCGTTTCTGGACGTGTTGAAGGGCTGCGCGTCGGTGCCGCGGCCCGGTCAGCAGGGCACGTGGCTCATCCCCGAGATGGTCGAGGCGTACGGCAAGCTCCACGAGAAGGGCTTCGCACATTCGATCGAGGCGTGGCGCGGGGACGAGCTCGTCGGCGGCCTCTACGGCGTGTCACTCGGCGCGGCGTTCTTTGGCGAGTCGATGTTCGCGCGCGCGGATGATGCGTCGAAGATCGCGTTCGCCGCGTGTGTGCGGCAGCTCGACGAGTGGCACATCGGGCTCATCGACTGCCAGGTGCACACCGAGCACCTCGAGCGGTTCGGCGCGTACGAAGTGCCGCGGCTCGACTATCTGGAGATGCTCAAGATCGCTCTCGACGAACCGACGAAGCGCGGGAAGTGGAGCTTCGAGATCGATCAAGCGGCGTTCGCGGCGAGCGGCGGCGCTGCCACGGTCGAGCACTAGCGATTACTTCGCCTGGGTGACGGCGTTCTTGGTGCCGAGGTTCGAGACCTTGGTCTTCTTCTTGGCATCCGACGCCTTCTTGTACGTCACCGTGTTCTGGTTGCCGGTGATCGAGAGCGAGTCGACGGAGTCGAACGTGCCGGTGTTCTCGTTGCCGGCGATGGAGACGCTCGTGGCCGAGCCCGTCACGGTCGCCTTGTTGCCCGCGAGGACGACGGCCTTGCACGTTCCGGTGAGCGTAACCTTCGCGCCGTTCCCGGCGATGCTGACGCTGGGATCCTTGGCGCAGTCGACCGTGACCGTCTGGTTGTTGTCGACGATCGAGACGTCCGCCGCGGCGACCGACCCAGAGACCACCAAGGCGACGAAGAGAAGCTTGCGCATGCTCAGACCATACCTCAGCGTTGCGCAGCGGCCAGCATGGCAGTTGCGCCCAGCGTGACCACGGGCACGAGCGCGTCGACGATGGTCATGGCGAGGCGCTCCAAACCGAGCGGCAGCACGTGGTCCCACAGCGCGGCATGGACGTGGATCTCGTCGAGGGTGCGCGCGGCCGTGTGAAGGCCCAGGTCGGCCCAGACGATGGGATGCGCCGTGACAAACGCGCGCGCGGCGGGGGCGAGAGGAGCGGGAACGCACTGTGCGCACAGGTCTGCGATCGCGTCGACGAGCTGCTTGGGGAACCGCTTGCCGATGACGGAGCTCTCGTAGGCGGGTGGTGCGTGCGGACCATCGACGAGCACGCCACTGGTGTCGAACGTCGCGACCTGCGCATACGAGACGTTGCCGAACCACACCTCGGCGCGCACGACCTCCGTGTTCGACTCCGCGTCGACGCTCGCGAGCAGGCGCTTCGTGGTGTCGGTGCCGCGCGAGAACACGACGCCGTCGATCACCGCGCGCTCGAGGCCATCGCGCATCTCCACGTGACCACCGTTGATCCGGATGCGCTCGTGCGGGTCGGGAACGAACGAGAACGGCAGCGGGTCGCGCGACAGGTTCGCGGCGCGCGCGAAGAACGACGCGGTGAATTCCTCCTGCGTCGCGTCCGTGTGGAACGAGCGGCGGAGCGTGTCGTACAGCGCGTCGGACGGGTACGGACCCGCGTAATGGAGCCGTGTCACGCCCGCCGCCTGCGCGATCTGCGCGATGACGTTGATGAGTGCGCCGCCTGCACCGTGGCGCAGCTGGCCGGGCGCGGCGATGGCGGGGATCTCCGTAGGCGTGACCCAGTCGAGCGCGCTCATCGTCGTGGCGGGTTCGTTACCTTCTGTGAAGATCGCGTGGGCGGCACCGAACAGCGCGTCTTCGATAACTGCGCCGTCGACGATCGCGCCTGGCACCGTCAGACGGCGAATGGTGTCGCTCTTCCACGCGATCGTCGCGTGGGTGTGCCCATCTCGATCGACGACACGCACGAGGCGTTTGTCCTCGAAATCCAAGCGCGTGCCGTACCGCTGCATCTAGGCGTGTGTACACTGCCCGCTCCCTATGAAGTTAGGCATCGTCAGAGAGACGCGACCCGACGAGCGAAGAGTCGCTGCGTCGCCGCAAGTCGTGGGGAAGTGGGTCAAAGCGGGCTGGGACGTGCAGGTCGAGAAGGGCGCCGGTGAAGACGCTGCGTATCCCGACGCTCAGTACTCCGAGGCCGGCGGCACGCTCGTGGATCGCGCGGCCGCGTGGACCAGCGACATCGTCCTCAAGCTCCGCCCGCCGACGATCGACGAGGTCGCGCAGCTCAAAGAGGGCGGCACGCTCATCTCGTACATCCAGCCCGCCGAGAACGCGGAGCTGGTGAAGGCGCTCGCCGACAAGAAGGCGACCGTCCTCGCGATGGATCAGGTGCCGCGCATCAGCCGCGCGCAGAAGATGGACGCGCTCTCGTCGATGGGCAACATCGCCGGCTACCGCGCTGTCATCGAAGGCGCGAACCGGTTCGGCAGCTTCTTCACGGGCCAGATCACCGCCGCCGGTAAGGTGAAGCCCGCCAAGGTGCTCATTATCGGCGCGGGTGTCGCCGGTCTCGCCGCGCTCGGTGCTGCACGCGGCCTCGGCGCGATCGTTCGCGCGTTCGACGTGCGCGCTGCCGTCGAGGATCAAGTGAAGTCGCTCGGCGGCGAGTTCCTCACCGTCACGATCAAAGAGTCGGGCGACGGTGCGGGTGGCTACGCCAAAGAGATGTCCAAGGAGTTCCTCGAGGCCGAGTACGCGCTGTTCCGCGCGCAGGCCAAGGAAGTCGACATCGTCATCACGACCGCGCTCATCCCCGGTCGCCCGGCGCCGAAGCTGTGGTTCAAGGACATGGTCGAGCTGATGAAGCCCGGCTCGGTCATCATCGATCTCGCGGCCGAGCGCGGCGGTAACTGCGAGCTGACGGTTCCCGGCGAGGTCGTCGTTCACAACGGCGTCTCGATCATCGGCTACCCCGATCTCGCCAACCGCATGCCGACCGTCGCGTCGGAGCTGTACGGCACGAACCTCCTCCACTTCCTCGACGAGATGGGCGGAGCCAAGGGCTACAAGGTCGATCACGAGAACGACGCGGTCCGCCCCGCGCTCGTGCTCGAGAACGGCGAGACGCGCTGGCCGCCTCCCAAAAAGGAAGCGCCCGCACCCAAGCCCGCCGAGGCCAAGCCCGCCGAGAAGCCGGCGGACGCGCCCAAGCCCGCGTCGAGCAAGCCGACCAATCCTCCGCCGCCCAAGTCGCACGGCCCGGCGCAGAAGCCGCCGTCCAAGACCGTCGGCATGGTGATGTCGGTGATCGGCATCCTCGCCGCGATCGCGTTCGTCTACCTCCGCTACGGCATCAGCGATCTCGATGCCACCCCGGCGACGATGGCGAAGGTCGAGCTGCTGCAGCACCTCACGGTGTTCGTGATGGCGATCTTCGTCGGCATGCAGGTCGTCTGGAACGTCGCCCCCGCGCTGCACACGCCGCTGATGTCCGTGACCAACGCGATCAGCGGCATCATCGTGATCGGCGGCCTCCTCGGAGCGCGCGTCTCGTCCAACTTCCAGGCCTCGCAACTCGTCGCTGTTGTCGCGACGCTGTTTGCCACCATCAACATCGCCGGCGGGTTCCTCGTGACTCGCCGCATGCTCGCGATGTTCAGGAAGTAACGCCATGAGCTTCCTCAACTCATCCCTGCTCATCAACGCCGCGTATCTCGTCGCCGGCGTCCTGTTCATTCTGTCGCTCCGCGGACTGTCCTCGCAGGAGACCGCACGCCGCGGAAATCTCTACGGCGTGATCGGCATGCTGATCGCGATCGCGGCGACACTCGCGACCAATCCGCACCTCGGCGGCAAGTTCCACGAGTCGATCTTCCTCGCCGTCCTCGCCGGCGCTGCCGTCGGTTCCGTCATGGCCGCGCGCGTTGGCATGACGCAGATGCCCGAGCTCGTCGCGCTGCTGCACAGCTTTGTCGGTCTCGCGGCCGTGCTCGTCGGCTTCTCGCTCGACCTGCATGGCTCGGTCAACGAGGCCACAGGCGGGTTCATGGGCCCGCCCGAGCTCGCCCACCGCGTCGAGATCTTCATCGACGTGTGGATCGGTGCGATCACCACGACAGGCTCCGTCCTCGCATTCCTGAAGCTGCGTGGCTCTGTCTCCGGCAAGCCGTTGCTGCTGCCTGCGCGCCACCTGCTGAACCTCCTGTTGCTCGTCGGCTCCATCGGCTCCGCGGCGCTCTACGTCCGCGATGGCAACCAACTCGGCCTCCAGGTCGGTACCGGCATCGCGTGCGTTCTCGGCGTGCATCTCGTCGCCGCCATCGGTGGCGCGGACATGCCCGTCGTCGTCTCGATGCTGAACTCGTACTCGGGATGGACCGCGTCGGCGGCCGGCTTCATGCTCGGCAATGATTTACTGATCATCACCGGCGCGCTCGTCGGCAGCTCGGGCGCGATCCTTTCGTACATCATGTGCCGCGCGATGAACCGCTCCATCTGGAATGTCATCTTCGGCGGCTTCGGTGCAGCGCCTCCGCCCAAGCCCAAAGGCGAGGCCGCGCAGCCTGCCGGCGACGTGCAAGACATCGACGCGCCCACGCTCGCCGAGACGCTCAAAGAAGCGAAGTCCGTCATCATCGTTCCGGGCTACGGCATGGCCGTCGGCCGCGCGCAGCACGCCGTCCGCGAGCTCACCGAAGTTCTCCGCAACCGCGGCGTCGACGTTCGCTTCGCGATCCACCCCGTCGCGGGTCGTCTCCCCGGTCACATGAACGTCCTCCTCGCCGAGGCGAACGTTCCCTACGACATCGTGATGGAGATGGACGAGATCAACCACGACTTCCCGACCACGGACGTCGCGATGGTCATCGGCGCGAACGACATCGTGAACCCCGCCGCCGAGGACGATCCGTCGTCGCCGATCGCGGGCATGCCCGTCCTCCAGGTGTGGAAGGCGAAGCTCGTCATCGTGAACAAGCGCAGCCGCGGTGCGGGCTACGCGGGCATCGACAATCCGCTGTTCTACAAAGCGAACACGAGGATGCTGTTCGGTGACGCGAAGGACGCTGTCGAGAAGGTCGTCGCCGCTCTCAAAGCGAACTAGCGGCGCTCGCGCAGCGCGCGTTTCACGTCGCTCAGCAGCGGAAGCTTCATGATCTCTGTCGCTCTCGCGAAGTCAAAATCCGGCAGACAGACACTGCGATCGCGCAGCCCGTAGCGCTTGTCCTGCCCAAGCACGTGGATCGAAAAGCGATGCTTCTTCCAGAACCAAACTTCTGGAACTCCGAGCTGACGGTAGATCTCGAGCTTTTTGACGCTTCCGCTGGTCCAGATCACTTCGACGGCGAGATCGGGACGCTTCTTCTTCTTGTCGCCGAACACGTAGCACTCATCCGGCTCGAGGCCGACTTTTGCCTTCTTGTTCTTCATCAGCCACGACCCGACGCCGGTCCAGCGGGCGCCGAGCCCGTCGATGTACTCTTCAACGACCATCGCGAGTGCTTTGCGCAGATGTTCGTGGCTCGTCGACGGCGACATGGTTTCAAGCGTTCCTTCCAGGTAAGCGACACGAGGCGGTTTCTCGCCACGTGCGACCAGGAACGCCTCGAACGCTTCCCACGACACGTTCCGCTCGAGGCGGACAACGTCGGGGTTGTTCGTGGTGCTCGTCGACATGACGATCATCGTAGCATTCGCATCGCAGCTCTCACGCCGAAGATCGCTCTCGCGATATCGCCAACTTCTGCGCGTTCTCGTCCGATGTCCGTGCCGTGATTCGGACGCTCCGTCCACCCCGCGGGCAACGCCCCGTCGCGGACCGCGCGTGGCGCGTCACCCGCTCGAGCGATCGACGGAGGACGCCCTCGGTCTACCGGCGGGCACGACGCACACTAACTCGCGTATGGTCGGGACGTCGTTCCACCGGCTTGGTCGAGCATTCTTGGCCGGCCACCGAGGCCGGAACCACGGGCAGATTTCGCGACTTCGCTGCGGTAGAGAGCACCTCGTGAAATCGCTCCTGCTCCTAACCGCGCTGCTCTCGGCGGGCGCCTGCCGCAAGAGCGAAGACGTATTCCGGGACCATCGCGACGAGCTCCTCCCACAGCTCGCAAAAATTCGCGCGTGCGCGAGCGATGCGAAGGCCCGGATGCCCGAGCTGCACGAGATCGACGGCGACGGCGCGAAGCTCGGCTCGCCAAAGACGCTGACTCCCGTGCCCGCAATCGGTGGCCCGTACTCGACGGACGCCAAGGAAGGCGGCTACAAGGCCAACGCGCTGTTCCTCGCCCTGCGTGATCTCGATCGACTGGGGACGGACCGAGTGAACACTTGGTTCGACGCCGCGAGCGGATCGAGTTGCGTGGACGCTGCAAGTGGCGTTCTCGAACACGCCGCTTCCAAAGGTTACGGCAGTGACGAGTTCGCCGAAGACTGTGCGTCCTTCCTTGTCGGCCTTCGCTACGTCGTCGTGATGCGTGAAGACGTCGACACGGATTCCTCCGAGGACGACCGCACATTCCACAGCACCGAAGAGTTCCGTGGTCGCGCGACGCTCTGTGCGCTCGGGGCACCCGAAGCCACGCCCGTCGTCGCGTTCTCCGCGTCCGTGGGCCAACGGGGCGACACGGTCATGCGCCGGGAGGAGTTCAAGTCGGCGCAACCCGCCGCATTGCTCGACCTCGCCCCCAAGCTCGAACGATCGTTCCCCGGCATCACGGTACCCGCCAAGTGGCGGCAGAAGCACTGAGCTCGCCGCTGCCCCTGCATACGTACACGGACAAGGCCCGGTTCTAGGGAATGATCAGCCGCGTCACATAGATATCGGCCTCGGCGGTACCTACATCACCGAGGACGAGTTGCAGAGGGCAGTCCGCACACTCCAAGCGCGCCTCCACATTTATTCGAGGCGGCCCCATTTATCTGTCGACCAATGACAATTTTTATACAAAGCCGCTCGACCAAAGCGAGCCAAGTTTCCCGCAGTTGCGGACTGCCTACGAATCGGTCCGCCTACCCCGCGGACCGAGGGACTCACGTCTCGGCCTGGCAGACGTGCACGCGGATCTCGACGACCTGCGTCCCGCGAAACGTGAACTCCAGAACCTCGCGAAGCTCGACTAAGCGCCGGTTATCGCGGGTCTCACTCCGGCGTCGCCATGCCCGCAGCAACCGTACGTGCAGGTGAGCTGGGCACTTCGCGGCATCCGATCGCGCCGTGCCTGCGCCAGCCAGTCTTGAGCAACCACGACTCCGGCAACCATACGAGCATGCTGTCGTAGCTCTCTCGCACTCTGAACTGCGTGTCGCGCCCGACGAGCTCGCGCCATCCTCCGAACACCGCGCCGGTGGAGAACGGATCGACGAGCCAGCCACGCGCGACCTGCCGCTTGTCCTCACCGTGCTTGCGCCAGTTGTTAAGCACGTACGCGAGGGTGTTGCGCGCCTGACGCGGCGTCTTGATCACCTCCGCGAAGTACCGCTCCGCGAAGACGGCCCCGCGGCGGCGCTTGCCACGGGTCTCGGAGAGAGCCCGGTTGATCCACTTGGCGGCGCTGATCTTGAACCCCTGCATCGCGCGCGAGAGCGCCTTCTGATCGGGCGCCTCGACGATCAGGTGGATGTGCGACTGCTGGATCGAGATGTGGATGATCTTCGCCGCCTCGTCACTGCCAAGTATCTCGTCGTGCTGCCGCAGCGCGGAGATCGACGCGTTCCGCAGCGCCTTGTAGATGCGCCGGTTGCGCAGGCCTTTCACGTCATCGACGACGCGCAGGACGACGTGTACGGGCCAGGTCGCGCGGACCTCGAGCTTCCGCTTGGTATGCGGCGCGCTGCCGCGAGCTGTCTTGCGAGGGCGCCCACCGCGTGCCTTTCCGCGGCGCTGATCCGCCTTGGTCCCGCGGGCGTTGAACATCGCGAGCTGTTCGTGCCGTTTGCGCGCCCTAGCTGCCATCTATCGTTCGTAGCAACGAGGACGGTGTGAAGCAACGAGGTTTAGGCAGATATTTGTAAAATATTGATAAAGGGGCGGACAAGCGCGAGGAATGGAAGGCGTGAATCGCCGCGACCGTCGTGCCCATCCGCGAACAAGCGGTGCAAGATCGGGTCCGCATCCATTCTGATTATGCGTTCCAAGAAAAGAATCCGGTCCGGGTTCGTCGGCTTCCGCTCGGGCCGCGACGCACGCGTGCTCGTCAGCGTACCTGCGCAGGCGTCCTCGCCGAGCCGGTGCGCCGTGTGCGAGGTACGGGGCGTGACTCTCAGGTGTGGGATCATTCTCGCTCCTTCGCGGCAGCGACGAATGATCTCGGCGGCGCTCGCAGCGGCGCGCAGGCATGAGGGCGGCGAAGCTCGCCTACGACGCGACGATGCCGAGCGAGGAGCGCACGGTGTCGAGGATCTCGTATGGATAGCCATGCGGGATCGCGGTCGCGTCATCGAGGAACTGCACGTGAGTCGCGTCGAGCGAGACCTCGACAAGGTTCTCCGCGAGCTGCTTTGCATCGCGGGGACCGAGGACGGGGATGAGATCCTTGGCGCGCACCCACGCGAGAGCCACGGCGATGGGCGTCGTGCCGAGCTCGCGTGCGATCGTGTCGACGAGCGGCAATGCGCCCTTGGCGAGCTGGCCCGCAGCGAGCGGCGAGTACGCCATGACGGCGAGCTGGTTCGCGCGAGCGTGCGGCAGGTGCTCGCGTTCGATCTCACGCGACAGCAAGCTGTACTGGAGCTGGAGCGCGGCGAGCGGCGTCCAACCGCGCACGTCGGCGAGCGCGGCAGCGGAGGCGGAGCGCCAGGCGGGGAAGTTCGAGAGGCCGATGTGGATGATCTTGCCGGCGCGGACCAGGTCATCGAGACCGCGCATGATCTCGTCGATGGGTGTGACGCCGTCGTCGAAGTGCGCGAAGAAGAGGTCGATGCGATCTGTCTTGAGCCGGCGCAGGCTGGTCTCGAGCTCGGTGCGCATGGCACCGCGGTGATTCCCGCCGGCGATGCGCGCGTACTTGGTCGCGATGACGAACCGGTCGCGGCCGGCGTCGGCGAGCCACGTGCCGATGGTTTCCTCGGATGCGCCGGCGAGGTAGGCACTCGACGTATCGATGAACGTGCCGCCCGCGTGGGCGAACGCGTCGAGGATCTCGCGCGAACAGGCGCGACCAGTGCCGAGCGCGACATCGGAGACGCGCATCCCTGTTCGACCGAATTGGCGTTGCTTCATGGGCGCGCACACCCTAAAGACGAGGGGCGCCGATGCCAATTACGCACAAAAAAGTAACTGTCGAGACGTGCATGGGAGCGGGCGGATCGGCGCAGATCGTCGACGAGGCGTTGCAGGCGATCCGCGGGCGCTGGAAGCTCGCGATCGTGTTTCATCTGATGGGCGCGCCGCGGCTACGGTTCAACGAGCTGCAGCGTGCGCTCGAGGGCGTGTCGCAGAAGGTGCTGACGCAGGCCGTACGCGAGCTGGAACGCGACGGGATCGTGGAGCGCACCGTCTATGACGAGACGCCGCCGCATACGGACTATCGGCTGACCGAGGTGGGGATGGCGTTGCAGTTGGCGCTGCGTGCGCTGCGCGACTGGAACGTGGCGCGATCACCCGAGCGCTGGACAGTTGGGCGGAAGTGACCTACGACGCGAGTATGCGATTCGCACTCGGCGTGATGGTGCTCGCTGCTTGTCAGGGCAAGGCCACGGAGAAAGCGGGCGCGCCGGCGTCGATCGCGATCGAGGGCTACGGCGTGCATCTCGTGCCCGTCCCGGCGACGAGCGCGACGTTGCTGCCGAACGGCACGGTGATCTTTGGCCCACTCGCGACGGCGCCTCGGCCCGCGAAGATCCTCAATGTCGCGGTGAAGACGGGCAAGCCGCCCGCGAGGCTCGCGCCGCATGTCGAGGGCCAGATGACGGTCTACTCGGATGACGTCGGCGATACGACGCGGCTCGCGTTGGGCGTGAATCAGACGACGTACGAGGGCGTGCTGAAGGAAGCGACCGTGTCATCGCGCGCGGGCGCGTGGACACTCATCGTCGACCATCGCGAGACGCCGTGGACGGCGGGTGATCGCATCGACGTTGGCGCCGACGGTCAGCTCACGGTCGTCAAGCAAGCGCCTTAGAGCTTCTTGACGATCGCGAGTGCGTTGTCGACGTGGGCGCCGGCGCGGATGAGAGAGTCGAACTTGTCGCGGACGATGCCCGCCTTGTCGAAGATGAACGTCACGCGCTTGGGGATGCCGAGAAAGCCAGAGAGGCCCCAGGCCTTGGCGACCGCGTTCTTTGGATCGGAGAGGAGCGTGAAGGGCAGGCGATGGTGCGCCTTGAACTTCTCGTGCGAGGACTGGTCGTCGTGCGAGATACCGATGACCTCGGCGCCGGCGGCGACGAAGTCCTCGTACTGGTCGCGGAACGAGCAGGCTTCTTTGGTGCAGCCGGGCGTCTCGTCGGCAGGATAGAAGTAGACGACGAGCGGCTTACCGATCCGATCACGGAGCTGGATGAGGCCCTGCTCGCCGAGGAGCGTGGTCGAGGGCATGGCGTCTCCGACAGACAGAGCAGGCATGCGCGGAGCATACTTGAGACGAGCTTTGCGCGCCTGGATGTATCTCGCGTGGATGACCGTGCCCCTGGCGGGCTGCGGGCGAGCTCACTTCGATGTGAATAGTGGCGACGGCGGGAGCGATGACGCGGACGCGGTACCGCCGAACAGCGTCATGTCGATCGCCCAGGGCGGGAAGACGGCATGCGCACTGCTTGGCAGCGGCGACGTGTGGTGCTGGGGCAACGGACGCCTCGGCGCACTGGCTCGATCGACAGAGGACGACAGCGCGGTGCCAGTGAAGATCGAAGGCATTCAATTCCTCTCGATCGACATGAATGACGGCGGCACGATCGGCTTCGCTCGCGGTGGCGGAGCGTACGCGTGGGGCCCCAATCCGCAGCAGCAGTTCGGGACGGGCACTGACATTCCGGCCCATGCGCCGGTGAGCGTGGCGTATCCCCCGACGACGGTGCAGCTCTCTATCGGCGAGCAGATGCTGTGCGCGGTGCAGACGAGCGGCAACACGGTCGCGTGTGCCGGCGCACCGGAGTGGTTGGGTGATGGCGGAGTCTCGCCGCGATCCGATCTAGGGATCGTGCCGGGCCTGACCGCATTGGACGTGACGTCCGGCGACAAGCACGTGTGCGCGAGGACGACGTCGGAGGGCGCGTCGTGTTGGGGCGACAATCAGTTCGGCCAGCTCGGCGACGGCACGATGAACGCGTCGAGCGTACCGACCGCGGGACCGGCGGGGCCATGGGACAAGATCGTGCCCGGTGACAACCACACGTGCGCGCTGCGGAGCGGCGCGGTGAGCTGTTGGGGTGACAACGATGTCGGCGAGCTCGGCGATGGATCGATGGCGGTTCTACGGGCTACGGCAGGACCGGTGACGGGGATCAGCGATGCGCAGGATCTGATCTCGTATTCGACGGGCAGCTGCGTCGTGACCGCGGCGCACGACGTGTACTGCTGGGGCGGCAACGAATACGACCAACTGGGCCTCGGCGGCGGTGGACCGTTCTCGCGCGTACCGGTGCGCGTGCAGGGGCTCCCGCTGGTGATGGCGATCGCGTCGCGCACGGATAACTCGATCTGCTCGCTGACAGAGACGCGCGAGGTCTATTGTTGGGGCGATAACAGTGCCGGACAGCTCGCGCAGGGGAGCTTCGGCGGAACGAGCGACGTGCCGCTAAAGGTCATGGGCCTCCCGTAGGCTCGTCGGTGAGCGCACCGAGGAACGCGATCAGATCCGCGCGATCCTGGGGCGAGAGCACGAACCCCGTCATCTGCGGTGCCTTGTGGGGATCGAGTGCCCCGTCGCCGCGACCACCGTTGACGTAGATGTCGATGACGTCGTCGAGGGTGGCGGCAGAGCCGTCGTGCATGTACGGCGCGGTCAACGCGATGTTGCGCAGCGGCGGCGGGCGGAAGCGGCCCTCATCGGTGGCGACGTTCGTGACTTCGATGAGGCCGCGATCGTTCGCGGGATACGTGCGGTAGAGGCCCGTGTTGAAGAACACGTTGCGGTCGAGCACGTTGCTGCTCGTCGTGAAGCCGCCGTGGCAGTGCGTGCAGGCGAGCTTGTCCGACTCGAACAACTGGCCGCCGTGCTGTTCGGCAGGAGAGAGAGCCGTCGTGTCACCTGCGACGAAGCGATCGAACGGCGAACGACCGGAGATCAACGTGCGCTCGTACGCGGCGATGGCTTGCACGACTGTCTCGATCGACGGTTCGTCGTCGGGAAACGCGGATGCGAAGAGGTCGCCGTAGGCATCGTCGAGCTGCGCGACAAGAGCGGCATCGTTCGCGTGATCGAGGCCGAGCTCGACGGGAGCGGTGCCATACATCGGGCGGAGTGCTTGCGCCTCGAGCGTCGGCACATCGCTCGACCACGTCAGGGACGCCGAGTAGCCGACGTCGAGCAACGACATCGCGCCGTGGCGGCCGTGCTCGCCGGTGGAGCCGATCGCGACCGGCTTGCCGTCAGTGAACGCGAGCGTGGAGTCGTGGCAGCTCGCACAGGATTGCGTGCCGTTGCCAGAGAGCCGCGTGTCGGAGAACAGCGCGCGCCCGAGCTCGACCTTGTCCGCGCTCATCGGATTGTCGGCGGGAACGGGCGGAGGTTGGAAACCAGGCGGAAGCTCCCACGCATACTCCGTCGGTGCGGCGGGGGAACCGCACGCGAGGAGAACCACGAGCGCGAGAGCCTTGCGCATCAGAGCGCCCGCCGCACGTAGAACTGCGCCTGCATCGCGACGCCGGTGGTGGCATTGAACACGTCACTCGCGGCCGGCGCGGAGACCCAGCCGCCGTTCGGATCGAGACGCTTGGGGTCGTAGTCGAAGTTGCCCATCAACAGCGTGCGGACGGTGGCGCCGACGTACGTGTCCTTCATGAGGCGCAGGTCGAGGCCGGCGCCGAAGAAGCCCTCGGGCATCGCCTTGTTCTCGCGGACCTTGTCGTCGCCGTATGGAACGGAGAGCTTGGTGAGCTCCACGCCGCCGCCGACTTGCACGTAGCCGCGGAGCCACGACGCGATGTTCGTGCGGGCGCCGATCGCCGTACTGATGAGACCGCTCGTGCGGTCGAGCGGCAGATCCATGTCGTTGGGCGTGGTGCCGACCGTGCTGTACATGTCCAGGCCGGCTTCGACGTAGAGCGGGCCCGAGACGGTCCGCGTGCCGAACACACCGATGCCGTTCATGCGGCACTCGGTCCAGCCTTCGCCGGGGCGCGCGTCGCCTTCGCGGCGAAAGCCGTAGCCGCCGATGCGAACGCCGAGCTCGTACTCCTTGGCGGGTTCCTTTGCGGTGAGCGAGGGGCCTTGGTCAGTAGGGTCGGCGAGGGCGATCGTCGGAAGTGCCGCCACCAGGAGAAGAGACGAGAGAATGCGCATGCCGCCGCATCGAGCACGACCCGCGCCGTGACCCGGCGTTGGCAAAGCGTGACCACGGGTTCACGACACGCGCGGATCGGCGTCGCTGAGTGTGGAGCTTTGCCACCGCGGGCGTCGCGCAATCCGACGCTCGGAGAGCCGGCAGGCGGACAATCGCAACGCGAGCAGCCACCACCGCACCGGGGTTGAGGAGCGAAAAGCGTTGGCGCTTGGCGAACTTGCGATCTGCAAGTCATGCATGCCGGCCATGCCGGACACACCGCGTGTTATGCATCGGCGTCCCATGTGGCAGCCGCCGGAGCGCATCAAGCACCCGTTGCCCGAGGGGCACTGGCCGGCCGCCGAGGACGCTGCGAAGTCGCTGCTGTTTCAGCCGATGGAGCTCGGGCCGCGAACGGCGTGCGCGCGCACCTGGATCCCGGCGATGGTGCCGTGGCGTGCGACCGAAGAGGGCTTTGTCACGGATGACGTGATCGCGTGGTACCGCCGCTTCGCCGAGGGCCGCCCGGGCGTGCTGGTCGTCGAGGCGACCGCGATCCGCGACGTCCCGTCGGGGCCACTGCTCCGGATCGGGCACGACCGGTTTGTCGAGGGACTCTCGCGCCTCGTGGGGGCGGTGCGCGAGGCGTCGAATGGGCAGACGCTGCTGCTCATCCAGTTGATCGACTTCTTGTCGATCCGTCGCCGGCCCGCGCGCGACAAGTACTTCGCGCGGTTCCTCGCGATCACGGAGCGCCACAAGGAAGCGCTGCGCGCGTTGAACCCGGCCGCATCCGTCGCGAACGAAGACGATGTTCGCGCGTCGCTCGCGGCGTTGCCGGATACGGATCTGCCGTACGTGCTGACGGCGCGCGAGCTCGAGGATCTGGAGCGCGGCTTTCGCGAGCGTGTCACCGACACGCACGTGCCTCACATTCGCGATCTGCCGCAGACGTTGCCGCCGCTGTTCGCGGATGCTGCGGCGCGCGCGCTGCAGGCGGGGTTCGATGGCGTGGAGCTCCACTTCGCGCACGCGTACACGATGGCGTCGTTTCTCTCCGCGCTGAACACACGCGACGACGGCTACGGCGGGAACCGTCCGCATCGCGTGCGTCTGCCGCTCGAGGTGATCGCGGCCGTGCGCGAGCGCGTGCAGAGGAAGGGCGTCATCGGTTGTCGCTATCTCGGCGACGACGTGATCGAAGGCGGCAATCGCGTCGACGACGCGGCGTGGTTCGGCGTGGAGCTCGCCAAGGCCGGTCTCGACTTCCTCTCGATCTCCAAGGGCGGCAAGTTCGAGGATGCGAAGCAGCCCAAGGTCGGCTGGTCCGCGTATCCCTACACGGGTAAGAGCGGCTACGAGTGCATGCCGACGATCTACTCGGATCTTCGCGGTCCCTACAGTCGCAACACGAACATCGCGGCGACGATCCGCGCGGCGGTACGGGCGGCGGGACTGGAGACTCCCGTCGTGGCGGCCGGCGGTATTTGCGAGTTTTCGCAGGCTGAAGCGGTGCTGCAGAACGGCGAAGCAGACTTCGTCGCGTCGGCGCGCCAGAGCCTCGCGGATCCCGATTGGTTCACGAAGATGAGGCAGGGCCGCGGCGCAGAGATCCGACGCTGCGAGTTCACGAACTACTGCGAGGCGCTCGATCAACAGCACAAGCAGGTGACCTGCAAGCTGTGGGATCGAGAGGACCTCGATGCGCCCGACGTGACACTCGCGGAGGACGGCAAGCGCCGCCTCATCGCGCCCAAGTGGCGCCGGTAGTCGGCACGTCGATTGCGAGTCCTCTTCTCAGGAGGATTCCGATGAACAAATTCCGTCGCACGTTGGGAGCGAGCACGCTCCGTCACGACAAGGTAGTGAACCTCGCCGGAGAGGACATCGGTCTGATCGAGGAGCTGATGATCGACGTGACGACCGGTCGCGTCGCGTACGCCGTCCTCGCGTTCGGTGGTTTCGCGGGGATCGGCGGGAAGTTATTCGCGGTCCCGTGGTCCGCGCTGACGGTCGATGAAGCGAAGAAGCGCTTCGTCGTCAACGTGACGCGCGACTCCCTCGAGAAGATGCAGGGGTTTGACAAGCATCACTGGCCCGATCTCAACGACCTCGAGTACGCCACGGGAGTCTATCGATCGTGGGGCGTGACCCCGTACTGGACGTAGCGTCAGCGCTCGGACGTGCGCATACGCTCGGAGAGCGCGCTCGCGACGATCGCGAGGCGTGATCGGCGGCGCGGCACGTGCCTTGCTGAATTAGCCACATGGGACGCGCTCAACCAAAGCTTCGCTTTGCCGTGATCGGGCAGGGGCACTTCGCCCAGGCCGCGGTTCTTCCTGCGTTCGAACAACTCGACGGTCTCGTCGAGCTCGGCGCATTGATCTCCGGATCGCAGCACAAGCTCGACGAGCTCAGCGCGCGGTACGGCGTGAGTGCGGTCGGTGATTACGATGACCTCGATCGCATCCTGCATCGCGAGCAGATCGACGCCGTGTACATCGCGGTGCCGAATGACCTGCACGCCGAGATGACGATGATCGCGGCGCGCAACGGCTGTCACGTGCTGTGCGAGAAGCCGATGGCACCGACGGAAGCCGAGTGCATGCAGATGATCCGCGCGTGCGATCACAAGCGGCGCAAGCTGATGGTCGCGTACCGTTTGCACTTCGAGGCGGCGAACCTGTGCGCGATCGAGCTCGTGCGCGGCGGCGAGATCGGGCAGCCGCGGATCTTCAGCTCGATCAACTCGCAGCAGGTCGTGCCCGGCAACATCCGCGTGCAACCGCGACGAGGGCAGGGGCCATTGTTCGACATCGGCGTGTACTGCATCAATGCGGCGCGCTACCTGTTCCGCACCGAGCCCGTCGAGGTCAGTGCGATGCGCTTCTCGGGGCGCGATCCGCGGTTCGCGCACACCGACGAGGCGTTCAGCGCGACGCTGCGCTTTCCCGACGAGCGCGTCGCGCAGTTCTCCTGCAGCTTTGGCGCGCACGACCGATCGCACTACGAGGTCATCGGCACCGACGGTGTCATCTCGCTCGACAATGCGTACACGTACGAGAACGGCATGACGCTACGCGTGCATGGCTTGCACGGCTCCAAGGAGCGAACGTTCGGCAAGCGCGATCAGATCGCCGCCGAGATCACGTACTTCGCGCGCTGCATCCTCGAGGACCGCGATCCCGAGCCGAGCGGCTGGGAAGGTCTCGCCGATGTTCGCATCATCCAGGCGCTCCAGAGCTCGGCCCGCTTTGGCCGCGCTGTGCCGATCGAGCCAATCACCCGTGCGCGCCGGCCAGACCTCGGCCAGGAGATCGATATCGTCGGTCACGAGATGCCGCCGCTCGTCGACGTCAAAGCGCCGTCGAAGTAACGTGAGGCCCATGCAGGGCCTCGAGACGATGACCTATGCGGTCGACGGTGCGATCGCACGAATCACGCTGAACCGTCCCGCGCAGGGCAATGGCCTGACGCTGCTCACACCGCGCGAGCTCGCGACGTGCGTCGAGGCGGCGAACCTCGACCCGGGAGTGCACGTCATCGCGCTGTCGGGCAACGGCAAGGGCTTCTGCGGCGGCTACGACCTCTCGATCTCCGCCGAGACGATGAGCCGCCAGCCCGATCTCGGCGCGACGGGAACACCGCTCGATCCGGCGGTGCAGGCCGCGAATCACGATCCCGCCAAGACGTGGGACCCGATGGTCGACTACCAGATGATGAGCCGCAACGTGCGCGGCTTCATGAGCCTGTTCCACAGCGACAAGCCCGTCGTGTGCAAGGTGCACGGCTTCTGTGTCGCCGGTGGAACGGACCTGGCGCTGTGCAGCGATCTGCTCGTGATCGAAGATACGGCGAAGATCGGCTACCCGCCGGCGCGCGTGTGGGGAGTCCCCACGACAGCGCTGTGGGTGCATCGCATCGGCCTGGAAAAGGCGAAGCGCCTGCTCTTCACGGGCGACTGTCTCTCCGGCACCGAAGCCGTCGCGTGGGGACTCGCCACCGAGTGCGCGCCGCGCGCGGAGCTCGACGCTCGCTTTGAAAATCTCCTCGGCAGGATCGCGCGCATGCCGGTCAATCAGCTCGTGATGATGAAGCTCATGCTCAATCAATCCGCGTACGCGCAGGGGATGCACCAGAGCCAGCTGCTCGGCACCGTGTTCGACGGCATCGCGCGCCACACGCCCGAGGGCTACGCGTTCGCGCAGCGCGCGGCAGCGGATGGCTTCAAGGCAGCGGTGAAGGATCGCGACGAGCCATACGGCGATCTCGGTCCCTCGACCTACAAGGGATGACCCCTCTCCATCTCATCCTCGCGGCGTGCGCTGCGTTCGCGGGCGGCATGGTGAATGCGATCGCGGGCGGCGGCAGCCTCATCACGTTCCCCACGCTCGTCGCGCTCGGCGTGCCTCCCTTGATCGCAAACGTCACCAACACCGTCGCGCTGTGCCCTGGCTATCTCGGCGCGACGTACACGCAGCGCAAGGAGTTCGTGGGGCAGGGCACGCGCCTTGGCCTGTTGATCCCTGTCGGAGTCGTCGCGGGGACGGGCGGTGCGCTGCTGCTGCTCTATTCGGGCGCGCGCGCCTTCGAGCACATCATTCCGTATCTGATCCTCACCGCGGCGCTGCTCGTCGGATTGCAGGATCGCCTGCGCGAATTCATCAAGGCCCGCAACGTGACTCCGCATCCTGCGCTCGCCGCCATTCCGGTCGCGGCCGCGGCGGTCTACGGCGGGTACTTCGGCGCGGGGATGGGCGTCATGATCCTCGCATCGCTCGGCATCACGCTGAACGACACGCTCACGCGCCTGAACGCGATCAAGCACCCGATCTCGCTTGGCGTAAATGTCGCGGCCGCGATCGTCTTTGCCGTCCGCGCTCCGGTGGTGTGGCCGTACGTCGGCGTCATGGCGGTCACGGCGCTGATCGGAGGCGCCGTAGGTGGCGTCATCTCCTTGAAAGTGCCCGTGAAGGTGCTCCGCGCGGGTATCGTCGTGCTCGGCGTGACCATCGCGGTCATTTACTTCTTGCGGAGCTAACTCCTTGCTAGCATTTGCGCGTGAGTGTTCCGATCATGGTGCCGGCGTTCGCAGTGGTCGCCGCTGTGCTCGCCTTCGCGTGGTGGTGGACGCAGCGCAACCGCGTCACGCCGCAGCCGATCTCGATGGTCGCGCAGCGCGTCCACTTTCCGAACGGCGGCGTGCGCCTCTCCGACGTGACGACGTCGCTCGTCAATCTGCGTAACCCCGAAGAGATCGTGATCCCGTTCAATGAAGCGGTGCTCGTGATCGACTACCCGCTCTCGCACCCGGCCGCGATCGAGCTGAGCGCTGCGCTCGCGGTGGGCTTCACGCGCCAAGAGCTCGTGCGCGCGGTGTGCGAGGAGTACGCGAACGTTTACGAGGTCGAGGACACGACGGCGTCTACGAAGGCGATTCCGCGCGAAGACCGCACGACACTGAAGAACCGCAATCGCACCGACGGTGCGTACGGCATCTACGGTCACGATCTCGAGGATCTGACGCTGACGTCGCTGCGCTGGGATCGCGGTGATGACGGCACGATCCGCATCGAGCTGTTCGTCGAGTCCTGATCGCTACTTGCGAAATCGTTGTTGACGGCTCGCGAGTGATGCCGTAGTTGTGTGCGCCTCGCTGGGAGCTCGAGCTCGAGCAAGCCGGCGTCGGGACACACGCCCGAGCGACCAGGCAAGGTCGTCCTCTAACGCGTGTCTGAGTGGTGTTTTCAGACCAACGCTCCGGGATAAGCGGAGCTGCGGTCGAATGCCCGAACACCCACACCGACGTTCCGGGAGCAAACGCTCTCGGTGAGACCGGGACCTGAAGGTTCGACTCCTTCCTGCTGCTCTTTTTTATGCAGCGGTGGCGAAAAGGTAAACGCATTGGGCTGCTCATCCCAACCTCCCAGCGGCTTTGCAATCCGCAAAAAACTTGAGCAGGTCGTCGTCAGCTACTGCCCGCTGTAGTTCGTAAGACCTGCAGCACGCGTCGCGCGTTTCGAAGCGCTCACGCTCACGTTCGCTCTCCTTCCAACGCTGCACGGCGTCCGCGGGAAGAGCCAGCGCGAGCAACACGCTTCACCACGCGCACCGCGGAGTCAGCACGCACCCGCGCGAGAGCACACCAGCACTCGCGCCATGGCGTGTCGGCGGTCTCCGACGGCGGCCACCTTTCTTATCCGCGACTGACGCGGAGTGAATGACTGAAGGAGAAGAGACCATGCTAAAGCTGAATGTGAACCTCAACGAGCGTACCGTCCTGATCCGCAATGGCCATGTCGCCATGGCGCTTGGTCCGGGTCGTTACACGTTCTGGAAGAACTACGAGACGCTCAAGTTCGATACGGACAAGCTCGCGTTCGCGGCACCGCAGGCGGTACTCGCGGCGATGCCTCCGACGTGGTTCGAGACGATCCACGTTGGCGAGAAGCAGTTCGGTGTGATCGTGCGCGACGAGCGGGCGGTTGCATTCCTGCGTCCGGGTGTGCATCGCATCTGGAAGGTCGAGGCAAACGTCGTCGTGCGTGTGTACGCGGAGACGGACGAGCTGCCGCCGCTGACGGACGAGCTGCGCGCTGTGATCCCGCCGAAGGAGCTGCTGGAGGTAACGCTCGAGCAGAACCAGCGTGCCGTGCTCCTGCGCGACGGTGCGCCGAACCGCATCCTCACGCCGGGTACGCACGCGTTCTGGGGCCGCCACAACAAGCTGATGATCTGGAACCTCGATGATCTCGTGCTCCAGGCTCAGCCGGAGGTCCTGACGATGCTGCCGCAGACGTGGTTCACGACGATCGAGCTCGGCACGAACGAGCGCGCTGTCGTGTACCGCGACGAGCGCCCGCTGCGTTACCTGCGCCCGGGTATCCACCGTGTGTGGATGCTGTACCCGCGCGTCGAGGTGAAGACGTTCGACGTGCTCGGCGACGCGCCGGAGCTGACGGACGAGCTGCGCGCTGTGATCCCGGCGACGGAGATCGTCGAGGCGCAGGTGCGTCAGTTCGAGAAGGGCCTGAAGTACGTGCAGGGCCGCTTCGAGGGCATCCTCGAGCCGGGTCGTCACGTCTTCTGGAACCACCCGGCAGCACGCGTCACCGTCAACGTTCTCGACACGCGTGTCCAGCAGCTGAAGGTCGAGGGTCAGGAGCTCATGACGCGTGACAAGGTCACGCTGCGCCTGACGCTCACGGCAGAGTACGCACCGGCCGACACGGCTGTGACCATCCACGCGGTGGCCGACGTGAAGGACGCGCTGTACCTGGCGGTTCAGCTGGCTGCTCGCGAGCTCGTGGCGGGTATGACCCTCGACGAGCTGCTCGAGGGCCGTGAGAAGCTCACGGCGTACCTCGACGCGCAGGTTGTCCCGCGCGCGGAGGCGTTCGGTGTGCGCGTTCACCGCGTCGGCATCAAGGACGTGATCCTGCCGGGCGAGATGAAGACGCTGCTGAACAAGGTCATCGAGGCCGAGAAGGCTGCTGCTGCCAACGTCATTCTGCGCCGCGAGGACGCAGCTGCGACGCGCAACATGGCCAACACGGCAAAGGTGATCGCAGAGAACCCGGTGCTGATGCGTCTGAAGGAGCTCGAGACCATGAAGGAGATCGCCGAGAAGATCGACGAGATC
>DASYDE010000003.1:0-30947 GCA_036499725.1 Kofleriaceae bacterium
GTGGATGTTACCGAGCGCCTTGGAGTTGAGCGTCTTCATGAAGTACGCCCAGCTCGCCTCGAACAGCGACTCCGCCCAATCGGCCGAGTTCTGGTCGAGCTTCTCGAAGTACTTGATCGACGTGTCGAACTGCTGCGTCGAATAGAACACGCGCGCCATCTGGAGGCGGGCGAGCTCGTTGTAGTCGGCGATGTCGTCGGCCCGGTACTGCTTGGGCTTCTCCTGGCCGATGATGAGGATGTCCTTGAACGCCTCGACGGCGGGCTTGCCCTGGTTCGTGCGGACGTCGGTGACGCCCTCGAAGAACTTGGCCTTGATGAAGAACTCGCTGTTGCGCGAGACCTGCTGGAACAGCGCGGTCGCCTTCTCGAAGTCGCCGTCGCCGCCCTTGCGGTAGAAGTGGCGACCGAGGAGGAACAGCAGCTCGTCCTTCACCGACGCGAGGCTCGAATCGTCGAGGGACTTGGGATCGTACGTGCCGATCTTGTCGAGGATGCCGGACGTTTCGGGCAGCACGCGCGAGAGAGCGGCGAGCCACTTCAGCGTCGCACCGTGATAGGTGTGCGCGTCGCCGGCCTGGACGATCTTGTCGAAGTACGCGAGCGAGCCCGCGTAGAAGCCCATCTGATAGAGCGTCTTGCCCATGAAGAACTCGGCGCGCTGCTTGTTCTTCGCGTCGTCGCCCGATTCTCCGTCGAGAACCTTCTTGAGCTCGATGCTCGCCGAGAAGAAATCCTTCTTGTCGTAGAGCTTGATCGCTCGCTCGAGCGTCTTCGAGGGCGGCGTCGATGCCGCGCTCTCCGGCTCGAACTCCATGTCCCCGCTCTTGTCCTTGTCCTTGGGTGCCGCATTGGCGCCCGTCACAGTGAGCGTCGCCGTGAGTGCAACTAGCGATAGGGTGGTGCTCAAACGCATTCGAGGGTCCTCCGAGTACTGGTGCCGGCCAGCCATCCCAGCTGGTTACGGCCGCGGAATCATCGACAACGGGATGGAACCTGTCAAGCCGCGGACGGTCCGTAGGTCCATCGGCTCGCGCAGGGACACCCAATGAGGAGATCCAGTTGCGCCTGCGCCTGGAGTCCATTCACGTGATGGATCGGGCCGCGCCCTGCACTAACCACATCGATGTGGACCAAGCGATCGCATGTTGGCACCAGCCACGCCGTTGTTGGAGTCCTTCCCTTGACTTGGAATGCACGCCTCATATTATCTGCCGCGATGCTACGCAGCTCTGCCGTCTTCGGAGTCCTGGCGCTCTCTGGTCTCGGTGCTCTGAGCGCGATGACCGCCTGCTCTGGTGAGCCCGTCGGCCGCATCTGCGACCTCGGTACCGAGACGCCCGCTACCACGGAAGTCGTCGTCGCGTCGCCGTCGCTCGACTGCGTCACGCGTACCTGCCTCCGCGTTCCGCTGAGCAAGGAGCTGCCCGCTGGCAGCCAGTTCCCGACGGGCAACAACGGTCTCTGCACCGCCGAGTGCTCGTCTGACAGCGACTGCGATCGCGTCCCCGAGTCGCCCTGCACCACCGGCTTCACCTGCGGTGTCGCCGTGACGGTTGGCCCGTTCTGCTGCAAGAAGTTCTGTATCTGCAAGGACTACGTCGTCGTCCCCACCGACAGCAATGGCCACGACACCGAGCTCGGGATCCCGAAGGCGTGTGACCCGACCATCGCCGACAACACGTGTCGCAACCTGCCCAACCGCTAGACCTGCCGTAAATCGACTCTCGTCGATCCCAGCGCCGCCCGCCGAGGCGGCGTTTCTCGTTTCGACGACCCGCAGCGGCTAGTCACCAACGCGCCACGCATCGACCCAGTGCTCGAGGGTCGTTCCACCCGTCAGCGTGATGACGTCGAAGCGCATCTCGCGAGCGAGCGGGCGCTCGCGCATCACGTAGATCTGCGCGACGCGCGTGACTTGCTTGCGCTTGCCCCACGACACGCTCTCGACGGGGTGTCCGTAGAATGCGTGCCCGCGGCTTCGCACTTCGACAAAGACCAGGACGGCGCCGTCGGACGCGACGATGTCGAGCTCGCCGCCATTCACCCGGTAGTTGCGATCGTGGATCGTGTAGCCGCGACGCGCAAGATACGCGACGGCGCGCGCTTCGGCGATCGCTCCACGATCGACCGTCGAGGGCGTAGCCCCGTCGCCATCGCAGCTCGCGAGCTGCGTGGGATCGACGGGATCGCCGCGCTCCTCGGCAGCGACGATCGCATCTGCGAGCTCCTGACGCGCGACGGTACGCTGCCGAGCGGCGGCGCGTTTCTTCGTCGACGCTCGGCGCTCGCCGGCGGTCTTCGGTCTCTTGCGGAAGCGAACCCAGAGCGAGTCGCGATCTAACTTGGTCGAGGGAGTCTGCACGCGCGCATCCGATCTCTCCCTCGCGATCGACTCTAGGTGGTCGCTACGACATTTGCGGCGCCGAAACGACGAAGGGCGCACTCGCGAGAGCACGCCCTTTGTTTCGGTAGCGGAGAAGAAGCTTACTTCTTCGCGGCCTTCCGCTCTTTCTTCTTGGCCGTCTTGGTCTGGGCGGCAGGGGCGGCCTCGCCACCCTCGGCCGAAGCCTCGGCGGTCTCCGGCTCCTTCTCCTCGGCGACGTACTCACGCTCCTTGATGCGAGCGGCCTTACCGGAGAGATCGCGCAAGTAGTAGAGCTTGGCCTGGTGAACGCGGCCGCGCTGGATCACTTCGATCTTGTCGATGTTCGGCGAGTTGTCGGGGAACACGCGCTCCACGCCGACGCCGTACGAGATCTTGCGAACGGTGAACGTCGAGCGCGCACCCTTCGAGACCCGGCGAATGCAAACGCCTTCGAAAGCCTGGAGGCGCGTCTTCTCGCCTTCGCGAATCTTCGCCCAGACTTTGATGGAGTCGCCGGGGCGGAACTCGGGAAGCGCCGCGGTGCGGTGCTGAGACTTTTCGATGCTGTCGAGGATCCGGTTGGCGCTCATCGTCGTTTCCTGGGAAAACTCTGTTGGGACGAGGGGTTCTGCCAGAGATCGAGGTACCCCGTCAAGCAGGGCGACCGACCTGCTTGTCGAACAGTCGGTCGAGGAGGATGGCGCCGGCCGAGCGGACCGAGAGATGGTTCCAGTTCGAACCGCCTTCGATGGGCGTAAGCACCTGAGTTACTGACGGAATCAGGTGATCGGCGAGCCCCCACCCCGTGCCGAGGAGGATCAGGAGGGGCCGCGAGTCGAAAACCATCTCGGCGAGTAATTGATCGGGCGAGCGGCGGGCGGCGGACGGAAACGACTCGATTCGCGCGCTCGTGCCGACCACGACGGGTGCGGTTCCGTGCTGCGCGGTGATGTTCGCGATCGCGGTCTCGACCGAGTCGGCGGTGCGAATGCGGGCGAGCGCACTTCCGCGCGAGCCGGTCTTGGGCGGCTTGCGCTTGGGCGCGAGGGCTTCGCGCTGGGCGAGCGCTTCGGCATCTTCGAGCCAGAGATTCGCGATGTGCTCCGCTTTTTCGCGCTGCACCGTGACCGGCGTGACGATGTGATACGCGGCGAGGTCGTACGTCATCGACGAGCGCGCGAGGTCGTGGATGTCGAAGTTGGTCAGCGATGACGTGACGACCTTGCCGGTGCGATCGAACACGGGGTGATGCACGAGCGCGAGGTGCGTGCGATGCGCGAGCGCGGGCGGGAACAGCTTGCGATCCTCTGCGGACGGCGCGTAGCGCGCAAACATGTCGGGCCGTCGCTGCGCGGTGCGCGCGAGTGATTGCTGACGACGCCACGTGTTGATCGCGGCGTGATTTCCCGACGAGAGAACCGCAGGAACGGGGAGCTCGCGCTCGCCGTCTTTGAGCACGGGAGGCCGCGTGTACTGCGGATATTCGAGGAGGCCCGCGCTGTGCGATTCGTCGTCGGCGGACGTCGGCTCGCCGAGGACACCGGGCACGAGGCGCGCACACGCGTCGATCACGACCAGCGCGGCGAGCTCACCACCGGAGAGCACGTAGTCGCCGATCGAGAGCACCTCGTCGATGCCGGTCTCGAGCACGCGCTCGTCGACGCCTTCGTAGCGACCGCAGACGAGAACGATGTGATCGAGCAGCGCGAGCTCTTTGACGCGTGCTTGCGTGAGCGGCGCCCCCGCCGGGCCGAGGAAGATGCGGTGCGGTGTGGCTTTCTCCGGCGCGCCCTCGCCTGCCTTCGCGATCGCGGCGAGCAACGGCTCGGACTTCATCACCATGCCCGCGCCACCGCCGTACGGCGTGTCGTCGACCGTGCGATGGCGATCGGTGGTGAAGTCGCGCGGATTGATCGTCGCGACGGTGATCAGGCCCGCCTCGCGCGCGCGGCCGACGACGCCGGCTGCGAACGATGGCTCGACGAGCTCGGGCAGAATCGTGACGACCGAGAACTTCACTTGTCGAGCTGGTTCTCGGGCAGACCGTCGGGCGGATCGACCGTGACGGTGCCGCCCGCGATGTCGACTTTCTTCACGAACACGTCGACGAACGGCAGCAGGCGCTCGACCTCGCCGTCGTGGATGACGAGCAGATCCTGCGGGCCGAGATCGACTCTGGCGACGACGCCCCACGGACTGCCGTCCACCAAGACGACCTTGCAGCCGATCATGTCGTCGAGGAGCACCTCGCCGTCGTCCAGCTCGACCACCTCGCGATCGATCTCGACAACCTTGCCTTTGAGCCGCTCCGCGTCGTTGCGCGTCGCGATGCCCTCCAGCTCGACGAGCCAGCCGCGGTGCGTACCGCGCGCACCCGTGATCTTGTGCGTGACGCCGCCGATGTAGATCGTGTCGACGTCGGACAGGATGTCGGAGTCAGGGTCGTGCGTATGCACCACCACCTCGCCCTTGATTCCATGGGCGCGGGCGATGCCGCCGATCTCGATACGAGCGTCTCCGCGCATGAGGCGCGGGCGCGACTATTCGAGGATCTCGACCAGCGTGCGCTTGCGCGAAGGCGGCGCACACGTCTGGACGATGGTGCGAAGCGCGCGAGCGGTCTTACCGCCACGGCCGATCACCTTGCCGAGATCAGCCTCGGAAACCTCGAGCTCGTAGACGTTTGCCTGGCGCTCTTCGACGAGCTCCACGCGAACTTCATCGGGCTTGTCGACGAGGTTGACCGCCATGTAGCGGATCAGCTCGGCAACGTCGGGCGAGACAGCGCGATTGCGCGGCGGCCCACGGTCACCACGGCGATCATCGCCGCGGTCGTTGTCACCACCACCAGCGTCGCTGTCGCGATCTTCGTCTTCGTTCATGGAGAACTACGACGCCGACTTCGGAGCGCGGGCGGCCTTCTTGACCACAGAAGCGAGAGTCCCGGACGGCTGTGCGCCGACCTTGATCCACTTCTCGTAGCGCTCGTTGTCGAGCTTCAGAACCTTGGTGATCGGGTGGTAAGTGCCCAGCAACTCGATGAAACGACCGTCGCGCGCGTTGCGCTTATCGGCCGCAACGATGCGGTAGAAGGGAGACTTCTTTTTACCCTGACGAGAGAAACGAATCGCGACAGACATTTAGATCCTCGAGCAGCAGATGATTCGAGAGCGCGGGACTCTACTTAGGCGTGTGCACCCTGTCAACGTGCTATATCGACGGTCATGTACAGGCGCCTCGGCCTGATTAGCCTTGTAGTTGCAGCGGCTTGCGGCGGTAAAGACCCAAAACCGACCAATGGCAGCGGCGCTGATTCTCGTCCCAGCAAGACGATCACACTGATCGCGCTCGCCGAGATGCGCGGTCAGATCGGTCCGTGCGGCTGTACGACCGACCCGCTCGGCGACCTGTCGCGCACCGCGAAGCTGGTCGAAGACGCCCGCGCTGCCGGACCGACGCTCGTCGTGGATGCCGGCTCGCTGCTCTACACGAAGTCGCCTGTCCCTCCGCACCTCGCGGCGCAGGAGGAGATGAAGGCCGACCTCCTCGCCGCTACATATAAGGATCCGCTCGGCGTGGCCGCGATCGGCCTCGGCCCCGCGGATCTCGGCGCAGGCCCGGGAAAGACGCGTATGCCGCGCCTCGCGATCAACGCGAAGCTCGAAGGTGCCGTTGCAGGCGCGGCGCTCGAAGGCCCGCACGTGCTCGACATCGGCGGCGTGAAGGTTGGCGTGTTCGGCGTGATCGCCGAGGGCGTCAAAGACATCGCCGTGACGGATCCGATCGCGGCGAGCAAGGCGGCCGCCGCGCAGCTCAAGAAGGACGGCGCGCAAGTGATCGTCGGCCTCGTGCAAGCATCGTCCAAGAAGGACGCCGTGAAGCTCGTGCGCGACGCGGGCGTGATGGACCTCGCGATCGGTGGCCTCGGAGCAATGGCGCCGGAGCCCGACGACGTCGAGCCCGAAGCGACAAAGATCGACGGCGCGTGGCTCGTCATCCCCGCGAACCGCGGCCAGGTCGTGTCGCGCATCTCGATCACGATGCGCGGAGACGCAGGGCCGTTGATCGATGCGATCGGTCCCGGTGCCGCACAAGCAAAGGCCAAGGCGATCGACGCGCAGATCGCGATCGCCGACGCGGACCTCGCCAAGTTCAAGACGGACAAGGACGCCGATCCTGCGTTCGTGAAGCAGCGCAGCGAAGAGCGCGGTCGACTCGCGGCCGACAAGGCCGATCTCGCACAGCATCCGACGGTCATCCCCGACAAGGGCAACTACTTCACGCTCGATCAGGTGCGCATCAACAAGCCGCTCGCGTGCGATCCGAAGGTGCAGTCCGCGGTCAGCGAGTTCTACGCCGCAGCGGGCAAGGCGAATGTCGATGCGATGAAGGACGTGAAGGTCCCTGCCCCGGCGAAGGGCGAGGCGTCGTACGTCGGCACGGAAGCATGCGCCGACTGCCACCAGGATGCGGTCGATTTCTGGAAGACGACGGTCCACTCTCACGCGTGGGAGACGCTCGTCGAGCGCGGCCAGCAGTACGACCTGGACTGCATCGGCTGCCACGTCACTGGCTGGAACAAGCCGGGCGGCTCGAACCTCGCGCACAACGACAACCTGCGCGACATCCAGTGCGAGACCTGCCACGGGCCCGGCTCGATCCATGTCGCCAAGGGCGGCGAGGAAAAGCCGTCCGCGATGATCCGTCGCCCTGCCGATGATCTGTGCCGCTCGGCGTGCCACACCAAGGAGCACTCCGACACGTTCGATCTGCAACCGTACCTGCGCGACATCACCGGTCAGGGCCACGGCGCCAACCTGCGCGCGCAGCTCGGCAACGGCCCGACGGGCAAGATGCTGCGCTCTACCGCGCTCGCGAAGGCCGGCACGCTCGGTCCCGGGTGCGTGCGCTAGCAGTCGCGGCGCTGTTCGCGGTCGCGGCGTGTCACGGCTCCGCAGAACCGCGTACACCGCGGAACACCGACGAGCCGTCGAACGTCCAGACGGGGATGGCGAGCTGGTACGGCAAGGAGCTGGCGGGCCACAAGACGGCCTCCGGCGAGCGCTTCGACCCGAGCAAGCTCACGGCGGCGCATCGCACGCTGCGGTTCGGCACGATGGTCCGGGTGACGCGCGTGAAGACCGGGCAGAGTGTCGTCGTGCGGATCAACGATCGCGGGCCGTTCTCGAAGAACCGCATCATCGATCTCTCGGAAGCAGCGGCGAGACAGCTCGACATGATCAGCGCTGGCACGTCGAAGGTGCAGCTCGAGATCTTGCATGAGTAAGATCATCGCGACGCAGGGGCTCGGCAAGCGCTACGGCGCTGTCGTCGCGCTCGACAAGGTGGACGCGGTCATCGACGGCAAGATCATCGGGTTGCTCGGTCCCAATGGCGCGGGCAAGTCGACGCTCCTCAAGGCGTTGCTCGGGTTGATCACGTTCGACGGCGATGCGCGCGTGCTGGGAATGTCCGCAGCGACGCACGGCAGCGAGATCCGCGATCGCGTTGGCTACATGCCGGAGCAAGAGGTGTTCATCGCCGGAATGTCGGCGGTCGAGCTGTGCACCTACGCGGCGGAACTGTCGGGGTTGCCACGCGTGGAGGCGATCCAGCGCGCGCATGCGGCGCTCTACTACGCAGGGCTGGAGGACAAGCGTTACCAACCGATCGAGACCTACTCGACCGGCATGAAGCAACGCGTGAAGCTGGCGCAAGCGCTCGTGCACGACCCGCAGCTGCTGTTCCTCGACGAGCCGACGAACGGCCTCGATCCTCACTCGCGCGACGATATGCTCACGTTGATCGCTGCCCTGCCCGAGCGCCGCGGTTGCTCGATCGTGCTCTCGACGCACCTGCTGCCCGATGTGGAGCGCATCTGCGACCAGGCGCTGATCATGCACCACGGGCGCGTGCGCTTCTCCGGAACCATCGACGAGTTGCGCGGCGCGCGCGGTGTGGATCAGGGGCTCGCCGTCGAGGTGAAAGCAGACGCGGCGAGGCTGGCCGAGGTGCTCGTCGCGGAGGGCGCGACCTGCGAAGTCACCTCGCCCGTCGCGCTCGTCGTGGATCTGCCGGATGGCGCGACGAACGCGCTCGTGTTCCGCGTCGCGAAGGCGGCCGGCGTGCAAGTACGTGCGCTGCACGTGCGGCGCGAGAGCGTCGAGGCCGCGTTCTTGCGCGTGATCGGCGAGGCACCCAAGGCGGCGTCGTGAGCGGCAAGATCCACGACCTCGGATATCAGCGCTATGCGGGACCGCGGCGAGCGGCGGCGCAGCGCTGGCGCGTCATCGCACGCAACCTGATCTCCACGTCGTGGAAGGGCTGGGCTCGCTACAAGGTCGCGATGTTCGGCGCGATGGCGACGACGCTCGCAGCGGGCGCGGCGATGTTCGTCCTCAAGGACAACCCGGTGTTCAACGCGTTCGGGGACATCACCACGCGGTTTTCCAACGCGATCATCCCCAAGTCGATCGAGTGGTTCTCGCGCGCGGCGTTCATCCTGTCCGTCACCGTCGGGACGCGGATCGTCGCGACGGATCTGGGCTCGGGCGCGTTTGTCTTTTACTTCTCCCGGTCGACGCGGCCGCGCGACTACGTGCTCGGCAAGTTCGTCGGCTTGGCGGTCCTGGTGTCGACGCTCTCGCTCGCGGGGCCGCTCGTCCTCGCGATCGTTCGCCTCGCGCTCGCGTCGGATGCTTCCGATGCGGCGCAGGAGGTCGCGCATTTGCTCCCGAACATCCCCAAGGCGATCGCGGTGGGCCTGCTCGGCACGTTCGTCTACTCGACCGTGCCGGTCGCGTTCTCGACGTTCGCGCGCAGCTCGCGCACGGCGATGGCGCTCTGGGCGGCGTACTACCTCGTGCTCTGCGGCATCGTCAGCGAGATCGGCGAACACACGCACAGCAGCTGGGTCGGCGCGCTCGATATCCCGACAGCGATCGACGCGGTCGCGATGAAGCTGTTCCACCTGGATCTGTTCACGGGCCGCGCGGGCTACATCGACCTCGCGCCCGCGCTGATCTCGCTGCTCGCGCAGGGCACGCTCGCGACCATCGTCGTCGTCGCGCAGATCCGGCGCGCACATGGCTCCGGCGTGGGAGGTCAAACGTGAGTGGCGTGAGCGCACCGCTCGTCGCAGAGAGCTGCAGCAAGTGGTACGGCCACGTGCTCGGCCTCGCCGACTTCACGTACACGCTGACCGGGGGCATCGTCGGTTTGCTCGGCCCCAACGGCGCCGGCAAGTCCACGCTGATCAAGCTCATCGCGGGTCTCCACGCTCCCTCGCGCGGGACGCTCAAGGTGTTCGGCGGGGATCCATTCCGCGACGAGGAGGTCAGGCGCCGCATCGGCTACGCGCCGGAGCACGAAAAGACGTGGGACGAGCTGACGGCCCGCGAGCTGGTGACGGCGATGGCCGAGCTGGCCGGCGTCCCGCGAGCCAACGCCGCCGCAGCCGCGACGACCGCTCTCGGGGCGATGAACATGCTCGACGCTGCCGACCGGCGCGTCCGCGGGTTCTCCAAGGGCATGCGTCAGCGCACGAAGCTCGCGACGGCCATCGCGCACGACCCGCAGCTCGTTCTGCTCGACGAGCCGCTGACGGGCGTCGATCCCATCGCGCGCGTCGACATCATCGAACGCATCCGCGCCCTCGCAAGTGCGGGCAAGACCGTCATCGTCTCGAGCCACGTGCTCTACGAGATCGAAGCGCTCACGTCCGAGATCCTCGTCATTCACCGCGGCCAGGTGCTCGCGGAGGGCAACGTCTACGAGATCCGGCGCCTCATCGACCGCCATCCGCATCGCATCCGCGTCGAGTGCGACAAGCCGCGCGCCATCGCGAGTGCGATCGCGGGCGCCGACCACATCGCACGCATCTCGTTCGAACCGCGCGCCATCCTCGTCGAGACCCGCGATCCGGACCGCTGCTACGACGAGATCGCCGCGGCCGTGCTCGACGGCGGCATCGACGTCACGGACCTCGCATCGCCCGACAACAACCTGGGCGCGGTCTTCGAATACCTGACCGGTGGTGGGCGATGAACGCAGCATTCGTTCTCGCTCGCATCACGCTGAAGCGCCTCGTTCGCGGACGCGTCATCTGGATCGCGCTCGCGATCAGCATGCTGCCGATCCTCTACGCGCTCGTGATGCGAAGGCACGCCGGGAGCGAGCTGTTCGGGTTCGAGATCGCTGCGCTCGGCGCGACCTGCCCCATGCTCGTCGGCGCCACGCTCGGCGACGAGATCGAAGACAGGACGCTGACCTATCTCTGGTCGCGCCCGATCAAGCGGTGGGCCGTGCTCGTCGGCAAGTTGCTCGCGATCATCCCCCTCGCCGCCGCGTTCTCGATCACGAGCTGGCTGCTCTGCTCGCTCCTCGTCGGTGGGATGCCGCCGCTCGTCACGATCCTCGCGCTCGCACTGTGCGCGAAGACTCTCGCGCTGCTCGCCGCCACCATCTCCACGCTGGCACCCAAGCACGGCCTCGCGATCGCGATCAGCTATCTCCTGTTCTTCGACTTCCCGCTCGGCGGCATGCCCGTCTCGCTTCGCATCGTCAGCATCACGCGCCAGGTGGGCGTCGCGTCGTCGCTGTGGAATGGGATGGACCACGCGCTCGGCGGCTTCATCGCGCTCGTCGTGATCGCGACCGTCCTCTGGTTGGTCGCGCTGTGGCGCCTGCGAAAGCTCGAGACCTAGGCTACAGGTCGAGCGTCGCGGCGACGTCGTAGTCGCTCGCTTGCGTCACGCGCGCCTTGACCATCGAGCCCGGCGGAACGCGGCCGTCGGTGAGGTACGTGACGCCGTCGATGCCCTGCGCCTGACCGTACCAGCGGCCTTCCATGAGGTACTCGGACTCGGACGACTCGCCGTCGACGAGGACCGTGATCTCTTTGCCGACCATCGCCTCGTTGCGAGCGCGGCTGATCTTGCGCTGGATCTCCATCAGCGTCTGCTGACGCTCTGCCATCACATCGTCGGGCACGCGATGAGGGAGCATCGCCGACGTCGTGCCCGGCTCGACGGAGTACGTGAACGCGCCCGCGCGATCGAAGTTGGACTCCGCGACAAACTCGCAGAGCTCGGTGAACTCCTCGGGTGTCTCGCCGGGGTGACCGACGATGAACGTCGTGCGAATCACGAGGTTGTCGATGCGGGCGCGCAGCGTCTTCACGAGCTCGCGAGTGACGCGCGAGGAGTGACCGCGGCGCATGCGCTTGAGCATCGGATCGCTGATGTGCTGCAGCGGAACGTCGATGTACTTCACGACCGACTTGGCGGCCGCGATCGTGTCGATGAGCTCGTCATCGAACGCGCTCGGGAACGTGTAGTGGAGGCGGATCCACTCGGCGCCGGACTCCTTGTCGAGCGCCTTGAGCAGCTGTGCGAGCGTCTCGCGCGACGCGGGCGAGGTGCCCTTGTCCCAGCCGTAGCGCGTGAGGTCCTGCGCGATCAGGTTGAGCTCGAGCGCGCCGCCCTTCACGAGCAGCTTCGCTTCGGCAACGATGTCGGCGATCGATCGCGAGCGCTGCGGACCGCGCAGCTTGGGAATGATGCAGAACGAGCACGGGCGATCGCAGCCCTCGGCGATCTTCACGAACGCGGAGTGCGTCGCGCCGATGCGCACGCGGGGCGCCTCGTGGTCGTAGATGTACGTCGGCGTCTCGGAGACCTGGATGACAGGCAGCGCCTTGCGCTTCTTCTTCGTGCCCGACGGCAGCTTCGTCTCCGTGCCGGGCGCGATCGCCTTGGCGAGAGATTGGAAGTCGGCGCTGCCCAGGATCGTATCGATCTCGGGGATGTCCTTCGCGAGGTCATCGGCGTAGCGCTGCGCGAGGCAGCCGGTCACTACGAGCTTGCCCGTCTTCTTTCCCTTGGCCTTGTATTGCGCCATCTCGAGGATCGTCTCGACGGACTCCTCCTTGGCCGCATCGATGAACGCGCACGTGTTCACGACGATGACGTCCGCGCCATCCGGCTCTTTGACGAGCTTGTGCCCGGCCGCTTCGACCTGGCCGAGCATCAGTTCGGTATCGACCTGATTTTTCGGACAGCCGAGGGAGACAAAGTAGATGGACGACATCAGGAGCGCGGCAGTCTGGTCGGCACACCCGGGGCTGTCAACCGATTACTCCCGACGGGGCCAGGACGCCCGCCCGACGAGCCCAACTACTGGTATTTCGACCACTCGGGGTCGCCGGCGAGCAGCAGGATCGCCTCGGCCGAGGGCACCTGCTCGGTGTCCTTGGCGCTGTGCACGCCCGCGAGCAGATCCGGCATGTAGGGCGACGGATCGATCGCGGGGTCCAGCACGCGGAGAGCGCGAGCGGCCTCGACGCGCAACTGCACGACGGGGAGCTGCTCCCTCAGGATGTTGCGCGCCGTCGGCTCGTGAAATGGCGCGAGCGCCGCGGCTGCCGGCGACTTGAACTTGTCGTCCGCGAGGAGCGCTTGCAGATCGGGAACGACGTCGGTGCGCCCGGCGATGCCAAGCGCGATCGTCGCGCGCGCTTTGTCGTCCGGCGAGGACTTCGCGTCGGCGCGCACGGCGTCGAGAACCTTGAGCCCGCGCTCGTCTTTTAGATACGCGAGGATCTCCGCTGCACCGAGGCGGTTCTGCTCGACGGCGAGGTAGGACGCGACGACGTTTGCGCCGGCCGTGTCACCGAGCAGCGCGAGGCGGCGACCCGCTTCCTGCTTCGCGTCGCGGCGCGGAGACGCGAGCATGTCGACGAGGACCTTCTTGCCGCGAGGATCACCGGCACGTGCGAGCGCGTAACCGAGCTCGAGCTTGCCCGCGTCGATCTTCTCCGCCGCGAGCTGGGTGCCGAGCAGCTCGATCGCCGCCGGATCCTTGGTGCGCGCGAGGGCCAATGCCGCAAACCGCTGTACGCGCGGAGACTCCGACGACATCAGTCCGCGCAGAGCGGCCGTCGCCTCTTCGACTCCCTTGTGCGGATCGGGCTTGGGCGGCGGCTCGGGCGCCTTGGGCTTGACCACCTCGGTCTTCTGGACCGGTGCAGGCGGAGGCGCCGGCTTCGTCTCGGAACCGAGGAGGATGCGATAGCCGAAAAACGCGGCAGCACCGACGAGAGCGACCGCGATGAAGATCAGCGGCGCGAGGCTCTTCTTCCGCGGCACGAGATCCTCGGCGCTCAGGCTGTCGCCGGCGGCGTGCATCGCATTCGCCTCGGCTTCCTGATCATCTGTCTCGCGCGTCCACTTCTGCAGCGTCGTGTCGTCGCGCTTCTTCTCGGCGGGCTTCTTGTCCGCGAGCTTGGTCGGCTCCTTGACGGGGCCACTCGCTGCATCGCGCACGATCTCGATGATCGGTCCCGACTCGAGCGTGGGCGTCTTGGCGGGAACACCCGAGACCGGCGTTCGCGCGCGCGCGGGCATTCCCGACGGCACCGCGGTGGGCTTGGTCTCTGCGGATTGCTGACACTCGATCGTGTCGTAGGCGACGACCTTGCCGTCGCGCACGCCGACGTGACGCGCGCGTAGCGGGTCCACCGGCTTTCCACAGATAGGACAGGTCGTATTCATGCTCAAGGAAGTGCGAGGACCGCTGCATCGCCGTACTGGGCGATCAGGGCGTCGACTTGGATGAGTAGATTATCCCGACGCTTGATGATCGCGGCGAGCTCGGCGGTCGAAAGCAACGGCGCGAGCCCCGTCTCCTCGCCACCGGCCGTCACAGACGCCGTCAGCTGCTCCAGCGTGAGCGTGCGGAGGCGCTCGATCAGGCCGCGAGGAAACACTTGCATCCGGCGCACGACGACGAGGTTGTTCTCGTGGCCGAACTCGTACTTCGAGAACGACATCGAGTTGTCCATGAAGTAGAGGATCTTCCCGTCGGGTGACATGCGCGTGTTGCCACCGCTCCACCGATCGGGGTTGTCGATGATCACGTCGAAGACGGCGAGGGTCGCGAGCTGCGCGAGCATCTCCTTCTGATCCTCGGGCACCTGCGCGCCGACCTTGAGCATGCGCGTCCACTGGTTGCGCGCCGCGAAGTCGTCGACCTGGACGCCACCGATCTGAGCGAGCTTGATGTCGGCGATCCACCACGAGAGCTCGCCGCGCAGCACGCCGTTCTTGGCCTTGGCCTCGTTCGCGAGGCGGTCCGCGATGACCGCGCGTCCTCCCGGATCGGCCGCGGCGACGAGCTCGTCCACACGAACGCTGAACGACTTGGTCGGCTGTACGTGGCCGATGCCGAGGAGACGATCGATCCGATACGCGGCGATCTCGCGGCGCGGATCTGACTGCATGTGGATCTGCTCGGGCTTGAATGCAGCACGAGCTCCCGACGCGAAGTCGAGGCGCAACGAGAGTGACGTGCCGCCGTGGTTCACCTTCACGCGCGTGACAGCGCCCTCGCCTACGGGCGCAAGCAGCTCCGCATCCGGGGCACCGAAGACGGTTTCGGTTGCGGCAGGGGTAGTCGAAGCGCTCTGTTCTGGCAGCGTGAGCGTCGCGGCCGGCAGCGGCTCGAACGAGACGCGAGCGGCCGACGAAGCGGTCGCGGCAACTGCCTGATTCGCGACAAAGTACTCGCCCGCGTGATCGACCGCGTGGCCGATACCGATGACGAGTCCGCCGACACCCCCTGCGGCCAGGGCGAGCTCGAGCGCGATGCAGGTCCCCAACCGCACGCGAAAATTGTATCAAGCCTTCGGCGGGATCTAGCTATTAGACGTGCCGGAGTCGGATGACTTGTCGTCGACGGCGTACGACGCCTTACGATGCCGCGCGGTGGGGACGTGTTTCTCCCAACACTTGACGCTGCAAAAGCGCAGTTTGAGCCGTCCCGTGTTGCACGAGGCGACCGTGCACCGGATCGCTGCGGTGCCCAGCGGAATCAGTTTGCGGCACGTGGCGCAGACCAGGCTGGCCATGTGGACTTGGTAGCACGAGCAGCGCGGCCCGCACCACGCACGACTACTTCGTTATCTACTTCCGGATCTGCTCGGCGACCACGGCATCGAGGGCGGTCGACGTGCCGCGCTGGACGTACGTCACGATGCCATTGCGGTCGACGAGCACCGTGTGAGGGATCGTAGACACGCCGTAGCGCTGGCTCGTCTCGTCCTGATCGGCCACGAGCGTCATCGTGTATCCGCGCTGTTCCCAGATCTGGCGGGCGGCGGTCGCATCGTCCAGGTTGACGGCGATCACCTCGAGCTCACCCTGATAGCGCCGCTGAAGCGTTTCGAGGTGAGGCATCGCTTTCATACAGGGGCCGCACCAGGTGGCCCAGAAGTCGACGATGACCACGTGGCCCTTCTTCGCCGCAAGCTCGACGGGCGGGCCGACGGTGCCGCCAGGGCCGATCGACGGCAGGCGGAACAGCGGCGCCGGATCACCAGCGAGCATGGGGCGCACCTTGTCGGTGTGCTTGGCGATCCAGATGCTCTGGACCGCGACGCCAGCGACGAAGACAACGAACAACGCGGCACCGGCCCGGCGACCGAGCGTGGCAACGGCGGTCGGCGCGACGATGTTGCTCATCTGCGGAGAGCGCGCCGGCGCGAGCGCGATCATGACGAACCCGCCGGTCCACGCGCATCCGATGCCGACGAGGATCGTGGTCGTTCCATCGGGGAGCGCCAGATCGAGCGCACCGACGATCAGCGTCGCCACGATCGCGACGTACACGAGCGGGAGGACGCAGACGCACGCGAGATCGAACGCCCTGCCCGCGTGGCGGCGTGACCCACCGGCGACGAACAGCACGACGGTGGCGATCACGAGCACCGCGAGCGGCATCGTCATCGACTGGGTGAGCACGCCGATCAGCGAGCGGGTACCGAGCCCGAAGTCGACGTCCTTGGCGATCCATGCGGCCGCGAACAGTCCGCGCAGCTGCGTCGCGAACAGCATCATGACCAGCGCGGCCATCAGATCTGTGCCCGAGCGCCCCGAGGCGCGGCGATCCGCAGCAAGCGCCAACGCACCGCGCGGATGAACGATGGCGAGTCCGAGCCGAGCGACCAGGCCCGGCACGACGCCCTCTACTTTTTGTCGCTGCCGCCCTTCCGCTGCATGATCAGCTTTCGCGCCTGCGCTACCAGCGCCGACGGGACGCCCTTGCTCTTGCTGAGGTTCGTCAGATCCTTTTCCCGCAGGAATGGGATGATCTTCATCGATTCGGGAAGTGGGGTCTTCGGGTTGCGACACAGGGACACCTTCACGCCGTAGAGCTTGGTCCACTCTCGTTTCGTCGAGATGTAACGGATCACCTCTTCGGCGAGTGAAGCATTACCAGCATAGCGCGCAGCTTCGATATCGGTAACGCCGGGGCTCTTGATGCCCGCAAGAGCAACCAGCTTGACCGGGTCGCGGATGGCCGCGGCGCGCGCCTGGCCGTTGCCGAGCGTCGCCATCCGGATCTTCGCGGGAATGCTGAGGCTGCGGAACTGTTTCTCCTTCTTCTCGTCGACGAGCGGTGCCTCGGCCTCCGCCTCCGCGATGGGCGTGTTCGCGTCGCCGGTCGTGATCGCGGAGTCATCGCCCTCGAGGACGGCCTCGGTCTCGACGAACGCTTCATCATCGGACGGCGCGCTGGAGCCCCCGGTGAGCGCGCGCGCGACCTCGTCCCAGCATGCGATGCCGGGGACCTTCACGTTGTTGCGCACCGCCAGCTCGACGACGCGATCGATCGTCGACATGCGCGCTTTGCGGTTCATGTACATCGCCGCGATGATCTCGGGGTACTGCAGCAACCGCTGCTCGTTCTCCGCGATCTGATCCACCGCGCGCGCGTCGCCTTTTCCTGCGAGCACGGCGAGCGTCTCGTTCGCGAGGTTCGGGTTGAGAACGATCGCGTTGAAGATCGCCGCTTTGTCCGCGAACATCTCGCCGAAGAAGTGCAGCACGCGCGGATCGATCGACGCGTCGGCGAGCGTGCCGACGAGCAGCTTCTCCGGTAGCCCGTTCGCCGTCGCTCTCGCCGCGGACGCGATGATCGTGTCCGCGTCGAGCGAGAGCTGATACAGCACGGCGACTTGATCCGCCGGCGGAAGCGGCAGCATGCCCTTGCTCGCCATCATGCGGCCCGGGCCTGGCCCCAAGGCGCGTTGCGCGGCGGCCGACATCGTCGACGGATCGAGCGGAGTCATCAAGCTCATGCGGCGTTCCTCGCGTGCAGGATCTTCAGGCCCTTGAGTGTCAGCAGCTCGTCGGTAGCTTCGATGTTGCGTGTCTCCGTCGCGATCAGCGGTGCGAGACCACCCGTCGCGACACACTTCGCGGGCCAATCGACCTCGGCGCGAATGCGATCGACGAGGGCGTCGACCATGCCGGCGTAGCCGTAGACGAGACCGGCCTGCATCGACGCGACCGTGTTGCGAGCGACGACCTTCCCCGGGCGCGCGAGCTCGACGCGCGGCAGCTTGGCTGCATGCTCGTAGAGCGCTTCTGCGCTGATCTGAATACCGGGCGCGATCACGCCGCCGAGATACTCTCCCTTGGGATTCACGACGTCCCACGTCGTCGCGGTCCCGAAATCGACGACGATGCAGCCGCTCTTGCCCCTGTGCTCGCCGAGATCCTCGTACGCGGCCACCGCGTTCACGATGCGATCAGCGCCGACCTCGCGCGGGTTCTCGTACAGGATCGGCATGCCCGTCTTGATGCCGGGACCGACGAGAAGCGCGGAGCCGCCGCAGTACGTCTTGAAGAAGCGCTGCAGGCCGAACACGGCCGGGGGAACGACGCTCGAGATGATGCCGGCGTCGATCGACTTCCACTCGAAGCCCTGCAGGTCCATCAGCGTCTTGAGCAGCACGGCGTACTCGTCCGAGGTGCGCTGCGCGATGGTCTGGATCCGCCAGCTCGCGACGAGCTCTTGGTCGCGAAACACACCGAGAACGGTGTTCGTATTGCCGACATCCACGGCGAGCAAGACGGTCATGGGATCCCCTGGCGCGATGGTAGCTCGCCGCAAAGGGCCGTAGTAGGCTCGGCTCAAACTATGCGCCTACTCTCGAAGTTCTTCGTGGTTTCGTTGCTGACGCTCGCGATTGCATGCGGCGGCGGCGGTGATTCCGCGCCGGGACCGCTCTCTCACCACTTCGACGACATGTTCGTCGCCGACGTCGGCATGGACCAGAAGACGCAGATGCTCGCGGCGCAGAACGACTGGTCGCTCGCGAAGGCCGAGAACGCGAAGGCCGATGCCGACGTGCACGCGGCCGACGCGCAGATCTCCAACGCCAAGAACGACGTCAAGGCGGCACAGCTCCAGGTCGAGAACGCCAACAACGACAAGAAGACGGCGGACGCGACCAAGGACAACAACAACATCAACGCGGCGACGGCCAAGCAGCACAACGCGCAGAGCGCCAAGAAGGCAGCCGAGGCACGCGTGCAGTACCTCGAGGCGTACCAGAACTGGCTCAAGCAGCAGTTCCGCTACACGCAGGAGAACATGTACTGGCGCGAGGCTCAGTTCGAGCTCGCGAAGTCCACGCTCGCGCAGAAGAACAACAAGAGCCCGCGCGACGTCCAGTACGACTGGTTCCCCAAGCAGGAGCAGGAGCGCAACGCGCGCGCGCAGTCCTCGAAGGGCAAGGTCGACGGCGCCAAGTCGAACGCGAAGTCCAAGCGCGATGCGTGGCTCTCTGCGCAGGCGACCTCGGATAAGGAGAACGGGCGCACCAGCTCGTTCGCCGATCCGATGGCAGGCGTGAATTAGTAAGTGTCAACGGCTCCTGCAGAGCCGGCGGAAGCGCCTCAGGCCGAGAGTGAAGCTGCGCGGATCCTCGTCGTCGACGACGAGCGGGTGATCCGCGAGATCCTCGCCGAGTTCCTCGCGCTCGAGGGCTATTCGGTTCACACCGTCGAGGACGGCGAGAAGGCGCTGACCGAGCTGCGCCTGCGTCCATACGATCTGCTGATCACGGATCTCAAGATGCCTCGCATCTCGGGATTGCAGCTTCTCGAGCGCATCGAGCAAGAGCGGCTCGGCGTGCTCACGATCCTGATGACCGGCTTCGGCACCGTCGAGACGGCGATCGAGGCGATGAAGAAGGGGGCGTACGACTACCTTCTCAAGCCGTTCAAGATCGAGGACGTGATCCACGTCGTGCAGCGTGCGCTGTATCGCCAGAGGCTGCAGACGGAGAACATCCGCCTCCGCGAAGCGCTCACGATCTACAAGGTCAGCGAAGCGATCGCGCTCTCCCACGACATCGAGAAGATCCTCGACGTGGTGCTGCGCGCCGCGCTCGACGAGGTCAAGGCCGACGTCGCGACGCTGCACCTCCGCGATCCGAACAGCGGCTCGTACGACGAGCGAGTGAAGGTGATCGCGGCGAACGGAGATCCGAGCATCCCCGCGGGTCTGCCGTCGATGGCGTTCCCCGTGCTCGGCGAGCAGTTCGCGGCGGGCTCCCCGATCATCGCCCACGGCGGCAAAGCGGGACGCTTCTTCACGGAGTCGAGCCTGCCCAAGGACCTCACGTCGTTCGTCGCCGTGCCGCTGCAGGTGCGCGCGAACATGGTCGGCGTGTTGAACGTGTTCTCGTTCACGCCGGGCAAGAAGTTCGACGAAGGTCACCGCAAGATGCTCGCGGTCCTCGCGTCGCGCGCAGCCTCCGCGATCGACAACGCGCGCTTGTACAGCGAGCTGCGGATGTCGAACGACGACCTCGTCAAAGCGAACCTGTCGCTCGAGGAAATGTTCCAGCAGACGGTCGCGGGCTTCGCGCAAGCACTCGAAGAGAGCGACCTCTACACGCGCGGTCACTCCGAGCGTGTCGCGGTGTACTCGGAGATCCTCGCGCGCGGTCTGACGTTGCCGGACGCGGAGATCCGCCTCATCGTGCAAGCGGGCGTGATGCACGACGTCGGCAAGATCGGCGTGCGTTACGACATGCTGAACAAGCCCGGCAAGCTCAAGCCCGAGGAGGTCGCGGTGTTCCGTGACCATCCCGCCAAGGGCAAGCGCATCCTCGATCCAGTGCCGTGCCTGCACAGCCTCATCGATGGTTGCTGGTGTCACCACGAGTGGTGGGACGGTGGCGGTTATCCGCGAGGCCTCTCTGGTCACAACATCCCGCTCGTGGGGCGGATCTGCGCGATCGCCGATGCGTACGACGCGATGACCTCGGATCGAGCCTATCGCCGCGCGCTTCCGCACGAGGTTGCCGTCGGTGAGATCGAGCGCTGTGCCGGGTCGCAGTTCGACCCCGAGCTCGCCGAATCGTTCGTGAAGTACCTGGATGCCTGGCGCAAGCAGATGCGCGAGCGCGGTCAAGACTCGTTGCTACCGAGGTAATCAATGCTCGAGAGAGACACGTTCTGCTCGTACTGCGGTGCGAAGCAAACCGCTGCTGGCTATCCAAAGACCTGCCCGAGCTGCAAGACGCAGATCTGGGCGAACCCGATTCCCGTCTCGGTCGCACTCGTGCCGGTGATCGATGGTGATCGGACGGGTCTACTCGTCGTGCGGCGTGCCATCGAGCCAAAGCTCGGACTGCTCGGCCTCACGGGAGGCTTTCTCGAGGAGCACGAGTCGTGGCAGCAGGGCGGTGCGCGCGAGGTTCTCGAGGAGACGGGCGTGAAGATCGATCCGGCGTCGTTGAAGCCGCTGTGGTGGTCGTCGAGCGAGCCCAAGCCGAACCGCGTGTTGCTGTTCGGTCTCGCGACCCCGATTCCGTTGAGTGCGCTGCCGGCGTTTCACGCGGACAAAGAGACGAGCGAGCGCGGACTCGTGTATGGCCCCGATGGTCTCGATGAAGTCTTCGCATTCTCGACGCACATCACGGCGGCACTGATGTATTTCGCATCAGTTGGCGTGACCGGGCCGCACGGTTTCCAGAAGCGATAAGATCAGCGTCGCGATGGCAGGGGTTCTGGGGAAGTACCAGCTCGACCACCGACTCGGCGGTGGCGGCATGGCCGAGGTGTTCATCGCGCACACCCTCGGCGCCGAGGGCTTCTCGCGTCGCGTCGCGATCAAGCGCGTGCTCGGCGGGTTCTCCGACAACCCGGCATTCGCGAGGATGTTCGTCGAAGAAGCGCGGATCAGCTCGCGGCTGCAGCATCCCAACATCGTCTCGGTCCTCGACTTCGATCGCGATCCCGACGGTCGTCTGTTCCTCGTGATGGAGCTCGTCGAGGGGAAGGACCTCGATGGGCTGATGTCATTTTCACTGCTGCCGTTCCCGGTCGCGATCTTCGTGACGACGGAGATCCTGCGCGGCCTCGGCTACGCGCACGACTTGCCGGTCACGGCGGGTCAGCAGAGCGGCATGCGCGGCATCATTCATCGCGACGTCTCACCGCACAACGTGCTGCTGTCGTGGGAAGGCGCCGTGAAGGTCTCCGACTTCGGGATCGCAAAAGCGCGGTCCGCGAGCGAAGCAACAGCGTCCGAGTTCATCAAGGGCAAGCCCGCGTACATGAGCCCCGAGCAAGCGAACGGCGAGCGGCTCGACGGACGAAGCGACTTGTTCGCCGTCGGCATCATGCTGTGGGAGATGCTCTGCGGGCGGCGGCTGTTCGTCGGCGAAGACACGCGCACGACGCTCGCGGCGGTTTTGTTCGGTCAGATTCCGCGACCGCGCGCTGTCAGGTCCGATGTCCCGAAGGATCTCGAACGCGTGTGCATGAAGTTACTCGAGCGCGACTTACCGCAGCGCTATCGCACCGCCGAGGAGGCGATCGCGGATCTGCTGGAGTGCAACGACGCGCCCAAGACGGGCCGCGAGCAGTTGATCGGCCTCTTGTCGGAGCGGTTCGTTCACGAGGCCCCGGTACGCCAAGCGCGCAGCAAGCCAGGCCCGTCCCGCCAGCCGCCGATCCAGCAAGGCGGAGTCTACGACCCGACGATCCAGGGCCACGCGCCGATGGCGAGCGTCGGTGCGTTCCGCGGCGCCGTCACCGGCACGCTGATGCCGAAGCCAGGAATGCCGCTCGGCGTGAAGGCCGCCATCGCGATGATCGCGCTCGGCGTTGGAGGCGCGGGGGCGTTCTTTGCCGTGCGCGCGTCGGGGCCGACGAGCACCGTGACGACACCGATGGATGCGGCCGTCGTCGCGAGCCTCACGATCGACGCCGCCCCTGCCCCGCCGGCGATCGATGCGCCCGTCGCCGTTGCAACCATAGATGCCGCGCCCGCCCCCGTCGATGCGGCCGTGGTGGAGACCAAGCCGGTCGAGCAGAAGCCCGTGAAGCAGGTCAAATCCGCGCCGGAAAACAAGCCGTCCGGCGAGAAGAAATTTGGGTTCCTTCGCGTCACTGCATGGCCGACGCTCACGGTCTCGCTCGACGGCAACTCGCTGGGTGATACTCCGGTGAAGGGCTTCAAGCTTCAGACTGGGAAACACCAGCTGTCGCTCCTCAATGGCTCCGGCCAGACCGAGAATCTCGTGATCGATATCCAAGAAGACCAGACGTTCAAAGTGGAGCGCGGCAAGTGAGCCGGGCGCTCGCATCCGTCGTCTTCGGGGCCGTTCTCGGTACGGCGGTCATCGCGCGCGCCGACGGCATCGGTGTGGTCGTGACGGGTGACTCGTCGCTCCAGCCGCAGACCGAAGCGCAGGTCGAGGAGTGGCTACGCGTGCGCGGCAAAACGCTGATCGCGGCTCCGCTGCGCCCCGATGCACTGACGGCCCTGCTCGATTGTTTTGTGATCGAGGACCTCGTGTGTGCACGCAAGATCGTCGACGGCGAAGCGAGCGCCCCGCAACTGCTGTTCGCGAAGGTCGAAGGGGCGGACGCTGGCAACGGTCAGCGCGACGTGACGATCACCGCGTACTGGTTCCGCAGCGGACGTGCGCCGCAGACCGCTCGGCGCTCGTGCAAGTCGTGCGACGGCCACACCATCGTCGACGAGGCGATGTCGAGCATGGCCGGCCAGGACGCGAAGACAGGAACGCTCTCGCTCACGTCGTCACCAGCCGGCGCGCGGGTAACTGTCGACGGCGCTGACGTGGGCGTCACGCCGCTCGATGCGCCGGTGTCCGCGGGTAGTCACACGGTCGAGCTCACGAAGGCCGGCTACGCACCGGGGCACGGCTCCGTCGTCGTCGCCGAAGGACAGAGCGCGAAGCTCGATATCTCCATGACCCAGGACGGACCGCAGCGGTCGCTGCTGCCGTACGTCGTCGGCGGCGCGGGTGTCGCGTTGCTCGCGACAGGCATCGTCCTCTATGCGACGAGCGAAACGGACACGGGCGAGAAGTATCAGTACCGCGACACCAAACCCGCGGGCGCCGTCATCGCTGTCGTTGGTGCGGCGGCGATCGGTGCGGCCGCATATCTGATGGTGCGTGGCAAGCCGACGGACTCTGCACCCGCGGTCGCCGTCCTTCCGGGCGCCGGTTATGTCGGTTGGGCGGGGGCGTTCTGATGCGCCTGCTTCTCTTCACGCTGCTCGTCCTCGGCGCGTGTAGCAAGACGAGTGACAAGTACTGCGGCTTGCATCCCGAGGATATCGAGCACTGCAGCGGCACCGACGCGGGACACGCGTGCGAGGTCAACCAAGACTGCACGTCGCCTGGTCTGAACGTGTGCACGATGGCCGGTGCGTGCGTGCAATGCACGGACACGGATCACGACGCGTGCATCGGGACCACGCCCGTCTGCGACACGACGTCCAACGGCTGCCGCGCGTGCGTCGCGGATGCCGAGTGCGCGAGCGGCGTGTGCAGCGACGACGGCAGCTGTGCCGACGAGTCGATGATCGCGTACGTCGCACCAGCCGGTACGGGAACGACGTGCACCAAGGCGATGCCGTGCGCGGACCTCGACGTCGCCGAGCAGACGCTGAAGCCTCACATCCGCGTCGACGGCACGGTCACGGAGCTCGCGACGGCGGAGTTCATGACGGGGACGCGCACGATCAGTGGCGCCGGCGCAACGGTGCAGGTCATGGGCTCGGCGGCCGCGCTCAAGATCGGCAACGCAGGCACGAACCTCACGATCCGCGGCCTGACGTTCACGTCCATCGCTGGCCCAGCGTTGCAGCAACCGATGATCATGGTCACCGCATCGGGCCCGCGGCTCGAGCTCGACCGCGTCACGATCGCGCACGGCCAGTACACCGCCATCGACTCGCAGCGCAACGCCATCATCGTGATCCACCGCTCCGTCTTCGCGTTCAACGACGGAGGACCAGCGCTCAACCTTGTCGCTGGTCAGTACGACGTGACCAACTCGCTGATCGTGGCCAATGGAGCCGCCGACAGCGCGCAGGGCGGCGTCGTGCTCAACCCGCTCTCCGACGGACAGCTGCACACGTTTTCGTTCAACACGGTCGCCGACAACAACTCGGCGCGGAGCGGCGGGCGCTCGACGGGCATCGCGTGCACCGGCGCGACCATCAGCAACACGATCGCTACTGGCAACATGCTCACGAACTGCGACGGCGACTACATCCTGTGGAACCTGGGCGACAGCACGTCTCCCCACACGCCTCATGGCACGGGCGTTCTGCAGAGCGAGCCACAATTCGCGAGCTCTGCAGACCTCGCGTCGCCGATGTTCTATCGACTCGACATCGGAAGCCCCGCGATCGATGCGGCGGATCCAGCAGCAACGTTGCCGAACGACATCGACGGCGATGCGCGCCCGGTGAACGGCCGCAGCGACATCGGAGCCGACGAGCGGCAGTGAGGAGTATGGGGTGAGACCGGCTTCTCTCTTTCTCGTCCTGGCGGTGCTCACCGTCACCGCGGTCCTGTCGCGTCCCGCGTACGCGCGCGACGGCATCGTGCTCGAGTCGTATACAGGCCCGCGCCCGTCCTCCGCCCCCACGACGCTCGGCCCGTTGCTCTCGGAGCTGAGCGCGCGCGGCTTTGTTACCGGTGAAGGCGTCGGTCGCATCTACGACGCGAAGGTCTCGCGCCCCGCCGGCCCCGCCCTTCCGGCTGACTTCATCAAGAAGCTCGCCGACGGACGCAAAGCATTCGTCGACGGCGAGTTCGACGACGCGGTCGCCAAGCTCGGACCGCTCATCGATGCAGCTCACGCCAGCTCGGGCGCGTTCGCGCGCAACCAGCCACTGCGTGAGAAGCTCGTCGACGCGCTGATCGCACTCGCGATGGCGCAACAGCGCGGTGGTGATCCGCGCGCCGCCAGGCTTACGTTCGGCGAGCTCGCGCGCAGCTATCCCGACGCGCAAGTCCCCAAGGCGACGTGGGGACCCGAAGCCGCGAAGCTGTTCGACGACGTGAAGCGCGAGCTGCGCGAGCAGCCGCGCGGCCGGCTCGTCCTCAAGGTCACCGACGAGACCGCCGAGGTCTTCATCAACGAGCGCTTCGAGCAAAAAGGCACGACGGTGAAGCAGGTGCTCCCCGGCGACTACCGCGTCGTCGTCCAGCAAGGGGCACATCAATCGCGTGTGCACCTCGTCACCGTCACGGCCGGCACCGACACGACGGTCCAGATCGAGCTCGATATGGACGACCGCGTCCGCACGGGGTCGTGGACCGGCTTTCAATACGGCTCTGGCTCCGAGCGCGAGCAGAGCGAGACGAGCGACGCCGCCGCGTTCGGCGCGGGGATCAACGAGCGCGCGGTCGTCGTCATCGGCATCGACGACGTCAAAGGCCACCTCGCCATCGTCGGCGCGCTCGTCAGTGTCGCGAGTGGCCGCGAGTCGCGCCGCGCGAGCCTGCCCCTCGATCCCGCTCCCAACTCCGAGAAGCTCGCGGCGCTCGCTCGCTTCCTCGCCGGTGATCCAGCCGGCCCCGGCATCGAGGTCCAGCTCGACGGCGATGCGACGGCCGCCACCGCGACGAGCTCTGCCGGCGAGCCGCTGCGCCCGGGCCCGCCCATCGACCGCCCGGTCCAGGAGTCACGACGCTGGGGCGGCTGGCCCCTCGTCACCGGCGTGATCGCGCTCGGTGCGATCGGCACCGGCCTCTACTATCTCCACAAGGACGGCACATGCCCCGACGGCTCGAACAGCGACAACTGTCCGAACGTCTACAACACGAAGACGCCGGCGATCATCGCGCTCAGTGGTGGAGCGCTGTTCGCGGTGATCACCATTTACCTGATTGTCGATCGGCCGTCTTCGCCGCCGACGAAGCAGGCGTTCGTCGTACCGACGAGCGGCGGTGCGATGGCTGGGTACTCGTTCGCGTTCTGAGAAGAGAGAACCTCTAAAACCCTAAAGCTCCAAGAGGACGTCATATCCTCGCCGGGCGAGGGGCGAGAGCAGAGAACCGCGAAGACGCGGAGACGCAAAGACTGATCGATTGGATCGTGTGCGATCGCTATCGGCGACTGTCCGCGCACCTCGCCCGGCGAGGATAACTTCTTCTTCGTGGCCTCGCGTCTTCGCGGTTCTCTGCACCGCGAATTGCTCGCGTCCCTCGCCCGGCGAGGTTGGTAGTCCTTAGCGGCATTAGAGTTTTTGAGGTTCTCCCGCTTTCTCTACGCGCGACGCGAAGTCGGTGACGAGCTGCGTGAACGTGCGGTGCGCCTCCGCGTGCAGCATGTGCCCCGCATTCGGCACCGTTATTCGGCGCGCGTTGGGTAGCGCTCGCTCGAGCGCATCGAGCGTCGGCGCGAAGTACTCGAACGACCGCTCGCCACCGAGCAGGAGCACCGGTAGTTGAACCGTCGCGAGCTCGGCATACCGAGGTTGGTACGCGAGCAGCGCGACAGAGTCCGCGCGGATCTGGGACGCCTTGGCCTTGGAGCGATCCTGATACGCCTTGGGCATCCGCTCGTAGGCGGCATCGCCGAGCACCGTTCGCAGGAACAGCTCGGCGGCCGCCTCGTCGCCCTTGGCGTCGCGCACCCTGTCGAACGCGGCGAACATCGCGCGTTGCTCGGCGGTCGGCTCCTCCGTCGGGGCCATGGGCGGCTCGATGAGGATCGCGCCCGAGAAGCGCGCGGGATAGCGGCGGATCGCATCGAGCGCCACGACCGCGCCGAACGAGCTACCGGCGACGAGCGCGGGTGTCGGGTCGTCGCCGAGGCGGGCGACCGCGTCGTCGGCGGCGGCCTCGACCGTGGTGAGATCGGGGCGGTCGTAGGCGATCAGGTCGAACGTCTTTGCGAGCGGCGTGGCCCGCTGGATCGACCACGTCGAAGAGTCGGCTGCACTTCCGTGGATCAGCAGGAGCCGGGTCGCCATGGCTGCTATGATTGTCGCATGCGGTCCGACGACGACGATGCGCTAGCAGCGACCGTCGCGCCGCGTTCGCCAACACCCGCCGCGACCGAGAAGGTCGACGTGTCCGCGCAGACGCCCGTGCTCGGCACGCCCGTGCCGCCTGTCATCGCGGCAGGCGCCAAGAAGCGCGACGTGCCCGCTGCGATCGGCCCGACGGCTCCGGTGGGCTCGAAGCTGCCGATGGCGATCGCGCCGACGCCAGCCGCGGGTTCGATGCGGCCCGATCTGGGCCCCGCGCCCAGGTCGCAGATGGCCACCGACGCCACGATGGCCGCGCCCGTCGTCGGCGACATGCCTGCGCTGCCCATCGTGCTGACGTCGGCCTACGCGACGCACGACGAGATCGCGCGAGGTGGCATGGGCCGCATCGTCGCGGCGACGGATCAGCGGCTGCGTCGACCGGTCGCGATCAAAGAGTTGATCGAGCCGTCCGAGGACCAGCTCGGGCGCTTCCAGCGCGAGGCGATGATCACGGCGCGGCTCCAGCACCCGGGCATCGTCCCCGTGTACGAGGCCGGTGCGTGGCCGAGCGGCGAGCCGTTCTTCGCGATGAAGCTCGTGTCGGGCAAGCCGCTCGACAAGGTGATCGCTGCGGCTGGCACGCTCGAAGAACGTCTCGCGTTGCTCCCGCGTGTGGCTGCTGCTGCCGACGCGATGGCGTACGCGCATAGCGAGCGCGTGATCCATCGCGACCTCAAGCCTGCGAACGTGCTGATCGGCGACTTCGGCGAGACCGTCGTCATCGACTGGGGACTCGCGAAGGATCTCGATGCGACGGACGGCATCGAGTCCGTCGAGCGCGTGCTGCGAGCGAGCGCGAGCGAAAAGAAGCGACGGCCGACCGAGACGAACGCGACGTTGACCGTGGCAGGCGCCGTGATGGGAACGCCGGCGTATATGGCGCCCGAGCAGGCGCGCGGCGAGACCGTCGACGAGCGCGCGGACGTGTTCGCGCTCGGCGCGATGCTCTACCACCTCCTCGTTGGTAAGCCGCCGTACGACGCGCGCACCGCGACGGACGTCATCGCGGCCGCGGCGATCGGCAAGGTCATTCCTCTCGAGAAGCGCGAGCCGGGTGCGCCCGCCGACCTCGTCGCGATCGTTCACCGCGCGATGGAGCAAGAGCCTCGCCGCCGTTACGCGAACGCGGGCGAGATCGCCGACGAGCTGCGCCGCTTCATGACGGGACAGCTGGTGCAGTCGCACCACTACACGGCCCGTCAGCGCGTCGCGCGCTTCGTGAGGAAGCACCAGGCGGCGGTCACGATCGCGTCGCTGTCGGTCACCGCATTCGCCGTGTTCGGCACGCTCGCCGTGAAGCAGATCATTCATCAGCGCGACGCGGCAACCGCAGCGCGAGCAATCGCCGAGGGGCGGCGCGTCGCTGCCGAGCAACTCATCGATCGGATGCTCTCCGACGTGAAGGATCGCCTCCAGCAGATCGGGCGGCTCGATATCCTGAACAACTTTGGCGGCGAGATTCGCGACTACTACGCGCGTCTCGAGAACGCCCCCGGCGGCATGAGCGCGGCCGACGCGGATCGCATCACGCGCGCCGTCGACATCATCGGCGGTGCGCAGCGTGACTCCGGCAAGCTCGACGAGGCGCTCAAGACCTGGAACGAAGCACGCACCAAGCTCGCAGCTGCGATCGGCAATGACATCTCCGAGACGTCCGTCGCGCGCCGCAGCATGCTCGCGCACATCGACACCGAGCTCGGCGGCGTCTATCACCAGCGCGGAACTGACACCGAAGCGCTCGCGGCGTACTCGCGTGCCGCCACGGCCTACGACACGCTGATTCCGCAAGCACCGCATGATCAGGATCTCTTGCTCGACGCGGCGTTCACGCATGACGAGCTGGGCGACTTCGCGCGTCGCGAGGGCAAGATCGACGACGCGTTCGAGCACTATTCGTCGGCAAAGACGGAGCGCGAGACTGCGTCGCGCGTCGGAGCCACGCGCCCCGAGGACGTTCTCGGCCTCTCGACGAGCCACATGAAGGTCAGCTCGATCTACGTCGCGCGCGGCGAGACCGGCAGCGCGCTCGTCGAGCTCAACCAAGCGCTCCATCTACGCGAAGCGCTCGCCGAGAAAGACCCCGACAACGTCGCGACGATCAAGCAGGTCCTCGACGCTCAGTCCGCGCTCGCCGACGTGCAGCACCAGAGCGGTGACGACAAAGGCGGCATCCAGACGCTCCGCGATATGATGACCACGAGCAGCCTTCTCGCCCGGCGCGATCCGACCAACACGGTGTGGAAGCGCGACCGCGCAAACATGATGGCCGACCTCGGCTTCGCTCTCCTCGAGACCGGCGCGTTCAACGAGGGCCGCGAACAGCTAGAGTCCGCAGCTGCCGTCGAGCGCGAGTTGCTCGACCAAGACGCGACGGTCAAGACGTGGCAAGCAGACCTCTCGCGCTCGTCGCTGCGCCTCGGCGACGCACTCCTCGCCCTCGGCGACTCCGCCAAGGCGCTCGATGCCTACCGTGCGTCGCACGAGATTCGCGAAAAGCTCCTCGCGTCCAATCCCAAGAGCGCTCCGTACCGTCGCAGCCTCGCGTTCGCCGACGCCAAGATCGGCAACGCTCTCGCGCTGAACAATGACCTCGCCGGCGCGATCGCGTCGCACGAGAAGGCGCTCGCCGCGCGCCAACAGCTCGTGACAGCAGCCAAGACGCAGGCCGAGTTCAAGAACGAGCTCGCGTCCTCCGAGGTCGCGCTCGGCAAGCTGCTCGCCGCCAAAGAGCCGACGCGCGCCGCGACGCTCATCAACAGCGGCATCGATCGCGCGCAGCAGCTCGTGAACAACGACGCGCAGAACTACGAGTGGAAAGAGACCGTCACGCAGGGACTGCTCGCGAGGGCCGAGCTCGCGCGAGCCACGTCTGACCGCACCACGCGGCTCGCCGCACTCGCCGAGGCGCAGAAGAATGCGGAAGCAGCGATCGCGCACGCGCCGCTCTCCGTCGTGTGGCCGGGCTACCTCGCGGAAGCGCTCAGCGGGATCGTGGAAGCGTCGCCAGATATCGCGACCGCGAATGCTGCGCGCGAGAAGATCATCGCGACGCTCGAGCCGCTCGAGAAGGACAAGCGTCTGCCCGCGCAGCGCAAGTCATTGCTCGACCGCGCGCGCCGCTAACCGCGGAGAGCGTCAGTCGGTGCGGGTCGCGGACGAACGCTCGTTCTCAGAAGCAGAGAACCGCTCGTTCTCAGAAGCAGAGAACCGCGTGTGCTCAGAAGAGCAGAGAACCGCGTGTGCTCAGAAGAGCAGAGAACCGCGAAGACGCGGAGACACAAAGCAGAGGTTTAACCTCGCCGGGCGAGGTGCGCGGGCCGCCCAACCCAACCCAACCCAACCCAACCCAACCCAACCCAACCCAACCCAACCCAACCCAACCCAACCCAACCCAACCCAACCCAACCATT
>DASYDE010000004.1:0-2890 GCA_036499725.1 Kofleriaceae bacterium
CATCGATCGCAACGCGCGCGGCCCGCAGGTCATCCTGTCCCGCACGCACAAGGGCCTGCTCGAGAAGCTGTTCGAGCAAGAGGTCCCCGAGATCTACGAGAAGATCGTCCGCATCGAGAGCTCGGCTCGCGAGCCGGGCGCGCGCGCGAAGATCGCCGTGTCCTCTCGCGACCGCGACGTCGACCCGGTCGGCGCGTGCGTCGGCATGAAGGGCTCGCGCGTTCAGGCCGTCGTGCAGGAGCTGCGCGGCGAGAAGATCGACATCGTCCCGTACGATGACGACCCCGCGCGCTTCGTCTGCAACGCGATCCAGCCGGCGGAAGTCTCGCGCGTCATCATCGACGCCGAAGGCCACCGCATGGAGCTGATCGTCCCCGACGACAAGCTCTCGCTCGCGATCGGCAAGAAGGGCCAGAACGTCCGCCTCGCGTCGCAGCTCACGGGCTGGCGCATCGACATCCACTCCGAGTCCAAGATCTACGAGCTCGAGCGCCGCGCTCGCGAGCAGATCGCCGCTGCCCTGACGGCCGAAGGCTTCGACACGTCGGTCGCCGACAACCTGTTCAAGCTGGGATGGCGCTCGGTGAACGAGCTGTCCCGCGCTGCCGTCGAGGAGCTCGCGGGCCTGCCGGGTATCGGCGGTCCCGAGGGTGCTCGCCGCGCGATCGATGCAGCCAAGAGCTACATCGCCGGCGCGGGCCGCCGTCGCGACGATGCCCGCAAGGAAGCGGAGCGTCGCCACTCTCTCTCGGGAGGTCAGCAGCTCATGGAGCTGGATGGTGTCGACGAGGACGTGCTCGGTGTGCTCGCGACCGCGAACATCCACTCGCCCGAGGACCTCATCAAGACTCCGATCGAAGCGATCGCGACGACGACCGGCATCGACATGGGCGATCTCGCTCGTCTTCGCCAGCGTGCGATCAGCTGGCTGTCCGAGGTCTCTTCCTGACTGATAAGGGAGCTGACGCCGTCGAGCGGATCGCGCACAGTCGCGTCCCGCAGCGGACGTGTACCGGTTGCCGATCGGTCGAGGCGCAACGGGCGCTCGTCCGCGTCGCGGTCGGAACAGCGGGGTTGGTGGTGGATCGGGAGCGTCGTCTCCCGGGGCGTGGGGCATATGTCCACGCTCGGGTCGCCTGCGTCACGGTCTCAGGATTGGCGAGAAGTCTTCGCCGTTCTGTAACCCCGAAGGACGTTCAGAGATTGGTCGCCGAGATGTCAGCTCCCGACGACAATTCCGGTGATCTACAAGCGAAAAAGGGCTCTGGCCTTGGCGTTACGAACGCTGTAGAACCTCCCACGCCGGTTGGGACCAGCAGTAGAGGATGACCGAACAGAAGATGCGCGTATACGAGATTGCTAAAGAGGTGGGGATTCCCAACAAGGACCTCATCGCGAAGATCCGAGCGCTCGGTCTCGAGGTGAACAACCACATGTCATCCCTCGATGCTGACGACGTCGCGCGCATCAAGCGTTCGCTCGAAAAAGAAAAGGGCGCAGGCGCTGCACCCGTTCAACAGACCAAGTTGTCGACTGGCACCGTCCTTCGTCGCCGCTCGTCGGGCGACAAAGAGGGTGAAGGCACCGAGCGCTCTGCGGAGCGCGCGCCTGTTGTCGCTCCTGCACCCGCACCGGTGATCCGTCGTCGCGCGGCTGAAGAAGCTGCTCCGACTGCGTCGCCGTCCGCGGCCGGTTCGTCCGGAACGTCGACGCCTCCGCCGTCCGCACCCGCTGCGGTTCGCGCTCGTCCGTCCGAGCCGTCGGTCGAACGTGCCCCCGTTGTCGTTGCTCCGCCGCCCGCGGCTGTCCGCGAGCCCGAAGCTCCGCCCACGCGCCGCTCGGAACCAGCTATCGAGCGTCCGGCCGAACGTTCGGCCGAGCGTCCGCCGGTTGCACCGCCCGTCGAGCGCCCGGCGCCCGTCGTGGTCGCACCGACGCCGCCTCCTCCGGCACCGGTTCGTGCACCCGAGCCGCCGACGCGCCGCTCGGAGCCGTCGATCTCGGCGAATCAATCGATCTCGTCGCAGGTCGAGCGCCCCGCACCGGTTGCGCCCGCGCCTCGCGCGAGCTCGCCGGTGATCAATACGCAGCAACCGCGCCCGCAGCAGTCCGTCTCGCACGGCTCGCACTCGAATGGACCGATCATCGAGACCAAGCGCTCTCGCGTCGTCATCGCCGCGCCCGGCGTCTCGCCGCAGCACGCGGGCACGATTCAGGCTCGCGACGCCGGTCCGCAAGGTGTTCGCACGGCCGTCCCGGTTTCCCGAGATCTCGGGCCCGAGCCTCCGCCGTCGACGCCGCTTCCGCCCCGCGTGGTCAACCCGCGCAGCGCGCAGCCGTCCACGCCGCCGCCGATCGCTGCTCAGCAGCAGGCGCGTCCCGAGGAGTCGAGCGGTGATGCTCGCAGCCGCTTCGAAGCGGAGCTGCAGAAGGCGCGCGTTCGCACGAGCGATCGCCCTCGTCCGGAGACCGGACAGATCGAGCCGCAAGCGCCCGAGCCCGTCGTCGAGGTTGCTCCGACTCCGCCGCGCGATCCGTCGCGTCCGGCCGTCGGTAGCGTCATCGCGCTGCCGCCGCGCATCAAGATCACCGAGCGCACGCCCGTCGTCGGTCGTCCGCCGCCCGGTGCGCCTCCCGCCAACCCCATCCGCGGTCGCTTCGCTCAGTCGCAGCAGCGCGGTGGTCGTCCGGGTGGTCCCGGTGGTCGCCCGGGCATGGGCAACGACTTCGGTCGCAAGAAGCTGCCGCTCGGCAAGAAGGGCAAGCAGACCCAGCTCACGACGCCCGCCGAGCACAAGCGCGTCATCCGTATCGAGGACAGCATCACGGTCTCGGAGCTCGCCCGTAACATGGGTGTCAAGGCTCCCGAGGTCTTGAAGAAGCTGTGGGG
>DASYDE010000005.1:0-4051 GCA_036499725.1 Kofleriaceae bacterium
CGCCTTGTCGCGACCCTGGCCGAGCTTGGTGCCGGCGTACGCGTACCAGGTGCCCGACTTCTCGACGAGGCCGAGCTTCTCGCCGGTATCGACGAGCTCGCCGAGCTTGTTCACGCCCGTGCCGTAGAGGATGTCGAAGTCAGCCTCGCGGAACGGCGGCGCGAGCTTGTTCTTCACGACCTTCACCTTGCACTGGCTGCCGATGACCTCGTCGCCGCGCTTGATGGCCTGCTTGCGCCGGATATCGAGGCGCACCGAGCAGTAGAACTTCAGCGCGTTGCCGCCGGTCGTGGTCTTGGGGTTGCCGTAGACGACGCCGATCTTCTGGCGCAGCTGATTACAGGAACCAACACGGGGACAGTCGCGACAACGTCCTGCGATTGCGCGTAGTTGCGTGAGCGCGCAAGAACTCGCGGCGCTTCACGGGGCGGAGGCAGGAAGCGGCCAAACTCGCTGCTCGCCCTCTGCGTCCTCGCTGAACACGAACTTGTCGGACGGCGATAGCTCCACCCGCGCGATGGGTGCGCGATGCAGAGTCTCGAAAGCAATATCGCCCGCCGCACGTGTCGCCCGCAGCCCGATCGCTCCATCGTCGAAGCCGAGGACGACCGACGTGCCATCGTGCGTGAACACGATCTGCGACGTCGCCTTTCTCGCGCCTGCACTCTCTTGCCAGATGCGCGTAGGTTTGCCGTCCAGCGACCAGAGCTCCGCGACGTATTCGGAGTTGCACGACTCGAAGAAGCGCTGGAACGATGCGCACGCGAACGTGTCCGGCTCGTGAGGCAATATAGGGCCGCTCTCAATAACCTGTGCTGGACGACGCCACCACAGCGCGAGGAGGTTGCCATCGGACGATAGCGTGGCCGTCCAGAACCGATTCTGCAGCTCTGCTGATCGATACTGCGATGGAGGTACCCTGATCGTCGCAACGCGACGCTCGGTCTGCGCATCGAACACCGCAATCTCGCGCTCGGTGACACGCGCGACGCGGCCGCCGGCGACGTCCCACGCCGTGCCGACTTCGACCGAGCACTGCGACGCAGACATCTTGAACGTGTGATCACCGACGCGCTGTTCGAGCTCGCAAGTGTGCTCGAGGTACGTGTCTTCGCGCCACAATGGCGGGATCGATCGCACCGGCGGCGTCGCCGCGGCAGCCGGCGTCAACGCGAGGCTCGTCGTGTCTAGCTGTTGATAAACGCCAGCGCGCTCGACGAGCGCAGACGTATCCGTCGTCCACTGCACGAAGCGCGACGGATGCTCGATGGGACGCAGGCCCGTGGCGAGATCGTAGAGGCGGATCTGGTGATCGGCAACATACGCAACCACGTTGTCATCGGCGAACGTGATGTTCATCCCGGCGGAAGGAACACTCGCCGTCTTCGCTCCCGTCGCATCGACGATGCGCATCTTGCTTCCGTCGTCTAACGCGATTCGTTGTCCCGACGGAGAGATTGCTCGCGCGCGGTCCGGCAGGTCGGTCGTCTTCCCCGTATGAAGATCGAGATAGACGGATGCGGTTCCACTCGCCCCAACTGCCGCCGTCGCGCGGCTCGCGATCTCTACCCTGCTCCACCGAGTGGCGAATGTCGCGAACGTCGTCCACGCGTTCGCTCCGTTCTCCGCGAACGCGGCGCCGAGCGGCCCGATCCAGATCAAGCGCTTGTCGTCGAGCACCGTGTCGAGATAACCGCCAGTCTCCGGGACGGCCGGAACGGTCCACGTGGTCGTCGTGTGCTGACGAACATCGAAGATGTCGTAGCCGTCGCCCGTGTCGTTCGACCGATACGTGCGCAGCGAGTCCGCAGCAAAGTCTTGCTGCCTCTCGACGCCGGCCAGCGCTGAAGCGTAGGGGGCTTCGAACACGGACCCGCACGCGATAAGGCGTTTGCCGTCGGCCGCGACGTGCATCCATGCGTCGCCGCCGAGGTTGCCGCACGCGAGCGGAGCGAAGTCCAATCGCGCGATGCGCGTTCCGTGCGCGAGCTCGAAGATGTTGACGTGATCGAAGTCGGTGACGAACGCGACATTCGCAGACGCTCGCACCTGCAAGTCGATCGGGTGCGCGACCTGCAGTCGAGGCTGTCCGATCTGGATCACCGGCGCTCCCGCTGTTGTCTTCGTCTGCGAACGAACGATATCCGTCGAGCTCACGACGGGCACAGGAATCGTCGGCGGCGCGACTCCCTTGTCCGGCGGTGGTGGCGCGGCGGCTTGACGGTTGCAGCCCGCGATCAATGAAACCGCCAACCAACGCTTCATGGAGAGGGTACCGCTCCAGGGGACGGGGAACCTGGTTGTACGGCGGGCGTGGTCGCCGTCGGTGTCGCGTCAGGTGCTGGTTGGTATTTCTGCTCGGGCGAGATGGGCGCACCGACGTTCTCGAACCGGTAGAGATCTCGCACATCGTGATACGTCTCGACGTGATCGAAGTGCTGGTTGTCGCCAAAGTTTGACGGCGAAAAACCATAGCGAGCGAGCATCGCGGCGACCTCGTGGTTCATCACTTCTTTGGGCTTGGCGCCGGGAGGCGCCGGATCTTTCATGTTGTCTTCGCGAAGTTGGGGCTCGATGCCATTCTTGATGGCGAAGGCGCTGAGATCCGAGGGATTCATGGACCCGAGCAGGGCGCGTCCGCCGTCGAGCTTCTTTTGCCATTCGGCGTCCGACTTGTTCAGGTTTGCAGCGTTTGTCGAGTCCCTGTGGAGCTCGGCGATCCAAGGTCCGAACGCTTTGTCTAACGGGTTGGCCGCCTGAAGCTTTTCCAGGTCTGCGACCTCCTGTCGCAAAACGACCAGCTTCTGCTCTGCGTCGGTCTTCGCCTTGCCCTTCGCTCCATGCGACAGGGACTGGAGTTTTTTCAGTTCCACCCCTTTGTCCCGAAGACCGAACAATGCCTGGCGAGCGTTCTGCAGGATCGTCATCTCGCGCGCGGGAAGTGCCCCTCTGAATGCATCCGAGGTCGCCGCTATCTGCTTCCAGTACCTCTCAACGTCTCGGACTTTCGAGTTGCCACTTTGATCCACGTTGTTCAACGAGTCTTTGCCGATTTGCTCAAACTCGTCCTGGTTAACCAGGGGCATTCGCGTCATGTATCCCGGCTTTTTCCCGTTCGGATCAGGGTTCGGCGGTAATGGCAGATCCGGAGCCTGGGAAGCGCCGGCTGACTTCGGAGCAGGTGCGGCGCCCGGTTGTGCTGGTCCGGCGCTCGGTTGTGTGGTCGTGGGAGCGGAGGCCGTCGGTGCAGCCGTGTCGTCAGCCTTTGCGGCGTCAGGCGCGGGCCCGCTCGATGACGAGCCACCCGAGCCGGTTGCAGGCGCCGTCGGATCCGGCGTGTCCTCCGTGAGCGCCAGCCTATCGCCGCCACCGAAGAGCTTCTCGAGCTCCGCGCGCATGCTCGCCGGCAGCGCCGAGGCCGCGGGAGAGAAGTACGCGTTCACGAGGGCGCTTCGACCGGGCCATCCGCTGCCTTTCTGCCCACGCGGCTGCGACGCGAGTGCGTCGGTGAGCGATCCCTTACCCGGCCACGTGCGGTGATCTTCTTCTCGCTCGTCCTCGTGCTGCGCAGGATCGATCGCTAGGTCCGGCGCCGTGCTCGGAGATGCTCGTCCATGTCCTCCCCAACCTCTCCACGTAACGTAACCTGATCGAAGTAACCGTGTGGCGGTCGATCGTCGTTGCAGCCTCGGCTCTAGTCATCACGCGCGGTTCGCGGCGATTGTCCTCGGAGAATCGACGCGTTTTGCATCAGTCCCATACGCACGGTGAGGGTTCTCTCCCGTTATGTCCTCGGCGACACACCTGACATCGACGGCTCTGCATGAAGACGGTCATCACGCGCACGACCACCAGCTTCGTCACAGAGACGGCGAATAGACGCTCGATCCGGACGCGGCAACGTTGGTGAAGCAATGGAGCAAACGCCGGCAGGGATCGACGCCCTCGATCGAGCAACGCAGAAGCGCGCGACGTTCGCCGCCTCGAGCGCCTATCGCGGCGTCGTGTGCGCCTCCCGCTGCTCGCGCATGACGCGACAGATCGGGCAGTC
>DASYDE010000006.1:0-36141 GCA_036499725.1 Kofleriaceae bacterium
TCCGCCGCTTTACTGATGGCCGAAGCCACTTTCTCGCTCGACTTGCATGTGTTAGGCCCGCCGCTAACGTTCGCTCTGAGCCAGGATCAAACTCTCCGTAGAAAATTTGAAACCCGCTCTCTGTCGGTTTGTAGCTGCACACCCCGAAGGGAGGCAGCCTCGACATGGAATGGATTTACATTACAGACATTTCATTCACGTATCTAAACAGCTTGCTATTCAGTTTTCAGAGACCGATCCGCCGAGAGAACACTCTGCCTAGCCATTGCTAGGTGATCGGTTTCTCTCGGGTTTTTCTCTTCGGCAGCGCCGTCGAGGGAGGTGACTTATAAGGGGCCAGGCGCTCCGCGTCAACGTCGATCTGAAAAAAATCTTTCGAGGGTGTGCGAATAGCATCTAACCACCGATTATGACGTCGGAATATGGACCGCAAAAAAAGTGCACCATGGTGGTTTGCGAACGCTTCTCGCGGTCGCCGGATCACCTAGCCCCCTCGCCAGGTTCTGGCTTAACCCCGCGTGATTCCGAAGAAAGATTGCGGGAAATAGGCGATCAAAAGGCCCGACAGCACGCCGCATGTCCGTTACGCTGTTTTTTCGATGCTCGAACGGATCGGTAACTGCCGCATCGTGGACGAGGTGGCTTCTGGAGGAATGGCGGTGGTTTACCGCGCAGTTCAGGAGCCGCTGGGGCGCACGGTCGCGATCAAGGCGCTCAAGAGCTCGGCTGCTAGCGAGGAGCACGTGGTGACTCGCTTCGAGCGAGAGGCCAAGAGTCTCGCGATCTTACAGCACGAGAACATCATCCACGTTTACGACTTCCATCGCGAACGCGGCGCGCTGTTCATCGTGATGGAGTACGTGCAGGGGATCGACCTGTACGACCTGCTCGAGAAGAGTGGCCGCCTCCCCTATGACGTGGCGGCCATCATCGCGATGCAGGTCGCTCGTGCACTCGACTACGTGCACTACCGCTCGATCGTCCATCGCGACATCAAGCCCGCGAACGTCATGCTCTCGCGCCAGGGCGGCGTGAAGGTCATGGACTTCGGTATCGCGCGCGACACCAAGTTCGGTGACCTCACCGAAGCAGGCACCGGCATCGGCACGCCTGCGTACATGTCTCCCGAGCAAGTGCTCGGCGACAAGCTCGACGCGCGCAGCGACATCTTCTCGCTCGGCGTCGTGCTGTATCAGATGGTCACTGGCAAGAAGCCTTTCGTCGAGGACGAGAAGGGCTCTGCGATGCACAAGATCCGCCTCGAGAAGCACATCTCGGTGCGCAAGCTCAACCCGGATGTGCCGCGCGAGCTCGAGCGGATCATCGATCGCTGTCTCGAGAAACAGCCGCGCGATCGTTGGCGTAGCGCGCAGCACATGGTGATGGCGCTCGAGAGATTCCTCGCGCGTCACGTCGAGATGAATCACCACGCACGCATCGTTCTCTTCCTGCGCGCGAACAACGTGATCACGCAGCTCGAGGCCGACGAGTATCTGAATCCGTCGGGCGGCGGTCCCAAAGCGAGTCTCGCGCAGCCGAACAACATGCAGGCTCGTCACGCGGTTCGCGTCGGTATGATCGCGCACGGCGTGACACTCGCGATGCTCGCGCTGATGCTCGGACTCATCCACGTCGCTCCGCTCGGCGCGACGCCGCATACGCAATACGTCGACCGACCGACCGCGACGATCGGGCACGGCTTCGTGCGCGTGACCGCGTTTCCATGGGCCGATATCTCCGTCGATGGAAAGCTGATGGGGCAGACGCCGCTCGACAAGCCACTCGAGCTCGAGGACGGACCGCACACGATCCGCTTCGAGCATCCGTTCTTCGAGGCCGTCGACAAGCAGATCACGATCGACGGAGGCACTGCTGATCGCGCGCAACGCCTCGGTGTCGACTTCGAAAAGGACAAGGTGCCGTTGCGCCCCGGCAAGAAGGTGCCGCAATGAAGCGCCTCGTCTTACTCGCACTCGCGAGCGTTGCGCTCGTGCGTCCGGTTCATGCGCAGTCCGACTCCACCGGAGTCGTCACGATCAAGGCAACCAAAGGCGACTCGCTGCAGCTGCTGGCGGCCGAGTATTATGGCGATCGCAACAAGGCGATTTACATCATGGTCGCCAACAAGATGGATCACCCGCGCCCGCTGAAGCCCGGCGAGCGCATCCGCATTCCGACGAGCCGCGAGTACACGACGGCGCCTGGCGACACGTTCGAGACCATCTCCGCGACGTTCCTCGGCGACGCGCGCCGCGGCACGTTCCTCGCGGAGTTCAACGGCATGCCGGCCGACGATCGCATCGCGAGCGGTACCGAGCTGACGATTCCCTTCACGGTCACGCACACGGCAGAAGCGACAGAGACCATCTCCGCGATCGCGGCGGCGTACTTCGGCACCGACAAGAACGCGTCGCTGATCCGCCGTTACAACTTCCTCGACAAGGACGAGATCGAAAAGGGCGACCACGTCATCGTCCCGATCTTCAACGTGCGTCTCTCGCCTAACAAGCTGCCACCGCTCGATGCGCAATCACGCGAGCGCCGCGATCGTCAAACGCAGGCAAAGGATGCGGCTGCGAAGGCCATCCCCGCCGCACGACAGGCGTGGCGCGACGGAGATTACGCGCTGATGCGCGACACGCTCGCGCCGATGGAGGCCGACGTGGACTTCCTCGATACAGCGCAGGCTGTCGACGTGTTGACGCTGCTCGGCGCGATGCGCGTCGCGTTCAATGACAACAAGTCCGCGCTGGAAGCTTTCAAGCGCGTTCTCGATCGGAAGCGCGACGCGACCTTGTCTGGATACCTGTATTCGAAGAAGGTGCTGGACGTATGGGAGGCAGCTCGCAGCTCCGAGAACGGTCAGTAGCTCGCACGCTACTGCTGATGGCGCTCGCCGCGTGTGGCGGCAAGAGCGCGTCGTCGCCGATGGGCTCGCAGATCGGCCCCGCGATGTCGGCCGCGCTCGACGGCGCCGATAAGGCACGCGCACCGTATCGCTGCGCCGCCGCCGACGGCCCCGAGGTCGTCACCGAGACGGTGAAGGTTGGAGACGCGTCGTGGATGCTCGCGAAGCACGTCGCGCTGCGTGTGCCCGCAACCATGCCGGCGAGTAACGATGCCGGCGCACTCGCCACGGAGATCGCCGCACACGGTGATTCGCGCATCGGTGTGATCGCCGACGCGGGCGGTGCCGCTCCGACGACGATCGCGGCGCTCGGACGACTGCGCGCGACGTTCTCCGCCGCGGAGCTCGTGCTCGTGCTCGGTGGCATGGGCACGACGAAGGCCGAGCTCGTCGCCACGCTCGGCGCGCTGACAGACAAAGCGACGTACGCCGTCATCGCGATGCCCGGCGATCTCGAGGACGCGGGCGCGCTCACCGCCGCGATCGCGGAGCTCCGCGCGAAAGGCGCCGTCATCTTCGACGGCCGCCTCGTGCAAAAGGTCGTCGTTCCCGACGCGACCATCGCGCTCGTCGCGGGCGTCGGTGCTCCTGGCCGCACGGTCGCCGGGTCCGATGGCTGCGTCTACGCGCGCTCCGATGTCGACCGCATCGCTGCTGACCTCGTCGCGTCGAGCGGCGTGCGCATCCTCGCGTCGAACGAATCGCCGCGCGTCGATGGCGTCGGCTTCCAGTCGGGCGACACACCCTCCGCCTACGCGGCCGATCCCGCGATGGGCGAGCTCTCCATCACCGCCGCCGGGTTCGACGTCGCCCTGCACGGCCCGTCCCCCGCGCAGGACGGCGCGACGAACGGCGCGAGCGGCGGCGAGAACGGTGTCACGCGGAAGATGGGTGGCGCCCGCATCGGCGGCGCGACCGAGGTGACGCCTGGCTCCGCCGACGCCACGCCTCGTCTGCCCGGCGGCGCTCACGCCCCCACCGCCGGCCTCCTGACTGTCGCGAACGACAAGTGGATCTGGGATCCTATCGTCGACGCACCGCAGAAAAAGTAACGACGACGGAAAGGGGTCGGACCCCATTTCCCATCGCGCCTCGCGCATCGCGCATCGCCGGACCGCGCCGCGTCGCGTCGGAGCGCGCGCCGAAGCCGAATAGGGAATACCTGAACCGGAACCGGGAATCTGAACCGAGCCGGCCGACAATTTTCCAGTGAGAGAAAGGCAGTGCCCGCGCATCTCGCCCGGCGAGGTAACGCCTCCCTTCGCGTCTTCGTGTCCTTTGCTACTTCGCGATCCGCCGGGATCACGCATCGCCCGCGCCACGCTAAATGCGCACGGCCCGCGCATCTCGCCCGGCGAGGTAACGCCTCCCTTCGCGTCTTCGTGTCCTTTGCTACTTCGCGATCCGCCGGGATCACGCATCGCCCGCGCCACGTTCAATGCACACGGCCCGCGTCACTCGCCCGGCGAGGCAAAGTTTTCCTTAGCGGCCTTAGCGGCTTCGCGGCTCTCTTCTCCGATCGCGCACGGCCCGCGCATCTCGCGCGGCGAGGTAACGCCTCCCTTCGCGTCTTCGTGTCCTTTGTTACTTCGCGATCCTCCGGGATCACGCATCGCCCGCGCCACGTTGAACGCGCACGGCCCGCGCACCTCGCCCGGCGCGGCAAAGACTTCTTCGCTGCCTTACAGCTCCCTTCGAGCCTTAGAGGTCTCCGGGATCACGCATCACCCGCGCCACGTTGAACGCGCGCGGCCCGCGCATCTCGCCCGGCGACGCACGTCCCCGCCCCTCGATGGCGTTGAACGAACAGCGACGCTCTGGGTACCAATCCCCGGAATGCTAGACTCTCGCCGTGGCTGAGCCTGGCGACCCCGTTCGCGACCCGTCGTTCGCGGCGACGGCGCCTGCGGATGCGATCGTCGATCGGCGCCTCTCCGACAGCAATCAGGCGTGGCTCGGCAAGATCGTGGACGGGCGCTATCGCGTCCTCGAGGTGATCGGGCGCGGCGGCATGGGCGTCGTGTATCGGGTCGAGCACCTGCGCATGGGCAAGATCGCCGCGATGAAGGTGCTGCATCGCGACCTCGCGGCCGATCCGGAGATCGTGCGGCGGTTTGAACGCGAGGCGCACGCCGTCTCGCAGCTGCATCACCCGCACACGGTGCAGGTCTTCGACTTCGGGCAGTTCCAGACCAACCTGTACCTGATCATGGAGCTGGTGCGCGGGATGGATCTCGCGCGCGTCGTGATGCGCGATGGCCCCGTGCGGTGGTCGCGCGCGGCGCCGCTCTTCGTGCAGATCTGCGGAGCGTTGCAGGAAGCGCACGAGGTCGGCATCGTGCACCGCGATCTCAAACCCGAGAACGTGCTCATCACGCGCACGACGGGCGGACGCGACTTCGCGAAGGTGTTGGACTTCGGGTTGGCGAAGTTGAATTCGCGCAACGGCGACGTCGATACGACCGACAAGGCGTCGATCGTCGGAACGCCGTACTTCATGGCGCCCGAGCAGATCCGCGGCGAGGAAGTCGACGCGCGCACCGACATCTACTCGATGGGTGCGCTGATGTTCGAGGTGCTGACCGGCAAGCACCTGTACGACAGCTCGACCGCGGTCGGCGTGCTGACCAAGCATCTGACGATGGCGCCTGATGCACCGTCGAACCGCGCGCCCGCGATGGGGATTCCGCCCGAGGTGGACTACATCGTTGGCAAGGCGCTCGAGCGCGAACCTGCGGACCGTTGGCAGAGCGTCGCGGAGCTGACGTCGGCTCTCGAGGAGGCCTACGCGTCGACGGTGACGGAAGCGACGCCGCATCGCTCGCTCGCGAGTCGTGCGCTCCGCTCGGGCCGGCTCGTCGTCGAAGATGAGGATGATGGCGAGCTGCATCTGCGCCGCAGCGACCTCGAGAGCTTCGAGGCCGGGATCCGAGCGCGGCGATGGATCGTCGGTGCCATTTCGACGCTCGGCTTGCTCGGTGGCGCCGTCGCAGCCGTCTATCTCATGACGCGCACGCCGCCGCCGTCGTCGACAGAGCGCGAGCCAAATGACGAACCGGATCAAGCGACGCGCATCGCGGCCGAGACCCCGGTGACAGGATTTCTCGGCAAGCGGCGCTCCGTGACCGAGGGAGACCGCGACATCTTCGTCGTGCGCTGGCCGGCCGGCGAGCGGCGCGTCGTGAGCGTGGAGGTGACGGCCCCGCCGAACATCGACGTCGATCTATCGATCAACGATGCGAGCGCGTCGCACTCGGCACGGTCGGACGATAACGGCGTAGGTCAGCCCGAGATGCTGCATCGACGCATCGCCGAGGGAACGCTGACGGTCGTCATCGCGCAGACGATGGCGAAGGATCAGCTGCTTCCCGTCGAGAACGTGAGCGATCCCTACACCGTGACGGTTCACGAAGAAAAAGATCCGGGCGAGACCGAGCCGAACGACACCGAGGCCGATGCGACGCCGCTGGTCGCGGGCACGGAGCTGCACGGTTACTTCGACACCCGCGACGACGTGGATCTGTTGCGCTGGGGCGGCGACGACGGCACCTATCAAGTCGTGGTTCGCGGCGACAAGTTGCCGCTCGCGTGGAAGCTCGCCGACGGAAAAGCACGCACGCCGGGCGGAGCGTCCGTGACGCTGCATCGCGGCGAGCTCATCCGCTTGGAGCGACTCGATGCAAAGGGCACGGGGCCGCTGCTGAATCGCAACGTGCCGTGGTCGTTCCTCGTGACGAAGTGACTAGTGCAGCGGCGGGAACGCCGCGCCCGACGAGCACGTGGTCGCGCTAATGCCTTCGCCGGACGAGATGTGCCAGATCGGCGAGTACGTGCCCGGCGTGTCCACGATGAAATACGCCGCGCCGTTGCCGTCGGTGTGATCGCCGATGTCCTTGAACGGCGCAGCGACCGCGTCGGTGTAGATGGGATTTTGGAGCATCGTGGTGACCACGACGATCGTTCCCGCGTCGGCGATCAGCGGAACGGCTTGTATGTCGGGCGGGTAGCGATTGCAGCCGCCGCCGTACTGCGCGAGCGGACTCGGATCGACGCCCGTGAACAAGCCGACCCATACGTCGAAACCTTCGGTGCCGTCCGTCGACATCTGAACGGTGACCGACGTGGCGGGGCGCACGCCGTTCGCGTACCAGAGCTCGCTCGCGGTGCCGTCGGGATTTCCCGCGCGGTCGAAGACAGGGCGATACGTGCCGCCGGCCGTGTCGGTGATGCCGACGACAGAGCGACCACTCCAGTTCGTGACACCAACGACATAGAGATCGGCATCGCTCGGCGCGATCGCGACGTCGAGGTTTGCGTCGCCCGGGCTGCGGCCGACGAACCCGCCGAGAAATCGATCCGCGCTCGACGAGGCATCGCTCTGGACAGGCGTGTCAGTCGTCGGAGCTGACGCATCCGGCGCGCCGGAGTCTTCGAACCCGAACCGTCCGCAGCCGCACGCGAGGATCGCGGCGAGAACAGCGGTGTGCGGGACGGGCATCGGCACCCAGTTTACGCCGCGGACATACGCCTCGTCATCAGTGACGAGTTGGTCACACATCAATGACAAACCCGTGACGTCCCGAGGAGGAACGGCGTAGGATCTCGACGTGAAGTTCGCGACTTGGGGTCTCGTCGTATCCACTGCCTTCCTCGCGTCGTGCGGCGGTGATGACGCCCCGAAGCCGACAACGGACTGCAAGCTCGGTGCGTTCGACGACGGCGATGCGACGGGCAATGCCGCGCCGCTCGCTGCCGACGCGACACAAGCCCGCGCCGGGCGCTTGAAGGCGGCCGATCTGACGCCGGTGCCGTCGGGAATGATCACGTGGCAGGCAGGCGACTTCGTCCTCGCGAACGACCACGTCGCGCTCGTGATCGAGGATGCGGGGCCCAGCGATCTCTATGATCCGTGGGGCGGTCGACCGGTCGGCGTCGCGCGCGTCGAGGGCGGCAAGATGGTCGAGCCGGCGAACTTCGGCGAGTTCTTCTTACTGACGGGGCGTTCGACGGTAGTGACCGAAGCGGTGACCGTGCTGAACGACGGCAGCGATGGTCAGCCCGCGGTGATCCGCGCGCGCGGCAAGCTGCATCCACTGCCGTTCTTCGAGTCGGTGATCGGCGTCGTCTATCACGACAAGTACACGGACGTCGAAGCAGCGATCGATTACTCCCTCGCTCCGGGCGCTGATCACGTCGACATCACGATGCACTACATGGCGCCGCGCACGGACGTCACGAAGGTGCCGTCGACGCTGCACGCGTTCATGTACACGAAGCGCACGCCGATGTTCCAGACGGGCAAAGGCTTCGACGAAGGACTCGAGAATGCGCGCTACGTCGCGCTCGTCGACGACAACGCGACGAGCTGGGCGTATATCCCCGGCGAGGGAACGCTCGGCACGACGCTCGCGACGTCCGGCTTTGTCGGTGCGTTCTCGGCCGGCTTCGACATCCCTGCCTGCGAGCAGCTCGACCGCCTGCACGCGCGGCTCGTGATCGGCAAGAGCCTCGACGGCACGCAGCTCGCGGCCGAGACGCTGCTCGGCACGGAGATGCGGACCGTTTCGGGCACCGTCATGCGCGGTGGCCAGCCGGTTGCGAACGCGCATGTGCACGCCGCAGGAGCCGACGGCGGTGAGCTCACGCGCGTATCCACCGATGCGACCGGGGCATTCACGCTGCACGTTCCGACGAGCGCGGACGTGACGCTGTCGGCGTTTCGCCGCGGCGACTCGATCGGCACGGACCACGTCGGGGCTGGCGCCACGTCGTCGATCACGCTTCCTGCGACCGGAACGATCGACGTGGCAGTGAGCGACGGCACGAACGCGAGCCCCGCTCGCATCCAGATCTTCGCCGCGGGCTCGACGGAGCTACCGATCGTCCCCGACAAGTGGGGCGAGGATCCGATCGCCAATAGCCGACTGCACGTCGTGTACTCGATCGACGGCACCGAGACACTGACGGTTCCGCCGGGGCAGTGGGAGGTCGTCGTATCGCGCGGCTACGAGTACGAGATCTCGCGCCAGACTGTGACCGTAGCGGCGGGTGCCACCGTGCACGCCGACGCCACGCTGGATCACGTCGTCGACACGACCGGGGTGCAATGCGCTGACACGCACATCCACACGTGGCGCTCGAACGACTCCGGCGATCGCGCGATCGAGAAGTTGAAGCAAGCGGTCGCGGATGGCCTCGAGATTCCCGTTCGATCGGACCACGAGTGGGTCGGCGACTTCGCGACCGAGCTCACCGCGATCGGTGCGGAGAAGTACGCGCGCGCGTTCGGCTCGATCGAGCTGACGTCGTTCCAGGTCTGGGGTCACATGGGCGTGTTCCCGCTCACCGCGGACCCCACGCAGGTGAACGCCGGCGCGCCGAAGTGGCAGACGTTCCCGACGGCCGACGCGCCCGACACGGCGTTCGAGACGCTGTCGCCAAAGGCCGTGTTCGAGGCGGTGCGAGCGCGTCCCGAAGCGCCCGTCGTCATCATCAATCACCCGCGCAGTCCGACTGACTACTTCGGTTACGTCGGTCTCGATCCCGCGACCGGCATCGTCAGCGACGACATGGACTGGGACACGAAGTTCACGCTCGTCGAGGTCTTCAATGATTCCGGCTGGAAGGCGAACCTCGGCGGGACCGTCAAGGATTGGCTCTCGCTGCTCAAAGCGGGCCGCCACGTGTTCGCGACCGGCGCGTCGGATAGTCACGGCATCTCCACGTCACCGGTTGGCTATCCGCGCACGTGCATCACGGTCGGCACGGATGATCCGCGCGCGTTGACCGCGAATCAGGTCCGCGATGGGCTCGCCGCGGGTCACTCGGTCGTCTCGGGCGGCATCTACGTGAGCGCGAAGCTCGGGACGGCGGGGCCCGGCGATACGACGACCGGCGCGGGCTCGATGCAAATGGTCGATGTCGAAGTGCAAGCCGCGTCGTGGATCGACGTCGATGCGATCGATGTCGTCGTCGACGGTGACATCGTCGATACGATCCCCGTGATGCCGGCCGACGCGCAGGGGCCGACGATTCGTTATCACGCGCAGGTTCCGGTGCAGGTGCGCGCGACGGGCGGCTTCATCGTCATCGCGGCGTACGCGGCGAAAGCACTGGATCCGATCCACCCGGGGCGGATCCCGTTTGGCGTCACGAACCCGATCTTCGTGAATCCGTAGCGCTTACTTCGTCGCGAGGTTCGCTCGCGGAGCCCACAGGAGCCGCGGTGCGTTGATGTTGACCAGGGCCGGTCGCAGCGCGGCGAGCTCCTCGCGTTTCATCGGGCGGACGTGCTGCACGAGGTTCCACATGACGTCGGTGGGCAGCGATCCTTTGACCGTGATGACAAGGTCCAGCTGACGTCCGAACGGCGAGTCGCTGCGGCCGCGAATCACGTGCATCGCCTGGTCGGGGTCGTGCTGATCGGATGCCATGAGCGGCGCGACGTTGTGATCCATGAGCCGCATGTCCACCGAGTGAAGCTCCGGGGTGGCCACGATGAAGTCGAGAGAGTCGGTGGATGAGTCGGGGTCTTCCCGCTCCGGCACGTCGACAGCGATGCCGATGTTCGCGAACAGCGCGGTCGTTCCCACCATCGCGTGGTCGCGCGGATCGGTGCCGACGACGAGGTTCGCCATCGCGCGCTGGAAGCGCTCGTCCCCACCGGTGACGCGAGGAGGGTGCGCGTATGCAGACGCCGCGAGCTCGACGCGTGCGATGCGTTCGAACCACGACGGGTACGTGCTCTGCTCCTCGTCCGTACTCGGGTCCGAGGGTCCGAGCTCGCCCGCCGCGAGCGCGCGGAGCATCCGCGGCATCGCGTTGACGTCGTAGCCCGCCTCGGCGAGCAACCTCACACCCGTCTCGTCGGCCTGGATCTCGTCGTCGCGCTTCTCGCGCCACGTCTGCGACGTGATCAGCGCCGCGTGCGTGTGCCCACCCAGCGCGTGTCCGATCTCGTGACCGAGGACGGCGGCGAGCTCGTCCTCATCTCGGAGCACGGCGAGGATGCCGCGGTTGATGTAGAGGTGCGTGCCGATACCGGCGTACGCATTCACCACATCGCTATCGAGGATCGCGAACGTCCACTCGCGCCTGTCGCCGTGCGCTCGCACGAGCCGCTGGCCGACGCTGTCGACGTACGCCGTGAGCTCCGCATCGCGATATGGACGCAGCGTCGTGACCATCCACAATCGGTCGACGAGCCACCCGAGGCAGCGCTCGTCGGTTGCCACGTTGCCCTTGGTACAGCCGCGGGGCATCCGCTCGCCGAAGATCACGGGCGGTTTTGACGCGCAGGCCGAGAGCGCGCCGACGAGGGCGGCGATCGCGAGCGTTCTCACTTCACACCTCGCAAGTACTGAAGGACGAGCTGGAGCGGCGTGTGCCAGCTGTACTCGAACGTGACGTCGATGCGCATCGCGGCTTTGTCGACATGGGTGATCGGGACGAGGTTTGCGGCGCCCGTCGCGTCCGTCACGCGGTTGATCGCATCCGACATTTCCGTGCGCGAGAACACGGCGCCGGGACGCAGCCCGAGAGGTCGTGCGGGTCCGTTGGCGAACGCGAGCGTTCCGAGGTGGTACTGCCCGCCCTCGCGCGTGACAGGGATCTCGATGTCGAGCTTGCCGTCGTGACGCGTGATGATCGCATCGCCAACCTCCACGTCGACATAACCCCGGTCCCAGTAGGCCGCCTCGAGGTGCAGCTTGTCGCACTCGAGAATGTCCTGATCGAGCATGTCTCCCTTCGCGTTGCCCTCGCACAGCTCCTTGCGAAGCGCGGGCTCGGGGAGATGCTTCGCTCCGGTGATCGTCGTCGCGCCGACCGTGAAGCGCGGTCCGGGCGCTGCCGCGACACACAGATCCACGGCGCCATTCGCCGCGGGATGCTGGTAGACGTCGACCGCCGCGTCGAGATGGCCGTCCTTCACGTAGACCATGCGCGCGGCGTCGGCCATCCGCGAGATGCGAGCCGGTTCGAACGGCGCGCCTACCGTGAGCGCGAGGCGACGCAGCTCATCTCCCTTGGCTCCGACGACGCGACCGACCCGCGCATGCGGCGTGACGATGAACGCGAGCGCGGAGCCGTCGATCTCGACCTGGATGTCATCGAGCACGTCGAGCTTCCACAAGCGGCGCAGGTCATCGTTGATCGGCGCATCGACGAGCTTCTGGCCGGGCGCCGTCTGGAGCTGCGTCGCGAGCATGTGATCGAGGCCCGGCGAGTCACTCGACACGCGCACGCTCGACAGCACCAGCGACGGCGACTCGGCGAGCACTTGCTGACGCGAGATCTCGCGCCGCTCTTGGAACGCCGCGCGCTCCGTCGGTGTTGGTGCCTCGGTCCCCCCGCCTAGCAGGTCGCGCCAGGTGCCGCCGCAGGTTTCGCGCGACGAGACAGCGCTCGGGTGCCGCGCTCCGCGTGGACTACATCCGACGACAGAAAGCACTATTCCCGTCGCGACAACAATTCCTGATCCCCTTCGATGCGCCACGCGCAAGTCGAGTTGCACGTGACGTGCCCTCGGGAGTTCGGGTGATTCCCCCACTGTTACCGACGCACGTGGGCAACACCTGTTGCGACGGAGTCACGGTCGGGCGTATCTATCCACCACCATGATCAAGCGTCCGAAGATCGCAATCATCGGCGCCGGCGGTAACGTCGGTGCTGCCGTCGCCCAGTGGGCCGCCGTCAAAGAGCTCGGTGACCTCGTGCTCATCGACCTCAAGGTTGGTCCGGCCGAGGGTCGCGCGCTCGACCTGACGCAATGCGGCCCGTGGGAGGGTTTCAACAACACCTCCTTCGTCGCGAGCGACAAGGCTGAAGCGATGGCCGGAGCTGACGTCGTCGTGATGACGGCGGGCGTTCCGCGCAAGCCGGGTCAGTCTCGCGAAGAGCTGATCAATATCAACGCAGGCATCGTGAAGACGATCTGCGGCGACGTGAAGAAGCACGCGCCCGACGCGATCCTCATCGTCGTCTCCAACCCGCTCGACGCGATGGTGTTCGTCGCGAAGCAGGTCACGGGCTTCCCGCGCGAGCGCGTGATCGGCTCGGCCGGCGTGCTCGACAGCGCCCGCTTCCGCACGTACCTCGCGCTCGCCGCTGGCGTGTCGGTCGAGGACGTCCAGGCGATCGTGCTCGGCGCCCACACCGACAAGGACATGGTGCCCATCCTCTCCACCGCGATGATCGGCAACGTCCCCGCGTCGAAGTTCCTCTCGGCCGAGAAGCTGAAGGAAGTTGTCGAGAACACGAAAAAGGGCGGCGCGACGCTCACCGGTCTCATCGGTACGTCCGCGTGGCTCGCTCCGGGCGCCGGCACCTGCCTCATGGTCGAAGCGATCGTGCGCAACCAGGGCCGTGTTCTCCCCTGCTCTGTCGAGCTCAACGGTGAGTTCGGCGTCAAGGGCGCGTTCGTCGGCGTGCCGGTGAAGCTCACCGCCAAGGGCGCCGAGTCGATTCACGAGTTCGACCTGTCGGCCGCCGAGAAGGACGCGTTCGCGGCCTCCGTGAAGGCCAACACCGAGCTGATGGAAATCGCTCGCGGCTTCCTGGGCTGATCGCCGGCGGGGCCTTCCCGCGCTAGTAGCCCGGCGGCCGACGCTGGTTCCACGCGATGAATGGATCCAGCAGTGCTTTGTGCGCGGGCGTGTAGTCGCCGCCAAAGAATGGCGACAGGTTCGTATCGCAGCCGACGCCTGTCGCGGCGATCGCCTGCCGCGTCGCTTCGTCGAGATAGTGTGCGGCGACCTCGAGCGTGCTCCGATCGCCGGGCCAGCACTCGACGGCGGCGACGAGCTCCGCTTGCTTTGCTGCACCAGCGACGCGCAATCGCTTGGGACGTCGAGGCGCCGCTGCGAACGCGCGGATCAGCGCGCACGGATCGACGTTGTAGACTGTCAGCTCGTCGAGCCCGAGGCCGGGAAGCAGGTCGAGGGCAGCCGCTTCTACCTTCTGCGGCACCATGACCTGAAGCACACGCAGCTTCGGAAGTTGGACGAGCTGCTCGAGTACCGACGTGTCGAAGTTGCTCCACAGCCGCACATGCGTGAGCGAGGTAGGCAGGACGTTGGACGGCCAGACGTTGGCACCGATCGCCGAGATGCGCTTCAGCGTCCGTCGGTCGAGCAGCGCCGGGGGAAGCTTGAGCGGCTTGGATGCGAGCTCGGTGCCCGCCTGCCACGGCGCCTCGAAGATCAGCTCCTCGACGGTCGGTGACAGCGCCCCCGCGAGGTCTTTCAAGAGTTGAGGTCGGCGTGTGACGTCGACGTTGTCCTCGACCGACAGAACGCAGTGAAGAGACGATGCCTGCTTCGTCGCGGCGACGATCTCCGCGTACCGCTCTTGTTCGTTGTAGACGCGCATCGCCATGCGGCCGTCCATCACGAGGTAGCCGTTCGCACGGATCTGCGCCTCGAGCGCGTGCCGGGCCTCTTGCTCCGGCGTGAACCTCGGAATCCACGACGAGGTGTCACAACCTTCGAGCTCGTCATCCACGACAAAGCCGATGCGCGAATGGAAATGCTCGCGACGGATCTTCATCCACGTCTCCGCCGCGGCATCGGCATCGGAGTGCGGGATGGTCAGGATGTTCTTGTCGTCGTCGGGATGAAGCACGTAGATGGTGGCGCCGTCCTGCCCCATCCGCGCAAGCCGCCTGTCGCTGGTTCGCTGGAAGTAGATCATGCGCTTCACGGTCGGCATCGTACGCGTCTCCGGTCGACGTATGCTGGACGGATGAAGCGCTGGGTGGGGCTCGCGGTGACCGCGTTCGCGGCGATCTGCGCGACGGGCTATGGATGGTACCGGACGCTCTCGTTCGACCGCCCGACGACGCCGCGCCACATCGTCTGGTCGTACGCCGATGGTTCGTTGGTGGATGCGGCCCACGGGGACACGGTCGGTCGTCCCGGCGTCTACGAGGCACTCGTCCTGGGTACGAGGTTGATCGTTCGCGCTGCCGATTCGTCGAGCGAACATCCGAGCCGGCAGGTCGGCTACGGCTACATCGAGCCGTCGTCGAACCGCGGGAAGATCGCGTGGCCGATCGCCGCAGACGCGCAAGAGCGCTACTCCACCGTCGCGCTCGCGGTGCGCGACGAGCACACGTTCGCTGTTGCGTTCGAGGTGTTCCCGACCGACGCGCCGTACGGTCCCCGCCCGCTCTACGTCGGGATCGCCGGTCCGGAGGGTTGGCTTCGGGCACCGACGGAGATCGAGGACGCGCCGGGGATGGCCGTCCGCGCGATGAGCTGGGTCGACGGCGCCGTCGAGCTTGTCCTGCTGCACCCCGGCGCGTCGCATATCGACGGTATGGCGGTGCCCGACGTCAGCGGTCGCTACAGCCAGCCCGACGTGATTCGCGTGCCGCTCACCGGAGAGCTCGCGACACGCTCTCTCGCGTTCACGTGCGAGCACTGCGAGGTCGTGGAAGTGATTCGCCGCGACAACGACTGGCGCGTTGTTCTCCGCACATGGGACGGGAACCGGCTCACGGACGACACCGTCGTCGCATCCGCCACGACGCAGGTACCGGGCCCACCCGCAGTACCGCTCGAGCGCGGACTCTCTCCCGATCGCACGTCGCTCGGTGTCGTCAGCTCGACCCTCCCGACGAACCGTGTGACGGCCGACGGCACCGTCGTCACGACGCCTCCGCTCGTCCCGGGCTGGGAGAACGTGTGGATGAACAATGTCGTCGGGGTGCGCGACGGCGCGCTCACACGCCTTCGCTTTTCCTTCGACCAGACCGGCCACAGCGCGGGCGAAGCGCTCGAGACGACGACCGGCATCGTCTACATCGGGCACCAGCACGACTACGACCTCGCAGGGACGTCGCTCACCACCATGCATCCTGTCGTCGACGCAGCGTTCTTGAGCGACATGGTCATGCTGCCGCGGACGGGCGGCGGCTACTACGCGACGACCGGCATGGGCACGTACGTCGCGCTCGACGCGAACCTCCGGCGAACAGACTCGCTGTCCGTGCGCGAGCACCTGCGGAACCAGACGCCTCGCGCGAGCTACGACGACTTCTTGGGGTGGGTGCTCTTCGGCCTGCCGCTCGTTGCGCTCGTCGGCATTGCGCTCGGCTTTGTCCGTGACTACCCGAGACCAGGGCGCTGGGGCTCGCGCACGCTCTCGTTCATGCTCGGCGTGAACACGCTCGTCTCGGTGGGGCTGTTGCTGAAGGTGCTGCCCCTCCTGTGAGCACGATCGGGTCCGGCTCGACCCGACCTCCACGCGATCCGGGTCCGCGTGAACGCGGGCAACGAGGCTAACCAGCGAGAACTTCAATATGAAGTCGGCGGCACACTCCGTGAACAAGGGAGCGGCAACACTTTCTGGAGAAATGAAATGCCCGTCGCAGCTCTCGTCATTGGAATCATTGGTCTCATCGTCTCGATCGTCCCGTTCTTCGGCATGTACGCCCTGCCGCTCACGATCCTCGCCGTCATCCTCGGCTTCTTCGGCATGCGAAAGGCGCAAGGCAAAGGACTCGCGACGGCCGGCCTCGTGCTCGGAATCATCGGCAGTGGCCTCGGCGGCTGGTGGATCCACGCGACCCACGTCGCGCAAGCCGAGCTCGCGAAGATGGAGACGACCCCCGGCTCGTCGGCGCAGTAACGCGATCGCACCGAAACGACAACAGGCCGCTCGGAAGTACCGGGCGGCCTGCTGCGTTTCAAACGCTTGAACTGGTGCTTACCAGCTCGCCATCTTGGCCTTGAGGCCGGCGTCGAGCGCGTCGAGGAAACCCTCGGTCGTGAGGAACGGCGCCTTCGCGTCGATGAGGATCGCGAGGTCCTTGGTCATCTTGCCGGCTTCCACCGTCTCGACGCACACGTCCTCGAGCGCCTGGGCGAACTTCACGACGTCCGGCGTATTGTCGAACTGACCGCGGTACTTGAGGCCCTGCGTCCACGCGAAGATCGAAGCGATCGGGTTCGTGGACGTCGGCTTGCCCTTCTGGTGCTCGCGGTAGTGGCGCGTCACCGTGCCGTGCGCGGCCTCTGCCTCGATGGTGTGACCATCGGGCGTCATCAGCACCGACGTCATGAGGCCGAGCGAGCCGAAGCCCTGCGCGACGGAGTCCGACTGGACGTCGCCGTCGTAGTTCTTGCAGGCCCACACGAAGCCGCCGTCCCACTTCATCGCGGAGGCGACCATGTCGTCGATCAGGCGGTGCTCGTAGACGATGCCCGCTTCCTTGAACTTGGCCGCGAACTCCTCGTCGAACACCTTCTGGAACAGGTCCTTGAAGCGACCGTCGTACTTCTTGAGGATCGTGTTCTTGGTGGAGAGATAGACGGGCCACTTACGGTTGAGGCCGTAGTTGAGCGAGCTGCGAGCGAAGCCGATGATCGACTCGTCGAGGTTGTACATACCCATCGCGACGCCGGCCGACTGGAAGTCGAACACCTTGTGCTCGATGGCCTTGCCACCGTCCTTGGGCGTGAACGTCATCGTCAGCGTGCCGGCGCCCGGGACGAGGAAGTCCGTCGCCTTGTACTGATCGCCGAACGCGTGGCGGCCGACGACGATGGGCTTGGTCCAGCCGGGGACGAGCCGCGGCACGTTCTTGCAGATGATCGGCTCGCGGAAGATCGTGCCGCCGATGATGTTGCGGATGGTGCCGTTGGGCGACTTCCACATCTCCTTGAGCTTGAACTCCGTCACGCGCGCTTCATCGGGCGTGATGGTCGCGCACTTGACGGCGACGCCGTACTGCTTGGTCGCGTTCGCCGAGTCGATCGTCACCTGATCGTTCGTCGCATCGCGGTGCTCGATGCCGAGGTCGAAGTACTTCAGGTCGATGTCGAGGTACGGAAGGATCAGCTTCTGCTTGATGAACTGCCAGATGATGCGGGTCATCTCGTCGCCGTCCATCTCGACAACGGGATTCTTCACCTTGATCTTCGCCATTGGCGCGGGTTGTATCACGCCGCCTCGGCGGGCGATCTAGTCAGCGGCGGCGACGACGAAGTGCGATCGTCAGGCCGAGCAGCAACGGCGCTCCGAACGCGACTCCGTGACCCGCGCTGCCGCCGACCGAACAGCCGTCGTCGTTCGCGACGTGACCCGGATCGTCCGCAGGCGCGCCATCGGAACCGCTACCCGAGCTCGTGCCGTTGGAGCCGGCCCCCGCGCCGCCCGAACCGGTGCATGCGGCGCGCGTGAGCGAGCGACCGGTCTCGCGCTCGATCCAGCTGACAACTTTGTCGGCGCGCACGTAGATGCCACCACCGCCGCACGGCGGTCCGGCCGCGTCGATCGAGCGCGACACCACCCCCGCGAGCGCGAGGCCAGACGCCGTCTGGAGATACGCCGGGCCTCCCGAGTCGCCAAAGCAGCTGTCGACGCCACCACCACCCGCCACGATCTCGCCGCTCGGCGACACACTGGGGTTGCACCCGGGCGTGTCCGCGCACGTCGCGTCCGTGACAGCGATCGTCGCCTTGCGCAGGCGCGAATTGTTGTCGGTGCCGCTCGCGGTGGCGAGGCCGTAGCCGACGATGGTGAGCTCGGCGCCGTCGCGCAGCTCCTTGCCGTCGACACACGTGCTGACGATGCGGCGGGGTGAGGCGCTCGCGGCGTGGGCGAGCATCACGATGGAGACGTCATAGGTGTTCTCCCAGTTGGAGTACGCCTTGGTCCACTTCACCGGGATGTGCTCGCCTCCGGTCTCGACGTCGTTGGCTCCGACGACGACTTCCGTCGGCTCGAGCTCGGCGCAGTGACCGGCCGTGAGCACGACGTCGGGTGCGATCAGCGTGCCGGTGCAGCGACCCGTGTCGCTGATGACGCCGACGACGTCGGGCCAATCGCTCGACGATGTGGTGCTACCACCGACGACGGGCGCAGGCGCGGCGACCGCGACAACAGAGGTTGCGAACAGAGATGCGAGAAGGATGCTGGTGCGTTGCATGCCCGCGACGAGCAGCAACTGCGAGACCAGTGCTCGTTCAAACGATTGCGCTGCGTTAGCGTTCGCTGTCCGGCCGGATTTCGGAATCGCGGCCGAGGTCCGGACGTGTACCGGACGAAAATGCTGCGCGATACGCACCGAGCGCGACGAGCAACGAAACGATCGAGACGAGCACGCTCAGGCGAAGAACATCGCGACGATGACGGCAACCGCGACGGCAGATGCGCCGATCACGCCCATCACCGCCGCGTGGCCTTTCTTCATCTCGGTGACAACGGCGGCGACGGCTTTCGCCTGCACGCGCTCGTCCACGGGAACGACATCGCGGATCGGAGCGATCGGCTGCGTCGTGCCGGTCTTCACGGACCACTGCGCAGTATCGACCGCCGTCAGCGTGCCGTCATCTTCATAGCGATCTTCGACCGGCAGTTGATCCACGCCACCGGGATCGAGAGTGCCGCGCTTCGCACGCTGCGCCGCCTGCGCTGCCTCCGCGTCCTGCGAACCCTTCTTGAACCACAGCGTCTCTCGGAACCCGTTGCGAGCCATGTCTTCTTGTTCGACCGGAGCGGCGAGGACTTGAGCGAGCGGTCGGTTAGGCGATCTACTGCGGGCCCTTGACAGCGATACCTCGAGGCCCTATGCCTAGAGCTGCAAGGTATGAATAAGGACGCACCAAAGATTGGCAAAGACCTCGTCGCGGCCTCGGCGACAGCGCTCGTGCTAGCCATCCTCCAGAAGGGCGACAGCTACGGCTACGCGATCATTCAGGACGTCCGTTCGCTGTCCGGCGGCGAGCTCGCCTGGTCGGAGGGAATGCTCTACCCCGTCCTACATCGGATGGAGGATCAGGGCCTCATCGAGTCGTTCGAGGAGCGCGGCGAGAACGGCCGCAAGCGGAAGTACTACCGCCTGCGACCCGACGGTAAGCGCGCCCTCGCGGAGGAGCGCCGCCAGTGGGATGTCGTACACGCGGCGCTGAACAAGGCGTGGAGGACGGCGTGAGGACGGCCACCAACTGCTCCAATCGCGAAGTCGAAACGGCCGTCGCGGCCTATCGCGATCGTCTGCGCGACGCTGGCGATGTGAGCGCATCGAGTCTCGACGAGATCGAGGATCACATGCGCGAGATCATCGCGGAGCTGCGGGACAGCGGGATGCCGCTCGCCCTCGCGATCCGCGAAGCCGCAGAGCGCATGGGTGACCCCACGGCGATCGCACGCGAGCATGGCCGCGTGGAGACGTCGTTCGGTGCTCGCCTCCCCGCCTGGCGCGCGTGGATCGCCGCCGCAGTCATCATGGTTGCAGTAGCGGCGCTCCTGCGCACCGAGCTTCAACTCGGCGGCGACGCGATGTCGTTCGTGAAGTTCCTACCGCTCGTGATCTGTGTCGCTGGACTCGCCAAGCGCGCCACGTGGGCCCGCATGCTGCTGCTCGCGCAGCTCGTCTGGTGGTTCACCAACGGCGCAGTGATGTATGCGCTCGGCGCGCAGATGCTCGTTTCACTTCCGTGGTTGCCGTGCGCGGCGGTCGCGATGGCGCTGCTCCTTCCGTGGGGCCGGCGCGAGATCACGCTCCCCGGCACCGCGCTCAGCTTCGCGTATCTCGGCTTCGAAGTGATGTCGCGCGAGTTCATGGAAGTCGACCGTCTGATTGCGATGCCCCACCAGGTCGCAGCAGGATGGTTCTCGCCGGGTGAGTCGCAACCGACCTTGATAACGGTCATCCATCACGCGCCACTCATCACCCACGGTGTCCTGGTCGCAGGCCTCGTCGCATCGATCGTCGGCATCGTCGCGGTGGTAGTACGCTCGCGGTGGGCAGCGGTGCCTCTCGCGTTCGCGAGCGCGACGACCGCGCTTGTCTTCGAGTGCTACCTGCGCATGGGCGGTTGGCACTTCTACTCGCCCGCCATCTTCGGGGTCTGGCAGAACGGACGCATCATCGCATCCGCCACCGCGACGTTCGTGGCCGCGGTCATCGCGTGGCGCACGGCGCCTCGACGTTTCAACTCGTTTTTCTGGAGGACAGCATGAGCGATGACAAAGAGCTCGAGGCAGCAGTCGCGACCTATCGCGAGCAGCTGCGCGCAGAGGCGGATCTGGGCAAGAAGGAGCTCGGCGAGATCGAAGATCACCTGCGCGATCTGATCGCCGACCTCCGCGAGAGAGGCATGCCGCTCGCCGACGCGACACGCGAAGCAGCGCTCCGGCTCGGCGATCCCAAAGCGATCGCGCGAGAGCACGCCCGCGTGCGCACACCGTTCGGAGCGAAGCTCCCTGCGTGGCGCGCATGGGTCGCGTCCGCGGCGATCGGCGTGCAGTTGATCCTGTTCTTGGCGATCAATCGGGCGACGCCGTCCGCGATCCCGCTGCTCGAGGTCGGGATCGGCGTTGGACTCGCGGTCGCGATGGCGATGCGCCTCACGTGGCCGCGACCGATCCTGCTCGCGACGATGATCTGGCAGATCGCGTGGGGAGTCTTCGCCTGGCTCGCCCCGCACAGCGGACCGATCGCGTGGATCTCGCCCCAGATGATGGTGCTGAGCGCGATCGTGGTCGCGATGCTCGTGCCGTGGAGCCGCCGCGAGCTCCGCGCCCCGGGTATCGCGCTCGGCCTGCTGTATTTCGCGTTCCTGGGAAGTTCGTGGACGCTCGGGTTTCAGCTGAGCCATCAATGGAGCGGAGTCCCGACGCCCTCGATGGGACAGATCGGCGTGGGTGCGGTGATCGTAGCGGGCGCGGGCGTCGTGCTCCGAGCGAGGTGGGCCGGTGTTGCGGCGGCGGTCGCGTGCGCGGCGCAGGTGATCGGCATCTACATCCTGTCGAGCGTGACGTGGCGCTTTGGCGATGCGTCCGACTTCATGTATCGGACAGCGATGGTTGTCGTCACGGGCGGCGCGGTGTGCGCGGCCATCGCCGCGGTCGTCGCGTGGCGCACAGCTCGCAGCCCGCTCGGAACGCTGCGCGACGTGCTGGCGTAGCTCGACGGGGTGAGCGCGCCCCTAAAACTGTGGCGCGGTCGCTCGCCCGGCCGGTTCTCGACGGAGCGCCTACGAAAAGTCGCGATGCGGAAACGCGTGGCATGGTCGCTGCACCATCGGTTGGCATGTTGGCAAAAGCTCGCATCGCCGGAAATGCTGTCCACCCGATGCTCGTCGGATTTCCCATCGCGCTGTTCGTCGCGACGATCGGCCTCTTGCTCGCGTTCGTCGGAACGCACGACGCGTTCTACTACCGCGCCGCGATGATCGCGGACATCTCCGGTGTCTGCGCCGCGGTCGCCGCGACGATTCCCGGCGCGCTCGACACGGTCGGGCTACCGAAGGGAAGCCGCTCGCGCGGCGTGGCCATCCAACACGGATTGTACGCGGCGCTGACGATGGCGCTGTTCGCGGTCGCCGGCGCCATCCTGTTCCACGGCTGGACGGAGCGCACGATGGTCGAGGGCGCGTACGCGCTCGACGCGACCATCCCGCTCGCGATTGGTGTCATCGGCATCGTGTCGCTCGTCGCATCCGCGATGCTCGGTTACGCGCTCGTCAACACGCACCACGTCGGCATCAAGCCGGCCCTGGTTCGCGCCGAGCGCCCGTCGCGCGAGCCCGAGCTGGATGCTGTCCTGGCGAGCCTCGAGCGGGCCCCCGCCGTGAAGGCGTTCGCGACGCGCCGCCAACTGGCCGTCTACCAGCCGCGCCACATCACGATTCATTGATTCACGTCCGATTAGCCTAGTTGCGCCACCCCTCGGCCGCATGTCGTTCCGGGTCTCTGGACCTGGCGTGACATGCGGCCGGTTTATTTTGCCTCCGATTTTGTTAGCGTGCAGGCGTGCAACTCGCGGCGACGATTCGAGGGACCGGCTACCGATTCGGGTCGGTGAAGGAAGTCCTCGCGAAGGCGAATCCGCCCAAGAGCGGTGACGACCTCGCAGGCATCTCGGCGCGCGATGCGGTGGAGCGAGTGGCGGCGCGCGCGGTGCTCTCGCATCTGACGCTGAAGGATCTGCGCGAGAACCCCGTCGTCCCCTACGAGGTGGACGAGCTGACGCGCCTGGTGGAGGACGAGCTCGACGAGACCGCGTTCAAAGCGGTCGGGCACCTGACCGTCGGGCAGTTCCGCGAGTGGCTGCTCGCGATCGAGACGACGGGCCCGATGCTGCGGGCGCTCGCGCCGGGACTCACGCCGGAGATCGCGGCCGCGGCGAGCAAGTTGATGTCGAACTTCGATCTGATGACCGTCGGCGCGAAGTGCCAGGTCGTCGTGCGCGCGAACAACACGCTCGGGTTGCCGGGCCGGTTGTCGTCGCGCTGCCAACCGAATCATCCGACGGATGACGTGCAGGGGATCCTGGCATCGATGCGCGAGGGCCTGGCGTACGGCTGCGGCGATGCGGTGATCGGCGTGAACCCTGCGACGGATACGCCCGAGTCGACGGCGGAGATCCTGACGGCGATCGACGAGGTGTTGAAGCGAACGGGCTGCCCGACGCAGCACTGCGTGCTCTCGCACGTCACGGTGCAGATGAAGGCGCTCGAGCTGGGGTGCCCGATGGACCTGATGTTCCAGTCCGTCGCGGGCACCGAGCAGGCGAACAAGGCGTTCGGCATCAGCGCAAAGCTGCTCGCGGAAGCGACGGCGATGATGCACGAGAAGGGCTCGACGCGCGGCCCGAACCGCATGTACTTCGAGACCGGCCAGGGCTCGGCGCTCTCGAGCAACGCGCACCACGGTGCAGATCAGGTGACGATCGAAGCGCGCGCGCATGGACTCGCGCGCCGCTACAAGCCGTTCCTCGTGAACACCGTCGTCGGCTTCATCGGCCCCGAGTATCTCGAGGACGGTCCACAGATCACGCGCGCCGCTCTCGAGGATCACTTCATGGGCAAGCTGCTCGGCCTGCCGATGGGCTGCGACGCGTGCTTCACCTACCACGCACGCATGAGCCAGGACGAGCTCGAGAGCTTGAAGACGCTGCTCGGCGTCGCCGGCTGCACGTTCCTGATGTCCCTGCCCGTCGGCGACGACATCATGCTGAACTATCAATCGACGAGCTATCACGACATCCCGACGCTGCGCCGGCTGGTGAACAAGCGCCCGACGCCGGAGTTCGATGCGTGGCTCGACAAGATGGGCATCTGGCGCAACGACGGTCCGGGCCCGGCGTTCGGCGACGTCCGCGTGCTCGGCTAGGAGGCAGCGTGTCGGGCTGGAAGATCGTCGAGTGGTCGCGCGAGAAGGCGCGCGGTGCGATCGAGAGCAACGTCGGGCGTCTCCCTTTCGACGGGCACGTCGCGCTCGTCGACGATTTTCGGATCGGCGAGACCGTGGAGATCCGGCTCATGAATGGAGCTGTCACGCGCATCGCTCCGATCTCTGCGCGGTCGGTCGTCGAGAACATTCCCGCGAACTGGCCCCATTACGACAAGCTGCTCGCGCGGTTCAGCAGCCACATGGGGATGGGCAGTGATCTCGTGATCGTCGGTGCCGGGGGCGATCGACTGGAGTTGGAGCTGTGGGACCACGAGTGGTGGCCGCCCAGCGTACCTGCTCTCGCGAAAGTGACGTTTCACGAGGTCACATACGTTCAACTCGAGATGAGGACGGAGCGGTTCTCGCGCATCACGGCGCGAGCGTGGGGCGACGTGCGCAACGCGAATCCGCCATGGATTCGCGAGCTATCGATCGGTCTCGACGACGTGGACACGGGCGAGGTGCTGTTCGTCTTCGAGGACGACACGTTCGGCGCGCGTCCAGGATTCGTGATCGCGAGCTCCGTGACCTGAGCGGATCAGTTGGAGCGAGCGACGGCTTCGCCGAACCACACGAGCTGGTTCGCATCGAAGCGACCCGTCGCGAGCTCTGCTGCATCTGCGTAGATCAGCGTCGTCGCTTCGACCGCTTCGCACTGCGCGAGACCGTTGGTCACCGAGCCATCCGTGCGGGTCCACTCGTACGTGGAGAAGTCTTCGTCTCCGGCCGCGACAACAACGCGACCACTCGCCGAAACCAGGGTCTGGCCTTCGAGCGCGGAGCACGCATGGCGGCGCGCGACGAACCCCGTGGGCGCATCGGTCGTCAGACATCCCGCAGCGGACGCCAGAAGAGCGATGGCGATGACCCTCATCATGTCGGCGATATTCTAGCCGAACGGGGGACGGCATTGATAGGTCGTCGAGCGGGCCGTTTGGGACAGTGCGGCGTGGTACGTAAGTGCCCGTGAGCAGGACTCGGCAGCTCATGGACGAACTGCGCAGCGAGCTCGGATCGGCCGATCCGTTGCCCCCGCGTATCGCGCTCCCGCCGATCCCGGATCCGCCTGCGCGCGTGTACGTGGCGCGGCCCGAGGCCAATCCGTTCGCGAAAGAGGCGGCGCAGCACACCACCGCTCTGCTCGGGATCGGTCACGTCGGCACGCGCTACGCGACGGATGTGGTCCTGCAGTTCCAGGCCGAGCTCGCGGTCGCGCACGCAGCGGTCGGCATGGAGCTCCCCGAGGGCTGGGGCGCGAGCAATGGCTTTGTCGAGCTGCACTCTCGCGTGACATCGCATCGCGAGTTCCTGCTGCGCCCGGATCTGGGAAGACGCTTGAACGACGCGTCGCTCGAGATGGTGCGCGGCCAGTGCGCCAAGAACATCGACGTGCAGGTGATCGTCGCCGATGGGCTCAGTGCGGTCGCGTGCATGCAGACCGGCAAGCTCTTGCACGATGGCGTCGTGCGCGCGTGTCAGCGCCGCGGACTCTCGACGGGCACGCCGGTGTGCGCGCGGTTTGCTCGCGTGTGGCTCGAGGACGAGATCGGCGCCGAGGTGAACGCGAAGGTGTCGATGATCCTGCTCGGCGAGCGACCGGGCCTGGGGACGGGCGATGGCCTCAGCGCGTACGTCGTGTTCGGGCCCAAGCTCGGCAACACCGACGGTGACCGCAACATGATCTCGAACATCCACGAGCGCGGCATCGTTCCCGAGGACGCGGCAGAGCGTCTCGCGGCGCTCGCGCAGGCGATGATCAATCAGCAGACGAGCGGCGTGTTGCTCGATCTTGGCAAGCTCGGCGAGGTCGCCGATGGTCGCGGGTATCGTGCGCCGCAGGTGCGGCAGAAGCTGGTGACGACGTGATCCTCGAGCCGATCCTCCCGACGGTGCTCTCGGTGCGGCGCTTGCCGAACGCAGATCCCGCGCTGATCAAAGCGTACGGCGGCGATCCGGAGAAGCATCGGTCGCTCGGCCTGGTCACGTGCGATCAGGATGACGCGATGTACGTCGCGCTCGACGAGGCGACGAAGCACGCGCCTGTCGACGTCATCTTCGCGCGCAGCTTCTATGCGGGCAGCGCACACGCGAGCGGCCGGCTCAGCGGCGAGATCCTCGGCGTGATCGGGGCGACGGAGCCCGAGGCGATCGAGGCAGGTCTCGAAGCACTCCTGCGCTGTCTGCAACACGACGCGTGCTTCTATGACGCCGACGGCAAGAAGACGGTGACCGTGTTTCCGCACGTGATCTCGTCGCTCGGCGAGTACCTCGCAAAGGAGGCCCAGCTGCCTGTCGGCTCGCCGATGGCGTACCTGGTCGCGCCGCCGATCGAGGCGACGATCGGGCTGGATGCCGCGCTCAAGGCGGCCGATGTCCGCGCCGTGAAAGTGCAGACGCCGCCCACCGAGACGAACTTTGCGTGCGCCTGGCTGACGGGCGATCTCGACGCCTGCGAGGCCGCCGCGGTCGCCTTCGCCGAGGCCGTTGTCCAGGTCGCCGGGTCCCCAAAAGAAGGCTAGTGATCTCGACACGTTGCCGTCACCAACCGGGACGGGCAGAAGGCGCCGCGATCGTTTAGTATTCCTCAGCTGTGTCGTCTGTGGCCCTAGAGCCGAGCCCTGAGAGCTCGTTGATCGGACAGACGTTCGAGAACAAGTTCCGCATCATTCGGTTGATTGGCCGCGGCGGTATGGGCGAGGTGTTCGAGGCCGAGCACACCACGCTGCAGAGCCGCGTCGCGATCAAGCTGATGCTCGAGAAGTACAACGGCGACAACGAGGCCGTTGCTCGCTTCCAGCGCGAGGCGCTCGCGGCGAGTCGCATCGGGTCGCAGAACATCATCCGCGTGATGGACACCGGCACCGCGCCGGATGGCCGCGCATACGTCGTGATGGAGTTGCTCGAGGGCCAGCCGCTCTCCAAGTTGCTCGAAGAGGTCGGCCCGTTGCCGCCGAACCGCGGACTTCGCATCATGCGCCAGGTGCTGCGCGCCGTCGGAGCCGCGCACGCCAAGGGCATCGTTCATCGCGATCTCAAGCCCGACAACATCTTCCTGATCTCCAACGGAGAGCAGGAGGACTTCGTCAAGCTGCTCGACTTTGGCATCAGCAAGATCGTCGATCCGGATCTCGGCGCGGCCGCGACCAAGCTGACGACGACGGGCGTCGTGATGGGTACGCCGCTGTACATGGCGCCCGAGCAGGCGATGGGCAACGAGATCGATCACCACGCGGACATCTACGCGTGCGGCGTGATCTTCTACGAGATGCTCGCCGGTCAGCCGCCGTTCGTGGGCCAGACGTACGCCGTCCTCGTCGCGAAGATGCTGACGACGGAGCCGCCGCTGCTCAACACGGTGCGCGAAGGCCTGCCTCCCAAGACGATCGCCGCGATCCACCGGGCCCTGGAGAAAGAGCCGACGGCGCGCCACGCATCTGCAGAAGCGTTCCTCGCGGCGCTCCCGACGGCGTCGTCGGCCTCTGCGCCGGAGCTCGCGAGCACCGTCGTGAGTGGCGAGCAGCCGCAAGCGCTCGTCGTGAGGGTGCAAGGCACGGGTCCCAACCCCGCCCCCGCTCCAGCCCCCGTCAAGCGAAGCAACGCAGCGCTCTACGGCGGAGCAGTGTTCGCAGGTGTCGTCGTCGTCGCCATCGCGATGCTCGTGACGTCGCGCAATAACACCGCGCTGACGCCACCGAAGGAGACGGTCGCCAAGACCGACACTCCGAAGGTGGAACCGCCCAAGACCGAGCCGCTCAAGACCGAGCCATCCAAGACGGAGCCCAAGCAGCCGACGATCACGCCGATCGAGGAGCGGACGGGCTTCGACTTCACCGCGTCGCCGGCTGACGTCGTGATCACCGTCGACAACGACCGGACGCTCTACCACAGCGCCAACCAGATCAACGTGACGCCTGGATCGCACGAGCTCCACGCAACGCTGGAGGGCTACGTGCCGCAGTCGCGCACGATCGTGGTCGCCCAGGGCAAGACCGAGCCGGTCGAGTTCACGCTCGTCCCGGTGAAGAAGGCCGTCGTCGGCGTGGGGGGCGCAAAGATCCCGCACGGCACAGGACCGACGCAGTTGGTCAAGAAGAGCGACGACGGATACACCGCGCCCAAGGCCATCAACGAGCCCAAGCAGGCTCCGACGCCCAAGGACACAAAGCCGCCTATCGACAACACGCCCGCGCCGAAGAAAGACAATCCGTACCTACAAAAGTAGAGTGGTGGGGTGACGCGTTCCTTGGTGGTAGCGGTGCTCGTGCTGGGGCTATGCCCGATCGCGCGTGCGGATAACCGTGAAGAGGCGGGCAAGGAGTTCACGGCCGGGCTCGCTGCGGACGAGGCCAAGGACTACAAGAACGCGCTCGAGCACTACCGTCGCGCGAACGAGCTGATCGAGCACTACAGCACGATGTTCAACATCGCTGTCGATCTCGAGAAGCTCGGGCAGCTGCGCGAGGCGGCCGACTGGTACCGGACGTACCGCGACAATCTCCCGGCGAGTAAAGCCAAAGAAGCAGCGTGGGCCGATCAGCATGTGGTGCAGCTCCAGCTCGCCCCGTCGCGGCTGACCGTGCAAACAAGCCCGGCCGGCGCACGCGTGTTGATCGACAGCAAGCCCGTTGGTGTTGGACCGATCACCCGCGCCGTCGTCGGAGGAGACCATCGTGCGCGCGCCGAGATGTCGGGCAAGAGCGTCGAGCTCCAGGTCTCGCTCGAGTTTGGCGAGCCCAAGACGATCCGCTTGGAGCTCCCGCTCTCGAACGATGGGCCGCCGATGTCGTCGAACGACCCGTACGCGCAACAGCCGCTCCAGCCGACCGATCCGAGCACGCAGCGCACTGCACCCGTGCAGATGTATCCGAGCGGAACCGCGTCGCCGACGGCGGGTGTGCTCGAGGTGAACGGCTTTCCGTATCAAGCTCTCGTCGTGGTCGACGAGCAGGTCGTCGGGCGCGTGCCGGGCCGGTTCTATGTCGCTGCGGGACCGCACACGCTGCGTGTCTCGAGCATGGGCTACGAGCCGGCCCAAGCGCAGATCCAGGTGCGCACGCGCGAGACGACCTCGTTCCAGGCGAAGTTGAAGCCCGGCGACTCGTCGGCGGATCCGAGCGTTCAGGGATCGGGCACGTCGCCCCAGGGAGCCGTCGGCATCGGCTACATGTTTGGCGGCAGCGTGGGCGCCGAGGTCAAGGGCGCGGGCTTCACGGGTCTGTTCGAGTTCGGTATTCATGGTGGTCGCTTCGACCTCGCGACGCGCCTCGGCAAGATGGGCGAGTACCTGATCGTCGACGCGCTCGTTCGCTTCGCTGTCGTGCCGAGCCGCTTCACGCCGGTGTTCATGGCCGGCTACTCGTACACGAGCCACACCGTCACCGACATGACGGGCCTCGAGACGTCGGAGTCGGGGCGCGGCGGCGTGTTCGGCGCCGGTCTGCGCCTCGACCTGACCCCCAAGTCCTCGACGGCGGTCTTCGTGACCGCAGGCCCGGAGCTCCGGACCTACAGCATCGGCGATTCCGTGTTCATCCCTCTGATGGCATCGCTCGAGCTCACGTACGGAAAGAGCCAATGATCAAGAGCCGCACCGCGATCCTGGCTCTGCTCACGGGTCTCAACTTCATCAACTACCTGGACCGCTTCATCGTCGCGGCCGTGCTGCCGCGCATCATGTCGGAGCTCGGGCTCTCCAACCTCGAAGGCGGGCTGCTCTCGACGGTGTTTCTGCTCGGCTACTTCGTCACGTCGCCGATGTTCGGCTCGCTTGGCGATCGGATGAGCCGCAAGAAGCTGATCACGTTCGGCGTCCTGTGCTGGAGCCTCGCGACGTTCGCGTCGGGGCTCGCGGGCGGCATCGCGACGATGTTGATCGCGCGCGTCTTCGTCGGCGTTGGTGAAGCCAGCTACGCGACGCTCGCACCCACCATCATCGACGACATCGCGCCTCCCGAGAAGAAGGGAAGCATGCTCGCCGTGTTCTTCCTCGCCGTTCCGGTGGGCTCGGCGCTCGGGTTCATCCTCGGCGGCATTATCCAGCATCGCTGGGGCTGGCGCGCGGCGTTCTTCGTCGGTGGAGGCCCGGGTATCGTGCTCGCGTTGACGTGCCTGCTGATCGACGAGCCCGTGCGCACGCACGTCTCGGATGCGAAGCAGAAGATGAAGGACGTCATCTTCAAGCTGATGCGGATCAAGCTCTACGCGCGCGCCGTGTGGGGCTACTGCGCGCACACGGCTGCGATCGGCGCGTTCGCGTTCTGGGGCCCGAAGTTTCTGTCCGCGGAGTTCTCGCGCTCGTTCGTTCCTGACGCGTCCAAGCTCCCCGAAGTCGTCGCTGCGCTTCATGCGAAGGGCGTGTTCGCGGCCGTCGATGAAGTGGCCGGCGCGGCGCTGCACAAGTCGGACTTCTTGTTCGGCAGTATCACGGTCGTCGCTGGCTTCATCGGCACGATCATCGGCGGCATCCTGTGCGATCGCGCGCTGCGCGGTTTGCCGCCCGTGCCGCCCAACGCCGATCACGAGAATCGCGCGAACAAGCTTGCCGCCAACGCGCAGCTCCGCGTGTGCGCGATCGGCGTCGCAGTTGCGGTGCCGATGACGGCGATCGCATTCTTCGCGCCCAACGCAACGATGTTCTTCGCCTTCGCAGGCCTGGCGGAGGTTGGTTTGTTCATGTCGGCGTCGCCGATCAACGCGATCATGCTGCGCACGGCGCCGCCCTGGCTACGCGCGAGCGCGATGGCCGTCGGCATCTTCGCGATCCACCTGTTCGGCGATCTGTGGTCGCCGCCCGCGCTCGGCGTCCTGCTCGATGTCCTCGATGCGCACTTCGCCATGCTGCTGCTCTCGCTCACGTTCGGCGTCGCTGCATTCGTGTGGTGGCCGCGCGCGCGAGAAGCTGCGTGAGCGACGGGATCGATCCCCTCGACGAGACCGCGGCAGAGTCAGCGCCGAGAACGACCAGCACGGCACCCGAGCGAAAGCGCATCGGCCCTTACGAGCTCATCTCCAAGCTCGGCGAGGGCGGCATGGGCGTCGTATGGCGCGCACATGATCCCAAGCTCGATCGCGAGATCGCGATCAAGGTTCTCAAGCGCGACGATGCTCCGCAGTCGCTGCGGCAACGCCTGCAGCGCGAGGCCCGCGCGATGGCCCGCCTCAAGCACCAGAACGTGCTGACGGTCTACGACTCCGGCACCGAGGGCGATCGCGACTACATCGCGATGGAGCTCGTCGACGGCGCGTCGCTCGATGTGTGGCTCGAAGCGCAGCCGCCCGAGCGCGAAGTGATCGATGCGATGCTCGCGGCGGGTCGCGGGTTGGCAGCAGCGCACCGCGCGGGGCTCGTGCATCGCGACTTCAAGCCGCAGAACGTGCTGCGCTCGGCCTCGGGCCGCGTGATGGTGACGGACTTCGGCCTCGCGCGTGGCCTGGGCGACGAGCACGTGACCGCGACGGTCGACGAGAGTCCCCGCGCAAAGGGGCTGCCGGAGCTCGGCGTGAGCGGTAGCGACGTGACCGTCGATGCGACGCCCGACCCTGGCCCACAGGGAAAGGTGAGCACGAAGAGCAAGACGGACAGCGTGCTCGACTCACCGCTCACACAGACCGGCATGTTGCTCGGAACACCGGCGTACATGTCGCCGGAGCAGTTCGAAGGCGCAGCGCCCGATCCACGCACCGACCAGTTCGCGTTCTGCGTGACGGCGTGGCAGATGCTGACGGGCGGACGACCGTTCACCGGCGGAACGATCACGGAGATCCAGCTCGCCGCGTCCGAGGGTGCGGCGAACGTGAAGACGATGCTGCCGCCGCTGATCCGACTCGCCCTCGTGCGCGGTCTCGAGCCGGACCCGAAGAGGCGCTGGCCCGACATGGACGCGTTGCTCGACGAGCTCGAGCGCGCGACGCGACCGAAGCGTCCCGCGTGGGTTGTTCCCGTCATTTCGCTCGTCATCGTCGGCCTCGTCGTCGGTGCGTTCGCGATCGCGCGGCGCGGTCGGATCCCAGCGAGCGCGGGACGGCCGTGCGAGCCCGCAGACAAGGCGTTCGGCGATGCGTGGTCGCCGGAGCTGCGCGCGCAACTCCTGAGAGATCATCCGCTCAACGCTGATCAGTTCGCGGCGATCGCGGCATCGTTCGACGCGTACCGCGAGAACTGGATGAACAGCTACGACGAGATGTGCCGCACGACGCCCGACAAGCTGCCGGCCGCTCGCCTGTCGTGTCTACTCGCCGCACGCGACAACGTAGCCGCGGTGACGATGGGGCTCACGCTTGCGCCGTCGCGAGCCCTGCGGAACTTCGACGCGGTCGGCGCGCTCCCGAATCTCGCGATGTGCAAGGCGGATCATCCAGCCATGCAGCCGTTCGCACCGATGGAGAAGCGCGCAGCGGTAGCCGCGTTGCTCGCGCGCGGGTTTGGTCTGCGCGCATCGGAGAATGTCGACACCGAGCTGACGGGGCTTCTCGAGGAGGCGAAGAAAGTCGGCTGGCAGCCGGTCATCCCCGTACTGCAGATGTTCGCGGCGAACGTGATGTTGCAGCGCCATCAGCTCGACGCGGCACGCGTGCTGTTGAACGACGCGCTCGCTGGTGCGCAGACGAGCAGAGACATTCGACTGCAGGGCTCGATTCGCCTGAGCATGCTCGAAGCATCGAACGAGCAGCTCGAGAAGCCCGATACCTCGATCAAGCCCGGCGAGCTCCCGACGGAGATTGCCAAGTTGCTCGATGCCGCGCGCGTGACGGCGAACAAGGCTGGCGATCCTCTCCTGATCGCATCGGCTTCGTTGCTCGAAGCGAATGCGTGGGCCGCGCGAGCGCGATGGACCCGCGACAAGAAGATGTACGAAGCAGCGCTGGCGGCCGCGCGCGACGCTCGCCAGCGGTTCGACGACGCGGGTGATCTGACGCGCGCTGCGAACGCCGCCACGAGAGAAGCGAACATCGTCCTCGAGCGCGCTGACGATCGAGCTCTCGACGATGCGGTCTACGCCGCGCGGTCGGCCGCCGACGCACTCCAGAAAGCAAAGCTCACCGTCCTGTGGGACCTTGGAGAGATCCAAGCGCGAGTCGCGTTCGCGCGCGGCGAGTACGGAGAAGCGAATCAGCGCTATGCCCTGCTCGGCCCGCACCAAGAAGTCCCCGCCGACGCGAACGTCACGCTCCACGGCGTCGTCACCAACGCGGCTGGTGTGCCCGCGTCTGGCGCCACGGTCATCGCGTGGACGGGCGAGCTCCTCGGCGATCCCAACAATCTGGTCACCGACGAGCGAACGCTTGAAGGAGAGCGCGTCGTCACGGAAGCGGACGGCTCGTTCACGATCCACGTGAGCGCCGACAGCGCGATCGTGACCCAGTGGAAGACGGAGCGCAGCGTGCCGATGGCGCTGCGGGGTAAGACCGGAGCGCCGCTCGCGGTGAAGACTTCACCCGCGTCCGGTCTGGCGAACGGCACCGTCACCGGCACGTGGTTCGGCGAGCTCGACGCGTTCGTTCGCTACGACATCGACATGACACATTGGTACGTGCGCGCGCCCGTCCATCGCGATCGCACGTTCGTGATCACGGGACTGCCGGAGGGAAAGACCGTGCTCGGTCTGCGCGGCGTGGTGGGCGACGGAGAGCGAACGGTCATCGCTGCAGGAAAGGCGACCGAGCTCGCGTGGCCGTCGGGACCGGCGCTCGACATCGTGGTGCGCGGACCGACGAGCGATCAGACGTTTGTCTGGGTGCTGCCCTTCACCGAGGGCTCGTTCACGACCCCCGCATCGATCGAGATGTTCGCGCTGAGCTCACCCAACAGCGCCGTCGGAGCGCTCCACCCGATCGGCGCGGACGCGACGCCGGGTGGCAAGAGCGTCTACGCGGTGGCCGATCGCCATTGTGTACTGAGCAACAACGCGAGCGGGAAGCTCACGGTGTGCGTCGCCGACGGTGGTGGGATGGGCGCGGGCTCCACCGTGTGCGCTCCCCTGGAAGTGACCGTTCCCGCGCACGATGGTCCGCTCGAGCCTGCCGTCGCGGTGATCGATACGTCGACGATTTCCGCCGCCCCGCCCAAATGATCCTCGTCGGCGGGCGTGGTATGCCCGCGGCGTGAAGATCCACGAGTATCAGGGCAAAGCGTTGTTCCGGAAGTACGGCGTTCCCGTTCCGGTCGGCATCCCTGCGATGACCGCCGAAGAGGCGATCGCCGCGATTCCGAAGGTCCAGAAGGAAGCCGGCACCGAGGTCGTCGTCGTCAAGGCGCAGATCCACGCAGGTGGTCGCGGCAAGGGCGGCGGCGTGAAGGTCGCCAAGACCACAGGCGACGCCGAAGCTGCCGTGAAGAAGATCTACGGCATGCAGCTCGTCACGGCGCAGACCGGCCCCGAGGGCAAGAAGGTCCAGCGCCTGCTCATCGAGCAAGGTCTGCCGATCGCGCACGAGTACTACCTCGCGCTCACGCTCGACCGCGCCACGGGTCGCACGACGATCATGGCGTCGACCGAGGGCGGCATGGACATCGAGGAAGTCGCGCACAACACGCCCGAGAAGATCGTCCGCATCGCGATCAACCCGGCGACGGGTTGGCAGGACAACCAGAGCCGCACGCTCGCGAAGGCGCTCGGCATGACCGGCAAGATCGGCGCTGAGCTGAACAAGTTCATGCTGGCGCTCACCAAGGCGTACGACGAGCTCGACTGCTCGCTGCTCGAGATCAACCCGCTCGTCACCACGACGGACGGCAAGGTCCTCGCGCTCGACGCGAAGGTGAACTTCGACGACAACGCGATGTTCCGCCATCCCGAGCTCGAAGAGCTTCGTGATCCCGCCGAGGAAGACGCGGCAGAGCTCGAGGCGAAGAAGTACGACCTGTCGTACGTGTCGCTCGACGGCAACGTCGGCTGCATGGTCAACGGCGCCGGCCTCGCGATGTCGACGATGGACATCATCAATTTCTACGGCGGCAAGCCCGCCAACTTCCTCGACGTCGGCGGTGGCGCCACGGCAGAGAAGGTGACGGCCGCGTTCAAGATCATCACGAGCGATCCGCTGGTAAAGGCGATCTTCGTGAACATCTTCGGCGGCATCATGAAGTGCGACACCATCGCTGCCGGCGTGATCACCGGCGTGAAGGAAGTCGGCCTGAAGGTTCCGCTGATCGTGCGCCTCGAAGGCACCAACGTCGAGCTCGGCAAGAAGATGCTCGCGGAGAGCGGGCTGAACATCATCGCGGCGGCTGACATGGCCGACGGCGCGCAAAAGGCCGTCAAGGCCGCGAAGGAGTCCAAGTAATGTCGGTCCTCGTCGGATTCGATACGCGTCTCGTCGTTCAAGGCATGTCTGGTTCCGCGGGTGCATTCCACGCGAAGCAGATGGTCGAGTACGGCACCAACGTCGTCGCCGGTGTCACGCCTGGTAAGGGCGGCGCCAAGGTCGCGGGCCTCGAGCAGGTCCCGATGTACGACACGGTCGCGGAAGCCGTGGAGAAGCAGGGCGCCAACACGAGCGTCGTGTACGTCCCGCCCCCGTTCGCTGCGGACTCGATCCTCGAGGCGGCGAGCGCCGGCATCGAGACGATCATCTGCATCACCGAGGGCATCCCCGCCCGCGACATGGTCAAGGTGAAGTACGTACTCGATCACGAGTTCCCGCACGTGGTGCTCGTCGGACCGAACTGCCCGGGCGTCATCACGCCGGGCCAGTGCAAGGTCGGCATCATGCCGGGCTACATCCACAAGCCGGGCGGCGTCGGCGTCGTCTCGCGCTCCGGCACGCTGACGTACGAAGTCGTCGGTCAGCTCACCAAGCTCGGTCTCGGTCAGTCGACCGCGATCGGCATTGGTGGCGATCCGGTGAAGGGCACGGACTTCATCGACGCGCTCGCGATGTTCGCGAACGATCCGGGCACGTCCTGCATCTTCATGATCGGCGAGATCGGTGGCGACTCCGAGGAGCGCGCCGCGCAGTTCATCAAGGACAACATCGACAAGCCCGTCGCCGCGTTCATCGGCGGTCAGACGGCGCCTCCGGGCAAGCGCATGGGTCACGCCGGCGCG
>DASYDE010000007.1:0-70222 GCA_036499725.1 Kofleriaceae bacterium
GACCTTGTGGGTCTTGTCGCCGCCGACGCGCTTGATCTCGCGCTGCTCGAGCACGCGGAGCAGCTTGGGCTGCAGCGTGATGTCGAGCTCGCCGATTTCGTCGAGGAAGATCGTGCCGCCGTTGGCCTGCATGAAGCAGCCGTCGTGCTGGTTGACGGCGCCCGTGAACGAGCCCTTCTCGTGACCGAACAGCGTGGACTCGATCAGCTCGCGCGGAATGGATCCGCAATCGAGCACGACGAACGGCTTGGACTTGCGGCCGCTCGCGTTGTGGAGCGCACGCGCGACCATCTCTTTTCCGGTTCCCGTTTCACCGGTGATCAAACAGGTGAGCTCGCTCGGCGCGACCTTCTCGAGGTGCGCGAAGATCTCGCGCATCGCGGGCGAGCTGCCGAGCATCATGTCGAAGCGGTCCTTCTTGGACAGCTCGATCTCGACGACGTCTTGCAGCGTCTGGAACTGGATGTTCGTGTGGCCGATCCGGAAGATCGTGCCCGGGCGGAGGTAGACCTCGCGCACGCGGAGCTCGCCGACGTAGATCCCGTTGCGCGAGTTCAGGTCGCGCAGGCGGTAGCCGTCATCGCGCGCCGAGACTTCGAAGTGCGAGCCCGAGACCGCTTTGTCGTTAATGACGAGGTCGCTGATGATGCTGCGACCGCCCGTCACGCGCGGCTTGGAAATCTCTACTTCGCGCCCCTGGTCTGGACCGTTGGTGACGACAAGCTTGCCCTTGCGAAGACGCCGAACAGTCGCCCACTCGCCCTCGAACAGTGTCGTGAGTCCGGTACCAGACTCGAACTGAGGATCGTCACCCTGCTCCATCAGGGCGAACGTAGCACTAATTCAGATACTTCTGCTCGTCGCGGCGGCGGGGCCGAGAGGTGCGATCGGCACCACCCTCGATCACGCTCAACTTTGCCCGCGCGCGACGGATTCGCCATCGATTGAAGGCGAGTGCTGGCGAGAACTTCGACACCATCAGCGCCGCCGCGATCATCGCCGCCGCGAACGCCACCCCTTGCTCCCAGACGCCGTTCAGGACGGTGAAGAAGCCCAGGAATACGATGAAGCCGATCATCAGCTGCTTGCCGGTCAGGGGCAGCACGCCGAAGAACTGGACCGGTTGCCTCGCGTAGACGATGCCGAACGCGATGATCGACGCGTAGATCATCGGGTTGAGACTCGTCACGATGTAGCCGTTCGGCTCGATGCTCGCGATCGCGAGGGCGGAGTGGCCGAGCAACTGCCCGACGACGACGCCGGTGAGCTGCCCGACGAGCGTGGTGATGATGGCAAAGCGAATGAACCGCGGCGTGCCCCAGAACCGCTCCATCGTGGGAACGAACGAGAACAGCACGAAGCCGTGCATGAGCAGACCGAGGAGACCCTGCGCGAGGAACGGACTCGTGAAGAGCGTCCAGATCCGGTAGTGCTCGAACACCCCCGACGGCGTCGCCAGCGTGTACGTGGCCATCGTCTGGCGCTGGGCGGCCGGCAAAAACAGGAACACGAGCGTGAAGCCGAGCTCGAGCCCGAAGAACAGCGCCGCGCCACGAGTCACGCGCAGGTCGCTAAACCTAAATCTGCGTTTCTCGACCTTCGGTGGCACGAGCAAACCTTAGCACCGAATCGGCGATCGACGCGGAGCGGCGAACCGGAGCGCAGCGACGGAAAACCCGGAGGGTTTTCGCCGATAGCGCGAGCCTGCAAGGGCGAGCGCAAAACAGCGACGCCCGCCAGATGGACTGACGGGCGGCGATGGTGGTCGTTTTGACTAGTTCGCGTCGAGAACGACGTCACCGAGGTCGGTGACCGCGTTCTGGGTGGCAATCGAGAACGTCTTGGTCTTCGGAGTGCCGATGCCAACGTTACCGTCGAGCGCCGTCACCGCGGCGGTGTAGTTGCCCGCGCCGTAGCCGCCGCTGATACCGAAGCCAGCGGTGCAGTGGAACACCTCGTCCGCCGCGGCCGAACCGCCGCTGACCGTCGCGATCGCGGACACGCCATCCGACTGCGCGGAGGTGCACGTCGCGCCACCCGCGAACGACCATCCGAGCGAGAAGTAGCCGCCGTCCGTGAAGACGTCGTACGACTTCGACGCATGCGCAGGGGTGCTCGCATCCGCGATGTCTTCGCGCTCGTCATCCGCGAGGCCATCCGGCCACTGCGGCGTCTCGGCGTACTTCTGCGCGCCGCCCGTCGAGCTGAACACAGCGAACGTGCGGTAGAAGCCGAATGGTAGAGCGTCCGGGGCATCGACATCGGTCTCGCCGGCCGTGCCGTGACCGTCGGTGCAGTTGAACAGATCGATCTGCTCCGAGCCCGTGTCGTTGTTGTTGTCGTCGACAGGCTGGACGTGGAACGCCACCGTCGTGACGCCCGTCGGGCACCCGAGATCAGCCTGGGAAGCCGTCGTCCGGATCTTCCACGAAACGTCGATCAGGCCCTGCGGGTCATCGACACCGCTGCCCGAACCGTCATCACCCGAGGAGATGATGCAGCCAGTGCTAAAGGCCGAGAGCGCCAGGAACGCAGAACCTAGGACAATCTTCTTCATTCGTTTTCCCCCATTGGACTAAGTAGGTAGCGCTTGGACGGCGCGCCACCAGGTTGCTTCACTTGCACTCGTGAACGCAATCGCTGAGCCAGCATCGTGCCGGACTCCGTGACCGAGCGCAAACTCACTCACAGATGCAAGGCTGCTGCCCACAGTAGGACACTTGCAGCACGATCTCGACGGCACCCAAGCTCACGGTATCGCCGGAGATCACGCGACGACGCACCGGCGCGGGCGACGTGTAGGTGGTCTCCGAGGCGGGCCCTTCCGCACACTCCGGGACAATCGACAACAGCGCGTCACCCTCGGGTAGATCAAATCCGGTTACACCGTGGTTGTCGTCGCAGCGCCACGCTCGGGTGCCGACCACGCCACCCACGTCCCAGTCGAGGCGAATGCGCGTCACGGGATTCGTGCCCGGTTGGCCGCTATCGCAACCGACGAACTTGTCCTCCAGCGTGCTGGCAGCGGGCCGCAACTTCCACGAGAGCTCGACCGCGCCTCCGTCGACCTGGACGCAGCTCGCGCAGCCGAGCAAGAGTGCGGAGATCGCGGCGGCCCTTCTCACGTGTGCCTCATCATGCCTGCGCGTCGACATCGTGGGGCGAATTTGCCTGCAGGTTTTGACCGCGCGCGCGAACGCATGTTATCGACGAGCCACTCGTTATGCCTGGACTTTCCGGAACATCGGCTGCGTCGACGCTCGGCGCTGGCCTCGACATCGTCCAGCTGTTCAAGCACGCGCACTGGATGGTGCAAGGCGTGATGGTTCTGCTCGCCATCATGTTCGTGATCGGCCTGTACATCATCATCTTCAAGACGATGTACCTGCGCCGCGCGCACGCAGAGAGCGAACGCTTCACCGAGTCGTTCTGGAAGTCGCGCGACATCGAGCACATCTACAAGCAGGCGCAGGCGCTGCGAAACAGCCCGATCTCGCAGATGTTCGTCGCGGGCTACACGGAGCTCGCCAAGCTCTCCTCGGACGAGACGCTCAAGGGCGATCGCGAAGGGTCGCTCGCCAGCATCGAACGCGCTCTGCGCCGCGCGCAGAACAGCGAGATGACCAAGCTCGAGTCCATGGTCCCGTTCCTCGCGACGACAGGCTCCGCCGGTCCGTTCATCGGCCTGCTCGGCACTGTCATCGGCATTCTGTTCGCGTTCGTCGACATCGCGGGCTCGTCGGGATCGGCGACGCTCAAGGTCGTCGGACCGCACATCGCCGAGGCGTTGTTCGCGACCGCGATCGGCCTCGTGGCGGCAATCCCCGCCGTCATGGCCTACAACTACTTCATGCGTCGCATCCGCGTGCAGCGCTCCGAGATGGAGTCGTTCGAGCACGACTACCTCAACATCATCAAGCGCCACTTCCTGAGGTGATCCCATGGCGATGAGCGCTGGTGGCGACGGGGAACTGAATAGCGAGATCAACGTCACGCCGATGGTCGACATCATGCTCGTGCTGCTGATCATCTTCATGATCACGGCTCCGATGATGAACACCGGGGTCGATGTCGATCTGCCCAAGGTCACGGCGAAGGACATCGAGGATCCGGAGGGCAAGCTGATCCTCGCGATCGATAAGACGCAGTCGCTGCACCTCGGCGGTACGCGCATTCCGTGGAACGAGCTCGCGACGAAGCTGTCCACGAACGAGAAGGTGAAGGCGGACAGCGCGCTCTACATCGACGCGGATCAGGCCCTGCCCTACGGCATCGTCGTGACGGCGATGGCGGTCGCGAAGAACGCGGGCGTCCAGAAGGTCATGATGATGACCGAGGCCGCCGACGACGCTACCCTCGCGACAACGCTACAGAAATTAGATAGCCCCATCCCCCAGACTAAGTAGCGATTTCGAACGTCTACACAGAGTATGCGCAACGCTGAGATCCACATGCTCGCCGGCTTCGGCTCGATCCTGCTCACAGCAGCGATCGTGGTGCCGACCGTGTTCATGAAGGACGCGGCTGCGGAGCACCAGCCCGAGCTCAAGGACTACGAGGTCATCGAAGCCTCGATCGCGTACAAGGCGCCGACGGCGCAGCCCAAGCCGAAGCAGCCGCAAAAGGAAATGAAGGAGACGGTTCCGGACGTGAAGCCCGAGGGCGTCTCTCACGACGAGAACAAGAAGCCGGATGAAAAGAAGCCGGACGAGAAGAAGCCGGATCCGCCGAAGAAGGACGACGTCGTCGATCCGCTCAAGAAGTTCGCGCGCTCGCAGGATGACGACAACCCGACCGGTGCAGTCGTCAAGCCGAGCGCGGATGTCGGTAGCGAGAAGGGCGTCGGCGATGTCTCCAAGGGCGATCCGTACCTCGGTCAGCTGATGGCGGATCTCAACTGGACCGTGCCCGAGCTCGCGAGGGCCGGCGAGTCCCCGACGATCGGCTGCATCAAGCTGAACCAGGACGGCACCGTCGCGCGCGTGTGGTTCGAGTCGACGGGCTCCGATGACGTCGCGATCGTCGCCAAGAAGGCGCTCGACGATCTCAAGAAGCTCCGCGACACCACTCCGATTCCTGTGCCCGAAGACGGCGCAGCTGTTCTGAAGCGACTCACGAGCAAAGGCATATGCATCAATCTCACCGCAAAGTGATCATCGCGTTCGCTCTCGTCGGCGCGACGGCCTCCGCTGTTGTTGCTGATGACGTCGTGGTCGACATCACCGCCACACGCAAGGGCAACTACCCGATCGCGGTCGCGCCCGTCGGTAGCGATGCGGTGAGCAAAGAGATGTCGGGTGTCGCGTCGTTTGACTTCCAGGTCGCGGGCCCGTTCAAGGTTCTCGATCCGGCGTCGTTCCTCGACACGACCGCGGGCCTCGGCATCGATCCCGAGAAGTGGAAACAGGTCGGCGCACTCGGCGTCGTGAAGTGTACGTCGTCGGGCGCGGACGCCGTCGAGTGTCGCCTCTACGAGACGGCAAAGGGCACGACCGCCGTTCTCACCAAGACGTACAAGAAGGCCGGCAGCAACGTCCGCTCGCTCACGCACAAGTGGGCGAACGAAGTCGTGAAGTACTACACGGGCGAGCCCGGCTTCTTCGGCAGCAAGCTCGCGTTCACCGCCAAGGGCAAGAAGTCGTCCGCGATCATGGCGATGGACTTCGACGGCGCGAACGCCTACGCCGTCTCCAACAACACGTCGACGAACCTGTTCCCCGCATTCTCTCCGTCGGGCGGACAGATCGCGTACACGAGCTACATGCGCAACAACCCGGACCTCTACGTGGGTCCGGCCGGTGGTGGTCGCCCCAAGAAGATCGCCGGCTACATGGGCATGAACACGGGTGCATCGTGGTCGCCCGACGGCAGCAAGATCGCGGTGACGCTGTCCAAGGACGGCAGCCCCGACATCTACATCATCAACGCGAGCGACGGCTCGGTGCTCCAGCGCATCACCAAGGATCCCGCGATCGATAGCTCGCCCGCGTGGTCGCCCGATGGCAGCCAGATCGCGTTCGTCAGCGATCGCAACGGTGGCCCGCAGATCTTCGTGACGCCGGCCTCCGGTGGAACCGCGAAGCAGGTGTCGTTCAACGGTACGTACAACACCGAGCCGACGTGGTCGCCCAAAGCGGGCAAGCACATCATCGCGTACACGACGCGCGACGGCAGCCACTACGACATCGTCACGCTCGACATCGACAGCAAAGAGCTGAAGCGCATCACGCAGAACGAAGGCACCAACGAGGTCCCGTCGTTCTCGCCCAACGGCCGCGCGATCGCATTCGCGCGCCAGGGCCAGGGCATCTTCATCGCGAACGCGGACGGTACCGGCAAGGCCGTGAAGGTCTGGTCCGGTTCCGCCGGCGGCGTCGACTGGGGCCCCGCCCCGAAGGACTAGTACCTCGACGCAGTGAAGATGACCGGTTCGGTTTGGTCGAGCCCGAGCCCGAGCCCGAGCCCGGCTCTTCGAGGCGGACGCCTACGTGCACCAATAGATCGTCCCACGTGGGTCCAAACACGCGGGCATGCCCGGATCGGAAGATCGGGCTCGGGCTCGGGCTCGTTCGCAGCAACCGATCAAAACCTCTGCGGCGAGGTACTAGACCTTCTTGTTCGCTTCCGCGTGAGCGGCGGCCTTGGCCCGGAGCTGCTCGCGGAACGCTTTGATCTTGTCGACAGCGTTGTCGACCTCCCCGCCGGCCTTCTCCTCGAACTTGTCGCCGGCCGCCTTCGCCTTCTCCTCGAGCTTGGTGACGTGCGGCTCGACCTTGGCCCAGTGCTCCTTGAGCTCCGCGCTCATCTGCGCACCCGCTTCCTTCGCGCCATCGCGGACTTCACGCGCCAACGCCTTGATCTCATCCCATCCGGATACTTTGGTCATGGGACAGCCGTAACGCCCCCCGGGCGCTGACGCAAGCCTGCGCCGGGCGCCTCTCGTTGCTCACACCCACGGCACACGGGATGCAGTCTCGCGGGTCATGCTGATGCCAACGATCTCGCGCTACATGAGTCGGCAGCCGTGGACGACCAGCTGCGACGCCACGCTCGACGCTGCGAAGGAGCTGATGCTCGGACATGGGATCCGGCACTTGCCCGTGCTCGAGGGCGGCAAGCTCGTCGGGGTCGTGAGTCATCGCGACATCCTCCGACTCGAGCGGCTGCGGCACCTAGAACGCCACTTCAACGTCGGCGATGCGATGACCAGCGAGGTCTACGCCGTCGACGTCGATAGACCGGTGGACGAAGTTGCGGAGACCATGGCCGAGCACAAGTACGGTTCGGCGGTGGTGATGAACGCCAAGAACGAGGTGCTCGGAGTGTTCACGACGACGGATGCGATGCAGGTCCTCGCCGACGTGCTTCGCCGCGCGACGGCCTGAGCTGCCGCGTCGAGAAGCGCGCATTATTTGCGCGAATTACCGCCGGAATTGCGCGGCACACCGACTGCAGTCACCATGACTCCTTAGCAATGTTCCAGCACGAGGGTGACCAGCGAACGCATCGTCACAACCAGGCGCTCGCAGGCTACCTCGCGACCGTCGCGGGAATGGTCAACTCCGCGGGGTTCGTCCTGATCGGCTCGTTCACATCACACGTGACGGGGAACGTCGGTCGCGTCGCCGACAACCTCGCGCTCGACCGCTCTGCCGCGCCCTTTGCGCTGATGCTCGTCGTCGCGTTCTTCGCCGGAACGTTTGTCACGAGCATCGCCATCGAGAGCCGATACGTTCGCGCGAGAGGCAGGGTATACGCCGCGCTGCTCGTCACCGAAGCTGGGTTGCTCGCGGCGTTCGCGTTGCTGTCGTACTTGATGAACACTCGCAGCGCGCGGTTTCACGATGTCCAAGCGATCCTGCTGTGCATCGCGATGGGGATGCAGAACAGCTTCGTGACGCGTCTCTCCGGAGCTGTCGTGAGAACGACCCATCTCACCGGTGTAATGACGGATCTCGGAATCGAGTCGGCGCGCTGGTTTCGCCTGTGGCGAGCGCAGCTCTCGGAGCGCATGAACGTCCGACTCGTCGCGAGCACGGCGCCGGTTCTGCGACCGGAGCTTCCGCGCACCATGCTCCTCCTGACCATCGTCGGAACGTTCTTCCTCGGCAGCATGCTGGGCGCAGTGCTCGCGGTGAAGTGGGGGGCACTCTCGCTGCTGCTGCCTACTCTCGCCCTCGTCGCTGGTGGTGTGTACGCGGCGACGAGCGGTCGCGAGCTGAAGCTTGCACGCGAAGTAGCTTGAGGATTGGCGTCACCGACGTCGGCTCGGTATGGACGATGCAACCACTCGAGGCAGGCCGTCGCCAGGCTCGCGCAGAGGCTGCGCTGTGACGTCGACTCCGCGCAAACCCTGCGTACCTAGATTGGAGACCAACCATGCCGGCCCAAGCGATCGAGAGAACAGAATGCATCGGAGCCGCGTGTTCGCGCAAGCAGTGCAGCGTTGCCCCCATCTGACGCAGATCTGTCGCGCTGACGGCGAGAAACGCACGAGCCTCCTCTCGGCGGCACCGCGAGCGTGGTGGCCATCCGCTTGCACACCTGACGATCATGTATCGAGCATTCATCGTCATCGCGGATGCCGCCCGCGCGCGGCTGTTTACGTTGGAACGCAGCAACGACGGCGAGGGCACCAAGGAGGTCCTGCGCGAGCACGACTCGATGATCGATCCGGAACGCCGCCAGAGACCGTCCAAGCAGGCGGCGGACCATCGTCAATCGCACAACGCCGAGCTCGATGCCGAATTCGCCCGGATGATCGCGCGCGAGACCTCGCGTCGCCTCCGAGATGATGTCGTGTCGCGCCTCGTGATCTGCGCAGGCCCGCACATGCTTGGCCATCTACGACACGCGCTCGAGTCACTCCCCGCGAGCATTCACAGGGACGAGATCGCTCGCAACTTCATCGAGCTCTCGCCAAGCGAGCTGCGCCTCCGTCTCGCCGAGCACGATATCTTGCCGCCGCCTCCATCTCGCCAGAGCACGGCGCTTCAGTGACGCTCCCTGCGAACTGACGGCCTGGGGAAGACCGCTACGGCACGATGGCCGGGCGCGGTTTGACGTCGTCGTGCATGTTGATATCGACGATGACGTGGATTGGCTGCACCGTTAGCGGTTCGACCCTCACGTGCGACGCGCAGCCGCCAAGCACGAGCATCACGAGCAGGAGCTTCTTCATTGCTTCTCGTTCTGCGCGAGGAGACCGCGCACGTTCACGTCGACCAATAGTGCCTGGGGAATCTTTCGTCCACGTCCCTCGATACTCAAGACCGCATCGGGATTCCGATCTACATGCAGCGAGATCCGCGAGTACACGAAATCTCCGAGGGCGGCGGCGAGGCGCGCCTGGACCGCGAACGGCTGGGCAGGATCTCCCAGCAGCGTGGCAGCACCCGCAATGCGCAGCGCTCCGGACGTCGGCGTGGACAGGTCGCCACTTCGGAGCTCGAGCCCGTTCGCCCCTCGCATGAACACGAGGCTTCCGTCGATCGTCCCTGTCGCGTGAGCGCGTCCGCGCGTTGCCGCAGCGATGACGTTGTCGAGCGGTACGTCGTGCACGGTCGCGGACACGGAGAGCGGGACGTCGTCGCTTCCGAGCTGGAGATCGACGCCGCCGAGAACGGACATGCCTCGTGCCGTGAGGACGGGGGTATCGAGTGGGATGAGCGCATCTCCGACCGCGATCGTGGCGGTGCGGGCGGTGAGCACGAGCGGGGCATCGCTGCGCAGGTGGAGCCCATTGCTCGCAGAGCCAGCGAGAAAAAAGGGCAGCTGCGGCTGGTGGACCGTCACACGCGCGACACGTGCCTCGCGGGCCACCATCAGGCCGCGGATCGCGAACGTGCGCCGCGAGAGATCGGCATCGATCTCCGCATGAACAACCGCGTCGTCGACGGTCGTTGGACCGCTCGCAGTCTCGATCCGGTCCACCCGGGCCGACGCGACGACATGGACGGCGCTGACGGGCCCTTGGATGACTGCCGCCATGTTGCGCGCGACCGTCGAACCGACGTGGAGCACGGGCGCGTTGACGACTAGGTCCAAGCGCGGCTCTCCGCGCGAGAGATCGATCGATCCGCGAACGACGACGCGGTCGATGCCGATGCCGACGTCAGCGTCGACGATGTTCACGCGTCGCAGCTGCGAGTGACCTGACATCGCCGTCGCGGCGGGCATGTGGAGCGCGGACAACTCCACTCGCGGTCGCGTCAGCGTGACTGTCGCTTCGGCTCCTCGCCAGAGCGCGAGCGGCCCCGGGGTCACTTCGACATCGCCGAGCGAGATGCCCTCCGCCAGCGTGACATCTCGCAGCTGGATGCGATCGAGTGTGACGCGCGCGACGGAGAAGCTCGCACCAGAGTATCCCGCAGCGTCGAGTCGAGCTCCGAGATCCCGCTCGACGATCGACGGGCATGCGACCTCGAATGCGCCGATCACGGCGGCTCCCCCGACGAGGAAGCAACCGACCGCGAGCGAGAGAGTTCGCATTCGAGATGTAGACGCGTGATCAGTGCCGCAGGTTGCTAGTGAAAACGCCGCGCAACATTCGCTCCTGACCTCCCGTCTCGGGGACGGAATACCTCGCACCCCGTTTGCTCGCCGGCCGCGCCACGCAGGATCTGCGCACTCTCGTCGGTGCCACGCTGGTCTGGTCTATGCAGCCGAATCTGGCATGAAGACGCAAACGCCTCCGTATGTCGTCGTTCTAGCGGGTGGTGATGGCACGCGGCTGTGCTCGTTGACGCGCGCGCTGTATGGCATCGATCTGCCGAAACAGTTCGCCGTGCTCGACGGGGAGCGTTCGCTCCTGCAGCGAACTATCGAGCGAGCGCTCGCGTTGACCACGGAAGATCGAATCTCGGTCGTGGTCACGGCGAACCAGCAAGCGATCGCGCGCGAGCAGCTCGCGGCCTATCCGCTGGTCGATCTCGTGGTGCAGCCGCGAAACCTCGACACCGCGCCCGGGATCCTGCTTCCGCTGGCGAGAATCGTGGCGCGCGCCCCATCCGCTCGCGTGATCGTTCTTCCGTCGGATCACTACATCGCGGACCCAGCGCCGATCCGTGGCGCCTTGGAGGGCACGTGGTCTCCGTTGCTGCGCGAACAGATCACGGTGATCGGAGTAGCTCCGACGTCTGCAGAACCGGAGTACGGCTGGATCGTTCCCGGCCGTGCGATCGGCGACACGGGCGCGCTCTGGGTCGAGGCCTTCCGCGAGAAGCCGCGCGCCGAGGTCGCCGCCCAGCTCCGCGAACATGGGGGACTCTGGAACACGTTCGTGTTCACCGCGGAAGCAGGCGTTCTATGGAATCGCGCGAGAGAGCTCCTTCCACACCATGTGCGCGCGCTGGAGGTCTACGCCGGCGCAATCGGACAGCCTGACGAGGCGGACGCACTGCTGCTCGCGTATCGCGATATGCAGCCTGCAAACTTCAGCCGCGAGGTGCTCGCGCGGACCGAGGAGCTCGCGGTGATTCCCGTGCGCGGGTCGGGATGGGCGGATTGGGGGTCACCGTCGCGTGTCTTCGAGACCCTCGCGGGCACGCCAAGCCACGCTCGACTGCTTCAACGGATCCGCGGCGAGATCAAGGTTGCGAGCTGAGAGACCTACGATGAGCAAGGTTATGTAGTTGGTGGTTCAAGCTCGCGGCGCGCCTCGGATCCAACATCGACGTCTCGCGGCCACTGACGTGAACGCGCAAGAGCTGCGCGTTCGGCGCAGGAATTGATGGCTCGTAGCTTGCTCGTACGTCCACCCATGCTTCGCCGGATCACCGACGGAATCGTCTTCGCGGCCCTGCTCACTGCTTGTGGGAGCAAGCCCAAGCAGGGAGTCACCGTGGACGCTCCGCTCTCGCCCCGGCGGCAAGTGCACAAGCAGATGCGGGCCGAGTACTACGCGGCACTCGGCATCCTCGAAGCGATCGTCGACGGCCGTCTCGCGGATGCGCGGGGGAAGGCGACCTGGGTCGTGACACACGGCGACAACTTCGACCCGCCGGCATCGCGAGATGACGACCTGCTACGCGCCGCCGATACGATCGCGCATGCCAAGACCGTACTCGATAGCGCCGGCGGTCTCGCGCGACTAGGACACGCATGCGCGCAGTGTCACCTGGCGCAACGCGCAAACGTCGACGTCGGGTTCGCGAACTTCTCTCCGCCCCCGGAGTCGACGGAGCTCAGCAACCAGATGCAGCGCCATGCATGGGCGTCGGAACGGCTCTGGCAGGGAATGCTCGCGCCGTCGGATGCAGCGTGGACTCAGGGCGCGGATCTGCTCGCATCGACTGCGATCGATCTATCGACGACGAATCATGGCAAGCCGAACGCCGAGGCCGTCGTGCTGGCGGAACGCTTGCGTACGACTGCAGAGAGCGCCGTCCACGCGAACCAGACGGACAGATCGATCGTCTTTGGCGAGATGGTCGTGACGTGCGCCCGGTGCCACGACCTCGCGCGCATGCACCCAACGTTCGGCGACCACTGAACGACGCCGCGAAGGAAGCATGACGAGCACGGAAGGACTGAGCACATCCGTCGCGCGGCGCCGGTTGGATGAATTCGGCGCTAACGACCTCCCGTCGCGCGAGCGTCGGACACGCGGCCGTCAGATCGTCGAGGTGCTCCGCGAGCCGATGCTGATCCTGTTGCTGATCGCGACGGGCTTGTACATCGCATTCGGGGATCTCGCGGAAGCTCTCGCCCTCGGCGCCTCGGTACTCGTCATCATCACGATCACGTTCGCGCAGGAGCGACGCACGGAGAGAGCCCTCGAGGCGCTACGAGAGCTCGCGTCCCCTCGGGCTCGCGTCCGCCGCGACGGCGCGTGGATCGACATCGACGCGCGAGGACTCGTCCCCGGCGACGTCATTCAACTCTGGGAGGGCGGGCGCTCACCCGCCGACGTGATCCTCCGCGCGGGCACGCCGCTCGCGGTCGATGAATCATTGTTGACCGGCGAGGCGACGACCGTCATTCATATCCCCGACGCAGCCGCGACCTCCCTGATGCGACCGGGACAGGCAGGCGCGTCCGTGTTCGCCGGGACGCTCGTCACGTCTGGTCATGCATTCGCCGAGGTCGCCGCGACTGGCGCACGTACCGAGGTCGGCCGCATCGGCGCCGTTCTCGGCGGCATCCAGCTCGCGCGCGCGCCGCTGCAGACGGAGCTCGTCCGCATCGTGCGAACGATCGCTGTCCTGGCGGTCACGCTCTCGCTCGGCCTGGCCTGCATCTACGTCCTCACGGGCCATGGCTGGGTCGAGGCAGCGCTCGCCGGAATTACTCTCGCGATGAGCCTCTTGCCCGAGGAACTACCGCTCGTGACAAGCGTGTTCTTCGCGCTCGGAGCCTGGCGGATGAGTCGCTTCCGAGTGCTCGCGCGACGCGCCTCTGCGATCGAGACTCTCGGCACCGTGAGCGTCCTGTGTGTCGACAAGACAGGAACGTTGACCGCGAATCGGATGGAGATCAGGAACATCGTTACCGACGCGGTGTACGAGGTCGCGACAGGATCTACTGAGCTCCCCGAGCCAACCCATGCCGTCGTCGAGAACGGTCTCCTCGCATGTCCGCGACTCGCGACAGATCCGATGGATCGCGCGTTCGTCGCCCTCGCAGGGACCGCGCTCGGGGCAACCGAGCACGTTCATCCTGACTGGGAATGGGTTCGCGAGTATCCGCTCTCCACCGGGTTGCTCGCGGTCACCCACGTCTGGCGCACCGATCGGCAGACGTTAGCGATCGCCTGCAAGGGAGCACCTGAAGCGGTGATCGCGTTGTGCCGGCTCCCCTCCACCGATGCCGCCACATGGAATGCACGCGCGAGCGAGCTCGCAACGCGCGGGCTGCGGGTCCTCGCGGTCGCACGTGCAACAGGCGATACGTCCGCCGTTGCGACCCGCCCCGACGAGTATCGCTTCGCGATGGTCGGCCTCGTGGGCCTCATCGATCCGCTACGCGAAGATACGCCGGGGACGATCGCTGCGTGTCGAGCGGCCGGCGTGCGGCTCGTCATGATTACCGGAGACCATGCCGCAACGGCGTGCGCGATCGCTCGAGAAGCGGGGTTCCAGAGCGTCGAGTGCATCACGGGGCCAGAGTTGGATGCGCTCGACGACGAGAGCGTGACCTCTCGGCTCGCGACAGCGACCGTCATCGCGCGCGCAACGCCCGAGCACAAGCTGCGCATCATTCAGCGCTTGCGAGCATCCGGCGAGGTCGTGGGAATGACCGGCGACGGTGTGAACGACGCGCCCGCATTGACCGCGGCCGACGTCGGCATCGCGATGGGGCACGGGACGGATGTCGCACGCGAGGCGGCCGGCCTGGTGATTCTCGACGATTCGCTCTCGTCGATCGCAGCCGCGATTCGCGCCGGGCGCACCATCTACGACAACCTGCGCGACGCCACCGCGTACTTGCTCGCCGTCCACATCCCGATCGCGGGGCTCGCGCTCCTCCCTCCGTTGTTTGGTTGGCCATTCCTGCTCGCGCCCGTCCACGTGGTGCTCCTCGAGCTCGTCATCGATCCGACATCCTCGATCGTCTTCGAGCTCGAGCCACCACGAGCCGATGTCATGACCCGCCCTCCGCGAGGCAGGCAGGTCCGATTGCTCGATACGCGCCGCGTCAGCTTCTCCGTGATGCTCGGCGCTGCTGCGCTCCTGGGACCTCTCGCGATGGCGTGGATCGCGCGTAGTGCTGCGGGCGCCGACGGTGCCGTGCGTATGGCGAGCTTCATTGCCGTCATCGCGGCGAACCTCGCCCTCGTACTGGCCGTACGCGGCCCCCTCTCCCTCCACGAACGCAATCGCGGGATTCGCTGGTTGGTGCCGATCATGGTGCTCGCTGGCGCCGTCATCGTCGCGGTGCCGCCGCTCCGCACGCTCTTCGCGTTCGCTGCCCCCGATCTCGGATGGATTGGCCTCGCTGTGCTCGCAGGCTCGCTGCCTGTCCTGACGGCGGCACGAGCTCTACGGCGACTGAGGCCCGCGCAGCTCTTGCGCTGAGAGACGTTTGCGACGCACCGGCTGCGCGCAGTCGGTCGCCAGCGTGGGAATGCCAGGTGCAGATGTCCGACGGATGCGCACTCTCTGGCTCGTCGCACCGCTCCTGCTTCTCTGCCCGCTTGCTCAGACAGCTCCCGCGGGTCTTCCGCCGCCCCTCAAGGACCCACCGCCGTCCGAGTTCGAGCAAGGAATGATGGTCCGCTTTCACATGCACGAGAACTACGGTCTGGTGCGCACCATCGAGAAGCGCATCCTGAAAGGGAACCTGAAGGATGCGACGGAGCTCGCGAGCGCGATCGCACAGGCACCCGCCGAACCAGCGCTCAATTCATTCGCGACGCAGGCAGCAGAGGTCAGGAAGCGCGCCCAGGAGCTCTCTCTCGCGACGAATCTCGATCAAGCGGCTCGTCGAGAAGCGGCTCTCGCCGCGTCGTGCGCGGGGTGCCACGATGCAGCGAACGTCGTGCCCGACGTGGGAGTTGCACCCGCAGCGCCACCGGAGCGCGACACGATCGAGTCTCGGATGGCGCGTCACGCGTGGGCAGCCGATCGGTTGTGGGACGGCATCATGGCCAACGACGACGGCGCGTGGACCGCGGGGCTCGATGTTCTCGCAGCCCCGACACCGGTCTGGTCGAAGATGTCGTCGGCGAAACAAGGGATCGCGCGCAAACTGCAACAGACAGCGGAGACGGAGCGCCGCGTGAAGAACACGCAACTCGGCAAGCGCACCACCGCCTATGGCGAAATGCTCGTGCTGTGCGCGGGCTGTCACACCGATCCTCATCAGCAGTGACCCGCTGGCCGCGACCTTGCAGTCGGTCGACACATGACGTTCAAGAAGATCCTGTGCCCGATCGATTTCTCGACGGGATCACAGCACGCCCTCGCCGCTGCGATCCAACTTGCAGGCGAAACCAAGGCGGAGCTTGTCATCGCGCATGCATTCTACATCCCGCCGTCTGCGTTCGCCGGTCAGTTCATACTGCCGCCGAACGCCGTCCAGGAGATGGTCGAGGCCTCCGACAAGGAGCTGGATGACGCGGTGGCGTTGGCGAAGAAGGCGGGCGTCAACGTCTCCCGCACGTTGGTGCAGGACCTCCCGTGGACAGCGATCGTCCAACTGCTGGAGCACCAGGGTTTCGATCTCTGCGTCGTGGGCACCCATGGTCGCACCGGGCTCGCGCGCGTGCTTCTCGGTTCTGTAACGGAGAAGGTGTTGCGACACTCCCCGTGCAGCGTGCTCGTCGTTCGCCCCGACGGTTTGCCGCTGCACATCGCTCACGCGCTCGTTCCCACCGACTTCTCATCATCCGCCGAGCGCGCCCTGAATGCAGCGGCCGAGCTGGTCGGGCCCGTCGGTGCGATCACGCTGTTGAACGTCGCGGAGTTCCCGATCGGACTGCCCGCCGAAGTCTCGTTCGTCGACTACTCGGCGAGAATGCAGCGCGACGCAGCAGACGACCTTCGTACGTTGGCCGGTCGGATCGGAGAGCATTCCTCCATCGCGATCCAGACCACCTCACGTCTGGGCTCTCCCGGCGCTCAGACACTCGCCCTCCTCGATGCGGACCCGACGATCGACATCGTCGTCATGGGCAGTCACGGGCGCACGGGGCTCAAGCGGTTCCTGCTGGGGTCCGTCGCCGAGAAGGTCGTTCGTCACGCACGTACACCGGTGCTCGTGATTCGCGACGGCAAGCGCGAATAGAAAGAGGAAGCCAATGGAGAGCGATCTACAGCTGAAGAAAGATGTCGCAAGCGAGCTGGAGCGGGCGCCTGGGGTGAACGCAGCCCACATTGGCGTTGGAGCGACGTCCGGCGTCGTCACGCTCATGGGGCATGTGTCGACGTATGGCGAAAAACACGCAGCCGAGAGTGCAGCAAAGCGACTCGCGGGTGTTCGAGCCGTCGCGAACGAGCTCGAGGTCAAGCTCCCGTCGGAGATGCACCTTCCCGATGAGGAGATCGCGGCGAACTGTCTGACCGCGCTGCGAGAGCACGTAGCGGTGCCGTATCAGAAGCTCAGAGTGCTCGTGAACAAGGGATGGGTGACCCTCGAGGGAGTCGTCGAATGGGAGTTTCAAAAGTCGTCGGCCGCCGATGCGATCAAGTACTTGCGCGCCGTGCGTGGCATCTCGAACAACATCGATCTGATCGCTCGCTCGACCGCGAATGACATCAAGCTCGCGATCGAAGCCGCATTCAAGGGCAGCGCCGAGATCGATTCCGACAAGATCCAGGTCGAGGTCTGCGACGGTCACATTCACCTGCGCGGCTCTGTTCGATCTTCGGCGGAGAAGAACGAAGCGCAGCGTGCTGCCTGGTCTACGACCGGTGTGACTGCCGTAGTCAACGATCTCGTCATCACGGTGTGAGGCCGGCACCCGTCGGATAGGTCCGGTTCGTGAAGCAAGTCCGTGGATGTTACCGACCTCGATCCTGGTCCCGACAGATTTCAGCCTCGCCTCGTACCATGCGCTCGACTATGCGGTAGCGCTAGCGCGCGAGCTCAAGGCGACGCTCCATCTCGTTCACGCGATCAACCTGAGTCAACCCGAGCTGACTGCGACCTTGAGCGACGAGATGTTCGACTCTCTCCGCAGAGGCGCCTACCTGCAGCTCGAGCGAGTTGCGAGCTCGCGGACGGGTGCCGTGTTCGGATCGATGCGCGTCTTCATGAACGATCCGCGCGAATGCATCCTCGAAGTTGCGAAGGCAGTTGGCGCGCAGCTCATCGTGATGGGAACGCATGGACGACGCGGCCTCGCGCGACTGTTTGTCGGCAGCGTGACCGAGCATGTCGTGCGCTTCGCGAGTTGCCCCGTCCTCTCGGTTCCTCAGGAGGTGACGCCGTGAAGCGGATCTTTGTCGCCCTCGACGCATCCGAGCGGGCCCCCATGGTGCTCGCCGCCGCGAACCGCCTCGCCGCTCTCGAGGACGCTACGCTTGTCTTGTTCCGCGCGGTCGGACTTCCGCCGGAGGTGCCACGCGAGCTGTTCGACGCCACCGACCTCACGCTCGAGGACATCTTGCAACGCAACGCGCACCAGACGCTGGCGCGACTTGCGCAACTCTTGCGCAGTCGACGGCGCTGACGGCAGGACTTGCGCCGATTCTTCCGTCGACGCCGAGCACGCCGCTTGCTGGCCTGGTGCGCCATGACCCACGCAGAAGCAACCGAGGCCGATCCAGCCGCCGCCGCCGCGAGCCTGTCGGCGGTGTTCGCGCCCCGCTCGGTCGCCGTGATCGGATCCTCCCGCAAGCAGGGCACGATCGGTCGCGCGATCCTCGACAACCTCATTCGCGACGGCTTCAAGGGTCCGATCTATCCGATCCATCCCGTGGCCCCGGAGCTCGCCGGCCGTCCATGTGCGCGGTCCGTGCTTGCGGTGGGAAAGCCCATCGACCTCGCGATCGTCGCGGTACCAGCCGCGGCCGTCGAAGACGTCGTGCGCGACTGCGCGTCAGCTGGCGTCCGCGCTGTCGTCGTCATCAGCGCCGGCTTCGCGGAGGTCGGCGAGGATGGTCGTGCGGCAGAGCAGAGACTCCACGACCTCGCACGCGCCTCGGGGATGCGACTCGTCGGCCCGAATTGTATGGGTGTGTTGTCGACGGCGCCCGACGTGCGACTCGACGCGACGTTCAGCCCCGCGTTCCCGCCCGCCGGCAACATCTCCTTCGCGACGCAGAGCGGCGCTCTCGGTCTCGCCATGATCGATCACGCGCGCGCGCTGGAGCTCGGCATCGCAGACTTCATCTCCATCGGCAACCGGGCGGACGTCTCCACGAACGACCTGCTCGCGTACTGGCAACACGAACCACATACTCGCGTCATCGCGCTTTATCTGGAGAGCTTTGGCAACCCGCACGCGTTCGCCCGACTCGCACCGCAGGTGTCGCGAGAGAAGCCGATCGTCGCCGTCAAATCGGGGCGGTCCGCCGCAGGCACGAGAGCCGCGTCGAGCCACTCCGCTTCTCTCGCCAGTCTCGATATCGGGATCGACGCGCTGTTCGCACAGACCGGAGTGATTCGGGTCGACACGCTCGAACAGCTCTTCGATGTCGCCGGTCTGCTCTCCAGCCAACCCTCGCCGCTCGGCCGCCGCGTCGGCGTCGTCACCAACGCAGGTGGGCCCGGCATCCTGCTCGCGGACGCCTGCGCAGCGCAGGGGCTCACGCTACCCACGCTCTCCGACGAGACGATGCTCGCACTCCGCAGCTTCCTACCGTCGCAAGCTAGCGTGACAAACCCGGTCGACATGATCGCATCGGCGCCACCCGATCACTTCGAGCAAGCGATTCGGCTCGTGGGAGCGGAACCCGACATCGATGCCGTCATCGCGATCTACGTCCCACCGCTCGTGACCCAGCCAGAGGAGGTCGCGGCGGCGATCGCACGCGCTGCGGGCTCGCTCCCTGCAACGAAACCCATCGCGACGGTGTTCATGTCGTCGAAGGGAACGCCGGCCGTGCTCTCGCGCGGGCCGCGCGGAAAGATTCCGTCGTACAGCTTTCCCGAGAATGCAGCCATGGCGCTCGCAGCCGCGGTTCGGCATCAAGAGTGGTGCGATCGTCCCGTCGGCGCTCCCGCCGAGCTCTCCCGGAAGCAAGTGGACGCGGTGCGCGACTGGGCTCACCACGTCGTCCCCCACGATGGCTGGGTCTCGTTCGAGAGCATCGCAACCCTTCTCGAGATCATCGGCGTCCGTGTCGCGCCCTCTCGCTCGTGCGCACCGGACCCAGACGTCGCCGCTGCCATCGCCGGCGAGCTCGGCTTCCCCATCGTCTTGAAGGCCAATGCCAGGCACGTGCTGCACAAGACCGATGTCGGTGGCGTCGCACTCGGCCTCACCGACGAAAGCGAAGTTCTCGCGAGCGCACGAGCCATGATCGATCGCATCGGTCACGTCGAGGGCTTCACGATCCAGAAGCAGATTCCCGCTGGCGTGGAGGCGATCGTCGGCCTGACTTCCGACCCGTCGCTCGGTCCACTTCTCGTCGCAGGGATCGGTGGCGTGGCCGTCGAGCTCTACAAGGACGTCGCGTTTCGCGTCACCCCCGTGACCGATCGAGATGTCGATGCGATGCTCGGCGACCTTCGCGGCAAGGCACTCCTCGACGGCTTCCGCGGCAGTCACCCGGTATCGCGCGATGCGCTTCGCGAAGTGATGCTGCGCATCGGTGCGCTCGCCGAGGTCCTCCACGAGATCGCCGAGTTGGACATCAATCCCTTGATCGTTCTCCCCGACCCGAGGGGTGCGATCGCCGTCGATGCTCGTCTGCGCATGAAGCCGCGCAAATAGGCGACCTCGGGTCTGCTCCCGCGGCGTTGCGGGTAGAGTCGCAGTGTGGACGACTTCCGTGCAGTCATCCGGTCTGCACCGGACCTCTATCTGCTGATCAAGGCGGATCTAACGATCGTCGAGGCGAGCGACGCGTACCTCACCTCGACGATGACCGAGCGGAGCGCGATCATCGGGCGGACCGTCTTCGAAGTCTTCCCCGACGCCCCGGAGGATCAAGCTACGGATGGCGTCGCGAACCTCCGGGCCTCGTTTGTGCGGGTACTGGAGGAGCGCAAGCCGGACCAGATGCCGACGTCGCGGTTTCCGCTCCGTCAGCCGAACGGTGAGCTCGTCGAACGCCATTGGAGAACGCTCAATTCTCCCGTCATCGACGAACAGGGTCGCGTCCAATACATCATCCACCGCACCGAGGATGTGACGGAGTCGTTCCAGCTCCAGCGCCAGACCGAGGAGACGGGGCGCGCGCTCCATCGCGTCGAAGTCCAGTCTCGCCGCTATCAAGCCCTCATCGATCAGGCGCCGGATGCGATGGTCCTCGTGGACGACGCGGGTCGAATTCTGCTGATCAACCGGCAGACCGAGCAACTGTTCGGATATGCCCGCGACGAGTTGCTCGGGCAGTCGCTCGAGATCCTGATTCCCGAGCGCTTCCGGAGCAATCACGGCGGACACGTCAGTCGCTACTTTGCTTCGCCTGTCTCGCGACCGATGGGCTCTCGCCTCGAGCTCCATGGTCGACGTAAAGATGGGACTGAGCTTCCGATCGAAGTGAGCCTCAGCCCTCAGCGCGATGATGATTACGTCACTGTATCGGCATCGATTCGCGATGTGAGCGAACGTCGTCACTTCGAGGCCGCCGCGCGGCTCGCAGGGGAGCGACTTCGCAGCGCCATGGAAGCGACGCAAGATGCGTTTGCGCTGTTCGATGCCGACGACCGACTGATCATGTGCAACAGCGTCTTTCGCCGCCTCGCGCACGCCGCGGAGCCGGAGAAGCTCGTCGGAAAGTCCTATACGCAGGTGCTCGACGCGTGGATCGGCCAGATCGACTTTCCGGATGCGGCCAGCCGCGAACGATTTCGTCAGGATCGAGTCTCCCGGCGGTCTCTCGACCCCTCGACCACGTTCGATGTGCGATTGCGCGACGGGCGATCACTCCGCATTGCGGATCGACAGACCGCGGAGGGCGGCATCGTAAAAACGATCTGGGACATCACCGACGACGAGCGACGCGCCGAGGAGCTCCGCGATGCACGTTCTGCGGCCGAGTCCGCAAGCGAGGCGAAGAGCGAGTTCCTGTCGTCGATGAGTCACGAGCTGCGCACTCCGCTCAACGCGGTGCTTGGCTTCGCTCAGTTGCTGCTTCGCGACCGCCGCGAACCACTCTCCCAACGCCACCGAGAGCGCGTCGAGCACGTGCTGCGAAGCGGAGAGCACTTGTTGCGGCTCATCGAAGACATCCTCGATCTGTCGAAGATCGAAGCGGGCCGCGTTTCGCTGTCGCTCGAACCGGTTGGCGTGTCCGATGTCCTTCGGGAGATCGCGAGCACGCTCGAACCGATCGCCGCGCGGCAAAACATCACGCTCGAAGTCGATCCGGTCCAGCCCGTGCTCCCTGTCGTGCTCGCGGATCGCACACGCTTCGCGCAGATCTTGATGAACTTCGGGTCCAACGCGGTCAAATACAATCGCCCGGAGGGACGCGTCTCGATCTCCGTCTCGATGCCATCGGACGCGACCGTGCGCGTGACCGTCGCCGACACGGGCATCGGCATCCCGATCGAACAACAGGACAAGCTGTTTCAGCCGTTCCAGCGAGCGGGACAAGAGACGGGCCCGATCGAGGGAACGGGCATTGGCCTCATGATCACCAAGCGGCTCGCAGAGCTCATGCACGGTACCGTCGGGTTTCGGAGCGTCGCCGATCAGGGCTCGGAGTTCTGGATCGAGCTTCCCGTACCAAGCAGCGACGAAGCCTTCACCGCTCCGGCAGCAACGCCGACTCGCGATCTCCACGTGCGTGGCGCAACCGGCCAGCGTCTCGTGCTGTGCGTCGAGGACAACCCGGCCAACATCGTCTTCATGCGTGACCTGATGAGCACGCTCGACGACATCGAGCTCGTCACCGTGCCGACAGCGGAGCTCGGGATCGAGCTCGCGCGTGCGCGTCATCCCGATCTGGTGCTGATGGATATCAACCTCCCTGGGATGAGCGGAATGGACGCTCTGCGGGTGTTGAAGAGTGACGAGACGACGCGGAGCATTCCCATCATCGCTCTCACTGCCGCCGCATCCGAACGCGACCGCCATGGCGGTGTCGAAGCCGGGTTCTATCGGTACCTCTCAAAACCGGCGAACGTCGATGAGCTGCTCGATGCGATCGACTCTGCCCTGCGAACAAATCGCTAGGCCGCGCGACGCGTGACGTAGGCCGCGACCTGTTCCTCGGTGACGAGGCCGACGGGGGCGCCTCGGTCCATGACGAGGGCGACTGCACCCGGTGCGTTTCGGAGGCGCTCGAGCACGACCTCGAGGGACGTACTCGGCGAAACCACGACAACATCCCGCAGTGTCGTCCTGCCGACCGGAGTGTCCGGCGCTCCCCGCTCCAGCGAACCAGCGATCTCGTCGCGAGAAACCACCCCGATCGGGATGCCGTTCTCCAGCACCGGAACCGTTGCCACCCGACCGCCACACAGCAAGCGCGCCACGTCTTCGAGCGGCTGCTCGGGACCTACCGCCTGCAGGCGAGGCAGGATGACGGCGCTGATCGGGATCCCCTCCCAGTCCGTTGTTCCTGCCGCTCGTTTCATGTTCCCGATCCGGTGCACCCGATGTGCCACCCGTCTCGCACGAGACCGCGCGTACGAGCACGGTCGCACGTAAGAATGGCTCTTCTAGTTGGTTCAGGCGCTCGTTCCGCGTTGTTCAGCGTCTCGCTGGAGGGGGCAGACAGCCGTGCGCCGTGGCGCGGGCGCACGAATACCTACCGTGTGGGATGGCGCGAAAGGTGCTCCCTGATGGGCATCATGCCGGTCCCCTTCCCGCACCAATACAGCGCCACGATCAGCCGTACGTTCGCGTCGCGTGCACGCGTGGAGGCTCCGCCGCGGCCGCCCCTCCAGGGGGGCCCATCCTGCCAGTTCGACGGCGACGCGACCGCGTGGTCGCCCGAGCACCTGGTGCTGTCCTCTCTGGGACTCTGCATGCTCACCACGTTCGAAGCGTTCTGTTCCCGCGATGGGATCGAGCTCCTGGATTGGAACGCTTCGCTGAAGGGCTCTGTCGAGCGCTCGCCGGAAGGGCTAATCTTCAGCTCGATCGTGCTGTGCATTGATATGGAGGTCGGCGGCAACGTCGACGTGGTCGAGACGACCCTGGAGGATGCCAAGCGCTACTGCTTGATCCTCAACTCGCTGTCGGTGCCGGTCGTCGTCGAAACGACGATTCGCACGCCGGGCAACGCTGGTGCGGGGCAGATCGCAGCGTAGTTCATGAGCGCGGAAGCGCTCGCGCTCATGATGGCGTACGCGGAGCGCACCGGCTTGGTCGGTGATGCTCCCAACAAGCGCGCGCTGTGGGCAGACGCGTTCGCCGTCTGCAATTTTGTCGCGCTCGACCGCGTGTCGCTCGCGGGTGAGCTGGTCGACACGGTCCATCGCACGCTCGGTCGTCACCGCGACGACGACGGCCGCGCCGGCTGGCTGAGCGGCTTCTCCGGCGTCGAAGCCATCCTGCATCCCACGCGGGCCGGTCTGCGCAGCGGTATGCCTCGTCAGGAGCGCGGACCACTCGACACGCTCGTCGAAGGTGACGAGTGGGATCGCGACGGTCAGTACTTCCACTACCTGACGAAGTGGATGATGGCGCTGTCGCGCTACTCCTACGTCGCGATGCGGCCCGAAGCGCTGATCTGGGCGCGCGAGCTTGGCGCGATCGCGCAGCTCAAGTTCACCGCCGGCCCGCGGATGATGTGGAAGATGTCGATCGACCTATCGCGCCCGCAGATTCCGACGATGGGGCAGCACGATCCGATCGATGGCACGATCACCCTCCTCGAGCTCGACGCGATCACGACGCGCACGCGAGGCCCCCGCACACCACCGCTCGACGACGCGACGCGCGTGCTCTACCAGATGATCGGCAGCTGCACGCTCGCGACGACGGATCCACTCGGCCTCGGCGCCTTGCTCCACGATGCGTATCGCGCGTCCACCGTCGACGCGGCTCGCGAGCTCGTGCCCGTGTTACTCGGAGCCGCGACAGCTGGTCTCGATGCGTACGCGAACTCCACCGCTCTTGGTGAGCCGCCCGAGCGTCGCCTCGCGTTCCGCGAGCTGTTCCTCGCGATCGGTCTCTCGGCGATCGAGCGTCTCGGACACGACCTCGGTCGCTACCTCGCCGTTCGCGACAACATCGTCGCGTTCTGGCGGTACATGCCGCATCGCGAGCAGCGCTCGTGGATGGACCATCGCGACATCAACGACGTGATGCTCGCGACGGCGCTGTATCCCGACGGCGTCCTCTAGAGGCGGTAGTGCAGCTGCGCGAGCGCGTAGCCACCATTCGGGCCGCCCGCGCCGTCGAGGAGCTCGATGCGCGTCGTGAGCAACCACTCCACGTGCGACGTCATGAACCAATGGAGGTTTGCGTCGATCGCGTCGCGGTACAGCCCTTTGACGCGCGTGTCTTGCGTGAAGTGACCGACGCCGATATCGAGCATCAGCCCGTGGTCGAGCGGCTTGCTGGCCATCAGATAGCCGGCGAGCTGGATCGCGATGTCACCGGCGCCGGCCGTGATGTCCTTGCGAATGACTTCGCCCTCCGCTTGGAACTGAAGATCGGGCCCCGGCAAGTAGACCTTTCCGGTCATGCCACCGTACGACATCGTCGTCTCGTCGGAGACGGAGTGTTTTCCTTCGATGCCGATGGCAGCGTGCTCGCCGATGCGCGCCTCCGCGTAGAGCGCACCACCGTCACCATGCTCGGCGACGGTCGCGATGGGATCGTGGACGAAGCCCGTCGCGTGGACCTCGAACGCTTTGGAGATGTACGACGCATTCAAGCCGTACGCCTCGAAGTACAGCGGATCGCCACCGAACCGCTGCGTGTAGACGATGTGCTCCGCGAGGCGCAGACCGAACGTCGGCATGAACCGACCGGCACGCACGTAGAAGCCTTCCGAGGAATCCGGGTTCTGCTGCCACATCACGTAGTGCTCGCGTGACCAGAGGACGTGCGCGATGCTGCCGCCGTCCTGCGGGCTGCGGAGACCGCCGACGGCGCGGATCGAGAAGCCGGCTCCGGCTTTGACGATCGCACCGACTTCGGCCTGCATCGGGTACGCCGCCGCAGTGGAGACGCCCGGGTTCACGTATCCCGCCGCACCACGCATATCACCGTCGAGAGCGAGCCAGCTCGGCGTCTTCCATCCGTACATGAAGCTGCCGTCGCCACCGCGCCAGGCCGTGGTCTCGGCGACGGCGATGCCGTTCTCGTTGAGTGCACCGCCACCGGCCGGCGACACGTGACACCCGGTACAGGTGACATCGCGGCCGACCTGGTACTGCGGATACGCATCGGCGCGATGAGCGAGGACGGCGAGCGCGACGACGACGAGCGCGGCGTGAATCTGCAAGGACTTCATCTAGAGCCCCATCCGGCCGTCATCGATCCAGAGCTTCACGAGGGTGATGTCTTCCTCGTTGAGGGGCGAGTCTGGCGGCATTCGACTGCCGCCGGATGCGGTCATGACCTCGATCAGCTTGCTCGAGTCCGCGCTTCTGTCGTCCGTGAGCGTGGTCAGGGCCTCGCGCGACGCGGCGAGCGTGTCGAATGCGTAGCCCGCGGTCTTCGTCGTGGTCGAGTGGCACTGCACCTGGCCGCAGGTCGGCGCGAGGATGCCGAGCGTGACGAACTCGAACGAGACGGGGCGTTCGTCGGGCGACGTGCCGCATCCCGCGCCGAGCGCGGCTATCAGTAGGAAGGAGAAACTACGCATGCGCCGCATCATGAACAGATGAATGGCCTGGGTAAATGAAGAATCCGTTAAGTGACGGCATGTCGCTCTGCGGAGGCGCGAGCGTGCGCGTGCGCACCGGTTAGCCCGCCTCACGTGTGTCGATCATGCGGCGCACTCGACCGGCGAGCTGACGCGTGCCGAACGGCTTCTCGAGGAGATCGATCTCGCTTCTGAGAACGCCATGCCGAGAGACCGCGTCGTCGGCGTACCCCGTCGTGTACAGGACGCGCAACTTCGGCACGACACCGCGCGCCTTCTGCGCGAGCTCGCGCCCGTCCATTCCTGGCATTACCACGTCGGTGACAAGCATCGCGATCGAGCTACCTTCACGCTCGATCACTTCGAGCGCGGCCTTTCCGTCGGGTGCCTCGATGACATCGTAGCCACGCCCACGGAGCGCGCGCGCCGCCGATGCCCGCACGAACGCATCGTCGTCGACAAGGACGACTCTCTCGCAGCCTCGAACACATCGTTCCTCGACATCGACGTTAGCTGAGGCGCATTCGCCAAGAACAGCGGGGAAATAGAGACGAAACGTCGTACCGCGCCCGACGTCGCTGCTGAGCTCGATGCGCCCTCCCGCCTGGCGCACGATTCCGTGAACGACGGAGAGGCCCAGCCCCGTACCTTTGCCCTCTTCCTTCGTGGTGAAGAACGGCTCGAAGATGCGCGCCTGGATTTCGGGTGACATGCCGGTTCCGGAATCGGTGACCTCGAGAAGTACCTCCTCGCCATTGGATGCCTGAACGTTTCGCGTCACGAGCGAGAGCTGGCCCCCCGCCGACATCGCGTCGCGAGCGTTCACCGCCAAATTCATCAGGACCTGCACGATCGAGCTCGGATCGACGAGAATCGGGTGCAGATCTGGCTCGAGAGAGCTGGTCAGCGTTACGTCCTCCCCGACCATCCGGCGCAGCATCTTGCGCGTCTCGTCGACCGTGCGGTTGATGTCGATGACGACAGGTGCGACGTCTTGGCGCCGACTAAACGCGAGCAGCTGGCGCGTCATCGACGTCCCACGATGGACGGCCTGCTCGACATCGTCGACGAGCTCGCACTGCTCGCCGGTCGCGGTCTCGCCGATCATGCCGGCGTTTGCTCCGATGACGGCGAGGATATTGTTGAAGTCATGAGCGACGCCGCCCGCGAGCAACCCGAGTGACTCGAGCTTTTGCGACTGCCGAACCTGCTCTTCGAGTTGGATCTGCTCGGTCACGTCGCGCGTGAGGCCGGCAACGCGCACGGTGTTCCCACTTGCGTCCCGGATGGGGAAGTACTTGGCGCGAAGGTGGCGCTGAACACCGTCGCGGCGCTGGACGCGGAATGTGATCTCGCCGCGAAGGTCCGCGTGTCCGAATAGCGCGAGGACCGACGCCTTATCGTCGGGATGGATCGCGCTCATCCATGCCATTGGATCTGCAGCTAGCTCACTCGAGCTTCGATCGAGGATGCGTTGGTATGCCGGGCTCATGTAGTAGACCCGATCCGCCGTCGGGGAGAGGACCCAGATCACTTCGTCGAGGTGCTCTGCAAGCTCGTGGAAGAGTGTCTCTTGATCCGAGGCGCGATCCTCTGCATCCAAGCGCGCTGTCTCGTCGATGTACGTCGAAATAACGTGCGGAACACCGGCGAACTCGATGACCTGGGACGACATGCGAACGCGGCGCTGACCAACCGGTGTCTTCACGGTCACCGCTACATCGCGGATCCACCCACGCTCGCCCAGCGCGGCGCGCAACTCTTGGCGGCGAGCGTGATCGATGGAGAGGTCGGTTTCAACGCCGGTCTTCCCGACGCTCTCCGCTGTCGAGAGACCGAACAAGCAGCGATACGCGATGTTCGCATCGACGATGATCCCATCGTCGAGCCGGGCGACCGTCATCGCGACAGGACTGGACGAGAACAGCTCCGCGAACCGGCGCGCGCTCGCCGCCAATGTGGACTTGTCGTGCTCGGTTTGCGCGCGGGCGCGATGAAGCGCTTCGAGGACAACTGTCACTGCGATACCCAACGCAAACAGGATCGCGATGCGTGCATGGCCCTGCGGACCCGTCCTGCCGAATACCTGCTGTGCAGAAATGCAGGCCGCGGCGGTCGTCGCGAGTCCCCCCGGTACCCGCGCAACGTAGGCGGCGGCCAGAATGGGGAACAGCAGGATCGCAGTAGGCGGATGAGTCCCGGCAACCCATCGAGCGGCACCCGCGAGCGCAAACGTCCCCACCACGCCGATGACCGTGTGGACGGCCACCTTGTCCCCGTATTTCATCGCCTTGGCTCGATGCAGTGCTCGTGCCTGCGGATCGAGCGCGATTTCGCGCAAACGGTGCGCGCCCGCGCAACCGCCACGCAGGACATGCGTCAGTCGACCGGCTGCTCCTCCCACTGCTGCGCCAGACGATACAAGCCGCCGAACACTCCGGCCGCCAGTGCAACAAAGGTGAGCGCGGCGAGGACCGAACCGACGCCACTGCCAACGGCGAGCACCAGAGCGCCCACAGCGAACATTGCCGGGAGAAGAATGAGAGCAAAGACGGTCGCCATGTCGCGACTCTTTGCTTCGGCTGTGCCACCCGTCCGGTCGCTCGCGCCTGTAGTTACACGAACGACGACGCGAACGAATTGCGCGTCGGGCCGAATAGCGCGCGCCAGATGCGCTCACGAGATCGGCCACTCCGCGGGACGCTTCAGCACGCGCCGATCGACATACACGTAGCGGTGCGGCGGATGATACGGCTGCCGGTCGTGCTCGAATTGGATCACGTGGGCGAGCTCGACGTCCGTGTATCGCTTCGCGCGCGCGACGACGACGGCGCACTTCGCTTCGCGCACGACTCGCTCCGAGACCGAACCGAGCACCAGCCGCTCCAGCCCCGTCTTGCCGTGCGAGCCGATGAGAATCAGGTCAGCCCCGAGCTCCTCCGCGACCTGAAGGATCTCGTCGGCAGCTTTGCCGATGCGTGCGTGAACATAGAATTGAACTTCGGACGCTGTTCGACGGCCCGCGAAGGCAGCGACGAGCCGCTCGCTGATCAGCTTCTCCACGCGCTCCGCGTAGATGTAATCGACACGGCCAGTCGGCGGCAGGATTGGCAACCCGGTGTGGACATCGATCGCGGCGACGACATGCAACACGTGCTGAGGAGCTCGGCACGCGAGCTCGATAGCGCGGAGCACCGCTTCTTCCGCGCTCGGTGAGAAGTCGTACGCGACGATGACCTGAACGGGCTTGAGATGTGAGTCCAGCATGATGACCTCCGAATGAACGAGCTACGCGGCGCGCTCGAGGACATCCCCGAGAGCGCGCAATGCATCAGATGACGTGAAGATTCCCTCGATGCCTCCGCCGCCACGGACGACGACGGCGTCGCACTTCTTGTCGGCCATCTGTCGCGCGACTTCGTCGAGAGGAGTCTCCTTCCACACGCACGTCGGCGCGTGGGCGACTCGTCTCGCGGGAATCACGGCGAGATTTGCGGCCGGAACGGCGAGCACGACCCAGATGTCGCTCTCGTGGATGATGCCGATCAGGTCATCGTTGTCCATCACGGGGACGTGACGGATCTGATGCCTCGTCATGACCGCGTAGACGCTCGCCAGCGAATCCTCTGGACGCACGGAGCGCGGCTCGCGCGTCATGTAGCGACCCACCGTCGGCATCAGCATGATGGTGGCTCGTGCACGCGATGTGCCCACGGATCCGCCCCGAAGCGCGCAGAACGTTCGCGACAGCTCGGAACGCATATTGCTCGAGCCTCCCACATGGACAACGCCAAACGGCTTCGCGTTCTCGTCACGTACGGTTCGAAACGAGAAGGAACGCGCGAGATAGCGAACGCGATCACGGACGTCTTGCGCGAGCAATCGATCGACGTCGACTGCAGCAACGCGAGCTTCGACACGGCGGTCGACGCCTATGATGCGGTGATCGTCGGTGGCGCGCTCTACATGAGCCGCTGGCACCCCGACGCACGCCAGTTCATCACGCACCACGCCGCTGCGCTGCGGAGGCGCCCCGTGTGGCTGTTCTCGAGCGGGCCGTTGGATCTGTCGGCGTCCGACGACGAGCTTCCGCCGACCCTTCAAGTACAACACCTGATGAAGCATGTCGGTGCGCGGGGGCACGCAACTTTCGGCGGGAGGCTCGCAAAAGATGCGCGCGGCTTTCCGGCCTCGGCGATGGCCCGCTCGATGTCGGGAGACTTTCGGGACTGGGATGCCATCCGTCGATGGGCCGCCGACATCGCGACGCGCCTGAAGTTCGCGCCGGCTGTGGATCACCATCGCGTCCGCGAGCGCGCTCGCTGGCCGCTCGCCCTTGCGTGCGGGCTCGTCGGCGGAGCGGCGGCCTACAGCGGTCTCCAGCTCGCGCTGCATCCTGACGGTCACACTCTGCGCATGCCCTCGAGCTTTCTGCAGGGGACACCATTCTCCTCGTACCTGATTCCCGGCCTGCTTCTGGCTCTCGTGATCGGTGCCGGCTATCTGTTCGAGACGGTGCTCGTGCTTCGCCGCTCGCCGTTCGCAGATGTGGGAGGCGTGATCGCTGGCGCAGCGCTGGTCACCTGGATTGTCGTCGAGATGCTCCTTCTCGGAACCGCTAACGCCCTGCAGCTGGGAATGCTCGTCGTCGCGGTCGTGATCCTCGGAGAATCGCTGCGCCGGATCGCCGTTCAAGCTCGCCTGACTGCTGTTCCGCGCGGCGGGTGACGTCACCGGCGAGCCGGATCGCCGAGCCGCGTGGGGGCGATTCCCAGCGTCTTTAGAAACTGTCGCGCCCGCTGGCACCCAGCATGATCGTCGATGCGCTCGCTGTGGGTCTCGGCCAGCCGCGCCACGCGCAGTGCGTCGGCACGACGTTTCATGCCTGCATAGATGGCGGCAAGGCTGAGCAGGACAGGTGCGATATCACGCGAGTCGTGGAGGCGGTCGACGACAGCCTCGAGCTTGGTCGCCGCGTCCGCGAGACGATTGCGCAGGATGAACTGTTCCGCGACATCCAGCGCCGCGATCGCGACCGACCGCTCGTCGACGTTCGGTGACAGTGCACTCTCCGGGAGCGCTTCGCGAGGCGAGGAGCGACGCGGGCGCCAGTCGCGCGTCGGGCAGTCGGAGAGCTCGGCAGTGGTGACCCGCGGCATGGTCGTCGAACCTTTGGCGAAGGTCGTGGGTAGCGAGATGAGCGCACCCAGGAGCTGCTCGACGGACTGGTAGCGGCTCGCCGCATCTGTCGCGAGGGCCTTGCAGATCACGTCCTCGACGCGCGTCGGGATGTTCGCGTTCTTCAATGACGGCGGAAGCACCTCGCCTTGCAGTTGCCGCTGGAACACCGCGGTCGAGTTGCCCTGCCCGAACGGAGGCGCGCCGGTCAACATCTCGTACAGCACGGCGCCGACGCCGTAGGTGTCAGCCGCAACACCCGGGAGGCCTCCGCGGAGAACTTCCGGCGCGAGGTACCCGGGCGTACCGGACACCATCCCGCCCTGCTCTGCCGGCTCTTCGAATGCGCGTGCGATACCCCAATCCACGAGCGACACCCGGGGCCGATCACCGACGCAGCTGACGAGGATGTTATCGGGTTTGACGTCACCATGGACGATGCCCCGACGGTGGGCGTGCGCGAGCGCATTGACGAGCTGTTCGATGATCGCGAGCGTCTCGTCGAAGGCGAGCGACCCGCGGCGAGCGATCAACTCCGACAGCGGTTCACCCTCGCACCAGGTCGATACGAAATACGGAATGCCGCTCGAAGTCTCGCCATCGTCGACGAGCCTCGGAATACTCGGATGGTCGAGGAGCGCCAGAATGCGCTGCTCGTGCGCGAACCGACTCCGCATCGCGGAATCGGTCACGAGGTCGCTCCGTAGCTGCTTGAGCGCATAGCGCTGAGAGCCATCGCCGCGTCGGGCCTGATGGACGGTGCCCATCCCACCCTGCCCGACGAGGTCGCCGATCGAGTAATCGATGTTGGACATCGACCGAAGAGACGAGCACGAGGTGTTCCAATCTCGAGCGCCGCGGCAGCGAGCTCTGGTGTCGCGAAGCGCGCCAGCAGTGCGCCGCGCCGTTCGGTCCACGCAACAACTGCGAGGATTCGTTACCGAACATATCCAGTGCGGTGGCTCTTCTTCACGAGCTCGGCGTCCTGCTGGCTGACGATCTGCCCCGCGGTCGGTGCGACCTCGATGCTGGGGACGAGCTCGACGACGACGCGGCCATCGACCCGCCCCTCCTGCAGGTCGGAGAGCACGTGATTGATGTTCTCGAGCCGCGCGCTGTGGATGTGCGGGACGACCTTCCCCTCCGCCGCGAACCGCAGCGCCTCCGCGAGATCCTTGCGCGTTCCCACGATCGAGCCGCGGATCGTGAGGCGCTTGAGCACCACGTCGAAGATCGGCGTCGGAAACTCGCCGGGCGGAAGTCCGACGAGGCTGATCGTGCCGTGCCTGCGCGCGAGCTGGATCGCCTGGCCGAAGGCACTGCGCGAGACGGCCGTCACGAGCACGCCGTGGGCACCACCATGCGTCATCTCGATCACCTCGTGAATCGCGTCGGGGGACGACGCATCGATGGCGAGGTCTGCACCGAGATCGCGAGCGAGCGCGAGCTTCTCGGGCGTGACGTCGAGCGCGACGACGTGAAGTCCCATCGCGCGCGCGTATTGAATCGCGATGTGCCCGAGGCCACCGATTCCCGAGATCGCGATCCATTCGCCGGGGCGCGCTTCGGTCTCCTTGATGCCTTTGTACGTGGTGACGCCGGCACACAGGATCGGCGCGACGGAGGCGAAGTCGAGATTGGCGGGAAGTCGCGCGAGATAGGCTGCGTCGGCGAGCGCGTACTCCGCAAACGTACCGTTCACGCTGTAGCCGCTATCGTGCTGCGCTTCGCACAGCGTCTCCCATCCAGTGATGCAGTGCTCGCACGAGCCGCACGCATCGTGAAGCCACGCAATTCCGACTCGGTCGCCTTCCCAGATCCCGCGGACATCACGCCCGATCCCGACGACAACACCCGCGCCTTCATGGCCGGGAATGAACGGCGGCGTTGGTTTCACCGGCCAATCACCGTTCGCCGCATGGACGTCGGTGTGACACACGCCGGTCGCGTGAATCCTCACGAGCACCTGGTTAGGGCCCGGGGTGGGGACCGGCACCTCCTCGATCACCAACGGCTTACCGAGCTCGCGAACGACTGCCGCCTTCATCGTATTCATCATCATGATTCGCTGTGGAGCAACGTCCATGCCCGGTCCGGCTGGGCGAGTTCATGCACCGTTTGCGTCCCACGACGAGGTGCTCGCAAATCTCGCGTCAGGCGTGAGCCTTGACGTCGCCGCGCCGGATCTCGAGCGCGGATTGGAGACGCCGGCGCGCTGACCGAAATGCGTCCGCGACCGCGACATGGGCATCGCTGTGCGCATCGTCGAGCTCCGGCTCGCGACCGATCACGATGACCTGGTCGGGGATCGCGATCTCGATCGTCACGTGAATCGCCGCCCCGTGACGCTGATGCCGGTGAGGCTTCGCGATCACCACACTGCAGCGAAGAAGGCGAGGGTCGAGCTTCTCCAGGCGAGAGACCCATTCTTGGATCGTGTTCTCCAACGCCGGGCTGCGTTCCATGTCTCTGAACGTGATGTCGGTTGCAGGCATGTCTCGTTCAGCTGCACGACGCAGACCAATCGCTACTTCGTTGCGCGTTCGCGCATGACGAGCACCGGGCACGGAGCGTGTCGCACGACCTGCTCGGCGACGGATCCGACGAGCGCCCGAGAAATTCCAGTGCGCCCGTGCGTACCAATGACGATCAGGTCGATCAGCGGGTCGTCCTTTGCGACCTCGACGATCTCGTTCCACGCCGAACCCGAGCGCAGGACCCTCTCGACAGAGGGCGCACCGTGTTCGCGCGCCTCCGCGACGGCTTCCTCCAGCATCGTCTCCGCGTCCGCGATCAGCACGGCGAGTTGATTCGCGGGAAGTCCGATGGGCTCGCTCGCGAGCAGCACCGGCGGCGCCCAGACGTGGATGACCACGAGCTGGCCGCCGCTCTCCTTCGAGAGCTGGATGGCCTCGCGCAGCGCGGAGCGCGAGCCACTCGAGAAGTCGACAGGACAGAGGATCTTCTTCCACATGGCATCGCTCAGTTCATCACGTGTTTTTGTGCGGACTCGATCTCGAGCGCCGCACGACGCTGGAGCTCGACAATGGTGTTCGGGTCGCGTGCGATGATCGAGATGGTGACGCCATTCAGGTCCCCGCGCGCATCGACGGCGATGGCAGGCAGATCGAGCGGACAGTTCTCCATGTCCGATCGCCCGAGCATCATCCACGCGCGGTGACAGCGCATGCGCCGCAGGAGTAGCTCGGGATTCCCCGCCTCCGTCGACAGATAGATGATGACGCCCGTTGTCGTGTTCCACCCGCCGATACCGTATTGCGCGAGCGGCGAGACAGACATCTCGGAGTCGGAGAACCCAGCGCAGGCTTCGGAGAACTCGTCCTCGATCGCCGTCGCGCGACTGCGATGAATCGCCGCCAGCCGTGCGTGGTCGGTCGTGTCCCACGAGCGGGTCCATACGCCGACGGGCGCGTCAGTGGGACCGACGTCTCGCGTGTCAGGAAATGACTTCGACTCGCGATCCGCTCGATCTTCATCGTGAGCGATGGCGAGATGATCACTCGCGCGTAGGCCGCGAGGACCGGGTTCGATGGGGTGTGGCGTCGACGCGCACGCGGCGACGAAAAAGAGGGCGGCAATGGCGCGCATGACCAGCGCTGGAGCACGCCCTGTGCCCGACAATCTGGCGGTGGAACGCGCATGAATTGCGGGTTCAGGCTCGTTCGCGCAGACCTCGCGCGAAAGTTGCCTCGTGGAGCTGGATCATCGCTTGCTGTAGCTCCTCGTCGAGGAACAACGATGAACTTCGAACGCTACACACCCCGCGGTCTCGAGGCCATGGACGCCAACGGCCCTCGCCTGCTGTTCGCCGAACATCACCGCGAGCTCGAGAGAGCGTGTAAGGCACTGCTCGCTCGTGCATATGAAGGTGATTGCCACTCCCTACTCGATCAATATCGTCCGTTCGAGCAGCATGTCCTCGAGCACATGCGTGCGGAAGAAGAAGCCGTGCTTCCGTACTTCGAGAAGGAGCACGCGCAAGAGGCGGCCGAGATCCGCGCTGCACACGAGAAGCTGCGACGCCGGCTGGAGAGCACTGCGTGCGATCTCGAGCTTCACTCTGCGCGGATCGACAATTTGCGCGAGCTCGTCACAGAGCTGCGCCAACACGCAGCCGAGGAAGACCGCGTGATGTACCCGTGGGCGCAGGTCCATCTGCCGGTTCCGGCACTCCGCGCGAGCTGGGAACGGCTGATGGCGTCGCTTCGTCACTTGATTCGACTCGGCACGTAGCCCCTTGCATAGCGGCCGCCATTGGTTACGCTGGCGTTGCTATGGTGGTGAGCGGGCAACGCGTCCTCGTCGTCGACGACAACGCCGAGAATCGGGCGCTCGCCGAGGCGACGCTCGAGGACGACGGCTACGAGGTCTTGCTCGCCAAGAACGGGCACGAAGGCATCGAGAAGTTCGTCGCGGAGCGGCCCGATTGCCTGTTGCTCGACATCCAGATGCCCGGCGAGGACGGCGTCTCCGTTTGCGAGAAGATTCGCGCGTTGCCGGGCGGTGAAGCGGTCGCGATCGTCTTTGTCACGGCTCAGCGCGACGTCGCGATCTTCGACCGGGCCCTCGCCGCCGGTGGCGACGACTTCCTGACCAAGCCATTTCGGCCCAGCGAGCTCGTCGTGCGCGTTCAGTCCTCGCTCCGCGTGCGTCGCCTCGCAGGTGAGCGCAGCGAGCTCTACGCGGAGGTCAAACGCCAACGCGATGATCTGCAGCGGCTGCAGCTCCAGAAGGAACAGCTGACGGCGTTCCTGGTCCACGACCTCAAGAATCCCGCTGCATCCATCGAGCTGCAGGCGGAGCGCATTCTGCGAGACCCCAACGCCAACGAGCGCGGAAGGAGCGCCGCGACGGCGATCCGGACAGAATCTCGCGCGTTGATCCGGATGATTCTCGACTTGCTCGATCTCAGTCGTAGTGACGAGGGCCGCCTGGTCCCCGCGCGGACGATCATCGAGCTACCTGCATTTGTCGCGCAGGTCCTGGAGGAGCACCGGGTCGGGGCCGCAGATTCGGGCATCACGCTCGAGCTCGTGCCTGGAGGACCCGACACCGTCGTCGCTGATCCGTCCCTCCTCCAGCGCGTCCTCGCAAACCTGGTAGACAACGCGATTCGTCACGCCCCTGACAACTCGCACGTCACGATCACGCTGCGCAGCGTTGGAGATGCGCTCGAAATTCGCGTCGCAGACCAGGGAATCGGCATCCCCGACACCAAGCGCACGGACGTGTTCGATCGGTTCGAAAGCGGTGGAGGTACGCGCAATCGCGGACTCGGACTCGCGTTCTGCAAGGTCGCCGTCGAAGCCCACGGCGGATCCATCACGATCGAGGATGCAGCACCGGGTGCTGTGTTCTGCGTGCGGCTTCCTCACCAAGCGACATAGCGAACAAAGTCGAGCGACGTAGCGACGCCGACAACGGCGCCTCGCGCGCACGCAACGATCCGGCGTACATCATGGTGCGCGAGCTGACGGGCCGCGACGTACAGCGGCGTCTCCTCCGGCAGGCACAGGAGAGCCGGCTCGTAGACTGCGTCCAACGGCGTCGAACGTGGAAGGTCGCGCGCAGCGAGCGCATCGTTCTGCGTGAACGTTCCGATCGGTCGCTCGTTCGCGGTCACGATGAGGCCACTGACGCGCACGCGCGAGAGCAACTCGATCGCGCTTCCGAGCGTCGTCTGGCTCTCGACGGTGATCGCTGGACTCGACATGATCGACGAGAGCGGCGCGACGACCCGCGAATCGCGCACGATCGCCGCGACATCGACGGCGCTGACGATCCCCGCGACGGAGGGACCATCGACGACGATCACGTGGTGGATCGCGTGGCTCGCCATTGCCTGTGCCGCCGTGCGCACGCTCGACGTCACCGGGACCGTAACCACCCTCGATGTCATGATGTCGCCTGCCTTGCGGCGCGGCAGTGGCATCGCCGGGCTCTCGCGTCGTGCGCCCGCCTGGAGAGCACCGAGCGCGACAAGATCCGTTCGCGAGATGATGCCGCACAAGATCCCGGCGAGATCCGTCACGGGGAGGCAGGAGATCCGATGTTCATCCATCAGCGCCGCCACTTCGAAGACTGGAGTGTCGGGGCAGACGGTCAGCACGGCGGACGTCATGCACGCGGCGACGGGGCGCTCGAACGGCGGAACGCTCGCGCTGACGGCGGCGATCATCCCGCCCTCCGATGCGGATGCTCGGATTGCTCGGCGCAAGTCACGCAGACCAATGTCTCGGGAACTGCTTCGAGTCGCGCCGAGGCGATCGGCTGCTCGCAGCTCGTGCACGTGCCGTAGGAGCCGCCCTCGAGACGACGGATCGCTTCGGTGACGGCGACGATCGAGCGCATGTCTGCATCACCGAGCGAAGACAGGACGCGTGCGTCCCACTCCTCCGCCGATGCCTCGACACTCTCGGCGTCGCGCTGCGCCAGCTCCTCTTCCACGCGCGCGAGCTCGTCGCGGTACCTCGTCAGCAACGCCCGTCGGCGCTGGATGAGGCGGGCATGAATCGCTTCTGTCTTGCTCAGCATGCACAGACCCGCTGCATCGGCCGGGCCCGGCCAGGAGCTCGCATTTCGCGCAGTTCCTGCGCCTTTCACTGCAGGGACGCAAAGAATGCACGGAATGCTCGCAAGTCCTTGGATCTCCACTGGCATGATCCTGGCTTAGTGTAATCACGATGCGGTCCGGACGAATTTTGGTGGTCGACGACGAGGTCAACGCACGTACGGCGCTCGCCGAGCTCCTGCGCGATGAAGGCTTCGAGGTCGAGACCGCCGCGGACGCGTTCAAGGCACTCGGCAAGCACGAGAGCTTCAGCCCGCATGTCGTCGTGACGGATCTCAAGATGCCCGGGATGGACGGCATCGAATTGGTCAAGAAGATCCGTGGCAGTGAGGACCCGGCGGCCGTCATCGTGATGACCGCGTTCGGCGCGGTGAGCTCGGCGGTGGACGCGATGCGCTCCGGCGCGTCTGACTATCTGACCAAGCCGATCAACTTCGACGAGCTCTTGGTGGTTCTCGACAAGGTGCTCGAGCAGCAGAGCCTACGTCGCGAGGCTCGCCAGTTGCGCGCACGTGTTCGCGATCGCGCGCTCCCCAACAACATCATCGGAACAAGCCCGCCGATGCAGCGCGTGTTCGAGATCGTGGACCAGGTCGCGCCGAGCCGCGCCACGGTTCTCATCACGGGCGAGAGCGGTACCGGCAAGGAGCTCGTAGCGAATGCGTTGCATCAACGCTCGACACGCGCGAGCGGCCCGTTCATCAAGCTCCACTGCGCCGCGCTGGCGGAGTCCCTGCTCGAGAGCGAGCTGTTCGGTCACGAGAAAGGCTCGTTCACGGGCGCGATGGCGCGCAAGGATGGGCGGTTTTCTCTCGCCGATGGCGGCACGCTCTTCCTCGACGAGATCGGAGAAATCTCCCCGTCCATCCAGGTGAAGCTGCTGCGCTTCCTCCAGGAGCACGAGTTCGAACGCGTCGGTGGCACCCAGACGATCCGGGTCGACGTTCGCGTGATCGCAGCGACGAATCGCAACCTCGTCGAGGAGGTCGCGAAGGGACGCTTCCGCGAAGATCTGTTCTATCGACTCAACGTCGTCGCGCTCGAGATGCCGTCGCTGCGCGAGCGCCGCTCCGATGTGCCGACGCTCGCGCGATTCTTTCTCGATCGCTACACGAAGGAGAACACCAAGGCGATCGAAGGATTCTCTCCCGAGGCGATGGAACAAATGGTCGCGTACGACTGGCCAGGCAACGTCCGCGAGCTCGAGAACGCCGTCGAGCGTGCTGTCGTCTTGACCACGGGTTCGATGATCGAGGTCCGCGCGCTGCCGGCGAACGTGAGGCCCAGCGTGAGCGCGACAGGAATGCCGATGGTTCCCGGCGCAACGCTCGGCGACATCGAGAAGTTCGCCATTCTCGAGACTCTGAAATTCACGGGGGGATCCACGTCCCGCGCAGCGGAGATCCTCGGCATCAGCGTACGAACGATCCAGTACCGACTGCATCAGTACAACGAGGCCCCTCGCTCGGACATCGATGTCGTCCGAAAGGACGACGCGGCAGAGTAGTCGTGCCCTCCGTCTTCTCAGATCTCGTCCGCTACATCGCCATCTCCGACGACGATCTGGCTCTCTTGCGCGCACTCGAACCGCGACTCGCGCCGTTTTTTCCCGACGTCGCGGAGCGCTTCTACGCCGCGCTATGGTCCGATCCCAAGGCGGCAGCTGTCCTCGCGGGGCCGGAGCAGGTGGAACGGCTGCGCCGCACGCTGATCGATTGGATGTCGACCGGCCTGCTCGGCCCGCTCGATGATCGCTTCTACGAGAAGAGGTCGCGCATCGGCAGGCGCCACGTCCAGATCGGCCTCCCCCACCACTACATGTTCGGAGCGATGAGCGTGGTGCGCACCGCGTATCAAGAGCGTATCCACACGCTCTATCCGCCAGACGAGGCCGCGCGGGTGGTGATCGCCGTCAACAAGCTGATCGATCTCGAGCTGGCGATCATGGTTCACCACTATCAGCTCGACTCCGAGGAGAAGCTGATCGCTCGTGAGCGACGCATGCAGGCCGAGCGCATCTCCGCGATGCAAACGATGACCGCAGGCCTCGCGCACGAGGTTCGCAACCCGTTGAACGCAGCGAAGCTGCAGCTCGAGCTGCTCGACCGGCGCCTGCGCCGCGAGAGCAATGACCCGCGGCTGACCGATCCGAGCGAGCTAGCCCAACAAGAGATCAGTCGCCTCACCGATCTGGTCAACGACTTCCTCGCATTCGCGCGACCGCCCGAGCTCCAGCTCGGCGATCACGACGTTGCGGTCACGGTGCAAAAGGTCGCGGAGCTCGAGAGGCCCAGCGCGACCGCAAAAGAGGTCGAGCTGGTCACCCAGCTACCGTCGACGCCCGTCGTCGTTCGCTGCGACGCCGCGAAGCTGCACCAGATCCTCGACAACCTCGTCCGTAACGCCATCGAGGCTGCTCCACCGCGCGGTACCGTTCGCGTCGAGCTGGCGTCGAACGAACACACCTTCACGCTCCGTATCGTCGACAACGGACCCGGCATCGCCGAAGAGCACCAGGCACGGATCTACGAGCCGTTCTACACGACGAAGAGCATGGGCACGGGACTCGGGATGTCGATCGTCCACAGCCTCGTCGCACTCCATGGCGGAACGATCGAGCTCGACTCGCGTCCGGGGACCACGCGGTTTCACGTCACGCTGCCTCGCCGTCAGTGACGAAACGGGTGACAGGTCGCGCAGCGCTTCGCCGTGAGCTCGTGGTCGCGCTGCGCGGGGTGACACGTCAAGCACGCTGCGCGATCGTCACGCGGAGCTGACTCGTGCGATTGATGGCACGTGCTGCACGCCGCCTTGGTGTGGGCGAGGTGCAGGCCGGGCCGCTTGGTAGCGGGGTGGCACGTCGCGCACGCCGGCGGCATGGCCGGACCGGGCGCTCCATCGTGTGGACGATGGCAGCTCGCGCACGGCACGTGCGTTCCGTGACCACGCAGTGCTTGCGTCTCGTGACACGTCGCGCACGTCTTCCCGGGACGCAGTGCACCGCTATGCTGGTCATGACAGTCGATACACACCGCGTGTCCACTCGGGGCGGACGCAGCCTCGCGCGCATGACAGCTCGCGCAGGTTCGCGGTGGCGCCTTCGGTGCGTGCGGTCCAGCCGTATGGCAACCCTCGCACGCCGTGTGGCCGGGACGCGTGCTGCTCGCGATCGCGCGATGGCAACTCGCGCAGGTGCGCGGCGGCGCCGCCGGTTCGTGCGCGGCGGTCGCATGGCACGTCTCGCAGGCCGCGTGACCCGTGGATGTTGTCGACGCGACCTTTTCCCGATGGCAGTTCGCACAGAGCGCGGCACCGAGCGCCGGCTTGCCATCGTGCGGACGATGACAGTCGAAGCACTGTGCAGACGCGTGCGACTTGTTGGCGTGGCAGGTCGTGCAGGCGACCGCCCGTTGTCCCTCTGCCAGCGAGTGAGGCGGATGGCATCCGGCACATGCGCTAGCAGCTCCGCCCGCGGTGGACGGGCGCGGGTGCAGAACCTGCTCGCGATGACATGACGTACATGCGCGTGGAGCCGCACCATCGTGCTGCGCGTGACAGCCGATGCACTGCGTGTGCTTCGTCGACGCGAGCACCTTCACCGCGGCGTGACAATCGGTGCACGCCTTCGCGACCTGCTTCGGAGCGAGCGCGTGCGGCGCATGACAGCCCGTACAGGTCGGGTGCGCGGGGGTGAGAGCGGCCGCCGTAACGGCGAGCTTGGGAGACGAAAGTGATCGATGGCAGCGCGCGCACGTCGCGTCAGCCGCGAGGCGAGCCTCGTGCATCTGATGACAATCGAGACAGCCACGTTTGCCGGCATGCTCCGTCGAGCGGTCGGGGTGGCAACTCGCGCATGCCGTTGCTTGAAGGGATGGCGTCGCGTGCGCGCGATGACAATCTCCGCACGCCTCGTCGCTGTGCGCACCCACGGCCGGCGTGTGGAGTGTCTGCGCAGCCGTATGGCAGCGCATGCAGTTCGTCGGGCGAATCTCCTTGTCGCGACCAAAGCCGTGACAGCCGGTGCACGCGGGCGCCGGCGACGCTCCACCCTGCGCGAGCGCATCCAGGGCGAGCGGATCGGGGCGGTGCACCGTCGCCGTCACGCCGGCATGGCACTTCGTGCACAGCTCGGCGGTCGCGGGAGCCGCATAGCCATTGTCACCGTGGCATTCGCGACACGGCACGTGATGCTTTCCGACATGCGCGGCGTGCCCAGCGCTCTCCCGCACGTCCTGCCAGACCGCGGGAACCACGGCCGGGGGCGCATGGTCGCGACCCTTGCTACATGCCACCAGTGCACAGAGCGCGAGCAGCGCGAGTGCGCGTACCAACGTCATCGCGCTCCGCTCGGATGGCACATGCGACAAGGCAGCGCGCTTCGCGGAAGTCGGCTCGACCATCCAGGCGGATGCGGGTTTCCACCGACGCCACCGACGGCGTGGCACTGCACGCAGAGCTTCTCGCCCGCGCCGCTGTGACAGCTCGCGCATGTCGCGGGATCACGGCGCGCAGCGCGCCCGTGCAAGTTCTCGCTAGAGGTCAGGCCGACCCATCCGGGTGGATGCGGCGACGCGCGGGTATCTCCGGCGACACCGCGATCACGGTGGCAGCTCGCGCAGCGCTCGGGTTGGTGGCATGTCGTGCATGCACCGGGTTCGGCCCGCGCTTCGAGCGAATGGCGCGCGCCAAAGTTCCCCACGTGCGGGCTCGCCGACAGCGGATTGGTCAGACGCGTCGGCCCTGCGAGGACGGGCACCGTGACGCCATGGCAGCTCGCGCAAAACGTCTGCCGTGAGTGACACGTCTCGCAGAGATCTCCCGACGACGCCGCCCGCGTACCGTGCTCGCGGATCCAGTCACCGTCGTGGGCGAGGTGACTCTGCGGGAGCGAGTTTTCCTCGGCGAGATCGCGGTGACACGTGTTGCACGTGCGCGCATCGCGCTCCTTGTCGTGACACTTGAAGCACGTCGCCATGGCGGGCCGTAGATGACGGTCCCCTTCGGCAACCGCGGAGTGGCAGCGCATGCAATTGCCCTTCGCGGGACCCGCGAGGTGCTTCGCGTGATCGAACCTCAGGTGGTCCTTGGTCTCGACGAGCTCGGCTGCGGTCTCGCGCGATGCATGGCAGCTGTTGCAAGACCGCGTGTCATGCGGCTTGGCGTGACAGGTGATGCACATCTCGTCCGTTGGAATGTGGAGCGCGCTCGACGGGCCCTCGATCCCTACGTGACAGCTCACGCATGCGACGCCGGAGAGCACGTGCTTGCGATGCGGAAATGCCGTTGGTTCGCTGGTGGTGAACCCGAGCACGTGCGCGCACGCCGCGAGCGCTACCGCGACGACTAGTGCGACACCGGCGAGCGTGCGCCGGCTCATCGCACGCTCCACGTGCGCGAGAGTTGGAGGATCGCGTCGACGCGGTGGCGGTACTCGGGCGTCGCGCTCGCCTCGAACGCGATGGCCGCGTCCCACGCAGCTGTCTTGCGTGTCGCCGCGAGCAACATCCACGGCCACAGAGCGCCGCGGCCGCGATCCTCGTCGGGGCGAACGACCTCGACTTCGGCGAGGAGACCGAACGAATGCGGGAGCGCGAGCGAGCCCGAACCGCGAACACCGGTCCACGCCGCGTCACTCGCGCCGCCGCTCCGATGCAGCTCGCACCCGAGCGAGCTCCGTCCCGTCGGATCCAGACGCAGCCGCGTGCGCAGCGCGACATCCTCGCCGACGTCGTCCGACGCACGCCTCGCGCCGAGATCCGCCACCACATCGAGCCGAGGTGCAGCGCGCCACGTCAGCACCGTGCCGAGGCGCTGCGCCGGCGTGTCGCCGAGCACCGTGAACAGCGACGTGGCAGGCAGCAAGTGCGCCGCCGAGCGCTGAGAAGCGAAGATCTCCGCGCGTAGCGGGCCACGTCGCGCGCTCGCAGTGACCGCGGCCTCGGCGAGCCCCTTCCCCGCGATGTCATACGCGACGCGTGCGCCAGCATCGTGCCGCGCATCGAACGCGATGCCCGCGTCGGCGCCCACCTCCTCGCGGGCGAGCCGACCGTCGTCCCGCTCTTGTTGATACGCGATGCCGATCGATCCTCCGTCGCCAATGCGTTGCGCGATCCGACCGCCGGCGACCCAGTCCCAGGAGCGCGACGCATCGACAGAGGTTGCGAGCACGGGAACCCCGGCCATCGCCTCCACATCGAAGTGCCAGGGCAACCGCACGCGGCCACCTGCCCCGTCGATCTGGAGCGGGCGCAGCGCACCGAGGGCAGAGACGAAGCGGCCGATCTGCCCACTCGCGCGTCCCTTTGGATCGCGAGCCTTCAATGCGATGACCAGAACATCGCCCGTCACGTCGTCACCCGGAGACCTCTGCGCTGCCATCCACACCAACGCCTCCGCCGAGATCGCCGAGCCTGTCGTTCCGGCCGCATCGAGGACGAGCAGCCCCGCCGGTGACTCGGCGCTCGCGAGCGCGTCGCCGCGGAGCCGCAAGGGATCCGCGCTTGCGGTTCCTGCACCGACGAGCAACGCGAGCCCCGCCGCGAGGCGCGTCACTCGCCGCCCTCTCGACGTCGCGCGCGCAGATCGCGCGCAACGACCACGAGGTACAGCACGAACGCACTCGTGCCGAGCGCCTGTCCGATCGACATCGCGACCATCACGGGCCACACCGTCGGAACCACCATCGACCACACCATCAGTCCGAGCGCGACGATCGTCAGCACGGCCGAGACCCGTAGCAAACGCTCCGAGCTCGCGAGCAGGCGACGGATCCAGCCGATCACGGCGTCATCCTCTGGCGTTCGTGAATCTCGTTGCTGAATGGGTGCGCCGCGCCGTGGCAGCCCACGCTCGCACAACTAGTCGTTCCGGCGCGAATCTCCTGGAGGGAGCTCGCGTGATCACCGACCGCGTTCCACAGCGGATTCTCCGTCGAGTGACACCGCATGCATGTCGCGTTGGGGAATGGCTTGCGGATGTGAATCTTCGGGAGCGCTTCGTCGAGCGAGAGCTGGTGGTAGTGCAGCGCGTATTCGTAGACGTGCCGCATCCCGCCCATCTTGGTCGTGACCGTGCCGAACATCCCGTAGTCGGCGTGGCACGCGTAGCAGTTCTCTTCACCGAACATCGCGTTGCGCGCATGCCGGGCGGCGAGGCCCTTGCTCGCGGGATTCTCGCTGTCGTCCTTGTACGGCGTCATCACGTGGCAGCCGCCGCAGAACTGGCGCGTCTTCGTTGCGTGATAACCAGCGACGTTTCCATTTGCGGCTGTGAACAGCGGCAGCACGCCAATCCCGAACAGCAGCACGATCTTCGTCGTGCGCGTCTGCGCTGGCCTGCGCAGCAAGAACCACCCGATCAAGACGAGCGCGCCGAGCGTCGTCACGAGCGCAGCGATCAAGAACGGATCACTGCGCATCGACGACTCCGTTCATGTGGGCGCTCTGCCCGCCTTGGACGATGATTCCTCCCGCTGCTGTCACCGTCTGCGGATGGCAGGTCGCACAACTCGCGAGCGTCATCGCGGGCGTGTGACTCGGCGTGCTCGGCGGGATTCCGTGGCACGTACCGCACGCGACGTCGCCCGTGCGCGTCCACACCGGCCGAGACGGACCGTGACACCACGCGCTCGTACACGTCGCACTCGCGCGCTCCCACCCCAGCGTCGGCGTGACTTCGGCCGGAAGCTCGCTATCGATATGGCCAGGCGACGTGACGGTCGCGGGGACGGCGTGACACTCGGTGCACGCTACCGGCCCCCGCAGTCCGGACGGCGAATCGAGATGCGCGCGATGAGCGCCCACCCCGAGCGACGTGATCGACGTGTTCCCCGCGAGATCGCGCGGCGGTGCTGGCGAGCTGCCATCGCCATGGCACCCACTGCAGCCGGTGCTCGTGCCGATCTGTAGGACGCCATCGATGTGCGGCGCATCGGCGGGGTGACACGTCGCGCAGTCGCGCCGCGCATGGCTCGGTGGGGGCGACGCGTGACAGTGCGTACAGGTGCCTGTCGGTGCGGGCTGATCCCAGTGCGGCTCCGTCGCATCGCCGCCCGCGTGGTCCATCGTGGCGCCGTGGCAGTACACGTTGCGGCACGTGCCACTCTCGAACGTCGGCGGGCCCGTGCGTTGCGCACCGTCGGGTGTGAGTGCCGCGCGCGGACCGAACACGACCTCCGCTGGCGCCGCATCGTCGACGATATGTCCTGGAGCATCCCAACGATCCGGCACGCGATGGCATTCCGCACATGCGAGCTGCGCGGACCGGTGCTGGACGTGCGCGCCCGATGTGGGGCCGTTCGCATGGCACGTCGTACATGCCGTCGGTCCGTCGGTGTGACACTGCACGCACGACACGCCGCTCGTGCCGCCGCGGAAGTCTGTCCCGTGGCACGTCGCACACGTCGCGAAGCCCCAGTTGCGACGCGCGAGCTCGGCACCATGAAACGCAGGACTGCTGGGATCGAGAATCCCGTCGGGATGCACGCGCGCCTCGCACGTCGTGCACGGGGCGCTCAGGTCGCGCGCGTCCGAGCACGCAGCGAGAAAGGCGACGACGACCACGTAGATCCTCGAGAGGGTCACGGCATGCCGTGGAACTTCTCGACGTCCCACTCTTTGCCCGTGCCGTGACACGTCGCGCAGGACTCGGCTCCCATCAGCGTCGTGTTCACCACTGCATGTGCAGCAACGTCCGGTGAATCGTGACAGCTCGTGCACACCGACGCGGTCGGCTGGATCTTCGTGGTCTGCGTGACCGTCCAGAACGGGTTATCGCAGTACGCGTTCGCGTCGGAGGTCGGATCCTCACTGCATGTCAGCTCGAGTCCCGTGCTCGGCAGATAGGCGCTCGACGCGGAGAGCGGCAGTGTCCAGTTCTTGGACGTGTGGCAGGCGGCGCAGTCGGTGCGAGCGCGGGGATACCGCACGTCGCCGAAGTTCGTCGGAGTCCCGGCGGGATTCGCGACCGTCGGCGTCGGGTTACCACCGAGCACGTACGGCTGCGTGAGCTCGTCGCCCATGTGAATCTTGTGGATCATCACGCGGAAGTCCACAGGCTCCGCGAACACGGTCGAGCCCTCGAAGCGCGCGACGCGCTGATCGTTCGCCTTGTTCGGGTTGTGGCACATCACGCAGTAGTTCGCGTTCTTGCGACCGCCACCGTGACCAGAGAGATCCTGATGGCAGCCGTTGCAGGTCGTCGAGCTGACGATCTGGCGACGCGGTTGCGCGGTCGCATCGGTCACCGCAAAGGCAAACGTCGGTGACAGCGGTGCATAGCGCAGCGTCGAGCCAACCGGCGTGTTGGATGCCTCGATGCCGACGGTGTAGCTACCCTTCGCAGTCGGCGCGATCGCCGCACTCGCGGGGAACGTGTACGAGAACACACCGTTCGGAGCGTCGACGGCAGCGAGCGTGCCGACGGCACTCGTTCCCTGCATCTTCGCCTGCACGTAGCTCGCGAAGTCAGTGTTCGGGCCCGCGATGGTCGCCGTGACGCTCGTCATCGGAGTGGTCAAGAGGTTCAGCGGCGCACCGTCGAGCTGCGCCTTGAACGTCATCACCGGTGTCTGACCGGGCGCGGTGTTCGCCATGCTCTGAATCTGCAGATCGAAGTGCGGTGCATTGGAGGCCAGGTAACCGGTGTAGTGCTTCTGGTCGATCGGCGCGATGACAGACACCGGGGAGTGACACGTCGGACAGCTCGCCTCGTTCACGTTGCTGCCCGTACCGCCGCTGTGCGCGACCTGCGCGCCCGTCGGAGTCCCCTCGAAGATCGTCGTGTCATGGCAGGACGTGCATGCGGCCTTCGAGATCGACGTCTTCCAGCGATCACCTTGCACGCCGGCGTGGCACGTCTCGCACCGCGCGATGTTCTGAGGGAACGCGACCGTGGAGAAGTCGTTGACGGAGTTGCCGAAGCCGATGATCTGGTACGGCGTTCCGGCCACCACCGACGGCAGGTCCTTGCCGCGATGGATCTTGTGGATCATCACCTTGAAGTCGACGGTGTTGCCGGACTCCGGATCCGTCGATTGCGGCGTGTGGCAGAGCACGCACTGCGCGGGACTCGTGTAGCGCCCGCCGTGAGTAGCGAGCGACGTACCGTGACAGCCGTTGCACGTCCCGTTCGTGACCTCTTGCCGAACGAGCGGCGCACCGCCCGTCGGCCGCACCGACAGTTGGTCGCGAGCAAACACCCGCGCGCCTTCATAACTGCGATCCGCAACGGCCATCACCGTCTGCGTCTTCGTCGCGTCGAATCCCGTGAGCGGCGCGGCAAACGTGTACGTGTAGCTCCCCGAACGCACGTCGACGGTCGTGAACGTTCCGGTCGTCTCCGTCGTGGCCTGCGCCGCTGCGTTCTTCGGGTACGCCGTGTACTGCGCCGGACTCCCGTCGGCGTTCTCGGCGAGCTGCGCGAGCGTGAAGGCGAGGTTGACGGGAGCTTCGGTCAGCGACCCCGTGCGATCGAGCGCCTTACCCGCGCCGTCCTTCAGCGTGAACGACACCGTCGCCGACGCCGCATCGACGGTCAGGCCGGTGATCGCGACAGCGATGCCCGCCCCGACGATCCACGGAGAGACCCCGTCGCTGCCCGACTCACCCGGAAGGCCAACGCCCGTCGTTCCCTGGCTCCCCTCGTCACCGGTCGGCCCCGTGTCGCCCTGCGGCCCCGCCGGGCCAGTCGGGCCCTCGCAGGCCGCGAGTACGACGCAAATCGCGAGAAGGAGGCGCATCCGGCCTTCTCTCCTCACGACGCGTGCCAAAGCGGGGAGCCGGTTGGGCGCTGATTTCACGCAGGAACTGCACGTCACGAAAAAGCCCGCGCAGGAACTGCACCGGCTCCTCAGCGCGGCTCGTCGTCGAACAGGATGCGGCGCGGTGGCGTCTCGACGTCGTCGAGCTGACCAGAGCGAACGACCCACGAGAACGCCGCGAGGGCACTGCCGGCGATCACGAGAGCGAGCGGAATGACGAGATAGAGCACGATCATGTGTCACCTCGGAACGCCTTGGACCGCAGCGAGCTCGCAAGGACGGTGAGCGAGCTGAGCGGCATCACCGCTGCGGCGATCAGCGGATGGATCAGACCCGTCACGGCCAGTAGTCCCGCCGTCACGTTGTAGGCGAGCGAGAAACGAAGATTCCGCTTGATGGTCCGCAGCGTCGCCACGGCACCATCGACGGTATCGGCGACGGCTTGGATCGACGACGAGCGACTGTAGATGTCGGACGCTTCCACCGCGATCTCCGCGGCCCCCGACACGGCGAACCCCGCGGTCGCGGCGGCCATCGCGGCAGCGTCATTCACACCGTCGCCGACCATCACGACAGGGCCGTGCTTTCGCGCTGCTTCGACGGCGGCCACCTTGCCTTCGGGCGTCACGTTGCCGATGCACGCTGCAGGCGGGAGGCCGAGTGCTGCACCGATGCGGCGCACGACGCGCGCGTCATCCCCCGAAAGGATCGAGACGCGCCATCCTGCGGTGGCCAGCCGCGCGAGCGCGACGGGCGCTTCCTCGCGGAGCGGATCGGCGAGCCCCGCCACCGCCACCGCCACACCGTCGACGGCCACGACGACTGGCGTCTGTCCTTGCGAGGCGAGATCCGCGATCCACGTCTCGATCGGCGCGGGCAACTGCGCGCCACCGTCGATCCGATTCAGACGACGGATCCACGGAGGAGCACCGATCGCGACGAGTCGACCGTCGACGCGACCCGCGATGCCGTGCCCCAGCTCTTCGCGGACGTCACTCGCCGTCCTGGTCGACGGAGCAAACGTAGTCAGCGCCCGAGCGATCGGGTGCTCGCTCCGACTCTCGACGGCGGCCGCGAGAGGAGCGGCATCCAGATCGCCGCGCCACGAAACCACGGCGAGCTGCCCTGCGGTGAGAGTTCCCGTCTTGTCGACGAACATCGTCCCCGGCGTCGCGAGGCGCTCGAGAGCGTCTGTCCCTTTGACGAGCACGCCCCGACGCGCGGCACGGCCGAGAGCGACGGTGACAGCGAGCGGCGTCGCGAGCGCGAGCGCGCACGGACACGTGACCACGAGCAGCGCCATCGCGTGCTCCATACCGACAGCAGAGGTAGCGAGCGCGGTCCAGGCGATGAACGTGAGCACCGCCACCGAGGTGACGACGAGGACGAAGCGACCGGCAACGCGATCCACCAGACGCTCGATCGCTGCCTTGCGCGCTGTCGTTGCTTCGATCGTTCGCGCGAGCGCGCCAATCCGCGTTGCTTCGCCGACGGCCGTGGTCCGCACGCGGATCGGAGCAGCGACGTTCGCCGTGCCAGCGTGCACCGCGTCCCCGGCATGAACATCGACCGGGTTTGATTCGCCGGTGAGCAGTCCGAGATCGATCGCTGACGTACCCTCGACGATCTCTCCGTCGACGGGAATCACTTCTCCGATGCGGACCTCGAGCAGGTCGCCAACAAAAACCGCTTCGATCGACGAATCGACGACACGGCCATCGAGGACGCGGTGGACACGGCTCGGCGTGAGAGCGAGCAACATCTCTGCCGCCGTCGCCGCGCGGCGTTGGTAGCGGAGTACGACCCACCGCGATACGAGCAGCAGGAACGTCAGCATCGCGAGGCTGTCGAAGTAGATCTCACCGGCGCCTCGAACGACGTTCGCGCTGCCCCACCCCAGGCCCGCGAGAATGCCGATGGAGAGCGGCAGATCGAGGTGGAGCCGGCGCGCCCGCAGTGCACCGAGAGCGGTCGTGAAGAACGGCGTCGCGGCGTACCCGATCCCGGGGACGGCCACGAACATCGAGACCCACCGGAACCAGCGCGTGTCTGTCGACGACATCCCTCCGAACACGCCTGCGTACATCGCGATCGCGAGCAGCATGATGTTGCCCAGCGTCGCCCCTGCCACTCCCAGCTTGAACAGCAACACGCGATCCTCGCGGCGGCGTTGCTGTTCGCGATCGAAGCCGCGATACGGATGAACGGGATGGCCGACACGATCCAGGTAGCGAGCGATCGCGGAGAGAGTCGTGACCTGCGGGTCCCACGTCACGTCGGCGCGTGCGCGACCGAAGTCGATCCGCACGTCGATCACACCAGGGACACAGCGCGGCGCGCTCTCCGCAAGCCAGACGCATGCCGTGCAGCGAAGATCCTCGAGATAGAGCGCCGTGCTCGCGGCACCGCCCGGCCCGACGTTCACGTGGATGTGTTGGAATGCCGCATCGTCGAGCTCCGTGTACGCGCGTTCGCTCGAGCGTGCAGGGATCACCGCATCGGGCTCGCCGGCGCGCAGCGCGTAGAACTGCTCCAGACCGTGCTCGGCGATCGTCGCGTACACGATCTCGCAACCGGCACAGCAGAACTCATCCGTTCGAGCATCGGGAATCGGCAGGCCGCAATGAGCACAGGCCGGCGTGAGTTGCCGAGCAACCGCGCTCATCGCGCAGCCGCGTGGTGGCAGGTTGGATGCTGAATGCCCGCCGCCCCCGCATTGTCCCAGCGCACCGCGAGCGTGCCCAGACCGAGGGAGACGAGCGCCACCGCCGTGACGACCGGCATGCGGGCGCGCAATCTCTCGACCAGCGGACCGACGAGCGCGAGCCCGCCTGTCATCGCCGGTACGGTACCGAGCCAGAACACGGCCATCACGGCGGCTCCACTCGCAGCACTTCCAGTTCCGCCGGCCGAGACGAGAAACGCCCACAGCCAGCCGCACGGCAAGAGGCCCGTCAACGCGCCGGTGATGGCCGCCCGCAGCGACGGGCGACGGCTTCGGATCTGGGTGAATGCGCTCCGAAACAGCGTGCCGCGCGTCCGCGCGTCGCCACGCCGGAACCATCCACGCGCACTCGCGATCGCGTAGCCGCCGGTGGCGACGATCGCGAGCGCTGCGATCAACGCAGCCGCGTGCTGAACGGTGACCAGATGCCCAGCGAGATCGAGCGCCTTCCCGACGGCGCCCGCGAGTGCACCGAGCGTCACGTATGTCGCGAGCCGTCCAAGCGAGTGCACGACCGCGAACCTGAACGAGCTCCGCCCCGCGGCGAGCGTGACGAGCGGCCCGCACATCGCGAGGCAATGCACGCTCCCGAGCAGACTCGCCACGAGAACGGTCGCGTACAGCGGTGTCATCGCGCGCTCTCGGTCCTCGCGATAGTGTCGACGGTAAACGTCGTGCCGAAGTGATCGCGGCCGCGGTCGAGCACCACGCGGAGATCGTAGCGACCTGCGGACACGTCTTGCACGTGCGCCCGGTAGAGGCCACTCGCGGTCGCAGGGAGCGAGATGTCGAACGTGTGGTCGGCGTGAGCGCGCGGATAGCCCGAGCAGCGCACGACCGCGCCAAGGATCGGCATCCCTTGCGCATCGACCGCCCGGACCTCGGCCGCGCCGTCCACGATCGATGCGGTGACGCGCCACCCGAGCTTCGCGCTCTCTGCGGCCTCGTCGATCGCGTCGTCGAAGTGCGCAGCATGATCGTAGTAGTCCGGGATGACCTGCGACTTCCCTGCGTTTGCCACCGTCGCGAGGACAACCGTCGCGACGACGTTCCCCATCAGCAGACCAACGATCGCGATCGTCCACTTCACACTTGCCGTCATTTGAGTGCCCCTTCCGGACCGAACAGGGTCGCCGTAACCGTCTCCGCGTGGCCGCGCTCGTCCGTGACACGCACGACCGCACTGCGCTTTCCATGCACGAACGCCGAACGAGATGACTCGACGAACAACGTCGCTTCGAACGAGCCGAGTGACTTCACGTCGAACGTCGTCACGCCGCGGAGAGACACGTCGCGGAGGTTGTCGATCGCGACCGTGTAGTGATGCGCGTCGGTCCCCTCGTTCTCGAGCTTGAGGCGCAGCTGGGACGCGATCGCGCCGCTCGGCAGCTTGACGAACGTTGGACCAGAGATTCGATCGACCCAGACCTTTGTGCTCGCATGGCCTCCGACTCCCCAGACAAACAGAGCGCTCACGATGACGAGGAGCGTCGGGTACACCACCGTGCGAACCCGGAGCAGCTTGCGGGCGCCGCCCGCTAGCATGTCGCGCGACGTGTAGCCGATCAGGGCGCGCGGCTTCTTCAGCTTATCCATCACGGAGTCGCACGCGTCGATGCACTGCGCGCAGCCGATGCACTCCATCTGCAACCCGTTGCGAATGTCGATTCCCGTCGGACACACGGAGACACACGCACCGCAATCCACGCAATCGCCGCGTTCGCCGACGACGGGGAGCTTCTTCTTGGGCTTGCCGCGCGGCTCTCCACGCTTCGCGTCGTACCCGACGATCAACGACTGCTTGTCGAGCAGCACGGTCTGTAGACGGCCGTACGGGCACGCCACGATGCACATCTGCTCGCGGAAGTAGGCAAAGTCGAACAGCATCAGCGCGCTCACGCCGACGACGAGCAGGAACCCACCGATGTGGTCGTTCGGTGAGCGCAGCACCCACTCTTCGAGTCGGGCCGCGCCGACAAAGTAAGCGAGGAACACGTTCGCGAGCACGAAGCAGATGACCGCGTAGATGCCCCACTTCAGGATCCGAGCTCCCTGGAGACCACCGCGCTCGTCGCGTGCCTTCTGCTGCGCGGGAGAACCTTCCAACCAGCGCTCGATCGGGCGGAACACGTGCTCGAGGTACACGGTCTGCGGACACCCCCACCCGCACCACACGCGCCCGAACAGCGCCGTGATCAAGAAGACGGTCAGGACGACGGTCAATCCCAGCAGCATCACGAGGAAACCATCGCTCGGACGGAAGACAGCGCCGCACACCGAGAGCTCGCGAGTCACGAGGTCGAGGAGGAGTGCCGGTCGACCGTTGATCTTCACGAACGGCAGCGCGACGAACAGCGCGATCAGTGCATAGCCAACGATGCGACGTCGGCGCAGGAACCGTCCCCGAGCAAGCTTGGGGCGGATCCAGAACCGCGAGCCATCCTCGTTGAGCGTGGAGAGCACGCGCTCGGTCGAGATGGGGGGCGTCATGGCGTCGAGAACTTCTCCACTGGCTCGCCTTGCGGCTCTTTGCCAGGGACGTTGGTTCCGCGCAGCGTGGAGACGTACGCGGCGAGTGACATCAGGTCCGCAGGAGCAATCTGCTCGCCCCACGCGATCATCGCCGTGCCAGGGGCACCGTTCTGGATGGTCTGGAACAGATCCATTCGCGTCGTACCGTGGATCTGGCGCAGGTCTGTCAGATTGGGACCGATCAAGCCCTGCGCGTGATCCGCGTGACAGCTCACACATCGCGTCTGGAAGAGCTGAGCGCCGTGCTCGACGGTTCGCGGATCGGCCGCTGCATTCGCGAGCGATGCCTCCGTGATGTTCGCCGCTTCGGCCCGCGCGCGGACGTCTCGCTTGCTCTCGTAGTCTGCGAGCTGCGCCTTGTAGTGTTGGTCCGGCGTTTCACCCCAGTTCGCGACGTGAAAGTAAAAGCCGTAGGCAGCTGCGAACGCGATGCTGCCCGCGAAGATCATGCGCCACCAACCTGGCAACGGATTGTCGTACTCGCGAATGCCGTCGTACGAGTGCGTCATCAGGCGCGCTTCGTGCGCGGGCTCGTCAGCGATCTGCGTTGCATCCGTGACGGTTTGGATCGACGACGTCATGGCGCGCTCTCGCGAGAGGTGGAGACATCATCCGCGAGCGGCATCTGCGCGCACTCCTCGTGCTCCGACTTACGCTTGCGTCCGCCGTGACGGATCGCGATCGCGACGAACACACCGACGAAGATCAGGAGCGCGAACTGAGTCAACTGGGTCGGCGTGAGTGCCGACACGAGCTCCGACAGACGAATCATTTGCCATCTCCTTGTTGCGCGAACTTGATGTCCACACCGAGCCGCTGCAGATACGCGATCAGCGCGATCGCATCCTTGTCTTCCATCTCGAGCGGACCGCCAGCGTGAGCGAGCTTGTCGGCGAGCTGCTTTGCCTGCGCCTTTGCGAGGCCGGGGGCGTCGTCGATCGCATCCTTTCCGTACGGCACACCGAGCATCACCATCGCGTCGATGCGGCGCTGGAGCACGTCATATGGAATCTCGTCACGCAGCAGGTGCGCGTAGCTCGGCATCACGGAGCCAGGTGACGTGCTGCGCGGATCCTCGAGGTGGCGAAGGTGCCAGAGCTCGTCGCGGCGGCCGCCTTCGCGCGCGAGGTCCGGCCCCGTGCGCTTGCTGCCCCACTGAAACGGATGGTCGTAGATGGACTCGCCCGGCTTGCTGTACTCCGCGGGCCTGCCGTTCGCTCCGTACCGCACCGTCTCGTCGATGAACGGACGGATCATTTGCGAGTGGCAGTTGTAACAACCCTCCGAGAGATAGATGTCGCGCCCGTAGAGCTCGAGCGGCGTGTACGGCTTCACCGTCTTGATGCGCGGCACGTTGTCGGCGATCAGGAAGGTCGGGATGATCTCGAACGCCGAGGCCACGAGGACGGCCAGCACGACGAGCACCGTGAACATCGCCGGCAAGCCTTCCCACGTGCGGTGCCAGTGCGCTGGCGGGTGCGTCTCGCGCTCCAAAGCGCGCTTGGCCTTCGCTTCCTGCTTCGCAGCGCGGATCATCGGAGGCACGTCGATCTCCGGCTCTTCGTACGTTGGCGGTCGCGACTTCCACGTGCGGTAGATGTTGTAGGCGCCGATCAGCACGCCGGTCAGATAGAGCGTCCCGCCGAGCGCGCGCACCCAGTACATCGGGACCAAGCGCGTCACGGTCTCGAGGAAGTCCGGATACTGGAGACGGCCCGTCGAATCGAACGCGCGCCACATGAGGCCCTGCGAGATGCCGGCGGCCCACATCGCGACGACATAGAGAACGATGCCGATCGTCGCGATCCAGAAGTGCGTCGTCGCGAGCTTCTTGGAGTACAGCTGCGCCTGGAACAGCCGCGGAACGAGCCAGTAGATCATTCCGAACACCATGAAGCCGACCCAACCGAGCGCTCCGCCATGGACGTGCGCGATGTTCCAATCGGTGTAGTGCGAGAGCGCGTTCACGCTCTTCACGGAGAGCATCGGGCCCTCGAACGTCGACATGCCGTAGAACGTGATCGCGACGACGAAGAACTTGAGGACCGGGTCCTCGGCGACCTTGTCCCATGCGCCGCGCAGCGTGAGCAGACCGTTGATCATTCCGCCCCACGACGGCATCCACAGCATCACGCTGAACACCATGCCGAGCGTCGACGCCCATTGGGGGAGCGCGGTGTAGTGCAGGTGATGCGGCCCTGCCCAGATGTAGATGAAGACGAGCGACCAGAAGTGCAGGATCGAGAGCCGGTAGCTGAACACCGGTCGGCCGGATGCCTTCGGCAAGAAGTAGTACATGAGGCCGAGGAACGGCGTGGTCAGAAAGAACGCGACAGCGTTGTGCCCGTACCACCACTGCATGAACGCATCCTCGACGCCGCCGTAGATCGAGTAGCTCTTGAACAGCCCCGCTGGAATCACGAGGTTGTTGAAGATGTGAAGGATCGCGACCGTGACGATCGTTGCGATGTAGAACCAAAGCGCGACGTACAAGTGCTTCTCGCGGCGGTTGCGCACCATGGAGAAGAACGCGACAGCAAACGCGACCCACACGACGGCGATCGCGATGTCGATCGGCCACTCGAGCTCGGCGTACTCTTTGCCTTGCGTGAAGCCTAGCGGGAGGGTGATCGCCGCTGATGCAATGATCGCCTGCCAGCCCCAGAAGTGAAATCGGGAGAGTCCCCGCGGCGGCCGCGCTTTCAGCAACCGCTGCGACGAGTAGTAGACCGCCGCGAACAGTGCGTTCCCTGCGAAGGCGAAGATGACGGCGTTCGTGTGCAGCGGGCGCAGACGACCGAACGTGAAGTATGGGCCGATGTTCAACCGCGGCGCCGCGAGCTCGAGTGCGCACCACAGACCGACCAGCATTCCAACTGCGCCCCAAACGATCGTCGCGGTGACGAACTTGCGAACGAGCGCGTCGTCGTACTTGATTGTCTCTTTCGCCATCGACGGCGCTCATCGCAACTGGCGTGCCCACTCTAGAGCCGCGATCGGGCGTCCGAAGGCGCAGGTTCTGCGCTCGAGGCCGAACGGCTACGCATCATTTGCGTCGAGGGCACGAAGCGCCTGGGAAGACAGCAAATAGCGCTCCTCTGCGTCCAGGTGGGCGCGCAGAGTTTCGACAACGTCGCGCAACATCTCGAGTGCAGGTGAGGACAACCGCAGGCCGATCAAGCGGTGTTCCTCGACGTGGTCGCTGACCATACGATCGACGCGCTGGGTGCCGAATCGGTCGCGTTCGAGCAGCACGGGCTTGAGGAGGCTCTCCTCGAACTTGTTGTGGATGGCGAACGCGTGCCGCAGCTTCGCCAGCTCTCTCGTCAACGGCGCTGGATCACCGTCGGGATGAGCGTCGAGCGTGTCCATGAGGTCCTCGCAGTGATCCATCATGTCGCGCAGTCCGTCGTGTTGCGAGATCAGCTCTCGCATCGCATCAGTGGGCGTCACGGGGCCTCCTTGTCACACGGTCGAAGAGAAGCGCGTCGATTCACGGTCGGGTCGATACCGGTCGAACACCATGCAGATGTTGCGCACGAGCAACCGACCGAGCGGCGTTGCCTGCACGCGGTGGCGAGAGGCGTCGTAGATGACGAGGTCGCGCATCTCCTTCAGCTCGTCGAGCTCGCGCGCGAAGTAGTCCTCCGTGTCGACGCCGGCCAGATCCGAGATCCGGTCGAGCGCGACCTCCCCGTCGCACATCAAGTGATCGATCAACGCGCGACGCACGCGGTCGTCCCTGTCCAACACGATGCCTCGCGCGACCGGAAGCCGCAGCGACGTGATGTCGCTCTCCCAGTTGGCGAGCTTGGTGTGGTTCTGCCAGAACATCCGCGGCGTCGACGAGATTGCCGATGTTCCGAGGCCGAGGATGCTGTCGGCTCGGCGCTCGACGTAGCCCTGAAATGTCCGTACGAGCCGGTGCTCCCGGGCCGCCGCCTCGAACGCTGATCCCGGTCGCGCAAAATGATCCAGTCCCACGTGGACGTAGCCGGCCTGCGTGAACCGCTCGATCGCCAACACCAGGAGAGCTGCGCGTTCGTGGGCATCGGGGAGGCGCCCTGCCCGCTCCACGATGCGTTGATGCGGCAGCTTGTCGGGAAGATGCGCGTATCCGAACACCGCGACCCGGTCAGGCGACAGCTCGATCACGGAGTCGAGCGTCTTCGCGAACGAGCTCTCCGTTTGGAGGGGGAGTCCGTAGACCATATCGATGTTGATGTCGTTCGCCCCGTGCGCGCGCGCCTGTTCCACGAGCCAGCGCGTCTGCGCGACCGACTGATGGCGACGGATGGCGTCCTGCACCGGCTCCGCGAAGTCCTGAACTCCGAGGCTGATCGAGCGGAACCCTAGCTTGCCGAGTGTCTCGAGATGAGCCGACATCGTCGTCCGTGGATCGAGCTCGATCGATTTCCTCGCGTCAGAGGTGACGTTGAAGAAGCGCTCGATCGCACCACCGAGGGTCCACAGCAGAATGGGCGACAAGAAATTGGGAGACCCGCCACCGAGGGCGATCTCCGTGACCGGCGCGGTCGGCGCGTTGCGTGCGAGCAACGTCATCTCGGTGACGAGATGATCGACATACGCGTGGGCGCGTGACTTGTCTCGCGTCGGAATGACGTTGCAACCGCAGTAAGCGCAGAGGCTCTGACAGAATGGGATGTGGACGTAGAGACCGATCGGATCGCTCCCCGCGAGCGTCGCCGCGACCTCGCTCTCGACTCGCTCCGTGCTCACCGGACCGAGCTCTGTGGCCGGCGGATAACTGGTGTAACGCGGGCCTCGGCTCGCTTTGGACGCGATGGTCGAAACTAGGTCGCAACGCTCGTCTGACACGGACGATCGAAGCGCAAGCTGCGTGCCCAGCGAGGACGACTACTTCCCGCAAGAATTGCGCGCTGCGATGGCGGAAGAGGTCGGCCGCGCATCGTCTGCGCAGAACCGCATTTCCGACCAGGCACGTCCCATGCTGCAGGGAACTGCATGGCGGACACGATGGACGATTCTGGGCCGTTCAAGTGGCCGATGCTCGTCACGCTCTATTCGGCGATGACCGTCGGCCTCGTGATGGTGATCGCGGTCGTGCTGATGTAGCGCGCTTACGGAACCGGGGAGAGGAAGCGTCCGCGCCCGACGGGAATCCGCAGGCAAAACCGAGCGCCGCGCGGCCTATTCTGTTCGACCGAGATCGAGCCGCCATGCGCTTCGACAGCGAGCCGACAGAACGTGAGGCCCAGCCCGCGACTGTCGGAGCGATCGACCCGGTCGACGACCGCGCGGTAGTTTCTGTCGAAGATCCGCGACACGTCGGCAGGGGAGATGCCGCGGCCATTGTCAGACACGCGAATCTCGATGAACCCGCCAGATACCTGGCTCTCGATCTCGATGCGGTTGCCGTCCGCGCCGTACTTGATCGCGTTATCGAGGAGGTTCTCGAACACGCGGTCCAGGACGTGGGCGTCCGCATTGAGGAACGTGCGATCGGCGCCGATCTGGAGAACCTCGATATGGTGCTGCTCCGCGCGCCGCAGGATCGCCTTGCGCGCTCGCGCGATCACGTCCTCGATGCAGATGCGCTTCTTGTCGAGCTCGAGCTTGCCGTCCTTGCCCTGGATAACGTCGAGCATCTCCATCGTCATGCGATGCATACGGCGTGCTGCCGAGGAGATCGTATTGAGCGTGTCTGCGGCGTCGCTGTTGGGCGACTTGTCCAGATGCACGGCGCTCTCCGCGAGGATCGATGACAGTGGAGACTTCAAGTCGTGCACGACCAACGCGACGAGCTCCTGGTTCTGCTTCTGGACCTGCGCGATCTCGTCGCGCTGGCGCGTCACTTCGACGGCGAGCGCGGAGACCTCGCGCAGCTTCATCCGGAGCTCGAGCTGCGCCTCGACCTGCCGCGCGAGCGATTGCATCGCGTTGATCTGCGACGTCGAGAGCACTCGCTTCTCGCGATCGACGACGCACAGCGTGCCGACGCTACAGCCGTTGGAGCGCAGGGGGACACCCGCGTAAAAGCGAAGCTGGAGAGGTCCGACGACGAAGGGGTGCGCAGAAAATTCCTCGTCGTCACGTGCATCGTCGATGACCAACATCTCCTCGCGAGCGATGACGTACTGACAGATCGTCAGGTGGCGGGGGATCTCGGTTGCTCCGATGCCGACGCGCGCCTTGAACCACTGCCGGTTCTCGTCGATCACGCTGACGAACGCGATCGGCGTTCCGCAGATCTGCACGGCGAGCTGCGCGATGTCATCGAGCGACGTCTCGGGCGGCGTGTCGAGAATCTCGAGCTTCTTGACTGCATCGAGACGGCTCTCCTCGACCCCGGGGTCGATCCTCGGAGTCCGCCTCGGCCCACCCGCCCCCCTCACGTCAGCCATCTCGGCGGAAAGTGTAGCCTGGTCGTCACGCAGAGGGGAATTACAGCAGCAGTCCGCCCTGAACGGACGAGGTCGACGATGGGAGCAGCGAGGTCAGGCGGTCGCTCGGCTCGCCCGCGTGCTTCTCGCAGAACAGCTGCTCCGCGCGAGTTGCCGCGCGGATGGCGACGCACTGCGGGCATTGCACCGCCCCGACGACGTCCTCCTTGAGGTTCACGACAAGTGTCGGGCACTGTGTGCGGGCGAGGATGCCGGCGACGAGCGAGTCGTTGTGCGTGCCGAACTGACCGACGATGAGGAGGTCAGCCGCGACATCCGCGGCGAGCAACGGAATCTCCTCGATCGTCTTCCCGCACGACACGTGAACCCACGTGCGCCAGTCAACCTTCGTCGGTGAGAGCACTTCGAGCGCGTTGACCGCGTTCATGGTGAGGTCTTGCCGCGCCCGCTCGGCGTCGGCCTTGTCGCGGACGACGGTGACGAAGTGGAGGTCTGGATGCTCGTGACGCGCAGCTTGGTCGATCGCATGCTCGAGCACGACCTCGGCGTACTCGGACCCGTCGATGGCGGCGACGATACGAAATCTCGGTAGGGAGCTCTCGGTGGTGTCCATGTCAGCAAGCGGGTGCATTTCGCATGCCCTCGCCTCTAACTGATTGAACTCTTAGAGGTGCGCGCGCACGGCGGCCGCGATCGGCTCGTCGACGCTGATCTCGTTGGTCGCGTGCGGGATCGTGTCGCACGTGACGATGCCACTCGCACCGGCCGCGACGAGGTCATCGCTGAGCTCGTCGGCGAACACCGCATGGATTGCGATGCACGTCGGCGCGGGCGCACCGGCTGCGCGCACCTGGCGACACGCCTCGATCATGGTCTTGCCGGTCGACACGATGTCGTCGATCAACACGGGCGTGCGGCCCGTGCCGAGCTCACCGGGTGACGTGATCGAGACATCGCGATCACCGCGCCGCGTCTTCTCCAACACCACGAACGGCGCGCCGCAGGCCTTGGCCACCGCTTCCACCCATTGCACGCTCTCCGCATCGGGACCGACGAGAACAGGATCCTTGATGTGGCCCTGGATGTACGTCGCGATCGACTGCGCCGACCGCGCGATCGTCGTCGGGATCGAGTACACGTGCGCGAGCGAATCCATGCGGTGCAGGTGCGGATCGACCGTCACCAACCAGTCGATGCAGCTCGACAGCAGCTTCGCGAAGTAGCTCGCGGTGATGCCTTCGCCCGGTTTGAAGCGACTGTCCTGCCGCATGTACGCCAGGTACGGCGCGACCAACCCGACGCGCGTGGCGCCCAGATCGCGCGCGGTGCCCGCGAGGAACGCGATCAAGAGGAACTTGTCGCCCGGCTCGTGCAGCGAACCGACGAGCACGACATCGTGGCCCGTGACCTCGCCGTCGATGCGGACGTAGACCTCACCGTCGGGAAACCGCCGCACTTCAGGGACGAGCAGCGGAACACCCAGGCGCGTCGCGAGCCGCGTGGCATGCGCGACGTTGCCGGGAACAGCGAGGACAACCGTCACCCCGCGAGACTACCAGCTACTCACTTCGCTGCGGTGATCGTGCAGTCCTTCAGCTCCGGCTTGCCGAACGACTTGTCGATCGTGCCCTTGGCCGTGACCTTGTCGCCGTTCTTGATGCCGTCGGGCGGAGCCGTCTTGCCCGTGCAGAACATGTCGATCTTCTCGTCCTTGCTGTCGACGTCCTTGAGCAGCGTCTGCTGCGTGACCTCGCCATTCGCCGTCATCGTGCCCGTCTGCTTGACGATGCCGGTCACTTCCACGGGCTTGCCCTTCAGCGTCTCGTCGGCTCCGAGCGAGACCGTCAGCGAGGCGATCGTGTCCGTCTTACCAGCAACGCCACCCGCGAGTTTCGCCTGCTCCGCCGGGTCGTCCTTCTTCACCGCGTCACCGACGGTCTTCTTCGCCGTCGCGAGGTCCGCCGCTTTCTCGGTGTACTTGGCCTCGTCGCGGAACTGCTCCGCCGTCAGCACGTCACCCGCCGCGTACACCTTGCGCGCCCAATCGCCGGTGCCGATCGCGAGCATGTCCTTGCCGCCATCCTGCGACCACACGCACGTGTCGGGCTTGCTGTCCCACTTGTTGAAGTGGTTGCTCCACGTCATGCAAGCGCCCTTGTCGTCGACGATCGTCACGCCGTCCGAGCTGCACACGAGCGCGGTCTTGCCCTTGCGATAACCCACCGCCGCCTCGCCGATCACGAGCGCGCCGTTCTCGACGACGAACGTCTTCTGGTGGAACGCCTGACCACCCTTCATGCTGCCTTCAGTGATGTCCTCGGTGAACGTCGCCTGGCACGGCGCGGTCAGGGCGAACTTCATCGTCACCTCGGCCGTGCCGTTGGTGACCGTCGCCTTGTCGCCCTTCACCTCGTACGCGGCCTGGTCGCCGGCCATCGACGAGTAGCCCTTCTTCGGGGCGGACTCGATCGACATGCGGCCCTTCCACGCGCCTTCCCACAGCTTCGCCGCATCCTTCTGCTGCCACGCCGCGAATCCTGCGGGGCCACCACCCTCGGCCGCCTTCGGCGCTTCGCCGCCGCCACTGCTCTCGCCGCCGCCGTCTTTCTTCTTGCAGCCACCCAGTGCAAGGGCCGCCATCGTGATCGCAATCGCCGTCTTCTTCATGGTCTTGCTCCGGACGTCATCGTCGGCGGACAGTCGCATAGCTGCCCGCGTCGATGCGGGCCGATACGATCGGCCTCACCGAGCACGTCGACGCGAAGACGCTGAGCGCTACCTGACGGCTGTCCCTCCAAAATGCTCGATCGTGGCGACAAGCTCTTTTAGCGAGCACGGCTTGGCGATCACGTAGTCCGCCACCTCGAGCCCGCGCGCTTCTGGCGTCGCCGTCAGGAGGATGCGGAAGGTCGTGGGCTGAACCTCGCGTACGGCGGCGAGAACACGACGTCCATCGACGCCTGCCATGCACACATCGCTCAGAACAGCATCGAAGTCGTGCTCGAGGATCTCTGCCAACGCGGCTCTGCCGCTCGTGACAAACGTGGCCTCGAACCGAGGTGCCAACGCTCTCCGCAGCGCGCGGAAGACCAGCGGATTGTCTTCGACGACCAGCAACCTCAACCGACGCACACGGCCACGATATCAGAGCTATTGGATGGTACTGTGCCTATTCGACAGAGCTATTGGCGTGTACTGGCGGGGCGGGGCATCCACCTACGATCCAGTCAATGCCCAAGAGCGCGGCCAAAGCCGCACAAAAGCGATTGGGTACGCGCATTTCGGAGTTGCGGCGACAGCGCCATCACACGCAGGAGGCCCTCGCCCAGCGCTGCGGGCTGTCGCAGAAGTATCTGAGCGAGCTCGAACGCGGCGAAAAAACGCCGAGCTGGGAAACGCTGGTAGCGCTCGCGCACCGCGGCTTCGAGATCCGGATCGCGACGCTGCTCTTCGGAGTCGACGAAGAGTTCGAACCCACGCTGTCGCAGCTGGACGAGCTCCTCGCCGGGCGACCTCAGGCCGTGCGCTACGACGTGCTCAACGCCGTAAAACTGATCCTGCGCGCTGGCGAAGGCTCGAAATAGCTATTCCGCACGCTTGGTCGTAGCGGCGCCGAACACGATCGCGACGAGCATCGACGCCGCTGATCCCACGAGGATCGCGAGCTTCGCCGTGTCGAGCAGCGGCCCCGCAGGAAGCGCGAGCTGGGCGAGGAACAGCGACATCGTGAAGCCGATGCCTCCCGCGAGTCCGACCAGGAGCACGGCGCGGGTGGTGAGCTCGGCCGAGCGCGAGGCGAGACCGAGGCGACTCGAGACGATCGAGCTGACGGCGATGCCGAGCGGCTTGCCGATGGCGAGTCCTGCGACGATGCCGATGAAGATCCAGCGCGCATCTCCATCGAAGCTCGCGCCGCCAAGTACGACGCCTGCATTTGCGAGCGCGAACACCGGCATGATCACGAACGCGACCCATGGATGGAGCGCGCGGATCAATCGATCGACAACGGACGTGTCCTCGCCGGCGAACGGACGCACCGGCGCGAGTAATCCGAGCAGCACGCCGCCGATCGTGGGATGCACGCCCGCTTTCAAGAGGCCCGCCCACACGACGATGCCGAACGGAACGTAGAGCAGCGGCGCACGCACACCGAAAGAGCGCAGAGCGACGACCGCGAGAAGCCCGCCCGTTGCGATCGCGAGACCGACGAGCGAGATGCCCGCGCTGAAGAAGATGCCGATGACGACGATCGCACCGATGTCGTCGATGACCGCGAGCGCGAGCAACAGCACGCGGGTGGACGGCGAGACGCGCGATCCGAGCAACGTCAACACGCCGACGGCGAACGCGATGTCCGTCGCCATTGGAATCGCCCACCCCGACGCGCCGACGCGCCCGACGTTGAGCACCGCGTAGATGATGGCCGGAGCGAGCATGCCGCCGAGTGCCGCCGCGAACGGCAGCGCCGCCTGACGTAGCGATGCGAGCTCGCCCGTGTGGATCTCGCGGCGGATCTCGAGACCGACGACGAAGAAGAAGATCGTCATCGCGCCGTCGTCGATCCAGAACTTCAGCGGCGCCGACATCGCGTGCCCCGAGACCGTTCCGCCGATCGGCGTGCTCCACACCGCCGCGTACGACGCGGACCACATGTTTGCGATCACGAGCGCCGCGATGGTCGCAGCGAGCAACGCGATGCCACTCGCTGCCTCGACCGCAAGGATGCGGTGGGTCAGCGACGAGATGGCCGCAGCAACGCGGCGGATCGGTAGTTTTGGGGCACGGGTCATCGGCTCTCTCACGAGATGTGCCGACGACCCCATCGGCACGCTGCCCTGCGGTCGGGATGACCGCACCCAGTTAAGTTGTTAGAGCGCTTTGAGCGGTGTGACACGCAGGAGCACGGGAATGACCTTCTTGCCGGTCACGATGCTCATGTGGTCGAACTGCGAGCGGACATAGAGAAGCTTGGCACGCCGCTCGGCCTTCGTGAAGCCGCCAATGTCCGACGGAAACTTCTCGCGCGCGACGGCGAACTTGTACTTCTTCACGAACGCGCTCGACTCGGTCGCGGTGGATGCAGCGACGACGATGAGCTTGTGATCGTCGGCGCGCTTGCCGCTCTTGATAAACTCGTCGAACGCGGCCTCGCCGGCGTACATCGCGTCGAGCAGGATGATCTGCGAGACGGCCTTGTGGTCGACCCACTGCATGACCGTGCGGAACGCGCCCGAGTGGCCCATGACGATCGTCGGACCGTCGGGCAGCTTGATGTTCGCGCGCGCGAGCGCCTTGCGCAGATCCGTGAGCGCCGGCCACTGCACGCGCTCGTCGTTGTCGGACGGCGCATCGGGGACGATGAACAGCGCGTTCTGCTTGCTCATCTTGAACTGCTGCGCGAGGTGATAGTCCTTCCACGCGCCGTCGGCGTCGACCCAGTAGCCGTGGACGTACACGACGGTGCCGGCCGTTTCGCGGTTGTAGCCGGGCGGAACCCACACGTGCACCGCGCCTTGCGCTGTCTCGATGCGGAAGTGGCGACCACCAGCGACGGTGTCCTCTTCCTTCTTCAGGCGCGACTCGCCGTCGTCCTTGCTGCGCGGCTGGAGCTTGCGGCCGACTTGCGGCGTCGTCATCCGCGCCGACGCGGGCGCCTTCACGGGGCCCTTCTTCGGTGCGTCGGCGTTGTCCTCGCTCGGCGTCGCGACGGGCGGCTCGGCGCTCTCGTTCTCGCCAGCTTGGCCCGGCTCGTCGAGGAGATCGTGCAGCGTCACGCTGCCAGGCTCGTCTGCATGCGCAAGGCGCGGAGCAGAGAGACATCCGATCAAGACAACGAGAGCGAGCAGCTGCTTCATTTCGAAGACTCCTTGGCCGTGATCATCAGGTGCCAATGCTTTTCGGAGTCGGGATAGCCATACCGGAAAGGGAGCTTCCGGCGGGGCTGATCCGACCACATTTTGACCATCTCGGCGCCGACAGTTTTATCCGCGTCGTCGAGGAATGCGCCGACGAAGACACCGTACGTCGTCTGCTTGAAGCCGGCCTTCTTGGCCGCTTTTGGAGGAACTCCGGTGGCATCGGACGCCATCCAGACCATGTTCTCGGTCAGGTAATCGCGAATCTTGGAGAAGCCGCCGAGCCACAACAGATAGCTCGCCGCTTTTGTCATCGCCGCGATCGGGCCCTTCGCCGCGAGGTGCTTTTGCAGCGGGCTCCCGTCGAACGCGTTGTTCGCGAGGTTCGCCGCGAAGTGACGATGCACGACGAGCGGCGCATTCGCGTCACCCTTCTTGCGGAACGTCAGCTCCATGTTCGTGAACGCTTCGGAGAAGTCGGTGTCGACCCAGCCGCCCTTCTTCTTCTTCGCGATCTTCTTGGACAGCGCGTCGATCTCCGCCTGCGAGTAGTAGACGACGCTGCCGTCGTCCGCGAGGTGGAAGTACTTGAGCGACACGGGCTCGAAGCCGAGCGCCGTCATGCCGGTCAGGTGGAACGAGAGCTGGCCAGGAATGCCGCCCTTCTCGAGCGTGCGCATGTTCTCGCTCGTCGAGTCGTGCAGCGCGAGCAAGCCGTTGATCGCGTCGCGATACGCAGCGAGCGAAGCTTTGAGCTGCGCGGGCTTCAACTTCGCGAGGCGCGTCGGATCGCCCGCGTGCTCGAGCGAGATCGTCGTGACCTCGCGCGCGTTCGGATACGTGACGAGCGCACCGGCGAGGTCACCGCCGCCGAACGGATAGACGACCGTCGTCGGGAGGTTCGCGGGATACATCGGAGCAAAGAACGGCCGCGCGAGCGACGTGAACGTCTTGTCATACGACTCGTAGCGCTTCGCCATTTCGGCGCAGTGCTTGTCGACGACCTTGGCATCGATCCCAGGGGGCAGCGGGTCGTCACTGCCGCACGCGACGACGCGGTAGTAGAGCTTCGCGTCGGCGATGAAGTCCGCCGGTGCGTCAGCAAACGCGGGTGCGGCAGCGAGAGTGACAGCGACTAGTGCGAGCGCGCGATGCATCGACCCCTCCTGATTCCGTTACCTGTCTTGATTCGACGGGGCGAGCTTTTAGCTAATTCACGTCGCCGCGCTGTTCGGCACCCGGCTTGGGTCCGACGAGCGAGTGCAAAATTGCCTTCGCCACCTCGTCGCCCGCCTCGTCGCGGAGCGTCACGAGGACGTCGTACGGGGCTTTGGCTGACGTGCGGGGGATCGGCGGCTCGCCGACGGCGGTGATGGTCCCGCGGGCCTTCTTCACGTACTCGATCTCCATGCCGGAGACGATGAAGCGCGCGTCATCCGGCAGGCTGTAGGCGAGCGCCAGGTTGCCGGCGAGCTCGGCCAGGTTCGCGAGCGCGACCGCGTGGAGGGAGTGAAGGTGGTTGCGGAGGCGCGGCCGGTCCTGCATCTCGACCTCCGCGTAGCCGACCCGGAGGACTGTGACCTGGGCCGCGATCGAGCCGGTGTACGGCGCCGTACGGCCGATCAGCCTCGAGAACATCGTCTTGCCACCGGGTACTCCCGACAGCAGGTCCCACGCCTCTTTCACGATGTTCCTCTTGGAGTCCATCGGCTTCGTGAGGGCCCTCAAGCGGTCGACTACGGACATCGGCGGACCCTATCAATCTGTCCGGATCTCTCCACAGAAATCTCGCGTTCTGCAGGGCCGGGAGTATGGTTTGGGAGTAGTGTCGCCCACGCGTATGGACCGCAGGATCTGGCTCGTTGTCGCTCTCGCTGCAACTGCCCTTGGAGCGTGTAGTGGGAATGGCCGTCGCGGTCCGATGACGCGGCAGGAAATGATCGCGGCGGATCCGCTGCCGCTGGCGCGCGGCGCCAAGTGGACCTACGAGGTCACGGTCAAGAAGTTCGACGTGGACTCCGACAAGGAGACCACCAAGACGATCGAGTGGACGACCGAAGTCGTCGACGCGAAAGAGGCGAACGGGGTCACCGCGTATCGCATCAAGGGCTGGCCGACCGACCTCGCGTCGTTCGAGAACGATGCCGCTCCCACCGCGTCGGAGAAGACCGTGCTGCGCCACGGCAACAGCTTCCTGTTCGGCACGACGTCCGAGCCGGTGCTCGACGGCGCCGAGGGGTGGTTCTCGTGGCCCGTCATCGACGGCCAGAAGATCTGCCCGAGTGCGCAAATGACCTACTGCTGGAACGTCGCGGCCGTCGACAACGGCTACACGCTGTCGTTCTACACGGGTCCCGACGAGCAGACGTTCGAGCTGCAGCCCGGCACGGGCGTGTCGCGGTTCCATTACGCGCACCACGGCACGACCAACGAGGTCGAGGCCAAGCTCACGTCGTACAGCCCCGGTCACCGCTGATCCCGGGCTGCCGCAGGTCATGAACCTGGTTTGGACCCTCCCCCAATAGGGAGTCCAGCTCAGCTTTTTGCCAGGGTCTCCGTGCGTTGCATGCGCCTCGGCAGCCTCGTACAGTCGAGGAAATGCAGAAGCCGCCGATGAACTACCTCGTCCCGACCGTGATCGAGCAGACCCACCGCGGCGAGCGTGGCTGGGACATCTTCTCGAGGCTCCTCAAGGACCGCATCATCTTCCTCGGCACGGCGATCAACGATGACGTCGCGAACGTCGTCATCGCGCAGCTCCTGTTCCTCGACGCAGAGGATCCGGACAAAGACATCATGATCTACATCAACAGCCCCGGCGGCGTCGTCTCGTCGGGTCTCGCGATCTACGACACGATGCAGTTCCTGCACTGCGATGTCGCAACGATCTGCATGGGCCAGGCGGCCTCCATGGGCAGCTTCCTCCTCGCGGCCGGCACCAAGGGCAAGCGCTACGCCCTGCCCCACGCGCGCGTCATGATTCACCAGCCGCTCGCCGGCTTCCAGGGTCAGGCGACGGACATCGAGATCCACACCAAGGAGATCTTGAAGACGCGCGACACGCTGAACGAGCTGTACAGCAAGCACACCGGTCAGCCGGTGGATCGCATCAAGAACGACACCGACCGCGACAACTTCATGTCGTCTGCTGCCGCCAAGGAATACGGCATCATCGACGAGGTGCTCGTCTCGGCGAAGAAGAAGACGGACGAGAAGTCGGACAAGAAGTAGCGTACGGTAGGTGACGGATGGCGATCGAGAAACGTGATGGTGCTTCGCTGACTTGCTCCTTCTGCGGCAAAGCGCAGAAAGAGGTCAAGAAGCTGATCGCAGGTCCCACCGTCTACATCTGTGACGAGTGCATCGGTCTGTGCAACGACATCATCGCGGAAGAGATCGAGAAGGAAGACCAGTCCTACGGGTCCACCTCGATCCCCAAGCCGGCGCAGATCAAGAAGGTCCTCGACGAGTACGTGATCGGCCAGGACCGCGCCAAGAAGATCCTCGCGGTCGCGGTTCACAACCACTACAAGCGCATCGACCACGGCTCGTCCAAGGTCGCTGCCGACGAGGAAGTCGAGCTGCAGAAGTCGAACATCCTCCTGCTCGGACCGACCGGTTCGGGCAAGACGCTGCTCGCTCAGACGCTCGCCCGCATCCTCAACGTGCCGTTCGCGATCGCGGACGCGACCAACCTCACCGAGGCTGGTTACGTCGGCGAGGACGTCGAGAACATCATCGTCTCGCTGCTGCAGAACGCCGATCACGACATCGAGCGCGCGCAGCGCGGCATCGTCTACATCGACGAGATCGACAAGATCGCCCGCAAGAGCGACAACCCGTCGATCACGCGCGACGTCTCCGGTGA
>DASYDE010000008.1:0-63850 GCA_036499725.1 Kofleriaceae bacterium
AGGCTTCGGGTCACGACGAACTCGACGGCGAATCGCGCGAGTGCTGACCGGGGAGACCAAAGACACATCTTTAGATCTCCCGATCTCGATCTCCCGTCAATCGTTGTTTTGATCGACCCTCTCAACAACTGGCGCAAGCACGGTGAGGACAAGCGCCGCGTTGCCCGCGAGTGGCGCATCGATCCGTTCTCCACCGCCGCGGTGTTTCCGGGATGGAAGGAGCTCGTCGGGAAAGCGACGCTGTTCCGGGTGCGCGAGACATACGAGTCGTTGCTCGTGTGGCAACCGCAGTCGTGGCTACTCCTGAAGGGGTGGCGACGGTACGGGGCGATCGGGTGCCGAGAGGTCCCGCGTCAAATCGCGAGGGTCCCGCGACCGACTTCCATCGCGGTTCCGCTGACGTAAATCGCCGGCTCGGCATCGACGATGAGTCCCAGCCGCGAAGGGCGCGAGATGGCCGCACCCTGCAGCAGCATGGCCGAGAGCGGTAGCGTAGCGGCGCGCGCGAGTAAGTACCCTCCCAGGTTCGCGCACGCGGAGCCGGTCGCCGGATCTTCGAGGAGCGCGCCGTTCGACGTGAAGAAGAAGCGCACTTCCCACTCGCGCTCGCCGCGCGCCCAGACGTAGGCCATGGCTTCGTCGCGGGCCGCGGAGAAGCCGTGCTTCTCGATCAGGGCGAGGACGGGCTTCGTCGCGCGCACGTGCTCGACGCTGGTCAGTGGAATCACGAGCTGCTCGACGCCCGTGTTGACCCAGAGCGGAGCAAGCGTCGGATCATCGGGGAGCGCGCCCAGCGGCAGGCCAAGCATCGCTGCGACCTCCGCGCGAGTTGCATCCATCGGTCGCGTCGTCGGTGCACGCGCCGCTCGAAGCGTCAGCAACGAGCCGCCGATCGTCACCGGCACGTGGCCCGCCTTCATCTCGAGCGTCACGGCGGTCCTGCCGTTCGCGATGACGAACGCGGTGCCGAGCGTTGGGTGACCGGCGAACGGCATCTCGAAGCCAGGCGTGAAGATGCGGACATGCGCGACGCCGCCGGCCTGGGCAGGGAGCACGAACGTTGTCTCCGACAAGTTCATCTGGCGCGCGATCGCCTGCATCTGTTCGGTGGAGAGACCGCGCGCGTCCTCGACGACGCACAGGGGATTCCCCGAGAACGGATCGCCGTCGACGGTGAACACGTTCACGATGCGAAACGGGCGCGCCATGGGGCCGGTGTACGCCTCGCACCGACGCGGAGCAATCAGCCAACAGACCTCTCACTCACGCGCCGTTCCCTCGAAAAATGAGCGTGGGCGGTCGACTTCCACTACATGCGTGCAGCGGTTGTGGTGACGGCGTTGGTTGCGACGGGCTGCGGAGCGCATCTCTCGGTGGGAGTTGATCGCTCGCAGAGTATGCGCGGCCCGCTCGCGAGCCTGACGCCGATCGCCCGTCGCGCCGCCGTGACTGGTGCACCGGCCGCCGCGCCCGAGGATGGACGCAACTACTCGGTTGGCGTTGGCTGGGGCGACGAGAACTTCACCGTCGGGATGCGCGGTCACCTGATGAACCTCGCCGGCTCCACGTTCGACGACTCCGGCCCGCAGTACCTGTCGGCCGCAGTGGCGCTCGAGTTTCGCTACTCGATGATCCGCATGTTCGGTTTCTCGCTGGCCGGCATCCTCGCGCCGACGCGCACACTCCTGGTCGACAGCACCGACGGGCAGCGCAGCTGGGGAAACGGTGTGCGGTACGGCGGCAGCACCGCGTACATGTTCCATGGCGTTGGCTTCTACGCGGACGTCTACCAGGAGCAGATCGTGTTCGCCGACGGACCTGCGAAGGGCAACAGCACCCGCAGCGGCGTGACGTTTGGCATGGCTTTCCACCTCTAGTACGCTGGTGGCATGCCCGCGACGGTCGTCGATGCAGTGAAGACACCGTATCCGTGCGCGTGTCGCTGCCACGAGTTGCTCACCGTCGACGAGCGAGAAGCGGGCATCGCGGCGCTGTATCGGTTTGACGATGCGTTCCGTGGCTGGGGCCAGGAGGTGCTGTGGGATCTCGCTGCGCCGCAGATCTGGCGCCTGCAGCAGCAGCTCGGTGCTGCGCTCAAGTGGGTCGCCGTTCGCGATAGCGCGTGCATTCATCGCCGCTTGCTCGGGTTCTGCGTGCACGAGACCATCCACGCGCTGTGCGGTGACCCGACGCAGCCCAACTACGGCACGCCCGTCGGTCTCCCGTACGGTGTGCCGGAGAGCGTGTCCATCGCTGACGAGGCCGCGTTCCTCCATCCGTTCAACCAGAACGAAGCGCGCGCGTACACGGGCATCGGTCCCGTCGGCTCGGCGATCTTTGGCATCGAGTACGAGCTGCTCCCCGCGCGCGAGGTGGGCACCTACGGCTTTGCCGGTGGAAACGCGCTTGTCGACGTGCCGCCCGGCTATCGCCGCGTGCCGCACTACGACCACGTCCAGCACGCGCGTCGCTACGCCGCGCTGGCGCAGAAGATCGAGAGCGAAGCGCGCGATTACTTCACGACGTCCAAGCTCGACGAGTGGAACGCGCTCTTCGAGGACGCCGAGAAGAAGGGCCGCGCGATGCGTCCGACCACGTACCCGTCGCCGAAAGAGGCGGCGCGCATCAAGCCCAAGTCGCCCGGTCGCAACGACCTGTGCATCTGCGGATCCACGAAGAAGTGGAAGCAGTGCTGCGGCGCCGACGCGTGATGTAGAGATCTGCTTCTGAAGACCACGAGCGATCTGTCGCGCTACCTGTCACGCCTCCGCCCCGATGTTCGAGATGGTCGACTCGGGCGCGCCAGTCCGCGTCATCCGCGTCAGTACGCGTATTCGCCCGCCTGGCCAGAAGCAGCGGCATTGTCCAATGCATGCTCTTCCTCGACCGAAGCAGCTGTAAACGAACCAACGCTAAAGGCAAGTTCCTGTGCCGTGCAGTGGAACACTTGTGGTTGGCTAGAGTTGACCTGCAGCTTGCACTCCGGGAGCAACGTGTACGAGCTCGTCATGAGATTCCCCAGAAGATTGAAGCTACGTGCCTCATTGGAATGGAGAAGCGGGCTGAGAACACGCAGCGTTCCAGTTTCGTCGTATCGCTGCGCGGTCACTTGTTCGCAATCGCTATGCCCGCACTCCGATGCTGTCGGTACGCCCATGCAAAGCACTGCACAATTCGAGAGGGCGACGTTGATCCACCACCCTTGCACGAGGCAACTCTGGTCGCAGGCGGGAGCGTCACCCGAGGCGTCGTTGTTGGCTGCGTCATCCGGCGAGCTCGGACCTGGATTCCCGCCACACGCTGCGCAGACGATCGCAGCTGACAATGCGTAGCTAAGAACCGCCATGAGCGCCTTCATCAGGGACTTCCCTCTGTAAGTCGAATCTCGAGGTGTTCATCTTGGATCTCCTCAAAGAGGGTTGGCGGTGGCTGCACACGATCCGAACCTCCAACAAGAAAGTATCTGCCGGCGCGCAAAGTGCCCGTTACCTCAACAGTAGTCCCGTCGATATAGGTTCTCGACATCGACACTGAAGAATGTCCATCGCATGGTTCTAGACGTAAAGATGGATAGCCGCCAATCGCCGACTTGAGTTCGATTGAAACGAAAAGATCTTGTGTAATCTCAATGTTCGCCACCCCATATCGTTCGATATCTCCTACGAGATCGGGTGCGAAGATCACGCCCCAAGGCATGACAGACAGCGTATTGCTTGTCAGGGGCAGCTGACGCTGCGAAGAGCACTCGGCGAGAGGGAAACGGTAGCTTCTGCCTGTCGTCGGAGGTGTTTCGCGCCACAACGCAATCGCGTTGCCTAGGGAGCTCAGGGTTCCCCAAGCTTGCGGGACCAATGGGGACTCCAGGGCGGCGATGCCCTGCTCGCGACCCAGATACTCGATCACGAACCGTACGAAATCGCCAGCAGGGTAGACTACGCTTCGATGCCAGGCGATATCTCCAAGTGCCTCAGCATAGGCAATCTGTCTGGACTCAAGGAAGCGATCGTCATCGAGCAATGACTCGAGTTGCACGTTGCGATTGATTGGTTCATTGGTCGTGTCGCCGTTGCCAATCCCACCCGCCATCGCGTCCGCAAGAGCATCTCGGAACAGGAGGGGCATCGGGCCAAGTTCGTCGACAAGAGCTGTACTCAAGTTGAGCATGCATTCCCGTTTCAGATCGTGACAGAGAACACTGATCGTACGTTCCTCTCGGCAGTAGGGGGGGGAGCAGGAACGGGGCCAGTCAGTCTGATAGAGCTCTATCGGGGTGAAGTCGCGGTCGAAAAATGACCGCATCTCATGCAGATAGTTCTCGTAAAACGCTAGCTGAGGACCGGATAACACCTGGTTCGCCGGACCGTGCAATTTGATCGCTGCAACAGGAGTTGACGATTCTTGGGCACAACTGCCGAGCGCGATTACTCCCAAGACAGTGCCGCGCATGTCCTACCTCCTGCGACGCCGAACAACAAGGAGAAATATAGTCAACCCCGAGCTAAATAAAGTGTTGGAGGAGTTCGACGTTGCGCAGCCACCGCGAGAGGACTCTGCGGTCTGCTCTGCATCCTCGACAGGAACCGTCAAAACGGCGTCGTCGTGAAGACGTGGATAAGATGATGTCGCGGTGCAGCGCGGGTCGGAATCATCAACCGTTTCACCTGTGGAAGTACATGCCGGTGCGTTTCCCTGATCATGTGGAACTATGATGGGCAGGATAACTGTGCCGCTGTTCCCATAAGCATCAGATGTAGTCCCAGTGATTGTGTATGTTCTGCCGGCTTGGTCGTTTCCGTCGCGCTCGGCGCGGACGCAGACTGAACTCGGCTTCACGACAAAATCTCCATCACCTTGCGATGACACTCCAGACCCGAACGTAAAGCTCGGATCAGGATCGCATGCATCAAAGACTTGGATCATCTCTGCACCCACGACGACAGACTTGTGGTTGGGCGGCCACAAACAGAACGGACCTGCCAGGACACTTGGAGGAGTCGTGTCGACAACAGTGACGACGGTTGATGCACTGGCCGACCCTCCACTTTCGTCGAATACCACAATCTGCACGTCGTGCGGTCCCAGAGGCATAAAACGTCGCAGTTCGTCGGTGTCGACTTGTTCGAGGATGCCGTCGATGTACCACTGACTAGTGTGATGCGTGCCGTCGACGTCGTTCACGAGAGCCGGAAGCGCGATGTTTGCGCCGCCGGCTGTGTTGCATTCAACGAGTGGGGTGCTCCCGAGAGTTACCGTGGGGAGTAGATTGTCAATTGTAGCAATAATTTGAATGTCAACCTTCACGTCGCCCGCGATATACGTCTGAGCAAAAACGAGCTGGCGGCCAGCTTGATTCAAAATGCCAACGCCGACAGCTCCTGCTCCTGAGACCAATCCTCGGCGGTCTCCGCTGAGGGTTCCCGAGGCGGTGATCTGCATTTCGCCGGGAATCACAAATACTCCCGACCCAGCGAAAAATGTCCCCTCTCCAATTGTCGTATTGATAAAGAACGGATGTTCGATTGTGTGGCCTGCGAAGGAGAAATTAGCCGCCTGAAGCGGTAGCCAAACGAGACGTATAGGGCATGAGCCGGTGGTGCAGTTACCTCCGATGAACTCTAGCCTCCCAGTGGCGTTTGTCGTCCCTGAACCATCAGGTGATGTCAGCGTGATCGTCGAGGATGTAACCACAGCGTTCGAAATGAGCTGTGTGGAGACTCCTGGATCGATCCGTGGAAGTGGCTCGCCGTCCGGTGCGATCGTCGCGCAAGTTTTCTCGCCGAAAGGGAGATCTAGAGATGGGCTGCTCGCATGTGCACCGACAAAGTCGATATCGTCTCTTAACCGGCAAGTGGTACCAGGCACACTTGTTCTCTCGCAGACACTATTGAGTTGTGTCTCGAGGGCGTTTGTTCTGGTTTGAGTAATGATATCCGTAGGGTCGTCGCACTGAGTGACGTCGGTCTCCTTCAAGATGGTTGACCCTGGACGACACATGAGAGTGGCAGGGTCGTAGTCGCTGCATGTCTCGCATCGACATATGCCTCGATACTCCGAGGCGTTCACCTCGACGTGGAGTTCCGGAGGAATCACACAGCCCGCCACACCGCTAGAGCCAATCGCCACCACTGCCAACACCATTTCGCGCATCGTGCCCCCCGACTCAGAGCTAACACGTTTTGTCGTTCACTCGCTATGTCGGCGTGGGGAGACTATGTGTGCAACAGTAGGCGAGCCTCGCCTTGTCAAGCCTTGTCAAGGGGGGGGCTCGTGTGGCTCTCATCCTGATCACGCGGCGTCTCCTCGGCGATGTCGACCACTTACGTCGGCTGACGCGTTTCGCACTCTCCTCGCAAGTTGAATCCTCGACAGCGATCGTCGTCGGCTTGCTTAGGGCCCGCGAATGAGCGAGTCGATCGAATCGTGATCGAATGGATCGGCGACGATCGACGGAGCGTGTTCCGGCATGATCTACATCCGGAGCGCGGACGACGTATGACGCGGAGCAGCTGGTCCGCGAGAAGTGGCGCTCACTGAAAGCGACCATGGACGAACGGCAGCGTCGGCTATGGGCAGGCGCGATTGAATTCGGTGGTGTTGCGGCGGTGCCGGTCGAGCGTGTTCGAGGGGGGCCATGAAGCGCGCGGCCTCTACTCGAAGCTGAGAGCCCCGGCGCGGAAGACGAACAGGAACGAGGGCCCGTCGATCGACGTGTATTGATTGTCGTTGACCGCGATGATGCGACCGTCCGGCAGCTCCGCGATCCCTTCGAGGTTGATATGTGGGCGCATGGTCGGGCCCAGATCGAGCGCGATGCGCGGCGTGATGTCGTCGTCGCCCTGACCCATCGGCGGCAGAGTGAACGTCAGGATGCGCGAGACCTCGAAGTGGCGCTCGATCGCCCACACGCGCACGGCGCCAGCCTTGTCGATCGTGCAATCGAGTGCACTGATCTTGCCTGTGGCCGAGGTGAGCCAGAGGCGATGGCGACGCACGAGCTTTCCGTCGGCGACGCGGAGGATGGGGGCCCAGCGCTTACCGTTGTCCAGCCCGACTTCTTCGATGCCGACGATCAGCGTGCCGCCGCTGCCGCACAGGCCCTCGGCTCCGTGGTTGTCAGCGAGCTTGAGGCCGATCTTGTCCGCGGGGAGCTGGATGGTGCTCGTGATGACGAGCTCGTTGCCCTTCCTCTGCGCGAGCATGATCGTCGCGCTGTTGTTGCCGCGGCCCTCGGTACCAAACGCGAAGTGATCGTCGCCCAGCTCTTCCATCGCTTCGAGATCGGTATCTTTGGGAACTCCAGCGATGGGAAACGTCTCGAGGGTCGGCTTGAGCTGGGAGTTGAGCGTGATTCGATATGCGACGAGGTCCCTCTCGGCGACGGCCCACAAGCGCCCTTTGTCGTCGGCGGCGAGGCCGGAGAGACCGGGCTTCGTGTCCAGCTCCACCTCGGTCATCAGCTGCCCGGTTGCGACCTTCTCCGCCGTCGGTGCGGGCTTGACGGGCGAGGGCTTCGCGCGGTCGGCTGGATCCACGGACTTCGGTGCGCCACCGCATGCGACAGCGACGGGCACGAGCAAGAGTCCCACGCAGCGAGGCACGAGCGGACTATTGCACGAGTGTGGGTGATGCCGAGGCGGGCGCGCTAGGATGCCCCGATGTTGTCGCGTCGCGCGCATTGCCTGTTTGTTGCGTTGGCAGCGTGTGGCGGGGCTGCGACGACAACGCCACCGCCAGCACCCACGACACTGACGCCACCGCCGGTCGTGACGCCGCCGCCTGTCGCTGTGCCGACCCCCGCGAAGGTCGATCCGTACGCGTTGGCCCCGGACGGCTCGCCGACGCTGCGTTTGCCGCGCGTGTTCTTGCCGACGAAGTACGCCGCGCGTCTCGCGATCGATCCAGCCAAGACGAGCTTCACGGGAACGATCGCGATCACCGCAAACGTCTCGCAACCGACGAGTCGCTTCTGGTTGCACGGCGCGCGCCTCACGATCGCCAAGGCCACGATCTCGCATGCGGGTGCCGAGCAGCCTGTCACCGTCACGCAGCTCCAGAACGAGATGCTGCGCGTCGATACGTCCGCGCCGCTCGAGGTCGGCGAGTACACGCTGACGATCGAGTACAGCGGTGTGTACGATCTGGTCTCGAGCGCTGGTGCGTTCCGCCAGACGCAGGGCGGCGACGCGTACGTCTATAGCCAGTTCGAGGCGACGTACGCGCGGCGCGTCTTTCCGTGCTTCGACGAGCCGGATAACAAAGTGCCGTGGCAGCTGACGCTCGACGTGCCGACCAAGATGGTCGCCGTCAGCAACACAGCGATCGCGAGCGAGACGCCGATCGATGCAAAGACCAAGCGCGTCGAGTTCTCGCCGACGAAGCCGCTGCCGACGTACCTGATCGCGTTTGGTGTCGGGCCATTTGCGATCGTCGACGGCGGCAAGACCGCACACGGTACACCGATCCGCGTGCTCACGTTCCGCACCGCGGCGGCCGAGGCTACGTATGCTGCGTCGACAGCGGCGCGTGTCGTCGATCGCACCGAGGAGTGGTTCGGTACGCCGTACCCGTACCCGAAGCTCGACTTCCTCACCATCCCGATCACGATCGGCTTTGGCGCGATGGAGAACGCGGGCCTGATCACGTTCACCGAGACGTTGATCATGATGCCGAAGGACGCATCGGAGAGAAAACGCCACACGTGGATCTCGGTGTCCGCCCACGAGATCGCGCATCAGTGGTTCGGTGATCTGGTGACGACGGCGTACTGGGATGACATCTGGTTGAACGAGGGCTTCGCGAACTGGATGGAGACCAAGACCTCGTCGGCGTTCGAGCCCGCATGGCACGATCGCGATAGCGAGCTCTCGATGCGCAACTACGCGCTCGACGACGACAGCCTCGTCTCCGCGCGCCAGATCCGCCAGCCGATCGCATCCAACGACGACATTCTGAACATCTTCGACGGCATCACGTACGACAAGGGCGCGAGCGTGCTCGGCATGTTCGAGACGTTCGTCGGCCCCGAGGTGTTTCAGCGCGGTGTGCGCGAGTACCTCGCGGCGCACGAGTATGGGAATGCGACGTCGACAGACTTTGCATCCGCGATCGCGAAGGCTGCGGGCAATCCCGTTCTGGCCGACGCGTTCGCGACGTTCCTCGAGCAACCGGGTGCGCCGGAGGTGACGGCGACGCTGTCGTGCGACGGTGGTCCTCACGTGGCGCTCTCGCAGCGTCGGTATCTCGGACCGGGCGCCCCCGCGCCGAGTGCGACGAAGCCGTGGATCCTCCCGATCTGCGTTGCGTACGATGCGGGTGGAAAGCGCGCGCAGGCGTGCACGCTGCTCGATCAAGCGACGACGACGCTCCCGCTGAAGACCAAGACGTGTCCGCGCTGGGTGATGCCGAACGCGGAAGCGCGCGGCTACTACCGCGTGGAGTACACAGCCCAGCAACTGACAGCGCTGCGCGACGAGGCGTGGAGCTATCTCGGTTGGAGCGAGCGACGTGCGGTCGTGTTCGACGCGGACACGCTCGCGCATGCGGGAAAAGTGCCGCTGCAGCTGACGTTATCGTTCGTGCCCAAGCTCATCGCGGGCGGCGATCGCTTCACGGTGCCAGCCGCGATCGGCGTGCCAGAGTACTTCGACGTCACCGTGCCGGAGAATCTGCGGCCGAAGTACGAATACTGGCTGCAGAAGACGTTTGGCGCGGCCGCGGAAGAGGCGGGCATCGAGGCTGGCGACGCGAGCGATCCGAAAGCCTTCGACACCGAGGAAGCGCGCTCGTCGCTGCTGCACGCGGCGGGATGGACGGGAAGAGATCCGGTTCTCGTCGAAGCAGCGGTGAAGGCGGCGGCGAACTGGCGCGCGTTGCCGCAGGCGGTGCGCGGACTCGTGTTGCAGATCGCTGTCGATGCGCAGCCGGCGCTGTTCGATCGCATCCTCGCCGAGGCGCCCAAGGAGGCCGATCGCACCAAGCGCGGCGAGATGTACAAGGCGGTCGCGAGCGTGCGCGATGTTCCGCGGCAATCCAAAGCGCTCGCGCTGTTGCTCGACAAGAAGGTCGATTTCCGCGAGGTGATGTGGCTGCCGAACCTCTGGAAGAACGACGCGACCCGGCTGAACAGTCAGGCGTTCATTCGTGCGCACGAGAAGGAGATCCTCCAGCGCATGCCGGCGGACGGGTCGACGTTCTCGCTGGGCGAGCTCGCGTATTTCTTCACGTCGGGCTGCGACCCCAAGACGCACGACGCGAACGCGAAGTACGTGACAGAGCACTACGGCCACTTCCCGGGCGCGGAACGCGTGGTAGCCCAAGCAATCGAAGGGGAGACCCAGTGCATCGCGAAGCGGTCGCTCCTCGCTCCGCAGGTCGATGCGTGGCTCGGCGGCGTGCGCATCATCGCGGATCCTGGCGATAAACCGCCCACGGCGGAGAAGCGCGACAAACGACCACAGCGCCCCAAGGCGAAGTCGGGGCATCGATAGAGCCATGACGGCACCTGTGGCGGAGCGTCGCGCCGAGCTCGAGGGCTTCATCGCCGAGACGTCGCGCAACCGGAAGCGGCTCGCGATCGGTGTCGGCCTCGCCGCGGTCGTCGCGATCGGCGTGTTCATGGTGAACGGCACCGTCGGTGCGTTCTCGTTGCTATCCGTCGCGCTGGTCGGCGTTTGCGGCATGTGGATCATGACCGCGCACATCCAGGACTGGCGCTATCGCATTGGCGAGCTCGACAATCCGCGCCCCAAAGTGATCGGCGGCGGTCGTCGCTTCTAGGCGCTCGCGGCTTCGAGCGCGTACGGCGCCATGTCGCGAACGGTCTGGCTGCGGCGGTGCCACGCGAGACGGGCGAGCGTGTACTCGACGTCTTCCATCGTCGGGCGGAGCGCGGGGTCCTTCGCGAGCATGCGCATGATCAGCGACTCCACGACGCCCGTCAGCTCCGAGCGATACGTCGACGGGCGCAGCGGCAGCTGCTCGCAGTGCAGGATCATCAGTTGCGGCAGCGTGCCGTGGAACGGTTGGTCACCACAGATCAGCTCGTAGAGGAGGCAGCCGAGCGCGTAGACGTCGGACTTGAGGCACGGGCGGCTCCGCCACTGCTCGGGCGGCATGTACGCGGGCGTGCCCGCGATCGTGTTGTCTTCCGCCGCCGGTTCGGTCGTCTTGCGTGAGACGCCGTAGTCGATCAGCTTCACCTGAGGAAAGCCGTCCTTCGACATTTCGTAGAGCACGAACACGTTGTCGGGCTTGATGTCGCAGTGGATGTAGCCGTTGCGGTGCATCGCGGCGCAGGCGGAGGCGATCTGCGTACCAATGGCGAGGATCGCGTCGAGATCCGCGTGGCCGCGCTCCGCAAGCGCGCCGAGGTTCTCGCCATCGAGGAACTCCATCACGATGTAGGGAACGCCGTTCGGCGTGCGGCCGGTCTCGGAGATGTCGAGCAGCCCCGGGTGGCGCACCGTTCGCGACACCTCGTGCTCGCCCAGGAAGTGGTCCACCACCTCCGAGCGACCAGAAAGCATCGGATCGAGCAGCTTGAGCGCGACGCGCTTGCCGGTCGGCTCGTGCTGCGCCAGGTACACCGTCGCCGTACCACCCCGTGCGAGCGTCGCGAGGAGCGTGTAGCTGCCAAGGCGGCTCTCATCGATCAGCGGGAGCTGATGAGTCGTGATCGAATCGAGGCGGCGCGTGCGGTTCATGCGAACCCTTCGTGCAGCCTCGATGCCACGCGTCAGGCCAATCATTACGGCACTTGGCGCGTGTCCCACATTGCACACCCGTCGCGTTTGACGGGCGTGGCGTCAAGAGATCAGCCGTCAACTGGTTCCGATCCTGGACGACCCACCCTGATGCAATGGCACTCGCAGGACTACTCTTTGTGTTCGCCGCAATCGCGGGCGGCTTCGCGATGGCAGGCGGGCACTTCGGGGTGCTCATCCAGCCATCAGAGTTCATCGTCATCATTGGTGCGGCGATCGGCTGCCTCATTACATCGGCCCCCGGGCTGATGAAGAAGCGCGTCGGTCACGCGCTGAAGATGGCCATCAAGGAAAACATTCCTTCGATGAAGGACTACCTGGATCTTCTGAAGCTCCAGTACGAGCTCTTCATGCTTGCCCGTCGCCAAGGTGTTCTCGCTCTCGAGACTCATGTGAACGATCCGAGCAAGTCAGACCTCTTCAACAAGTATCCCGCCATCAGGAAGCAGCACCACGCGTCCAAGTTCCTCGCCGAGGCGCTCCAGCAGATCGTGAACGGCATCGCCCCCGACGAGCTCGAGCAGCTCCTCGACGCAGAGCTCGACACCCTCAAGGCCGAAGGCCACATGGCGACCGGTCTCATCAAGACCATCGGTGATGCTCTCCCCGGTATCGGCATCGTCGCCGCCGTCCTCGGCATCATCGTGACGATGGGCCACATGGATGCCCCGCCCGCCGAAATCGGTCACCACGTCGCCGCCGCCCTCGTCGGTACCTTCCTCGGAATTCTCGTCTGCTACGGCGTTCTCCAGCCGCTCGCGAACAACGCCGAGACGCAGGAAGCCCACCAGCTCCGCTACCTCACCGTCATCAAGTCCGCCGTCATCGCGAGCGCGCGTGGTGTTGCACCGCCGACCGCCGTCGAGTTCGGCCGCAAAGTCATCTTCTCCGACGAGCGTCCGAGCTTCCAGGACCTCGACAAGGCCCTGCAGTCGGTCGCCTGAGTCATGGCGCGTAGATACAAAAAAGTCGACGGAGGTCACGGCCACCACGGTGGCGCATGGAAGGTCGCGTACGCCGACTTCGTGACCGCGATGATGGCGCTGTTCATGGTGCTCTGGCTCCTCGCCACCACCGATAGCGCGTCGCGCAAGGAAATCTCGAACTACTTCCGCTCGGGCATTCTCCCCGAGGGCGATATGGCGATGAACCACGCGGCGCAGATCAAGCCTTCGGTCATCGAGGAAGCATCGACGCCGCCGCCTTCCGAACAGGAATCGTCGATGATGTCGGAGAAGCAGAACGCGGCGAAGCAGATCAGCGACAAGCTCGGTCGGCTCGCTGCTCTCGACGACGAGATGGCCTCGGTCATCAAGAACGTGAAGATCAAGATCACGCCAGAGGGCGTGCTCATCGAGACCGTCGACGAGGGCGATAACCTCCTGTTCGACGTGAGCTCGTCCAAGCTCAACGAGCCACTGCAGCGTTTTCTCAAGGCGCTCGCGCCGATGATCGTCAAGGTCGGTCATCCCGTCGAGATCAACGGCCACACCGACGCGCGCCAGTTCGCCTCCGGCAGCAAGCTCAACAACTGGGACCTCTCGTATCAGCGCGCTGCGTCTGCACGCCAGATCCTCGAGCAGAACGGCGTCCCGTCGTCGCAGGTCACCGGCGTGTTCGCGCGTGCGTCGAGCCAGCTCTACGATCCGGCGAACCCGCTCGCCGCGCACAACCGTCGCTTGTCATTCCTGCTGCGCATCAACGGTACCGACGACAAAGTGCAGCGCGTCGATCAGATCGGTACGAGCGACACGCAGGAACCCGTGACCGCCCCCGAGCCACCCAAGGCCGACGCCCCCAAGACCGACGCCCAAGAGCCTGCCGCCAAAGAACCGGCGGCAACGCCGAGCGACGCGAAGCCCGGCGCCAAACCCGCCGACGCTCACGCGCACAAGTAGCGAGAACCGCTGCGCCTCCGCGCGGCACGTGGCTCGCAGGGATAGCGCTCGTGCGCCTCATCGCTGCCGTCCTGCTCCTCGCTCCCTCGCTCGCGTTCGCGGATGCTCCCAAGGCAGAGGCCGCGAAAGCGCCTGCGCCCAAGACGACGGCGGCCGCCGATCCTGCCGACTTCCCCGTCGGCCCAGGTGTGGAACCGCTCGGCGCGCCGGAGGCCCGTAAAGTGGTCGAGAAGCCGGCCGACCTACCTCCATGGCAGGGCGAATTGCGGATCGGAATCGGCATGTCACGCGCGGGGACATCAGACGGATCGAAGATGGGTGCGAGCCCTCTGTCGCTGTCGGCGATCGGCGCGATCGCGATCAACCAGGATCCGAACTTCTATGTCTACGCGGGCATGACCAGCGAGATGCTCTCGCGCAACTTCGTCGGTGCGATGGCCGGCGGACGAATTCAGATGAACGACATGCCCGTCCGCCTCGGTGGCGGCGGCGTGATGATGTTCGCCCCCACGACGTTGTGGGGAGCGCAAGCGAGTGGCGGAGCCTGCAAGGGGAAGGGCGTGTTCGCGCTCTGCGGCGACATTCAGATGACCGCCTATTTCGGCGGTACTGGCCTCGATAACGACAAAACGGAGATGCAGATCCAGCTCGTTCTTGGCGTCGAGGCACGAGGAGGCCACTGATGAGCGACTACGTTTCGGCTCGAACCACGTCATCTCAGATCGCGATTCCGCGCACCGCGACCAACTCCAGTCTCGCGGCCACGCCCGGTGCCGACACGACGCGCATCACGAAAGCGCTCGACAGCTTGCCGACGCTGCCCGTCGTCGCGCTGCGCATTGGGGAGGTCGTTCACTCCAAGAATGTCTCCGTGCAGCAGGTGGCAGACATCCTCCGTACTGACCCTGCGACGTCGGCCAAGCTCCTCCGGCTCGTGAACTCGCCGTACTTCGGCATCCCGGGTGGCGTCTCCGACGTCGCGCGGGCGATCCCGTTCGTCGGGTTCAACACGCTTTACCAGCTCGTGCTCTCCATCTCCGTCCTCGACACGCTCAAGGGCAAGCACGGCGCCGTCGACGCGCGCGCGCTGTGGATGCACTCGCTCATTGTCGCGACCGCTGCCCGCGAGCTCGCGACCGAGGTCCGCTTCTCCGATTCCGGTGCCTGCTTCACGGCGGGTCTCCTCCACGACATGGGCAAGATCGCGCTCGCGAAGGTCGATCCCGACAACCTCGCCGCCGCGTTCGAATCGATGAAGCTCGAGGGCATCTCGCTCCACGAGGCAGAGAAGAAGCACAACCTGGCGCCGCACGACCGCGTCGGCTCGCGCCTCGCGAAGCAGTGGAAGTTCCCCGCGACGCTCGCGACGCCCATCGAGCAGCACCACACCATCCACCAGATCTCCGTCCGCGAGCGCCTCGCGCCGAACCTCCGCACGATCACCGAGATCGTTGCCGCCGCTGACTTCTTCTCCAGCGCGTGCGCGAAGACGTTTGGCGACGCTGCGGCCGCGTGCGAGGACGGCGAAGAGGACAAAGAGCTGCTCGAGCGCAACGGCTTCACGGCGACGTCGCAGACTGCTCTCCAGGACAAGACCCGTCGGGAGCTCGAGCGCTCCAAGGTCTTCCTGTCGCTGCTCGACTAAGCGCAGTACACTAGGGCGGTGCAGATCAGCCGGGAAGAGCTCGCACTGCGAATGCAGGAGGCCGTCGCGGCTCGGCGAACACTTCGGCGTGCGACGCTGAAGCTGTTGCAGATTGGCGAAGCGTTCAAGGCGGCACGCGAGGCTCAACGTGCCGATCGATCTCGTTGATCCCGTCGCGCTCCTATTCGCTGCGGTCGATGCGCTGACCGCCGCGGGTCTCGATCACGCGGTCTTTGGTGGACTCGCTCTGGCGATCTATGGCGAGCCCCGCGAAACAAAAGACGCGGATCTCGCCGTCGCAAATCTGTCTCTCGACGCCGCAAGACAAGCGTTGCTGACGATCGGCGTCACGGTCGTTCCTGCATTCGCCGACGTGCAGTTCGGTGGGCTGCGACTGAGTCGACTTACCTTGTTGGAGGGTGCCAAGCTCAACACCGTCGATTTCATCACGCCCGTCTCGCTTCGCTATTCGACGGTCCCTCTCGAGCGTGCGGTTCGCGTGCCGTTCGAAGGACGAGACATTCGCGTCGTGGCACCAGAAGACTTCATCGTCCTGAAGTGTCTGGCCACACGGGAGCGAGACATCGGCGACGCAGGCAACGTCTTGGCCGCTCTCGGCGATCGGCTCGACCTCGCCCTCATCGAAGCCGAGGTGGAGCAGCTGGCGCACGAGATTCCAACCCATGACGTGCGCGGACGACTGGCCAAAGCGCGCATCGCGGCTATGGCACCTTAGCTCCACTGCTCGTCCGAGCGCAGTTCAGCCGGAACGGTCTGGCAATCGTTGGTTTGGCGTTCCCACGTTCCGGGCGTCGCGTGTCACAGGCACATGCGCACCAGCCAACTCGTTCTTCGCGGCGCCCTCGTCGCTGCCATGCTCCCGTTCACGACGGCCGCCTCCTGCGACGGCGGCGACCGGGCCGATACGGGCAACTGTCCCGACGGCGAGGTTTGCTCGGCAGCGACCCCCGACGGCCTTCACTTTCAAGGCGGAGTGATCGGCGAGGGTTTCTTCGACGTCGGCAACGTGAAGGTGACTGCGCTCGGAGGTACGCAAGAAGTGACGATCGAGACCGAGAACGATGCGGGCGATCGCGCTCCGTTCCTGCTCGCGCACGACCTCGAGGTTGACAGCGCGAACATCGCCATCCGGAGCTCCAACGACAACGTGTTCACCATGCGCGGCAACGCGGTCGGCGATGCTCACGTGCGCGTCGTCGATCCGCAGACCGGCGAGCTATTCGATCGCCTCTTCTCCTCCGTCGCGCCCATCGATCACATCGAGACGCAGATGGCGGTGAGCATCGCGTTCACGACGTCCTTCGAACAGACGGGGACGAACATTCTCTACGCGCCAGGAGCCACCGGCTACATTCGCCTCGTCAGCGCGAATAACGGGTCGCTCGTCGACACGAGTAGCCACATCACGGGCGCAGCGATCACGCAGACCGGTTGGGACCGGTTTGTCGTCGGAAATCTCCCCGTCGGTCCCCACACGCTCGCCGTGTCCGCGGGCGCAGGAACGACTGCGTCGCTGCCGTTCGAGGTCGCGATCCCGAACACGATCACCGGTGGTCCCAGCGCACTCACGCAGGGCGTGTCGACGCTCGCCTGCTTCATCGCTCGCCGCGACACGACGCCCGTGCACACGCATTTCGACGCCATCACCTCATCGCAAGCGACGCTCGAGCCGTCTCCGTACGATGGCTGCGTGACGGTGACGGCGCCCGCGGTAGGGAACGTGACGATCCACGTCGCGGCCGGCGCGCTGGTCGCTGACTTCGTGCTGCCGAGCCGCGCTTCTTCATCGGCGAGAGCAGCGGAGCCCAGAGCCGTCGCGACCGGCACCGCCGGAGAGCGCGCAGCGTCGTTACTTACGCTGGTGCGCGAGTAACTGCGATCCCGTCGGGAAGTCCACGGTGATCGTCGTCGCAGTCGCAGACGTCACGGTTCCCGTCTTGAACACGGGATGCGCGATCTGTTCTCCCACGGTGAACGATTCGCGAATGCTGAACGGTCGCCCCTCGAGCGTCGACACATCGACCGGCGCTTTGCGCGCCTCCGCGATCTCGATCGCTGCATTCTGCTTCGCGAGGCGAGCGGCGCTCTGTTTTCCCGCGCCTTTGCGCTCCTTTTCGCGAGCTTTTTCCTCGGTCGACAAGCCCGTACCCGACCCGAACGTCGTCAGCACTACATCGGCGGACGGGTCCCAGAGGTGCGGTACATGGGCCGACGCGAGAGCTTTGCGCATCGCCGCGACAACCTCACCAGGTCCTTGCATCCACTCGAGCTCGCTCGTGTCGGCAAACAGCCAGCCCTTCGCCATGTGCTTCGAAAGCCAGGTGTGGACCTTCGCCACGGTGCCCTTGCCGGTCATCGCGACGCCCGCATTCTTCAGTCGAGTCGCGAACCGCGCGAGCGCCACCTCTGCCGTGGCGAGTAGATAAGAGGTGGTCTCGCGGTCGCGAGTGGAGAACAGCGACCCCGCCTCGGCGTGCTCGCGCGGATGCCCGACGTGGAGATCCTCAGGAGCGAACAGCAGTGCCCACCCGTCGGGCAATGAATACTCGGCATAGAGCTCTTTGGTCCCGTCGGCGCCATCGCCAACGCAGGTCAGATACGCACTGTTCGACACGGGCGGAACATAGTCCCTCGACCACGTTTTCCATCATGTCCACGTCCACAATCACGTCGACGGTGACACGAAGAGCGGCGAATCAGATCGAACGCAGAGGGAGCGTCACGGTGAAGCAGGCGCCGCGCCCGGCCGCTTTGCGGTAGTTGATCCGACCTTCGAGCATCTGCATCACGTACGCGCTGATCGCCAGGCCGAGGCCGGTGCCGCCATTCGTGGTGGAGGCGAACGGCTCGAACATCGTGTCGGCGATCTCGGGATCGACGCCCGTACCGTCGTCGGTGACGGAGAAATGGATCTCGCCGTCGCTGATTCTAACGGCCAGGTCGACAGTGCCGCCCTGCGGTGACGCGTTGGCGGCGTTGCGCAGCACGTTCGCGAGGACCTGGAGGAACAGCGACTCGGTGACCGCGAGCGAGACGGCGGGAAGCTCGGAGATCTTGAGCTTTGCGCGCTCGCGCACGTACGGCCCCGCGAGCTTGACCGCACGCTCGACGAGCTTGGAGACGTTGACCGGCTTGAGCTGGACCTCGCCGTCGCGGATGAACTTGCGCATCTGGACGAACAGCTGCACTGCTTCACTGCCGGCTGCAGCTGCTTCGGCGACGGCGGTCTGCAGGTCGCCGTCGGGATTGGTCGCGAAGGATTGAATGTCGTCGAGCGCGACAGTGAGCGCCTGCATCGTGGAAGCGAGATCGTGGAGGAGAGAACCGGTCAGGGCGCCGAGCGTGGCTTGGCGCATGAGCTGGTTGAGGCGCGCGCCGCCGCCCGTCGCCGGGGTGGGGAGCGTCGCGACGCGGGCCTCGAGCACGCCGAACGTGCGCTGCGCGCGGTGGGCCATGTAGTGGATGATCTCGCGCGACGATTCGGTGACGCCGCGAGCGCGCAGGCGCAAGGCGCCTTCCGGGTCGAGAGGAAGATCGAGGTACCAGCCGCCGCCTTCGCGGGGAACAGCGCCACCGGTGAACGGATGGTCGACACCGTCGGCACGCACGATGGCACCGCACGCGATGACACCCTCGACGGTGAGAGCGCGACGAACCATCAGCTCCGAGAGCTCGAGGGGCGTGCGCGTCTTTGCGAGCTCGTCGTCGAAGGTGGAGAGGGAGAGCGCGTCTTCGACGGACGCGAACAGGCGGCGCTGGAGATCGCGCTGCTCGAGACCGCGGCGAACGACGATCTCGATCTCGTCGTGCCACGGCTTGCCGACCTTGTAGGGCGCGTGAGGAGCGAGCAGGGCGCGTTGCGCGCGTTCGTCGAGATAGCCGGTGAGGAGGATGCGGACTGCATCGCGTTGATGCGCGCGCGCGAAGTCGAGAACCTCGATGCCGTCGTGGTCGGGCATCTTGAGGTCGGAGATCACGACGTCGTACTGATTCGCCGCGAGGACATCGAACGCTTCACCGCCGGAGGCGACGGCTTCGACGCGGTAGTATTGAGAGAGCTCGTCGACGAGCGCTTCACGGACGTGGTCGTCGTCGTCGATGACGAGGATGCGGGCAGTCGTCTTCATGGCGATTCCTTACGGGACGTGTCGAGACGCTTTACGAACGTTGACTGGACGTGAGCGAGCTCGGGCGGAAGCTGTCGCGGGGCGCCGGCCGTACCGGGTTCGCCACCGTGCGTCGCTTGGATAATCGCGGCGACGTTTTCCTCGATGCGGCAGACGAGCTGAGACGAGCGCCCGAGCAGGCGATCCATATGAGCGGCGTCATGCGGCACGGTCGTCGCGACGCGCGCCATCGTGCGGACCGTCGACGCGAGCGCACCCACAGGGTTGTTCAGGTGATGTGCGATACCGGCGACCAGCTCGCCCATGGCCGCGCGCCACGCGAACAGCGCGACTTCACGGTTGCGCTCGTCGAGGGCCTTTTGCGCGGCGGCGAGAGCTTGGTGTGTCCGCTCTAGCTCCGCGTAGGCGGTGAAGAGGGCAGTGTGCTTGGCGACCAGCTCGTGCTCGAGGATGCGGCGCTCGCCGGTATCGCGCGCGAGGTAGGCGGCGAGGGGGCCAAAGTCCGTCTGGACATGCGCGCACAGCAGCTCGACATAGACCGGGTAGTCGTCGGTCTTGCGAAGAGAGACATCCTCGTAGCGGCCGGGAGCGGAGACGTCGCGCTCGGGCTCGAGCAGGAGCTCGCCGAACCGGAAGCCGACGAGCGAGTCGACCTCGCAGGCCATCAGGACCGCCGCGCCGACATTGGCGGCCGAGATGACCCCCGTGTCTCGGTTCACGATGATCGCGGCGTCTGGGGAGTGCTCGAACAGCAGGCCGAAAACGGCGCTCGCTACCGCGGCGGGGCTGTTCGTAGAGGTCACGAGATCAGGGGTCGGCCAGAAAGCAGGAGCGTCAAGCTCGCCGACGGATCGCCAAGCGATCGCCATTGGCGCGGATGTAGGTGCTGGCAACCGATTGGATCTATTTGCGCCAGATCGGCCCGCGGGTTGCTCAGAGACATCCCGTGTCCATCAAGTTCGGAACCCTCGATACGCTGCAGTCGGCGCTGACGTTCCATCGCGAACGCCACACGGTGCTCGCGGGCAACGTCGCGAACCTCGACACGCCTGGCTACAAGCCGCTGGACCTACAGCGCAGCACCTCGACCGAGAGCACCCAGCTCGCGGTCACGCAGGAAGGAATGATCGCTGATGCGCCGGGTGGCGCGCAGATGGTCCGCACCTTCACGGATACCGATCAGATGCAGAACCCCGACGGTAACGCCGTCGAGCTCGAGCGCGAGATGTCGAAGATCGACGCGAACCGCGCCCGCTACGCCACGTCTTCAGAGCTCGTTTCACGTCGCATTGCCCTGCTTCGCTACGCCGCGGGAGACGGCACCTGATGTCCAACACGATCGACTTCTTCAGCGCCATGGAAGTGAGTGCGTCGGGCCTCGCGGCTCAGCGTACTCGGATGAACATCGCGGCCTCCAACCTCGCAAACGCGCAGACGACGCGCGGCGCGGATGGCGGTCCGTACAAGCGCCGCGATGTCCTGCTCGCCGCTGCGAACGCCCCGTCTGCCGAGCGCACGCCGTTCGCGAACGCGGTGAAGACCGTCGAGGTTCAGCAGATCACCGAGGACAAGGCGCCGCCTCGCCTCGAGTACGACCCCGGCCACCCCGACGCGAACGCGCAGGGCTACGTCGCGTATCCGAACATCAACCCCGTCGAGGAGATGGTCGACATGATCACCGCGTCGCGCGCGTACGAGGCCGGCATCACGACGATGCAGACCGCGACCCACATGGCCGAGAGCGCCCTGGGGATTGGCAAGTGAGCGGCATCAAGCCCATCGGGCTGCCGGTCATGCCGCAGCTCGACTCCATCGAGGGTCGCACCTCCACCAACAAGATCGGTGGATCGCCGATCACGGGCACGCCCGGCACCACCGATGTCGGTGGCGCGTTCGGCAAGGCGCTCTCCGAGGCGCGCGGGATGGAAAACACCGCGACGGACGCCGCCGAGAAGTTCGCGAATGGCGATCAGACCATCGGAATTCACGAAGTGATGATCGCGACCGAGAAGGCGAACATCGCTGTGCGCTACGCGACGACGATGAAGAACAAAGCGCTCGAAGCCTACAAAGAACTCATGAACACGCAGGTTTGAGGAACTGACCAATGGCCGACGAACCGACTCAAGGACCGACCGCAGTTCTCAACCAGCTCAAGGCGCTCTGGGAGAAGCAGAGCCGTGGCCGCCGCACCCTCGCGATTGGCGTGCTCGTTGCCGTTGCCCTCGTTGTTCTCGCGACGCGCCTCATCAACACGACGGCTACCTGGCAGGTGGTCGCCGATGGTGCCGCTCCCGACGACAACCAGGAGATCATGGCCGTGCTCGAGCAGCGCGGCGTGCAGGCCCGCCTCGCCAACAACAAGGTCGAAGTGAAGGTCGACGACGTCGACAAAGCGCGCGCGATCACGAGCGCTGCCGGCCTCCCTCGCACCGGTAAAGGTTTCGAGCTGTTCGACGGCAACCACCTCGGTCAGTCGAGCTTTGCCGAGCAAGTGAACTTCCGCCGCGGTCTCCAGGGCGAGCTCGCCCGCAGCATCACGTCGCTCGCGCAGGTCCAGAGTGCGCGCGTCCACCTCGCGATGGGCAAGCGCAGCGTGTTCAAGGAGCAGGAGGAGGCCGCGACGGCCTCTGTCGCACTTCAGATGTTTCCCGGCCAGCAGCTCACCCCCGAGCAAGTGCGTGGCATCCGTCAGATGGTCGCCGCGAGCGTCGAGGGCATGAAGGCGGAGTCCGTCGTCATCGTCGACAACCACGGCAACCTCCTCGATGCGGCGGAGCCGACCGCTGCCAACAAGACCGCCGCGATCGAGCTGGGCATCACGGGCCGCGTGCGCGGCATGCTCGAGAAGGTCGTCGGCGTCGGCAAGGTGAGCGTTACGACCACCGCTGTCGTCGACCAGAACGAAGTCCAGGAGACGCAGGAGCTGTTCGACAACTCGAACCCCGTCCTCCGCAGCGAGTCCCGCACGGTGGAGGGCAATGGCGCACTCGACCCGACCACGCTCAACAGCGTCGGTGGTGTCGCCGGCGCGCGCGGAAACCTCCCGGGTGCGACTCCTGGCGGCGGTTCTGGCACTCCGCCGGCGTCAAACTCGGCGACGAACGGTCGTCTGCAGGAGACGAAGAACTTCGAGATCAGTCGCACGGTTCGCCAGGTCAAGAAGCCTGACGCGCAGTTGCAGAAGATCTACGTCGCCGTCGTGCTCGACGAGCCGCTCGGCAAAGACGGCAAGCCGGTTGCACGTGACGAGAAGGAGATGGCGGAGCTCACGGCCCTCGCGCGACAGGCAGCAGGCATCGACGATGCCCGCGGCGACAAGATCGACGTGCGGTCGATCGCGTTCGCGCCCGTCGAAGCGGAGGTCGAGCCTGTCGTGAAGCCGACCGGCCTCCAGGCCCTCATCCCGGTGCCGCTTCCCATCGCGGGCGCTGCGGCGGGTGGCTTCGTGGTGCTCGTGCTCGGCGCGATCTTCCTGCTCAAGGGCCGCAAGAAGTCCAAGGCGGAAGCAGTCTCCAAGAAGAAGCCGTCGCTCGCTCTGCCCGCCTCGCTCTCCGATATCGAGAAAGCGCTCGACGCGAAACCGAACCTCTCGCTCGGCGGCCGCGATGGCGAGGGCATGTCGCTCACGGAAGCGCTGCCCGCACTCGCCCAGCAACCTGCGCTGCCGCCGGGTGGCTCCGCTCGCGACCGCGTGCTCTCCGCCGTGAAGAACGACGTGGACCGCGCTGCTGAAGTCCTCACCGCGTGGCTCTCCGAGCCGCCTGCCAAGCAAACCGCTGTCGCCGCCAAGGGAGCGAAGTAATCACCATGCCGCCCGTCGTCTCTGCCATCGCTAACCAGAACACGCTGCCCGGTCCGCACAAGGCGGCCATCGCGCTCCTCTCTCTCGACGAGGAAATCGCGGCGCTCGTTCTCGGTCGCATGGCGGAGCACGACGTGCGCAAGTTGGTCGACGCTGTCGACGAGCTCGACGATGTCTCCTCCGAGACGATCGCGAAGGTCCTCGGCGAGTACGAGCAGGGACTCACGAGCCCGCTCGCGATGGTGAAGTCGGGCGGTACCAAGTACGTCCGCAAGCTCGCTGACCGCGCGTTCGGTTACGAGAAGGCGCAGAAGTTGTTCGGTGTGGCGCCGCCTCCGAGCGAGCCCCTCCAGTTGCTCCGCACCGCGCGCGTGAACTCGCTCGCGCAGCTGCTCGCCGACGAGCACCCGCAGATCGCCGCTGTCGTCCTCACGCAGCTCGCCCCTGGCGTCGCCGCCAAGATCTTGAACTTGATGCCCAAGGCGACCGCCTCGGACCTCGCGATGCGGATCAGCGAGCTCGACGAGATTCCCGAGCACGCCGTCGCCGAAGCGAGCGAGTCACTCGTGCGTGCGCTCGAGGCAGCCGGTGGTCTCTCGACGAACGACCCGCGCAGCGAGTTCGACGGTCTGGCGTTCTCCGCCGCGATCGTCAACGAGCTCACGCAGGAAGAAGGCGACGAGCTGCTCGGTGGCATCGCCGAGTCCAACGAGACGGCTGCGAGCCGCATCCGCGAAGCGATGTTCACCTTCGAGGACCTGCAGCGCATCGCGACCCGCGAGATGGGTGGCCTGCTCCGCAGCATCCAGAGCGAGGTGCTCGTCACCGCACTGCAGACCGCGACCCCCGAGCTGCGCGAGCACTTCCTCTCGTCGCTCTCGCAGCGCGCCGCGTCTACGCTCCGCGACGACCTCGGTGCGGCTGCTCCGAAGCGCTTGTCGGAAGTCGAAGCGGCTCAGCGCGAAGTTGTCGAGGCCGCGATGAAGCTCGCCGCCGAAGGCAAGTTGACCATGCCGGCCCGCGGTGGTGACTGATGAGTGACATCCGACCGTTTCTCGGATTCGGTGTTCCCGCTGCGGTCGACGCGCGGTCGCTGAGCTCGGCATTGAAGCCGATCACGATGCCGCCCGTGATGTCGCCGTGGTTGCCGCAGGGAACGCAGCCGGGCTTGCCCGCCGCGTCTGCGCCGCCGGAGATCGATACGACTGCCATCGAAGCTGCCGCGCGCGAGCGAGGTCACGCCGACGGACTCGCGCAGACCGAGGAGCTTCGCGCGCAACTGAAGGTCGCGATCGCTGCATTTACGAGCGCGCGCGATGCGCTCAAAGCCCCCACATGTGATGCGATCGCTGCCGCGGCAACGGCCGTGATCAGCGCGTGGACGCAGACGGCGAGCGACAAGGATCTGCTCGCGCCCGTCGTGACCGCGTGGCTCGAGGGCACGAGCGGTCCCGCGACGGCTACCGTTGCCCCGGGCGCCGTCGTCGCGCTGCAAGAGATGGTCGGCGCCGAGATCAAGGTCGTCGGCGATGCTGCGATGAAGAAGGGCGACGTTCGTTTGTCCTCGGCGACGCGCGAGCTGTCGCACACGTGGGACCAAAAGCTTCCCGCGTTGCGTGAAGCGATCGCTTCCGCACTGGAGTCCGCGTGAACATCGAGAAGCTCCAGGCCGCGATGAAGGGATTCATTGCGGGTTCGCTCGTTCCCCAGCCCGTTGGTTCGGTTCTCGAAGTCGCCGGCACGATCGTCCAGATCGCGATGACCGGCGCCAAGCTCGGCGATGTCGTGGCGATCGATTCCGAGATCGGAGAGATCGCGTGCGAGGTCGTCGGCTTCCGCGATCAGACGCTCCTCGCAATTCCGCTCTCACCGGCAAAGCGCATCAAACCGGGCGCGGCCGTTCGTCTGCGCGGCGCGATGTCGTCGATCGCCGCCGGCGATGCACTCATCGGTCGCGTCATCGATCCGTTCGGCGAGCCGATGGACGGTCTGCCGACTCCGCGCTGCTCCGATCGCGTTCCGCTCGACGGTGGTGCGCTGCCGATCGACGAGCGTGGCCAGATCGATCAACGCTTCGAGACGGGCGTGCGCGCGATCGACGGCATGCTCACCTGCGGTAAGGGCCAGCGCGTCGGCGTGTTCGCCGGTGCAGGCTGCGGAAAGAGTGTTCTCACAGAGCAGATCGGTGCGCAGGGCGAAGCCGACGTCATCGTCATCGGCCTGATCGGCGAGCGCGGTCGCGAAGTCCGCGAGCTGATGCAGTCGCCCCGCCGCGACAAGATGGTCATCGTCGCCGCCACGGCCGATCGCTCGCCGCTCGAGCGTATCCGCGGCGCCCTCGCAGCCACGGCGCTCGCCGAGTACTTCCGCGATCGCGGCCAGAACGTCCTTCTCATCCTCGACTCCCTGACGCGCTTCTGTATGGCGCTTCGCGAGCTCGGCCTTGCTCTCGGCGAGCCGCCGGCCACCAAGGGCTATCCGCCGAGCGTGTTCGCGACGTTGCCCCGCCTGCTCGAGCGCGTCGCGCCGCGCAAGGACGGTGGTTCGATCACGGCCTTCTATACCGTCCTCGTCGAGGGCGACGATCTCTCCGACCCCGTCGCCGATTCTGCGCGCTCTCTGCTCGACGCCCACATCGTGCTGTCGCGCGATTTGGCGGCCCGCGGCCACTTCCCCGCGATCGATATCCTCGCGAGCGCCTCTCGTGTCGCGCGCCGCGTGTCGTCGCCCGGACTTCAAGCAGTTGCGACTCGCGCGCGTGATCTCCTCTCGCGTCGCAAGCAGGCCCAGGAGCTGCAAGCACTCGGTGCGTACAACCCGGGTGTCAATCAATCCCTCGATCAGGCTCTCGCGATTGGCGAAGCGATCGATGGCTGGTCGCGCCAGGGTGCCCACGAAACCAGCACCTTCGACACCACCGTTCGCGCGCTCGCCGCGTCGATCGGGATGGAGCCTCCGAAATGACGATTCGCCCTCGAGCCGCCAAGAGCATCCGCGACATCCGCGCCCGTCTGCGCGACATCGCCGCTGCTTCGCACGCCAACACCGTCGCCGTGCGCGACCGGTCACGCGATGCGGTGGTAGAGGAACAGCAGGCTCTCGAGGAGCACTTCGATACCGCGCAGCACGAGCTGCTCGACGCGCGCTCTATCTATCATCTCCAGTCCGTCGACGAGGACACCGGCATCCATCGCCTCGCGATCGCCGACGCGCAGAAGGTCCTCGACGCGAATACCAAGCAGACGCAGCTATCCGAGGCTGCTCTCCGCGAGAGCTCACGCAAGTTGAAGAGCAGCGAAGCGCTCGTCGAGCGCATCGAGGACATGCTCGCTCGCCGCGACGCCAAGGCCGAGCAGCGCTCGCAGGACGACATCTCGACGAGGAAGCGCCTGTGATGACGTCTTCATTCGACAATGCTCCGCGCGTCGTCGAGCCCCGCGCTCGCGAGGTGGAACCGCGCCGCGGCGCCGACTCCTACACCACCGCTGTCGACGGATCCGACGACGAGCACGACGATTTCTCCAACGATCTGAAGGATGCGAAGGACCAGCCGGACGGCACGCGCTCCGCGCAGGAGATGCTCGCAGCGGGCACGCTCGTGAAGCCGAGCCCGGTGCGCCAGGCGACGTTCGCACCGGTCACTCCCAAGGCGCCGAGCACCTCTCCGCTCGAGGCAGCGGTGAGCTCGCTCCTCGACCAGCTCCACGCGATCACGCAGCGCATCGGTGTCGTCACGCAGCAAGCGCTCTCCGCCCAAGCGACGACGGCGGTCTCGACCATCACGAGCTCGGTCACCGTCGACGATCTCGACGACCAGCACGACGAGAAGGCCAAGTCCGACACGCCGACTCCCGAGGGCGCGTTCAAGCTCGAGCCGCACATGCGCCCCGAGCCGGCGCAGGCGCCGAAGGGCCCGGTCGCGACGACCGGCGTGCGCGAGCCCGCTCCGCTCGACCAACCGACCAGTCACATGCACCTCGTCGTCGGCGAGGGCGATCAGCGCATGGTCGTGACCGTCGCTGTTCGCGGCGACCAAGTCACCACCACGGTGCGCGGTGGCGACGAGCAACTCCAGGCCGCGCTCGCGCGCAACGCCGCGTCGCTCGATCACGCGATGCACACCAAAGGGTTGGATCTCAGCAGCTTCACCGCCGAGCGGGACAGCGCTGATCACCAGAAGCACCAGCACGAAGCTCCGGAGCGCGAAGAGGTTCAGGAGCAGTTCCGTCTCGAGGAGATTCTCAAATGACCAGCATCACGGGTGTCTCCGACACCACCACGAACACGACGACCACCACCGGCACGGGTGGCGCACTGAAGGGCACGCAGGACGAGTTCCTGAAGCTGTTCATGGCGCAGCTCCAGTACCAGGATCCGTTTGCTCCGACGAGCAACGCGGAGATGGTCGGTCAGCTCGCACAGATCTCCGGCGTCGAGCAAGCCAAGCAGACGAACGCGCAGATCGCCGATCTCGCGAGCGCACAGGCCGCTGTCGCCAACGCGAATCTCTCGTCTCTCGTCGGTCGCGACTGCAGCTCGACGCTCGGCTCGTTCTCCGTCGACGCGACGGGTGGAACGCCGCCTCCGATGAACGTCACCACCGCGAACGCGACCAAGGGCGCGACGATCGACATCACGGACTCGAACGGCAAGGTCGTTCGGACCCTCCCGATCCCCGACGGAACGACCAACGGCACTATCCAGTGGGACGGCAAGGACGCGTCGGGCGCCAAGCTCCCCGCCGGTAGCTACAGCATCGCGATCAACAAGGGCGACGGTGCATCAGAGGTGACTGGCTCGTGGGCAGGCCGCGTCGATGCGGTCGAGCTCACCTCCGCCGGCCCGCGCCTCCGCATCGGCGGCGTTCTGGTCTCCCCCGGCGACATCCACACCATCGGCAACTCTTCATCCGTCACGTCAGCGACGGCCGTCACCGGCCAGTAAGGAACAACGAACATGACCCTCGGCAATTCTCTCTGGATCGGCGTCTCTGGCCTTATCGCTCACGGTGAGGCCATGAGCACCGTCGGTGACAACATCGCAAACGTCTCGACGATCGGCTTCAAGCGCGAGCGCGCGAGCTTCAACGACGTCCTCGGCGGCGAGTACGGCAATCAGCGCGCCGGCGGCGGCGTCTACCTCGGCGCGAACCAGACGATGTGGCAGCAAGGCACGCTGACACAGACCGGCAACGGCATGGACGTCGGCATCAGCGGCAACGGCATGTTCGTCGTCAGTGGTCAGCACCTCGGTCGCGATCAGCAGTACCTGACGCGCGACGGTCGCTTCTCGCTCGACTCGAGCGGCACGATGGTCGATCAGCACGGCATGCACGTGCAGGGCTACACCGTGTCCAACGGCGTGCGCGCGAGCGGCATCAGTGACCTGGACCTCGGCAATCGCCAGAGCCCAGCCATGCCGACGTCGAAGGCCTCCATGACGCTCAACCTGAGCTCGGATGACGTCAAGACCGCTCCGTTCGACGTGAACGATCCGACGACGTACAACTACCAAACGTCCATCACGGTGCACGACTCGCTCGGCGCCGAGCACCAGGTGCAGATGTACTTCCGCAACAACGGTGCGGGTCAGTACGAAGCCCACGGGTTCGTCGACGGTGGAGAGCTGACCGGCGGAACGACTGGTACGCCCGTCGAGATCGGTACCGCGTCGCTCGGGTTCAACACGGACGACTCTCTTCAATCGCAGTCCGGATCTCTCACCGCGGACTTCAAGAACGCGACCCCTGGTCAGGCGATCCAGCTGAACTTCGGCGACGACATCGCCAGCGGCGGGACGGGATTCAAAGGCTCGCAGTACACGGCGAACGCATCGGCGATCCAATCCGTCGATGTCGACGGTCGCGCGGCGGGTCAGCTGACCGACGTGCACATCAACCCGAACGGCTCTGTCGAGGGCGTGTTCAACAACGGTGACACGTTCGAGGTCGCGCGCCTCGCGATCGCCCAGGTCCAGAACGACCAAGGCCTGCGCCGCGACGGTGACAGCCTCTACGTCGCGACCAACGAGAGCGGGCAGGCGGTCATCGACGAGGCCGGCAAGGGCGGTCGCGGTGCGACCATGTCGGGCACGCTCGAGCAGTCGAACGTCGACCTCTCGACCGAGCTCGTCACGCTGATCGCGTATCAGCGCGCCTTCCAGGCGAACGGCAAGACCGTCAGCACGGCTGACGAAATGCTCCAAGAGGTCGTGAACCTCAAGCGCTGATCGTCAGAGCCGCCGACGGTCGCGGCTTAGCCTCCTGATGTTCCGCCTAGTTAGCGCGGCACAGCGGCTGCAAAACCTGGGGACGTGAGTGAAGCGACGCTGAACCCCGAGGAGATGGAAGCCATCCAGGCTGCCATGCGCGAGAGTGCACCTCGTCGCACATCAGCGCAGACCGACGTCGAGCCGACCCGGCTCGCGCTCCTCTCCGATGACCGGATCGCCGAGATTGCGCGCCCCGCGCTGATCTCCCTCGCGACCCGCGCCGCTCGCCTGATGACGAAGACGCTCAAGAGCGGTCTTCCGGGTCAGTGGTCGCTCGACGTGATCGGCGCCGAGATCATCGACGGCACGATGGCGAAGGAAGAGCTTCGCGGCGGTTGGGTCGCGGGCCTCGCCGGTGCAGACGGCGCCGAGATCGTCATCAGCGCCCACGGCGGCGTGATCGACATCGCGGCTGCCAAGCGCTGCGGCGCTGCCGCTCCGACGACGGATCCGGATCGCGCGCCGAGCTCGGTGTCGCTCCGCCTGTTCCAGCCGACCGGCCAGCAGCTCGGCGAAGGCTGGATCCAGGCGTGGTCGGACGCGTTCGGTACCAAGATCGCGCCGTCGACGGACCTTGCTCTCGTCGCGCGCATCATCGAGTCGCGCAGCATCGTGCGCGTCAACCTCTCGTTCGGCGGCGCAGTGAGCGGCAAGTGCTCCGCCTACGTCCGCGCTGAGGTCCTCGCTCCTCGCCCCGCCGCGCTCGCCGCGTTCAAGGCGAACGCCGAGAAGATCGCAAACGCGCTCTCCAACGTGCCCGTCGAGGTTGTAGCCGAGCTCGGCACGCTCCGCATGAAGCTCCACGAGCTCCGCTCGCTGCAGCCCGGCTCTCAATTCACCCTGCGCGGGTTCGTCGACTCGCGCGTCCCCGTTTACTGCGAAGGCGTGCTCAAGGCGTGGGCGCGTCCGGTTGTGTGCCGCGGTGTGCTCGCTGTGCAAATCGAATCTGTCGTCCACGGACAAGGAACAAAGTCATGAGTGATTCCCTCGACAATGCCAGCTTCGACCCGCGCGCCATCGAGGCGCTCCTGCATGACGTTCCGCTCGAGGTCACGGTCGAGCTCGGTCGCTCGCGCATGAATCTCTCCGAGCTCGCCGCTCACCTCGGCCCGGGCTCGATCATCACGCTCGATACTCCGACGGGCGCGCCGCTCGACGTTCGCGTCAACGGCCGCATCGTTGCTCGCGCTGAAGCCATCGCCGTCGGCGAGAAATGTGGCATCCGCATCGTCGAGCTCGTCGGCGGAAAGGAAGGCGCGTAATGCGCTTCGCAACCTCCATCGTCCTCGTCGCTCTCACCGCTGGCGCGGCGTCTGCTGACAACAAGGTCGAAGTCCTCGACCGTGGCAACGCCGTCGAAGTCATCGCGCACGACATGAAGGCGCTCAAGACGGACCTCAAGACGGTTCGCTCGCGCCTCGAGATCCCGGTCGACGGTGGCACCCTCACGCAGGGCCAGTACTCGAACGACAAGACGGTGAAGCTGATCGAGCTCACCGGCCACGGCGCGCAGAAGAACCTGTCGGTGAAGCTCGCGTACGAGCACGACGGTGTTCTCGCGCTGTCGAAGCAATCGCAGGTCATCCAGGTCGGCACCGACCTCCACATCATCGTCCCGCGCGTCCTGCCGGCGGCGGGCACCACGGCCGACCTCCCCGAGCCGACGCTCACGCCCGAGCTTGCGGCGAAGGCGGCGGCAATTGCTCCGGTGCCCGTGAAGTCCAACGAGATCTCGCAGCCCGCGCCCAAGACAGAAGAGCTGAAGCCGGTCGTGGCCGCGGCGCCTGTCACGGCGACGGTCCCCGCGATCGAAGCTCCGAAGGCGGCGGCGGTTGTCGCACCTTCACCTGCTCCTGTCGCGAAGGCAGCAGAGCCGAAGACCGACACGGTCGCGGCGAAGACCGACGCTCCCAAGGAGACGAAGACGGATGCGAAGTCGGCGAAGATCGGCGGCGCCACCGAGCCGACGCAGAGCCGCAACTTCTCGATGATGATCGCGCTCGGTCTCGCCGCGGTCGGTTGCTTTGCCTGGATGAAGCGCAAGAAAGCCAACCCCGCCGAGAAGGGCAGCTCGATCGAAGTGATCGCGCAGAAGTCGCTCGGCGGTAAGGCGAAGATCGTGTGGTTGCAGGCAGGTGGTCGCGACATCGTCGTCGCTGTCACGGGCACGTCGGTCACGACGCTCGGCAACTGGAAGAAGTCCGCGATCGCGAATCAGAACGACATTGGCCCGCTCACTGCAGCACTGCCGGAAATGACCGCACTTGGTATCGCCCCGACGGAGAGGTCGGCGCCCAAAGCGACCAGCACGGCAGTTTCTGGCCTGCTCAAGCTCCGCGCCCGCACGAACGTGCCTGCCATTTCTGACGACGTCGCGACGGATGACGCCGACGCTGACGCCATCTGGGCGAAGGAAATCCTCGCCGCGACGGGTGCACGTCGATGAACCCGGTGGACCTCACCGCGCAAGCGACGCAGGCCGCGCAGCAAGCACAGCACGGCGGCGGCATGGGTGCCGTCAGCATGATCGTCCTTCTGACGGTCGTCACGCTCCTTCCCGCCATCGTCCTCTCCTGCACCTGCTTTGTCCGCTTCATCGTCGTACTCGGCTTCGTTCGCACCGGCATGGGAACGCCGTCTGCGCCGCCGAACCAGGTGCTCGTCGGCCTCGCGATCTTCATGTCGGTGTTCGTCTCCGCGCCCGTCGCGATGAAGATGTACGAGAACGGCGGCAAGCAGTACATCGCCGGTGAGATGACCGAGGCCCAGGCGTGGGACGCCGCCTCGCCGACGCTGCGCCAGTTCCTGCTGACGCGCACGACGGACTCCGATCTGCAGTTGTTCTACGACGTGTCCAACGCGCCGCGCCCCACGACGGTCGACGACGTCCCGATGCGTATCTGCATCCCGGCGTTCATCGTCTCGGAGCTCCGCATGGCGTTCGAGATCGGCCTCACGATCCTGCTGCCGTTCCTCGTCATCGACCTCATCGCCGCCGCCGTCCTCACGTCGCTCGGCATGGTGATGGTGCCGCCTGCCACGGTCGCCTTGCCGCTCAAGCTCCTCGTGTTTGTCATGATCGATGGCTGGCACCTCGTCGTCGCTTCGCTGCTCAAGGGAGCGGGCGCGTGACTCCTGACCAGGTTCTCGACCTCTGGCGCTCCGCGCTGTCGGTCGTTGTCCAGGTCTCCGCACCGTTTCTCCTCGCGTGTCTTGGCGTGGGTCTCGCGGTCGCGATCATCCAGACCGCGACGCAGCTCCAGGAGTCCACGCTGTCCTTCCTTCCCAAGCTCGGTGTCGCGCTCGTCGTGATCGCGGTCTCGGGTCACTGGGCGCTCGACAGGCTCGGCGAGTTCACCAAGCAATCGTTCAACGCGCACGTCGACGCGAACCAGACCTCTCTCGTCTCCAACGTCAACAGCGCACAGGCTCAGGGCAGTCCGTGACCATCACCGAGCCGCAGATCGGCGCGTTCGTCGCAGTGCTTGCCCGTGCGGGTGGGCTCGCGGCGACGGCGCCTGTCATCGGAGACACGGGTGTCTCCACGCGCGCTCGCCTGATCTTCGTTCTCGTGATCGCGTTTGTCGTCGGGCCGAATCGCCCGGGACTGTTGCTCTCCGATGTCGCGGGCGTCGCGATCATGGAGCTCGCGGTCGGTCTTCTCACCGGCCTCACAGCGCGCTTCGTGATGTCGCGCGCAGCGGTCGCGGGGCAGCTCATGGGCCTCTCGCTCGGCCTTGGCTTCGCGTCGCAGTTCGACCACAACGCTGGCGAATCCGCCGGCACGCTTCGCATGATGATCACGTCGGTCGCAGGCCTTCTCTTCCTCGCGACGGGTGGCCTCGAGTCGATCGTCCAATCGGCGAGCGCATCGCCGGCGACCATCGGGCAGCTCGCGCTCCTCGGCCCGCAACTCCTCGCGGAGGGAACGTCCGCATTCAGCCACGGGCTCGCGCTCGCGGCGCCGATCATCCTCGCTTCGCTTGTCGGCAATGTCGGTCTCGCGCTGATCAACCGCGCGGCGCCAGCAGCGAACATCTTCTCGATCGCTCTACCAGCGGTCCTCGTGCTCGGCGGGATCGTCCTTCTCGCGACCTCGGGTGAGCTCGTGGGTGGCCTCCTGAACGACGCGCGGTCGGCCCTCGACGTGCTGCAAGGAACTCTATGACTCACGAGCTAGTTCTCGGTATCGACTTCGGCTCGTCGTCGACGATCGCGGGTGTTCTGATCAACGACCGCATCGAGCTCGTCCAGGACGCCGGTGACAGCGTCATTCCGTCGGTCGTCTACATCCCCGACAAGGGCGAGACGCTCGTCGGTCGGCGCGCAGTTGCCCGGCAGATCGGAGAGCCGTCCAATGTCATTCGCTCCGTCAAGCGCCTGCTCGGTCTCAGCTCGACAGATGAACTGGTGCGCCGATACGCCGCCTCGACGCCGCTCAAGTTGGAGCTGTCCACACCCAAACCGATGTTCAAGCTGCGCTCGGGTCCCCAGGCGCCAGAACAAGTCGCTGCATCGATCATTGGCTACGTGCGCGGCCTCGCCGAGCAGCGCTTTGGCACTCGCATCAGCAAGGCCGTGATGACAATGTCTGCCGGCGCGCCTCCGAAGTATCGCGAAGCCCTGATCCGCGCGGCGAGGATCGCGCACCTCGAGCTCCTCGACACGATCGCCGAGCCTGTCGCCGCATCGCTCGCGCTCGATCTCCACACACAGAACATCGATCGCAACATCGTCGTCGCGGACTTCGGCGGCGGCACGTTCGACGTCTCTGCCGTCGAGCAGCGCGGTCTGCGCTTCACGCCCGTCGCGATCGGTGGCGATCACTGGCTCGGTGGCGACGATCTCGACGATTCGCTCGCATCGGCCGTGGGCGGCGTGATCTACAAGCGCTCCAAGTTCGATATCTCCACCGACAAGACCAAGTGGACCGAGCTCGTCATGCGCTGCGAGTCCGCCAAGCGTCAGCTGTCGACGAATACGGAGACGCCGCTCCACATGCGCGAGGCGTACACGCACGAAGGTGCCCGCACCGACCTGCGCGTGAGTATCGATCGTCCCTATGCAGAGCGCGCGTGGGCCTCACAAATGGAGCGCGTGAAGGGCGTCATCGAGCGCTTGCTCGCGAAGTGCAATTGGACTGCTGACGACGTTCACGTGTGCGGCCTCGTCGGTGGCGGCGCGTTGATTCCGATCTTTCGCCAGACATGCGCCGACGTGTTCGGCGCCGACAAGCTGATCCGCGCGGATCAGCCGGAGCTCGCCGTCGCGCAAGGTGCCACCGTGCTCACGGCGCGCTATCGCGCGATGCAGACCGGCAAGCTGCCCGTCCTCGTCGCGTAGCTAACCACGCTTAACCGCACTTCACTCGACGACGATCGCGGTCGCGCGCATGAGTGAGTCATGCGTTTACAAAACAAAGTGGTCCTGATCACCGGCGCCGCGAGTGGTATCGGCCGCGCCGTCACAGAGCTGTTTGCTCGCGAGGGGGCGAACGTATTCGCCTCCGACATCGTTCCTTCGGCGGCGTCCTATCCGGCCGGAGTTCTCTCTCTCTCGCTCGATGTCACGCGCGAATCCGATTGGCAGACTGCGATCGACGGCATTGTCGAGAAAGCAGGCCGCCTCGACGTTTTGATCAACAACGCGGGGGTTATCGCCTACGAGTCACTGCTCGATCTCGACCTCGCGGCGTGGTCGCGTATGATCGCGGTTGATCAGACGGGCGTCTTCCTCGGGATGCGTGAAGCGATCCGTGTGATGCGACGCCGGCGCACGGGATCGATCGTGAATATCTCGTCGATCTGGGGTAGCGCCGCGGTGTCGGGGGCTCACGCGTATCACGCGGCGAAAGGAGCGGTTCGGAACATGTCGAAGAACGCGGCCATGACGTATGTCGCCGACGGGATCCGCGTGAATTCCGTACATCCCGGGTTCATCCACACACCCCTCACAGATGCGCAGGCGCCCGACCTCAACGCTGCCGTGATCGCGGCGACCCCGATGAAGCGTGGTGGTACCCCGATGGAGATCGCGTACGGCTGCCTGTATCTCGCGTCCGAAGAGTCGAGTTTCGTCACGGGCACGGAGCTCGTGATCGACGGCGGATATCTCGCGCAATAGGTCAGTCGAGCGCAGCGAGCAGCGCCGCTGCAGTCACGAGATCTGGCGTGGTGAATCCCTCGCTGAAATCGGCAAGAACCGGAGTGAGGGTAGACCGTGCTTCGCTCGAGCGGGATCGCGTCGTCAGTAGCCGCGCGAGGTCGTTCGCTGCTCTCAGGCGCCATGCGCGCGCGCCGAGGTCTTGCGACATCGACATCGATTCGACGAGCAGTTCCTCTGCTCGCTTCCATTCTCCTTCGAGGGCTCGGATCGTCGCTTGGATGCGCAGCAGCTCGGGCAGGGTGCCCACGACGTTGCCGAGCCGCACGCACTCGAACCCTGATTCGAGCGCCTTGTTCGCGTCATCGTAGCGACCGCACTTGATCAGGCCCTGGGCAAGCATGCTGAAGAAGTAGGACAGCTGCGCGACGTTGTTCACCGCACGAAACTCCGTGATCGCGCGCTCGATCGTCGCTACTCCTTCGACCGGATGCGGCTCTCGCGCACACGTCAAGAGTCCGCGATAGAGCAGAGCCATTGGACGCCACAGGAGGATCCCGTGTCGCTCCACTTGGTTCTCCAGGATCGCGACGTAGCGCTCGCAGTCGGCGTAGCGCGCGTTCAAGTAGAGAATGGGGCAGGTCGCGATCGAGAGCGCGTTACACAGCGAGAGCTCGTGTTTGGACGCGGTTGCCCACTCTGCCGCGATCTCGGCTGTCCGTGCTGCGGTGTCTGGCCGTCCCGCGTGCCACTGCGCAATGGCTAGAGCCGTCGCGACGTCGACATTGCGATCCGCTAGGAACCGAGCGAACCGCGTGTGACTCGGATCGTTCAGCTCGCGCTCGAAGAGTCGTTCGAGGCGATAGACCGCGGGTGGAAACTGCCCCTGCGCCATCTCCGCGATGCCGAGCAATGCTTCTCCATCGGGCAATGCAGATGGATCACGCGTAGACGAGACTTCGACAAATTGCTGGAGCGTTCGTGTCGCTTGCTCGTTCTCGGCGAGCATGAGCTCGTAGCTCGCCTTCATGCGCAGGATGCGCAGGTGATGCTCGGTGTCGCGAAGCTTGATCGCGATGTCCAGCGCGCGCTGCATCGCCGATCTCGTTGCCGGCTTCAGGCCCTGCGTGAACATGCTGGTCGCCGCCAGAGCGAGCTGCAGCATCATCTCGATCTGGGTACCGGCAATGCCCACCGTCGCGAGGTCCTCGACAGCACGAGCGGCATGGGCCTGACACTCCGCGGTGAGCGAGAGGTGGTTCCATAACGCGAGGCCGGCCACGGTCAAACGAAGACGCAGCGGTCGCTTGATCGGTTCATCGCCGTCGGCCCATGCGAGAGCGGCGCGGAGATCGCCGAGCACGGGACCGTAAGCGGCAACCCAATCGCGGGCCGGGCGCTGTGTCCACTCGAGCGCACCGCGTTCGAGTATTCGACAGACGTACTCGGCGTGCCGCTGGCGCGCGGCGGCTTCGTCGCAACTCTCCCGGAGCTGGGCCACGCAGTATTCGCGCGTCGTCTCGAGGAGGCGATACGCAATGCCGGTCGTATCCAGGTCGATGGCGAGCAGGGACTTCGCCGCGAGTTGTGCGAGCGCATACGTCGTTTGCGGGACGGGCAAGGAGCCGACGGCCGCTGCGCCCGCGATCTCGAACGTACCTACGAAGACGGACACGTTGCGGAGCAGCGCGGCGTCCTCCTGCGTCAGCAAGCTGTAGCTCCAATCGATCGTCGCGGTGAGCGTTCGCTGGCGCTCCGGTCCTGCGCGCCGTCCTGATAGCAGCCGAAGACGATCGTCGAGCTGTTGCACGAGGCCCGCAACACCGAACGCGTCGATGCGTGTCGCCGCGAGCTCGATCGCGAGAGCGAGGCCGTCGAGGCTGCGACACAGCGACGCGACGACGGGTGCATCGGCATCGGACAGCACGAACGATTCGAGGCGATCTGTCGCGCGTTCGACGAACAGCTGGATCGCGGGATAGGAGAGCGCTTCTCTTGCTGTCACCACCATGTCCGGCGGTGGACTCGGAAGACCGTCGAGGCGACGCACTCGTTCTCCTAGCATCACGAGGGGCTCGCGACTCGTCACGAGGATCTTCACGCGAGGTGCGTGAGCCAGCAGCGCTGACGCGACGACGGCGGCGGTTTCGACAAGATGCTCGCAGCTATCGAGGACGAGCAGCATCTCTCGCGTGCTCGCGTGCTCGCACACCGCCGCGAGTACATCGGGTACGTGCTTGGCAGCGCCGATCGCACCTGCCACGGCCGTGGCGAGGAGATCTGGTCCTTGGAGCAACGACAGATCGACGAGCCACACGCCGTCACGGAACGATCCGAGCGCCTTTTCGGCGACAGCCAGCGCGACCGTGGTCTTCCCGCTGCCACCCGGCCCGACAATCGAGATCAACCGCGCCGCCTCGAGGTCCCGGCGGAGGCTGTCGATCACCGCTTCTCGGCCAAAGATGCGCGTTGTCGGTGCTGGCAGGTTGTTGCGTCGCAGTGACGTCGGCAGTCGATCGCGACCAGGATCAGGACCGTCGCCCATCGTCTCGACGGCGATTGCAAAACGATACCCGCGTCCAACGATCGTCGCGATGTAGCTCGGCTCGCCGGGGGACTCTCCGAGGGCTCGGCGGAGCGCCGCGATGTTGACCTTGAGGTTGCTCTCCTCGACCGTCGTATCCGGCCACACGCGCGCCATCAGCTCTGTTTTCGTGACGATATCGCCAGCTTTCTCGACGAGCGCCGCCAGGATCTCGAGCGCGCGTCCGCCGATCCGGACCGGCGTGTCGCCGCGAAGCAGCGCTTGCCGAGCCGGAACAAGCAGAAATGGCCCAAACCTAAAGGACTGCTCCCCCACCATGAGAGCAGCGTAAACCGACGACGACAGCCCTCGAGAACGCAGAGGGTTAAATTCGGTAAAACGCACACCCCTACGTCTGACTGGGCTTAACTCGACGATCGACATCGTGCCGCCGCAGGCTGGCGTCATGAACGAGACAAACGGGTCGTCGAGCACGGGAGCGCCGTACCTCGCGGGAAACTTCGCGCCGCTCAAGAACGAAGTGACGGCGTTCGACCTCGAAGTGATCGGTCGCATTCCCGACACGTTGAGCGGACGCTTCTTCCGCATCGGACCCAACCCAGTCGACGAGCCCGATCCCATCTGGACCAAGGGCTATCACTGGTTTGCGGGAAGCGGCATGGCGCACGGTCTGCGCCTCCGTGGTGGGAAAGCGGAGTGGTTTCGGAGCCGCTTTATCCTCGACACCCACACCGCGAAAGTCCGTGGCCGCAGTCCGATTCCAGGGCCCGGTAAGGGCAAGCGCGACACGAGCGTGAATACGAACCTGACGCTCGTTGGCGGCAAGCTGTGCGCGGTCGTCGAAGCCGGCAATCTACCTGTCGAGCTCGACTACGAGCTGGAGAGCGTGCAGCGGACCGACTTCGACGGAACGCTCGAGGCTGGGTTTTCGGGACATCCGAAGTTCGATCCCGTCACTGGCGAGCAACACCTGCTCGCGTACGAGCCATTCCAACCTGTTCGCTACATCTCGGTCGGGCGCGACGGACGCGCGGTGACGAAAGCAAAGATCGATCTGCCGCACATCCCGATGATCCACGACATGACGTTCACGCAGTCGTTCATCATCGTTCCCGACTTTCCTGTCACGTTCCAGCCACAGCGCGCTCACACCAACTTTCCGTGGTTATGGGACGAGAGCCGGGCCTCGCGCATTGGCCTTCTCCCGCGCAATGGCGACGTGTCGAAGCTGCAGTGGTTCGAAACACCGCGCTGCTTCGCGTTTCACTTCGCGAATGCGTACGACGACGGAGATCTCACCATCATCGACCTGCCGAAGCATCCGAGCATGTTTCGCACCGACCAGAACGGTCCCGACGAGGGTGCTCCGATCCTGGTGCGCTGGACGCTGAATCGCTCGACGGGGCAGATCAGCGAGACCGTCATCGACGATCGCGGCAACGACTTCCCGCGCATCAATGGTCGTCACGGCGGCAAGGACTATCGCTTTGTCTATACAGCCCATTGGGGAGACCACGTCGAGTTCGGTCCCGCGATGAAGCATGACCTGAAGCGCGGAACGACCGAGACCCACGACTACGGACGCGGTCGCATGACATCCGAGCCCGTGTTCGTCCGCAAGCCCGGCGCTGTAGACGAGGACGACGGCTGGATCATGTCGTGCGTCTACGACCCCGCGAGTCATCGCAGCGACGTCGTCATTCTCGAAGCCAAGGATTTCGCGGGCGAACCGATCGCGACGATCCGCTTGCCTGTTCGCGTGCCGTTCACGTTTCACGGCGGCTGGGCCGCCGACCACGACGCACCACCGCCCGTCCTCTAGGAGCAACGTATGAGCATCGAGTCCATCTCTCCGTTCCGACATTCCGCAGCAGTTCCATCGACGATTGCCGCCGCAGTCGTTGGGACGACACCCGCGTGGTTGCGCGGCGATCTCATGCGGACGTGCCCAGCGGTGTTCGAGGCGAGTCGCTGGCACGCGAGGCATTGGTTCGACGGTCTCGGCATGATCTACGCGTTCCGTATTGGCGCGTCCTCGATCGGTTTTCAGTCTCGTCTTCTCGAGAGCGAGGCGGCGAAAGAAATCGCGCATGGCCCGACGCGGCTCGGCTCTTTCGGAACTCCAACGGGTCGCTCGTTGTGGCAGAGGCTCGTCCAACCGATCCAACGGATCACTGACAACACGAACGTCAACATTGTGAGGATGGGGCCCGATCTCGTCGCGTTGACGGAGGGCGATCGACAGATGCGCATCGATGCGACGTCGTTGCAATCGCTCGGTACGGTTCCGTACGACGACGAACTTGGCGGCACGGTCGCGGGCGCGCATCCGCACTACGACTTCGACAACGATCGCGTTGTTAACTTCACGACGCGATTTGGTGCGAGCGGAGTCGTGTCGATCTATGACCACGGTGCGAGCGAGCGCAGCCGGACCGTCGTCGGGGCGTGGCCAACGAAGCGCGTCCCGTATCTTCACGCGTTCGGACTCACCTCCGCGCACGCGATCCTCGTCGCGCATCCGTTCAACGTGAGGCCGCTCGATATGCTGTGGTCGAATCGCGGATTCATCGATCACTTCGACTGGCGCCCCGAAGACGGCACGCGCTTGGTCGTGATGGACCGTGCAACGGGAGAGGTCACCGAATACGAGACCGATCCGATGTTCGTATTCCACACGGTCAACGCGTTCGAGCGCGACGGCGAAACGATCCTGGACGTGCTCGCGTACGAGAGCGCATCGATCATGGACGAGTTGCGCGTCGAACGCATGATCGACCAGCTTCCCGATCTGCGTCCCACGTTGACTCGCATCACGATGAGTCGTGGGAAACGTCGCGCCGAGCGTGAGGCGCTGTGCGACGCGGGATTCGAGTTCCCGTCGACGAATTATCGCCGCGTCAACGGTCGTCCGTACCGCTACGCGTGGGGAGCGGCCGATCGTCCGCGCGCTGACGGCGGATACGAGTCATCGATCGTCAAGGTCGATGTGACGACGGGGGCGGTGAATGTGTTCTCCGACAGCGCCAATATCTATGGCGAGCCAGTGTTCGTCGCGCGACCCGATGGCAGCGACGAGGACGACGGCGTTCTGTTATCCGTCGGAAGTCGCAAGTACGGCGACGTCTCGACACTCGCGATCATCGATGCGAAGACGATGGACCTCGTGGCCAGTGCGGATGTTCCGCGCGCAATTCCGCTCGGATTCCACGGCTCGTTTATCCGCGGCTCGGAGGAGGCATGAGTCTCGTCAGAAGGATCGCGATCGGGTTCGGCGGTCTCGTGGTCGTCGTGCTCGGCTATTTCTGTCTGTGGCCGGTTCCTGCAGATCCGCGATCGTGGCCCGCTCCCACGGCACCTGGATTCACGGGAGAGTTCGCTCCGAACACGCATTTGGCGGGGCTCCGGATGATCGACGTGGGGCGCGAGTACGGACCCGAGCACATCGCGATCGGACCGGACGGCAAGCTCTACGCCGCGATGACCAGCGGCAACTTGCTGCGCATGGATCCCGACGGTACGAACCAGAACGTCTTTGCGAACACGGGCGGGAGAGTCCTTGGCTTCGCGTTCGACGCTCACGGCCAGCTGATCGCCGCGGACGCGATGAAGGGCCTGGTTGCCATCTCGCCCGATGCGCGCGTGACCACGCTGACAGATCGCGTGAGTGGGGGCGATCGGATTCGCTACGCCGACGCGGTTGTCGTGGCCCCGGATGGCACGTGCTACTTCACGGATGCGTCGACGCGGTTCTCCCCGGCGGAGTGGGGCGGGACTTTCGAGGCGAGCTTCCTCGACGTCATCGAGCAGTCGGCGACGGGGCGTGTGCTCGCGTATGACCCCATCACGAAGGAGACACGCATTGTCGCGCACGGGTTGTCGTTTGCGAACGGAATCGCGCTGTCGTCCGACGGACATACGTTGTTCGTGAACGAGACCGGGCGCTATCGGATCTGGAAGATCGATGGTCACGCGACAGACGTCGACGTGCAGGGCGGCTCTCCGCAAGCGAAGGTCTTGCTCGAGAATCTCCCAGGTTATCCCGACAACCTGATGCGCGGTCGCGACGGTCGGATCTGGGTCGGGCTGTTCAAGCCGCGGAACCCCGCTGCGGACAACTTCGCGCGTCGTCCGTTCTTTCGAAAGGTGATGCTGCGACTGCCTCGTTCCATGCGTCCGCTGGGTGCGTCGTACGGCCATGTCTTCGCGATCGACGAAGAGGGCCACGTCCTCGAAGATCTGCAGGACCCGCGCGCCGCGTATCCCGAAGCAACGGGCGCGACCGAGACGGCGGACCACCTCTACATCCACAGCCTCCACGCGCGCGGCATCGGTTGGCTCCCGCGGGCCGCGCCGCCCGTCCCATCCCACGAAGAAGTGTACGTGCTGCGGAGCATTCGCGAACCGGCAGAACCTGTGGCGGAGTGGTGCGCGCGTGCGAAGACGGGATTCGAGCCGTTCCCGACGGACGCCGAACGCTCGTTCTCGTTCTGGAGCGTTCAGACGCGCGTAGACGACGGCAGGATCATCGACGCGAAAGCAGCGCGCGTTGCCGAGCTTCATGGTTGCTTCGGCGCGACCGATACTCCCGCTCGACAGAACTTTTACGCCGAGATTCGACTCGGCTCGATCTCGGTTCACGGGATCGGTGAGTGCCTCGCTCTCGGGATAGATGTTCCGGAGACAGGCTTGTATCCCGTGCGCTGCCAACTCGTGTTGAGCGGTGCGCCGCCTCCCTATGTCGGAGGCCTCCTGACAACAAACACGATGACGAGTCAGTCCCCGTTCGGGATCGACTCGAAGCCGCCTGGTTATACGCAGGCGTCGATCGCAACCGTCCGCCTCTGGACGAACAAGGAACCAGACAAATGAAGACTCTCACCTCCGCATTGCTCGCTCTCTCTCTCGGGGCGTGTGCTTCCGCACAGCCTCGGACCGCATCCCTTCAACCTCAGGAGACACCGAAGATGAAGAATATCGTTCTCGTCCATGGCGCATGGGCCGACGGCTCGGGCTGGAAACCGGTCTACGACCTGCTGCGCGCCCGTGGCTACAACGTGAGCATCGTGCAGAACCCGCTTACCTCACTTGCCGACGACGTGGCAGCGGTCGATCGCGTGCTTGCACAACAGGATGGTCCAGCATTGCTCGTAGGTCATTCGTACGGCGGTGCCGTGATCACGCAGGCAGGAGATGCCCCGAACGTCGCGGGGCTCGTCTATGTTTCGGCGTTCGTCCCCGACGCGGGAGAGTCGATCATGAAGCTAACTGAGGCGGGACAACCGCCTCCTATCAAGCCGTCTGAGGATGGATTCCTGTTTTTCGACAGTGCGGCGTTCCCGCAGGCATTCGCGCAGGATCTTCCACCGGCCCAAGCGGCGTTCCTGGCCGAGTCGCAGATCCCGCCGGCCGGCGTCGCGTTCGGCACGCCCATCACGACGGTCGCGTGGAAGGACCATCGCAGCTGGTATGTGCTGTCGACGGAGGACCGCATCATTCCGCCGGCTGTTCAGCGGCAGATGGCCACGCGCGCGAATGCCACGATCACAGAAGTGCGAGGCAGTCACGCCGCCTATATCTCGCAACCGCAAGCCGTTGCGGATGCGATCGACGCCGCCGCACGAGCCGTCGCTCACTGATCGCTATTCGCCGTTCGTCGGATACGCGTAGATCGTGACGTTCGCGATGCCGTTTCCGTCCTGGAACGGGGCGCATGTCGTCGTCATCAGGTCGCCGCTGCCTTGATATGCGCCGATGTTGGGCGTGTAGAGGCACGCCTCGTTGGACTCGCAGATGCCGTCGTAGTTGCCGTTCGGGTTCACCCACGGGTCGAGGATCTCGAACGCGGAGCGCAAGTACTTGCGGTTCACCGGAGCGTCGACATTCAGGAGCACGTTCGTCGCCACGCGCGCATCGACGGCACTGGGGCATGACCCGTCCGTCGGGAACGCGCCGAAGTGATTCAGCAGCGTCGGAGCGTCGGCGCGTAGTCGCCAGTCGTATAGCTGGCAGCTCTGCGTGCTCGCGCACGGGCCCGCCGCGTCGAAGACGGCCGTCGACGCATGCCCCCAGCCGCGGAACGGGTTCGAGAAGGAGCCCCAATCGTTCGGAGGGAACGCGCTCGTGCCGTTCATCTGGGCCGAGTTGTTGATCGCATCGTTCGTCGTCACGCGGCCGACGAACTCCTGCGCCGGGACGACCCCGGTGATGGCAGGGATGGAGAGCGACGGGCCGTGCGCGCAGTTCGGAGCGGCGAGCGTCGTGTTCCCACCTGGCGTCGAGCAGTCCGTCGTGTTGTCCCCGACGAGGATGTCACCCGCGAACGTCGGCTTGATCGTGCGCGCGTCGATCCCGATGCTGCCACCGGCGGCGAGGATGTCGGTGGCGCGCGCCGTGTTTGGCGACTCCAGCAGAAACGCTGCCGCCGTTTGGTCGACACCGACGAGCGCGAAGTTCGTGAAGGCCTCGTCGAACGGATTGCCGGCCGCGTGATAGGAGAACTGCTCGGCCGTGTTCTGCACCGCGGTGATCGCGATGAAGTTTCCGTAGTTGCCGGCCAGCCCCAACCCGATCTCGCCGTTGTTGAAGCTGGTGTGCTGGATAATCGAGAAGTACTGCTCGGTCGGGTGAACCTCGACACCGGGGCCCGTGTTGTTCGCCGACACGTTGCCGGCCATCGTGTTCTTGCAGGTATCGTCGAGAGCGAGATAGAAGCCGGTCTGGTTGTTCGCGGCCGACGACGTGAGGATCGCGCTGTCGGTCGTCTCGCCTCCGAGCGTGATTCCGTAGCCCGTTGCGCTATCCGCGCTCGACTCGTCGACCAGATCCGAGAACGTCGAGTCCAACAACGAGCCCGGATCGATCGAGATTCCGTTCTGGCTCATTCCATCGGCATACGCGTGGGAACCATGCACGCGCGAGAACGTGACGCCCTGCTGAAACGCGATCATGTCGACGATCTGGAACGGTCCACCGCGCAATCGCGTCTCGACCCACGCGAAGTGCACGTTGCCCGCGCAGATGATCGAGCGGAATCCACCCGTGCCGATGGTTCCATCGGTGTTGCACCATTGCTGCAGGTAGCCGCTGTACTTGAGCTCCGTCGCGCCGAGCGTGACCACTGCGATGCCATCGCCCTGGATCGCATAACCGCTCGTGTCGGCGTTGCTCCCCTGCGTGTAGATGATGCCCGGGGTCGTCAGGGCCAGCGGTGCCGCGTCCATCGCTGGGTTCGACGGTAGCGGGACCACAGGGTTCGTCCACCATGCCGAGCTCGGTGTCACGAACACGGGAGAGTTGCCGCGCGTCACCGTCACCTTGTTCGGAAGCCACGCGTTCGCGACCACGAGATCGCGCAGTCCTTTGCCGTCGGCGAGCCCGCGCGAGATGAACCGGACGGGTGACGCCGTTCCGTCGCACACCCAATCAAACGCGTTCAGGTCGTCATGCGCCGCGAGCCCCGCACACGATGTCTCGTTCGTCGCGAACGTGCGGAGCTCGCCGCCGTGCAGGCACTTGAAGTAGCTGCGCGTCGTCGGATCACAGGCCGCATCCGGGCGTGTCGCGGCGGTCGCTCCTCCACCGGTGTTCGCCACGTAGTCGTTCCAGTTCGCGCCGTGCAGCGGGTACAGCGGCGCGACGTTGGTCGTGCCCATCTGCGCGTCGACGGTCGAGCCGCCATCCGTCGGGTCGAATTGAAGCCGTCCGCATGCAGCCAGCAGTAAAGAGAGGAGGACCGCGCGCAAGGCCGCTAGTGTACTAGCTCTTGAGCTTCCAGCCGGACTTGAAGATGTAGCTGATGAGACCCAAGCACACGATCAAGAAGCCAAGGATCGCGAAGAGGCTGACCGTCACGTCGACGTCCCCCTTGTCGTAGAACGCCCAGCGCATCCCGGAGATCAGATAGACCACTGGGTTTGCGAGTGCGATCTTGCTCCACACGCCAGGGAGGTCGTGGATCGAATAGAACGCGCCGCCGAGAAACGTCAGCGGAGTGATGACCAGGATCGGGATGATCTGGAGCTTCTGAAAGTTGTCGGCCCACAGGCCCAAGATGAAGCCGAACGTCGCGAACGAGACCGACGTCAGCACGAGGAACGCGAGCATCCAGATCGGATGTTCGATGTGGTACGGCACGAAGATGCGCGCGGTGACCAGGATCAGTGTGCCGAGCATCAGCGACTTGGACGCGGCCGCGCCGATATAGCCGACGACGACCTCGCCGAGCGCATTGGGCGACGACAGCAACTCGTAGATCGTTCCGGAGAACTTCGGCAAGAAGATGCCGAACGACGCATTGGAGACGCTCTCGCCGAGCAGCGACAGCATCACGAGGCCGGGAATGATGAAGCTCGCGTACGGGATGCCATCGACCTCTTTGATGCGACCACCGATCGCGGAGCCAAAGACGATGAAGTAGAGCGACGTCGTGAGGACCGGCGCGAGAATGCTTTGCATCCACGTGCGGAACGCGCGCGACATCTCGAAGCGGTAGATCGATTTGATCGCGTGGATATTCACGACTTCGCTCCGTGCACGAGGCCGACAAAGATGTCCTCGAGGGAGGACTCCTTGGAGTGGAGATCCTTGAATTCGATGCCGAGCGTTCCGAGTTGTGCGAGCAACGGCGCGATGCCGGTCTCTTCGGCCGAGACGTCGAACGAGTACGTCAGCGCCGTGCCGTCCTTGTTCAGCTCGACGTTCTTGCCCTCGAGCTCGCTCGGCAGCTTCTCGAGCGGCGTGCGCACCACGATCAGCAGCTGCCGCTTGCCGAGGCGCTTCATCAACGTCGTCTTCTCCTCGACGACGATGAGCTCCCCCTTGTTGATGACGCCCACGCGATCGGCCATCAGCTCGGCCTCCTCGATGTAGTGGGTCGTGAGGATGATGGTCACTCCGCTCTCACGCAGCTCCTTCACCATCTTCCACATCTCATGGCGCAGCTCGACATCGACGCCCGCCGTCGGTTCGTCGAGAAACAGGATGCTCGGTTCGTGCGACAGCGCTTTCGCGATCAGCACGCGGCGCTTCATTCCGCCCGACAGCGTCATGATCTTGCTGTGGCGCTTGTCCCACAGCGACAGCTCGCGCAGCACCTTCTCGATGTGCTTGTCGTCGCGCTTCTTGCCGAACAGGCCGCGCGAAAAACTCACCGTCGCCCACACCGTCTCGAACGCGTCCGTCGACAGCTCCTGCGGGACGAGGCCGATCTTGCTGCGCGCGCCACGGAAGTCTTTGACGATGTCGTGACCATCCGCGATGACGGTCCCGGTGCTCTTGTTGACGATGCCGCAGACGATGTTGATGAGCGTCGTCTTGCCCGCGCCGTTTGGCCCGAGCAGCGCGAAGATCTCGCCCTTCTCGATCTGCAGGTCGACCTTCTTCAGCGCGGTGAAGTCGTTCTTGTACGTCTTACTGACGCCCTGGATGTCGACGATGGCAGGCACGGCGGAAGTATCGTCGGGCAGGCCTCGCGTGCCCAGCAGATGGGGCCTGTCTGTTCAGTCAGGGGTTGACGTGTACCGAGGCATATGGTCATTTGTTATGGTCATGTCCGCCAAGTCGATCGCTGTGAGTGCGTTCAAGGCACGCTGTCTCGCGCTCCTCGACGAGGTGGCGCGGACGGGACGGCCCTTGCTCGTGACGAAGCGTGGCAAGCCGCTCGCGAGAATACTTCCCAGCTCGGCCATGACCGGCTCGGTTCAAGACTCGCTCGTGGGCTCGGTCGAGATCCTCAGCGACACCATCGCGCCGGTCGTGCCGCGCTCGCAATGGAACGCGGTGCGCGAGAGCTCGAGCCGCGCGGCCGAGCCGGGCAAGCGACGGTGATCGCGCTGCTCGATACGCACGTCTTGTTGTGGTGGTTCGAGAAGACGGCTCGGCTCTCACGGGAACAACGTCGCGTGCTGTCGCGCGCGGACGACGACCACGCGCTCGGCGTCTCGGATATCTCGTTGTGGGAGGTCGGTGCTCTCGTCGAAGCAGGTCGTGTTCGCTTGACGCTCCCGCTCGGCGAGTGGCTCGCACGCGCGACGGCCGCACCACTCGTGGAACGTTGCGCGATCGACCCAGCAGTGATTCACGAGATGACTAACCTCGCCGGGACGCGGGACTGGGATCCCGCGGATCGCATGATCGTCGCGACGGCGCGTGTGCGTGGAGTGCCTCTCGTGACCAGCGACACACGGATCGCAGCGTCAAAGCTAGTTGCCGTGGTCGACTGACCGCGAAGCCAGGTATCCGAGCGTGACATCCGCGTGAATGCCACACGGTGCCCACCTGTCGCGTCTATTATGGGCGGATGATCGCCATCCCCTACATCATCGGCGGCTGCATCATCTTCCTCGCGAGCCTGCTGTTAGTAAGTGCGATCAAGGCTCCCAAGGTCGCGCCCAAGGACGCCGAGATTCCGCCCGCGCAGGTCGTCGTGAAAGGGCAGAGCCCTCATGCGTCCAGCGAGCCGCGCCGGCAGAAGCGCTCCGTGGTGCCGCGGGTGTTCGGTAGCCTCGTGCTCGGCGGTATCGGCGCCGGGGTCATCGCCCTGTGGTACGGCATCACGCACTTGGACCTCGGCGGCTCCAAGGGCCGGATCCTGCGCCTCAACGGTAAAGCCGCGCTCCCACAGCGCACGACCGGCACGGCGTGGTCGGACGCGACGAGCGTGAACGTGCAGCACCTGAGCAAGCAGCAGCGCGCGACTCTCGCCGAGCTGTGGACGATCAGCGCGCAGATGGAGCACGCCTCCGTGCCCGCGTTCGGTCAGCTCTCGCTGCATCTCGCCGCGCTTGGTGCGCCATCAGAGCTGGTGGAGCGCACGCACATCGCCGCTCTCGACGAGATCCGCCACGCTCGCCGCTGCTATGCGATCGCGTCGGCCTACGCGGGAACGGCGATCAGCGCCGGACCGATCGTCGAGCTGCAGATGGTACACGAGAGCACGATCGATCCGATCCGCCTCGCGATCGGCACGCTCGTCGACGGTTGTGTCGCGGAGGGCGTGGCCGCCGAGGTCGCGCGCACTGCATCGGAGTCCGCGACCGATCCGACGATCAAGGAAGCGCTCGCGATGATCGCGCGCGACGAGAGAACGCACGCCGAGCTCGGCTGGTCGGTGCTCGAGTGGTGCATCGAACAGCGCGGCGTTCGCGCGGCTCTCGCCTCTCGCGTCGCCAAGCTCGACGAACAACTTGCTCCGAAGCTCCCCGAGCTGACGGCATTTTCCGCGGACCAGCTCGCTGCGCATGGAGTCCTGTCCCAACAGCAGATCGGCGATATCGCCGCGGCCACGATCGTTGCTGCCAGAGCGCGCGCGCAGATGCTTCTCGCTCACGATCTGCAGCTCGCTGCGTGAGCGTCAAATGACCCGACGCTGACTGGCACACTCGCTGCACCACGCGGCGTTGGGTGTCAGAGCCGAACCGCACACATGAAGCCACACCGAAGCGGAAAGCAGATTTCCGCAAGCGTGGTGACATCGCGCTCTCGCGCGAGCTCGTGGGTGCTGGCGCGCTGATCGGCGCGGTCATCGCGATCCTCGCGACGGCGGGCGGCGCGATCGAGACGCTGCTCGAGTTCACGCGTAACGCGGCGCTCGCGACGGATGGCCGCGATCAGGCGTGGCTGACCGGCGCGCTCGTCCACACGTTCATGAAGGGCGCGTTCCCGGCGCTGATCGGCGGCGCGGTCGTCTCGATCCTCACGATCTGCGTGCAGCTCGGATGGCCGCCCTCGCTCAAGGGAATCTCGTTCGATCTCTCGAAGATGAACCCGATGTCGAACCTCGGGAATGCGTTCGGCCTCAAGGGGATGGCGCAGCGCACGGCGACGACGTTCGCGAAGATGCTGGCCATCGGCTCTGTCGTGTTGCTCGTACTCGAGGGCGGCATCGTTCCGCACGCCGTGGAAGCGGGCGAGCTCGGTCAGATCGCGTGGGCCGTGACGAAGAAGTCGCTGCTCGTCGTCGTCGGCGCGATCGTCGCGCTCGCGGCGGTGGACTACATCATGGCGAGGCGCCGGATGACCGAGCAGATGAAGATGACGCCCGACGAGGTGAAGCGCGAGCACAAGGACTCGGAAGGCGATCCGATGATCAAGATGCGTCGCCGGCAGAAGGCCCGCGAGATGGCGAAGCGCCGCATCGCCGTGACCGTTCCGACGGCCGACGTGATCATCGTCAACCCGACCCACTACGCCGTCGCGCTCCGGTACGACGAGAGCCAGGACCGCGCGCCGATCGTCGTCGCAAAAGGCATCGACGACGTGGCTCAACGCATTCGCGAGATCGCGCGCCAGAACGGGATTCCGATCATGGCTCGCCCGCCACTCGCGCGCGCACTTCACAAGCACGTCAAAGAGGGCAAGCAGGTCCCCGCGAACCTCTACAAGGCCGTCGCCGAAGTGCTCGCCTACGTGTACCGCCTGCGCGGCGGTCGCCGATGACCCCTATCCGATCGTCAGTCGCGGCCGATCGTCTCTTCTAGAGAGCGTCAGAGCTGCCGACATCGGCGTTCCGCACTCCAGTGATCGCACCCGGTTAGCCGGGCACGAGCGCTGCACATCCGCTCCAGCGTGAAGAGTAATCGCGGGCACTGGATCATGGCAGCAGGCCTCCTCGGCGTGCTCGGTGTGGCACTCGCACCGCTACCGCCGATGCTGTTCGACCTGCTCATCGGCGTGTCGCTCTGCGTGTCGGCGCTGACGTTCCTCGTCGCGTTCTACGTCGAGAAGCCGACCCAGTTCAGCTCGTTCCCGTCGCTGCTCCTGTTCGTGACGCTGTTCCGCCTCTCGCTCAACGTCGCGTCGACGCGCCTCATCCTCACCGGAAACGACAAGCACGCCGCGGGCGCTGTGATCGCAGCGTTCGGCGAGTTCGTCATTGGCGGCAACTTCATCGTCGGTGCCGTCGTCTTTTTGATCCTCGTCATCGTCAACTTCATCGTCATCACCAAGGGCGCCGAGCGCATCTCGGAAGTCTCGGCTCGCTTCACGTTGGACGCGATGCCCGGCAAGCAGATGGCGATCGACGCTGATCTCGGCGCGGGCGTCATCACCGAGAAGGAAGCGCGCGCTCGTCGCAAAGCGGTGTCGCAGGATGCGGAGTTCCACGGCGCCATGGACGGTGCGAGCAAGTTCGTGCGCGGTGACGCGATCGCCGGACTCATCGTCCTCGCGATCAACGTCGTCGGCGGCATCATCATCGGCGTCGCCCAGAAGGGCATGGGCATCGGTCAGGCGGCGCAGACCTACACCGTCCTCTCGATCGGTGACGGTCTCGTCGCGCAGGTCCCCGCACTGCTCGTCTCGACGGGTGCGGCGCTCCTCACCACGCGTGGCGACGCTCCGCAGCTCGGTAAGTCCATCGGCGGTCAGCTGTTCACGCGCAAGAAGCCGCTGCAGGTCGTCGCTGCGATGCTCACCGTCATCGGCCTGCTCCCCGGCATGCCGCACATCGTGTTCCTCAGCCTCGCGGGCATCTCCATGTGGGCGTCGCGCAAGGGCAAGGACGGCCCGATCGCCGACGAGGATACGGATGCGCCGACGGCCCAGCAGGCCAAGGCCGGTCAGCCGAACGCGCCGGTCTCTCCGTCGGGAGTTCCGACCGAGAAGCAGCACCGCGAGGAGCTCGAGGCCACGCTGCCCGTCGAGCTGCTCACTCTCGAGGTCGGCCTCGATCTGCTCTCGATGGTCGACGCCAAGGCGGGCGGCGAGCTCCTCTCGCGCATCACCGCGACCCGCAAGCAGCTCGCGCTCGACCTCGGCATCATCATTCCGCCGGTCCACATCCGCGACGACCTGCGCATGCGGCCGGGCGCGTATCGCCTCCTCATCTCCGGCGTCGAGATCGCCGCGGGCGAGATCCAGGCGCACCGCTACCTCGCGATCGACCCGACGGGTTCTGCGCTGGATCACCTACCTGGTACCGCGACGACGGAGCCGACGTTCGGTCTGCCCGCGAAGTGGCTGCTCGGTAGCGACCGCACGCGCGCCGAAGCTGCGGGCTGCACCGTGGTTGACGGTGCCGCCGTCATTGCAACCCACATCACCGAGATCCTCCGTCGTAACGGCCATGAATTGCTCGGTCGTCGGGAGGCCCAGGAGTTGCTCGACATCGCTGCGAAGCACAACCAGAAGGTCGTCGAGGAACTTATCCCCACCATGATGTCAGTTGGCCAAGTCATTCAAGTCCTGAGGAATCTGCTCCGCGAAGGCGTCAGCGTTCGCGACATGCGCAGCATCCTCGAGGCACTCGCGGACCACGCCCACGCCGTCAAAAACACCGACGATCTGACCGAGATGGTTCGCCAGCGCCTCGCGCGCCGGCTTACCCGGTCGCAGATGTCGTCGGATGGTGCACTCCGTCCGATCGTCCTCGACCCGCGCGCCGAAGCGTTGCTCCGCGACGGTACCGCGCGCAGCGCGAAGGGCCTGTCGAAGCTCACCGAAGAGCTCGGCTCCAAGGCTCGCGACTGCGCCATGCGCGACGAGCCGCCGGTCGTCATCGTCGCCCCTGACCTGCGCCGCGCCGTCGCTGGCATCGCTGCTCGCCACGTTCCCGGTCTCGCCGTCATGAGCTACCGCGAAGTCGACCCCGCCGTTCCGTTCATCACTCGCTCTGTCATCACCGCTCAGGAGGCCGCATGAGGATCATGAAGTTTGAAGGCGCCACGATGCGCGACGCCATCGCGAAGGTGAAGGCGGAGCTGGGTGACCAGGCCGTGATCATCTCCTCTCGGCAGGTTCGCAAGGGCCTCCTCGGTCACGCGGTGGAAATCTCCGCGGCGATCGACGACGGCGACGAGTCGGTGGCGACGGAAGAGTCCTCGAAGCCGCTCGCGAACACGCCCGCCTTCGCGCAGAAGCAGGCGTACAACACGCCGGCGTTCGCGCAGCAGAAGGACAACAAGGAAGTCGAGGAGCAGATGGCCTCGCTCCGCACCGAGCTCCGCTCGCTACGCGCGATGGTTCGCTCGAGCAATCAGCCGACGAACAACACGAAGCTCGAGTCCGAGATCGCCGCGCTCCGCCAGCTCGTCGAGCAGATGGCCGTGAACGCCGCGGCCGCCCCGCTTCCGACGAAGAACATCGCGAAGATCGCGTCGGCCGAGACCATCAGCGCCGCCGTGCAGGGCCTCGCGAAGCGTCGCGAGATCATCCCCGAGGAGCCGGTCCTCGTCGCTCCGAGCACCGCTCGTGTCGTCATGCTCGTCGGTCCGACCGGCGCCGGCAAGACCACCACCATCGCCAAGCTCGCCGCGCACGCCGCCCTCGTCGAGGGCCGCCGCGTCCGCATCATCACGTTGGACACCTTCCGCATCGGTGGCGTCGACCAGATCCGCACCTACGCCGACCTCATCGGAGTCGACCTTGCCGTGTGCGAGCGCGCGGGCGACCTCGCGAACGCGATCGACGACGAGGATGATCTGACGCTCGTCGACACGGCGGGCCGCTCGCCCAAGGACGTCGCGTCCGTCATCGAGCTCGCCGCTGCGACCGCATCCATCGCCGGCCTCGAGACGCACCTCGTGATTCCCGCGTCGTCGACGACGGCGATCATCGACGAGCTCGTCACGCGCTACACGGCGCTCGCGCCGCAGCGCCTCCTGTTCACCAAGTGCGACGAGCACGACGCGATTCCCGAGCTCCTCGCTGCCCCGAAGCGCACGCGCCTGCCGATCACGTGGGTCACCACGGGTCAGCAAGTTCCCGAGGATCTGGAGCAGCCGACCGCACGCCGCGTCGGTGAGCTCGCTGCCCACGGTCTGACCAAGACCAACAACCGCCACCGCGCCGCCTGAAAGACGACTCACCCCGTGACCGATCAAGCAGCAACTCTTCGCGTGATCCGCGGCGGCGACGGCCCCGCAGTTCGCACCACCCCGCAGCGCCGCTCCATCGCGGTCTCCGGCGGTAAGGGCGGCGTCGGTAAGTCCACCGTCGCGCTCAACCTCGCGATCACCTACGCGCTCCAGGGGGCCAAGACGCTCGTCGTCGACACCGACCTGGGCATGGCGGACCTCAACCTTCTCCTCGGTATCGCCCCCGACAAGAACGTCCTCGATGCGCTCGGCGGCGAGAACATCGACAACTGCCTCGTCGAGGCGCACGGCATCACGCTGCTCCCGGCGTTGAACGGTAGCTACGCGCTCTCCAACATCGGCGCGTCCTCACAGAGCCGCATCCTGGATATGGTCCAGGGACTCTCCACGCGCTTCGACACGCTCGTCATCGACATCGCGGCCGGTATTGGCCAGCTGCAGACGACGATGGCCTCCGCGCCCACGGACACGCTCGTGGTCGTGAATCCCGAGCCGCTCTCGATGGCCGACGCCTACGCGGCGCTCAAGGTTCTCTCGACGGAGCAGGGTGTGAAGCACGCCTACATCGTTCCGAACCGCGTCACGTCGCGCGCGCAGGCCGACGAAGTTGTCGCTCGCCTGCACGCACTCGTCGACCGCTTCCTCGACCTCGAGGTCACCGCGCTCCCGTACATCCCCTCGGACCCCTGCGTCGGCGAGAGCGCACAGATCGGCGTTCCGCTCGCGGTCAACGCTCCTGACTCACCGGCTGCGCGGGCTCTCCGCCAGATCGCGCGGATTCTGAATTCCAACGCCCCGGCTCACGACACCGCTTCTTGGTTCCGCGCGCCCGTTCGCGCCAATGGAGGTTCTCGATGAAGGCATACGCGGCACAAAATCGCCGTCCCAACGCGGAGCGTGATCGTCTGATCGCCGAGCACCTCGATATCGCCAAGCGCATCGCGGCGCGCATCGCTCGTCGCTGCCCGCAGTTCATCGCAAAGGAAGATCTCCACGCAGCGGCGATGCTCGGATTGACGGAGGCGGCCGAGCGCTACGACTCGACCCGCGCCGAGCCGTTCCTCGGCTTCGCAGAAAAGCGCATTCGCGGCGCGATCCTCGACGAGCTTCGTCGCGGCGACATCATGCCGCGCCGCACGCGTCAATTGGCCCGCAAGATCGGTCAGATCATCGCGCAGCTCGAGCGCGACTTCGCTCGCCCGCCGACCGACGAGGAAGTGGCCGAAGCGCTGGGTGTTTCTCTCGAGGAGTACAAGAACGAGCTCGAGCAGTTGGTGCACGTCAGCGTTGGCTCGCTGGATGCACATGACAGCGAGGGTATGGCGAATTCTGACGGTATCTCCCCCGAGACGGCGGCGTTCAAGCGCGAGACGATGGACAAGGTTCGCTCGGTTCTTCCGAAGCTCGACCCCCGCGACGTGCTCGTTCTCTCGCTCTACTACAACGAGGAGCTCACGTACCCCGAGATTGGCGAGGTCCTCAAGGTGACCACCTCTCGCGTGTGCCAGCTCCACGGTCGCGCCATCGCGCGTCTTCGGGCCGAGCTCGAGGGCGGCGTGAAAGAGGCAGCGTGAGTAGCGGTATCTACATCGCTTCCGCCGGTGCGGTGGCTCAGTCGCTCGCGCTCGACGCGACGGCGAACAACATCGCGAACGCGAATACGACGGGCTACCAGGCCGATCGCATGACGTTCAAAGAGGCGATGAACTACGCGAAGTCGCCCGACACGGCACTCGTCGGTAACACCACCATGCGCCCCGACTCGCAGACGGGCGCGCTGACGTCGACGGAGAATCCGCTCGACCTCGCGATCGAGGGCGACGGCATGTTCTCCGTCGACACGCCGTCTGGTCCGCGCTTCACGCGCGCTGGCAACCTGCATCTCGATAAAGACCAGACGCTCGTCAATGCCGATGGCATGGCGATGCGCGGCCAGGGCGGCCAACACATCACACTGCCGATCGACGCGAAGGTCATCGACATCTCTGCCGACGGCACCGTCAACGCCGACGGCGCCGAGGTCGGCAAGCTCGAGCTCGTGAAGTACAAGACGAACCAGCTCAAGCGCGAGGGTGGGAATCTATTTTCTGCGACGGGCAAACCCGACTCCAGCGGCGATCCGCCGACGGTGCGGATGGGCATGCTCGAGTCGAGCAACGTCAACATCGTGCGCGGCGTCGTCGATCTCGTGAAGGTGTCTCGCACCTACGAATCACTGATGCGCGTCATCCAGGGCTATCACGACGTCGAGAGCCGAGCGGCTCGCGACCTCGGTGGACCGAAGTGAAGAGCCAAGAGAGCTAAGGAGCAGCAATGTTTCGTTCACTCGCTACAGCAGCTTCCGGCATGGAAGCCCAGCAAACCCGCCTCGACGTCACCGCGAACAACATCGCGAACGTCTCCACCAACGGCTTCAAGCGCAACCGCGCCGAGTTCGCGGATCTCATCTACCAGCAGGTCCGCTCTGGCGGTTCCTCGACGGGAAACGGCACGACGGCGCCGGATACCGCCGAGGTCGGTCTCGGTGTTCGCCTCGCGGCGACCGCGCGTGATCAAACGCAGGGCGAGCTCCATCAGACCGGCAACCCGCTCGACGTCGCTATCGAAGGCAAGGGCTACCTCGCCGTGCAGCTACCGAGTGGCGACACCGCGTACACGCGCAACGGCGCGCTGCACATGACGAACGAAGGCAAGCTCGTGAACGCTGACGGCTACCCGCTCGTCGGTGACATCACGGTCCCGACCGACGCACAGGAAGTGACCATCGGCACCGACGGCAAGGTCAGCGCGACGGTCGCCGGCGAGACGCAGCAGGTCGATCTGGGACAGATCCAGATCGCCATGTTCGCGAACCCGGCCGGCCTCCAGGCGCAGGGAAGCAACCTCTTCAGAGAGACAAGCGCGTCGGGTTCTGCCGTCATCGGCAATCCCGGCGACGGCGGCTCGGGCGGAGTTCGCCAGGGCATGCTCGAGGTCTCGAACGTGAACACCGTCGAGGAAATGGTGGATCTCATCTCCGGCCAGCGCGCCTACGAGATCAACTCCCGCGTCATCAAAGCAGCCGACGAAATGCTCGGCGAGACCGCTCAGCTGCGCTGACCGTCATAGCCATCAACAATCGCCGCTTACACAGCGGTGACGAAGACAACCGCGAAGACGCGAGGACGCTAGGAGGTTTTTTAAGGAAGACTTCGCGTCTTCGCGCCTTCGCGGTTCTCTGCTCTGGGAAGGAATCGCCATGCGTTCGTTCGTCCAAATCGTTTCGTTCATCGTGCTGCTCTCGTCTGCGGTGCAGGCCGCGCCCGTCGAGGATGCGATTCATGATCAGGTATCGCCTGCGCTTCCCGCCGGGACCGATATCGCGAAGATCTACATGCCGGCTTCCCTCACGAAGTTGGACGTGGATCCCGCCAATGTGATCGTCGAGATTCCGCGCGTTCTTGGCGTTGGTCGCAAGAGCGTGAAAGTCACCGTGGCCGGAAGGTCGGCGGTGTTCGTTCCCGTGGCCATCGCGAAGGTCGCCGACGTCGCGATCGCGGACCACGCGCTGACCGTCGGTCAGACCGTCACCGACGCCGACGTGCACATCGAGACGATCGCCATCGAAGGCATCGCTCCTGCGGCGGGCGGCGCCGTCATCGGCTCGCGGATCGTCAAACCTGTCGCTGCCGGCAAGGCCGTCGGCGCCCAGGACATCGCACTTCCACCTCCATTGCCCCGCGGCACGCAGGTCCAGGTCGAGATTCGCCGCGGCCAAGTGCTCGTAAAGGGTCAGGGAACGCTCGAGCTGGTCGCGCGTCCCGGCGAGCAGGCGACCGTTCGCCTCGCCCAAAACAACATCACGCTGCGCGGCACGCTCGTTGCTCCTGGAACGGTCGTCGTCGGAGGAATCTAGTGAACCGCATCGCCAACATCCTCGTGCTCTCGCTGACCATCACTGGTTGTGCGGAGCACATCGCGCCCTACAAGGCGAAGCACCGCGTGCTCGATGCGGGCGAGTTCGGTAAGCGCAATCGGGCGGAGAACGGCTCGCTCTACGCCGAAGGGCAAGCGGGTCTGTTCGAGGATCCTGTCGCCGGTCGCGTCGGTGACATCCTGGTGATCAAGATCGACGAGAAGGATCTCGCGTCGCACCAGGCAGACACGACGCTCGACAAGGCGGATGACACCTCGTACGGCATGCCGGCCGCGTTCGGCTTTGCGGCCGCGCTCAAGGCGAAGTACCCCGATGTCGACCCCGCGAAGCTGTTCGCGACGACCTCGAACCAGAAGTTCTCCGGCAACGGCTCCGTCAAGCGCGAGACGCAGATGACGGCGACGCTGCCCGTGCGCGTTCGCGAGATTCTGCCGAGCGGCGACCTGTTCATTGAAGGAACCAAGGTCGTGATGGTCGGTGCCGAAGAGAAGCACATCTACGTCTCCGGCATCGTTCGCCGGATCGACATCGCTGACGACAACACCATCTCGAGCTCGCGCATCGCCGATGCAGAGATCGAGTACACGGGGCAGGGCGACATCAGCGACACGCAGCGCCGTGGTTGGGCGAGCCGGGCTCTCTCGAAGATCTGGCCGTTCTGATGCTGCGCACCATCCTCATCACGCTCGCGCTCGCGTTCGTCACCTCGACGGCGCACGCGGATCGCATCAAGGACCTCGCCACGATCGGCGGCGTTCGCGACAACCATCTGACGGGCTTTGGTCTCGTCGTGGGTCTCGACAGCACTGGCGACGACGTCCGCTCGCCGATGGTGAAGACCGCGTTGACGAAGATGCTCAAGAAGCTCGGCGTCACGATCGATCCCCAGGATCTCAAGGCCAAGAACGTGGCCGCTGTCATGATCACCGCCGAGCTGCCGCCGTTCGCGAAGCCGGGCATGGCGCTCGATATTCATGTCAGCTCCGTTGGCAACGCGCGCAGTCTCTCCGGTGGCGAGCTGCTCGCTGCTCCGCTGAAAGGCGCCGATGGCCGCACGTGGGCGATCGCGCAGGGCTCGCTCTCCATCGGTGGCTTTGTCGCCGAGGGCGCGAGCGGTACGACGCAGAAGAAGAATCACACGCTCGTCGGTACCGTGCCGGGCGCCGCGATCGTCGAGGAGAGCGCGCCCACGATGCTGCCGCAGAAGCAGATCGCGCTCGTGCTCAAGGTGCCCGACTTCACGACGGCCACTCGCATGCGCGACGCGATCAATGCCGCGCTCGGTGATGGCTCTGCCGTGACGAACGACGCCGCGACGGTGGTCGTGGCCATCAAGCAAGAGATGCGTGGCAACGTCGGCGAGCTCATCGCGAAGCTCGAGGCGATCGAAGTCGACCCCGACATCAAGGCAAAGGTCATCGTCGACGAGCGCACGGGCACGATCGTCATCGGCGAGAACGTCACGCTGCGCCCCGCCGCGATCACGTTCGGTGCGCTCACCATCGAGATCGACGAGCAATCCATGGTCAGCCAGCCGGATGCGCCGTTCTCCAAGAGCGCGACGACCAAGGTCGTGCCGAAGACGGACCTCAAGGTCAAAGAGGCGGACAACGCGATCAAGGTGATGAAGAAGTCCGCGACCGTCGCTGATGTCGCCGCTGCACTCGGTGCGCTCGGTGCCAAGCCTCGCGACCTGGTCTCGATTCTTCGCGCTCTCAAGGCGAGCGGCTCGCTGCGCGCTGACCTGGAGACGATGTGACCGCGCTCGGCGCCGCCGGCCTCTCGATGCCTCACAGCGTCGCTTCTGCAAAGGAGCTGACGCCCGAGGAGACGAAGGCCAAGCAAGCGAAGCAAGCCGGCCAGCAGCTCGAAGCGTTCTTCATGCGCACGCTGCTCGCGGAGGCTCGCCCGCAGGGTGGTGCTGGTCCCGATTCTGGTTTCGCCGGCGACACGTTCAAGCAGATGCTCGACGAAGCGCTCTCCGACAAGATGTCCGCGGCAGGCGGCATCGGTCTCGCGGGCATGTTCGCGAAGCAGCTCGATGGCACCGCGCAAACTGCCAACGCGCAGATCGGTGCGATCGCACAAAGCCCTACCTCTGAGGTTCCTGGAACGATCCGTTCGATCGGTGCAAATGGTTCAGGGATGAACGACAGCGGCATCGGGTCGATCCCAGATCCCAGAATCGTCGGACCGGAGATCGGTAACGCTCCACGATTCGCACTCCCCGTCGCAGGCCGGGCGAGCTCTGGCTATGGCGAACGTGTCGATCCCATCAATCACACTTCTCAGATCCACCCCGGCTTCGATCTCGCGGCGCCCACGGGCACGCGCGTCGGCGCAGCGGCAGGCGGCACCGTCGTCCACGCAGGTCCCGCCGGCACGTACGGCAACCTCGTCACGATCCGCCACGAAGATGGCTTCGAAACTCGGTACGCCCACCTCTCCAAGGTCGACGTCAAGGCCGGAGATCATGTCTCGCCGGGCCAGGAGGTCGGCGAGGTCGGCACCACCGGTCACTCCACGGGCCCCCACCTGCACTTCGAAATCCGTAAGGAAGGCAAGGCGTTAGACCCCAAGCCATATTTGCCCCTAAACCCGTCCCAGATCCGGGCGACCCGCTAGATCAAGTTATGCGGATCGACCCCAAAAACACGACGGTCACCCCTGTTACCTCGGTCAAGAGCACCTCGGCGATCACGCCGATGTCGAAGGCCGACGACAAGGGCGCGGCAACAGTGGTCGCGCTCTCCAGCGCAGGTGCGGCGGCGTCGGCTCGAGTCGATGCGTCATCGGGCGCCTCGCCGGAGAAGCTCCATCGCCTTCGCGCGATGATCGAAAAGGGTGACTACCACCCTGACCTCGATCTTCTCGCCAAGCGCATCGTCCAGGACGACTTCATCGGAGACGGCGCATGAAGACGGTGCTCGAGCAACTTCGCACCGCGGGTGAGCAACTGCGTGCCCTCTTCGCCGACGAGCGTCGCGCGATCAGCACGCTCGATCACGCCGCGCTCGAGCAGATCACGACCGCCAAGGTCGAGCTCGCTCGTACGTTGTCCACGCTGCGCTCGCAGTTGACGACGAAGGATCCCGAGATCCGCGACTTGTTCGAGACGCTTCGCACCGAGGCGCGCGCGACAGCGCTCCTCAGCACTGCCGCCAATCTGACGGTCCGCTCGATGCTCGGCTACAAGCCGGCAAACGCGTACGACCGCATGGCGCGCCAGCAGACCGCGAGCCCGGGAAGGGTGCTCGCCAGGTACTGATATGAGCAACTTGATGGGACTCCTCAGCCTGGGTTCGAACGGCATCGCCGCTCAGAACTCCGGCATCGCGGTCGCGAGCAACAACGTTGCGAACGCGAACACGGAGGGCTACTCGCGCCAGCGCGTCGATCTCGAAGCGCTGATGGGCACTCCGATGGTCGGTGGCGTTCGCTCCAACGGCGCGGACCGCCTCTCCGATGCGCTGCTCGGTGGACGCATTCGCGTCGCCAATGGCGCGCTTCAGATGTCGACGTCGCAGTCGGCCTCTTTCGACGATCTCCAGTCGCGACTGACGGACGGCACGTCGCTCTCCGACCAGCTCGCCTCGATGTACGCGAGCTTCTCGCAAGCCTCGTCGTCGCCGACGGACTCCATCTCGCGTGCGGACGTGATCCAGAACGTCCAGGACATGTCGGCGAACGTTCGCCGCAAAGCTTCCGAGCTCGCGCAGATGTATGACGAGTTCAACTCGACCATTCGCGACAAGGTCGCGCAGGCGAGCGACCTCGCGCAGAAGCTGGCGGAGACAAATCTCCAGATCCAGAAGACCAACGATCCGGTCGCCAAGGATCAGCGCGACAAGATCGCGAAAGAGCTCTCCGGCATCGTCGGTGGCTCTGCGCACTTTGCGGCCGACGGCTCGATGCGCTTCGTGCTCGACGGCGGCGCGGTCCTCGTCGACGGCAATCACGCGGCGAAGCTCGGGACCAGCACGGATCCCGCCTCGGGCGACACGACTGTGCAAGTTGTCGACGGCAACACCAAGCGCGACGTGACCAAAGATATTCACGGCGGCACCGTCGGCTCCGATCTCTCGGTGCGCGACGGCACGCTCAAGACCGCGCGCAAAGATCTCGATCAGTTCGCGTTCGATCTTGCGGGCAAGGCGAACGCCATCCACAAGACGAGCGCGGGTCTCGACGGCTCCACGGGCAACAACCTGTTCGAGGATCCGGGCACGGTCGATGGAGCTGCGTCGCGCCTCGCGATCAACAGCGACATCGTCGACGACCCGAACAAGCTCGCGCTCGGCGCCGTCGGTGGCGGCGCGGGCTCCAATGCGGGTGCACTCTCGATGTACCAGCTGGCGAACCAGAAGGTCGCGACGGGCGGTGTCACGCTCGGCGAATCGGCCCTCGGTGTCATCGGCAAGGTTGGCCGCGCGGCGGCTACCGCGAAGTCCGATCTCGATCGCGACACGCTCGTCTCCGACCACCTCTCGAGCCTGCAGGACTCACTTGCAGGCGTGGACATCCAGGAAGAGATGACGAACCTCACCAAGTTCGAGCATGCGTCCTCGGCGATGACCAAGTTCACCTCGACGGTCGACAGCTTGCTAAGCGACATGATCGAGAAGCTCTAAGGACACACCCATGCGCGTCACTGGAAACCGAATGATCGACGTGGCCGCGCTGAACACGGCCAACAATCAAAGCAAAGTCTCGGAGGCATCTGACCAGGTGACCTCCGGTTTGCGCGTTTCCAAGCCGTCCGACGATCCGACGGCGTACATGGCGGCGCAGCGCGCGTCGGCCCGCATGAAGCTCTCCGAGGGTGCGACGGCCGCGTTGAACAATGGCAAGGAGCGCCTCGAGCTCTCCGACGGTGCGCTCGCTGGTATCGGCGGTGCGCTCGACTCGATGCGCGAGATCGCGACGCAGGGTGCGAACTCGACGTACGGCGCGAACGACCGCAAGGACATGGCCACGCAGGTGCGCGCGCTGTTCACTGCCGCTCTTGGCTCGGCAAACACGCAAGCTGCCGACGGCGAGTACGTCCTCGCTGGCACGAGCTCGACGACGTCGCCGTTCGACGCGAGTGGCACCTACGTCGGCAATGGTACGGATCGTAACCTCGCGACGACGGAGATCGATTCGACAGGCTCGCTCATCGTCGGCTCGAACCTCACGGCCGCGTCCGGTGTCGACGTGCTCCCGCTCTTCAACAAGATCGCGGACGCTCTCGACGCGAATGACATGGACACCGTCCACAACCTGCTCGGCGACGTGAACACGGCCGTGCAGCAAGTGGGGCTCTCTCGCACACGTACCGGCGGTGCGCTCAACATCATGCAGAGTGCGATCTCGGCTCACGCCGATCTGGATCTGCACCTGAAGGCGACGATCACGGACAACGTCGAGTCCGACGTGATCGCCGCTGCGTCGAACCTCGCGAAGGCGTCGACTGCGTTCGAGGCGTCGAAGACGGTCACGTCGCACCTGATGTCGATCCTCGACCCGCGTCAATCCTGACGATCGAGACTAAACAAAGTCGTCCTTGGGCGATTCGAAAGGTAAGGGCCGACGAGGCTCAAACCCGAACGAAAACGCAAACAAGGAAACGACAATGGGCCTCTCGATTCTCACCAACGCGACCTCTCTCAACGCTCAGAAGAACCTCTCTCAGACGCAGGACGCTCTCGCTAGCTCGATCGCGAAGCTGTCGAGCGGTATGCGCATCAACAAGGCAGGCGATGACGCCGCTGGCCTCGGTATCTCCGAGTCATTGAAGTCGCAGATTCGCTCGCTGTCGCAAGCGCAGCGCAACACGAACGACGGCATCTCGATGTCGCAGGTCGCGGAAGGCGGCATGAACGAGATGCAGGGCATCGTGTCGCGTATGCGCGAGCTCGCGGTGCAGAGCGCCAACGGCACGCTCGGTAAGGACGAGCGCGGC
>DASYDE010000009.1:0-47500 GCA_036499725.1 Kofleriaceae bacterium
GGCATCCATCTTCTCGCGGTACGCGTCGGGCACGAACCGCAGCATCACGTCCCATCGCTCGAGGCGATACGCGCGGATGAACGAGCGCAGCGCTGCCTTGGGCGACGTCTGATCGTAGAACCCCATCGGGTTCGTCGCGATCTTCCAGCGACCATCCTCCTGCACGAGGCGCATCGAGTCGCCCAGGCCGTACTCGAACTCGGCGCTGACCTCCATGCTGCCCTTCTTGCCGCGCAGCCGGTCCGCCGTCTCGTCCACCTCGCGCGGGTTGTCGCGCATCATGCGGACGTAGTCCTCGCGCGAGACCTTGCCGCGAAAGCTCGCCGACATCAGGTCGTACGCTTTGCCGTACTCGTGGTTCTTGAGCGCGCGGCCGTAGTTGTCGAGCGTCCCCGTGGGGCCTTTCCCGCTGGTGCAGGCGGCGACGAGCACGGCGATGCCGAGGACGAACGAGCGCATAGATTGGTTATAGCGAACGCGTCAGCTACCCGCCAGCGCGGCGGGACCGCGCGTAGTCCGCGGCGAACGTTCGCGTTGCAGCCATCATGCAGACCGCAGCGACCGCGAGCGCGCCGATCGGAACCCACATCGCCGTGGTGAGGCTCGTGCGCGACGAGATGAAGCCGAGGATCCACGACGACGGCGCCGTGCCGAACAGGTGCATCACGCCGATGATGAGGCCCTGCGCCGCAACCTGTTTCCCAGGCGGCGCGAGGTCATCGACGCTCGCGGCCATCGGTGCGTGATAGAGCGAGAAGCAGAACATCGTGAGCACACCCGCGAGATAGAGCAGCGGGCCCGGCGGTACCTCGATCGCGAACGCGGCTGCTGGCATCGAGAGCGTCATGCCCGCCGCGATCACCCAGAGGCGACCGTTGCGGCGCTTCGCACGTAGCTTGTCACCGACGAAGCCGCCCGCGACGATGCCCGCGAGCGCCGCGAACAACGCGACGATGAGCACGCTCGTCGCCGCCTTCTCGGACATGCCCTTCCCCTTCTTCAGATATTCGAGAAGGAACGCGTTGTAGCCACCGGCCGCGAACGCCATGAAGATCGTCGAGAGGAGCACCCAGCGCAGGGTGACGATGCGCAACAGGTAGCGCGCCTCGGTTAAGAAGTGCTCGGAAAAATCCCAGAGGTATTTGTAGGCAGGCACGCTCGGCGCCGGCACCTTGTGGTCGGGCACCGGCATGTACAGCAGGATCACGGCGAGCACGATCACAGGAATCGCGAGCACGAACACGACGAGCGGAAACCCGAACGCGGTGCCCGAGCCAAACCCGACGACGCCGCCGAGGAACAACCCGAGATTGAAGATCGCCATGCGCGACGCTTTGTTCGGGCCCTCGTACAGCTGCGCGAGGATCGAGTTCGCGACGGGTACCACCGCCGCCGTACCGAGACCGACGCACGCGCGCGTGGCGATCAGCGCGTAGTGGTTGTGGCCGATCCCACCGAGCGCACACCCGATCGCCGCCATCACGAGGCCGAAGGAGATGACGCGACGGCGATCGTAGACATCGCCCGCCCACCCGAACGGCAGCGTCGCGATCGCGTGCGGCACCATGAACACCGTCTGCAGAAAGCCGATCTGCGTGTAGTTGATGTCGTAGCGCGCGGAGAGATCCGGATAGACAGCGAACAGCGCGTTGCGGATCGCATACGCGCCAAGGTTGATGAGCGCGAGCACGAGCAGGACGCTCGCCGCCCCGGCCGGCGCCTGGCGCGGCATCGAGCTGAGGCTCATCCGCGACGATGACGTCGCTTCTGGTTCACTCACGGAGCGGCGCCTTCAGCGACGGAGACGTCGTATGCGCTCTCCGCGGACGCATCCGTCCCGCGCACCTTCACGACCGCGTGCGCGTTCGCGGGGACCGGCGCGCTGACCTTCTCGATCACGCCTTTGCCGGGATGCTCGGACTTCGCGACGCTCTTGCCGTCGACGAACATCTCCACTTCGAGGTCAGCCGTGTCGGGCGTATCGATCGTGATGTCGAGCGTGCGCGCATTTGCATCGGGCGCGACCGCGAAACAATCGACATCTCCGGGCGTCCACGTCGCGTGCACGACCGTGCGGTCCTCGGGAATCGGCATCGGCTTGTCGATCGTGTCGTCGGGCTCGATCTCCGTGTCGGGGTTCGGCACCTTCGCCGTGACTTTCAACTGATACGCGGTCTCGGGGTTGCTCTTGTCGGCCTTGATCAGCAGGTAGTGAAACGGTGGGCCGCCGTCGGCGACAACGGGAACGAGCCCGCGGATCACGAGCGGCGTACTGCGAGGTGCCTTGCGCGCCACGAGCAGTTGCCCGACGCCATCGGTGAGCTCCGCCGCCAGCGCGATGCCCTCGACCGCACTGATCTCGATATCGATCGCGTTGGTCTTGGACAGCGTCTCGACGGACAGCTTCCACACGTCCGCATCGCCCTGCCAGCCGACGTAACCGCTCGCCGCATCGCCGACGATGAGATCCATCGCCGTGCCGTTGTCGTCGTCGGGCTCCTTCTCGAGATTGCCAACGACGCTGCTGACCTTCGCGCTCAGCTCGTACACCGGGGCGGTGCCTGCGGCGGGTGCAGGCGTCGCGGGCTCCGGCGCTGGTGCCGCTGCGCCCTTCTTTCCCTTCTTCGGCAGCGCCTTGGGCTTGGGAGCGGGCTGCTTCTTCGCGCGCACGATCACGCGGTACGCACCGGGTGTCACGCCGAGGTTCGGCACGCCCTCTTTGACACGCACACCGCCGCGATCACTCTTGGCGAGCGACGTGCCGCCGGCGTCCTGGATCTCGAGCAAGAGGTCCATGCCGTCGACGGCAGAGAGCTCGACGGTGAGCGCCCCCGCTTCCGTGACGGTCAGCTTGTAGTTGTCGACGTCGGTCTCGGGCTCGATGCGCCCACGCGTGGTCGCTCCGAGGCCGAGCGGCGTCGCCGTATCCTCGCCGTCGTTCGGCTCGACTTCGTCGGTGGGCGCAGGCGCGAACCCGCCATCGGACGTCGCCGTGACCACTTCCACTGCCGCGGCATCGAACGAGCGCTTCTGCTTCTTCTTGCTGCCACACGCGGCGAGCGAAAGGACACAGAGAGCGAGCGCGATGCCGACGCGCACTACGACACCTTGGCTTTATCCGCGAGGCCAGCGAGGAACTCGGCTTCGGAGACGACCTTGCCCTCGACTTTGATCTCGCCGCGCATCTTGAAGATCTTGCCGACGCGGAGCGGCACCACTTCGATGTGGAGTGCGTCACCGGGAACGACGGGCTTGCGGAACTTCACGCCGTCGATGGCCATGAACATCATGATCTGCGTCGCCGCGTCGAACTTCACGAGGCGAGACGCGAGAATGCCGCCCGCTTGTGCCATGGCTTCGATCTGCAGAACGCCCGGCATGATCGGAACATTCGGGAAGTGCCCTTGGAAGTGGGGCTCGTTCCACGTCACGTTCTTCAGAGCGACGATCCTCTCGTCGGTTAGCTCGAGAACGCGGTCGATGAGGAGGAACGGGTACCGATGCGGGAGCAAGCCGGCGACTTGCTCGGCGTTGTAGACGGGCTTTGTTCCTTCAGGCGCAGTCATGCCGCGGTGTTACCACGGCACCCGACCTCGTTACTTCATCTCGGCTTTGAGCTTCGGCGTCAGGTCGACAGCCGGGTCCGCCCACACGGTGGCGCTGCGGTCGAGGATGATGCTGACGCCCTCGGCCTGACCGATCTTCTGGATGATCGGCTCCGCCTTCTTGAGGAGGTCCTGGATGAGCTTGGTGCGATCCGTCGCGAGCTCGCGCTCGAGCTTCACGTACGTCTGCTGCAGGTCGACGAACTGCTTCTCGAGGTCCTGGCGCTTCTGCGCGTAGACGTCGGGCTTGAGGACCGCCTGCTGCTTGGAGAGGTCGGCGTCCGCCTTCTTCAGCTCGTCCTGCTTCTTGTCGAGGGCGTCCTGCTTGCCCTTGCGCTTCTTCTCGAACTCGTCGTTCGCGCGCTTGCCGGCGGGGGTGCTCGACAGCGTGTCCTCGATGTCGATGATGCCCAGCTTGGGGTTCGCCGGAACCGCGCTGACCGCTTCGTGCTGCAGCAGCGGAGACGCGATCAGGCCGAGACCGAGGCAAGCGAGGGCGATGCTAAGGCGGTTCATGGGTGACCTCATACGACGACTTGGACGGCGGTCCAAGCGCGTTGTTCAATTCCGCTACGAGGACGAATTCAACTTCTCGGTTCCGGTTCGCTGTTCCCTATTCCGTTTGAACAATCTTCTTCGGCAAACGCTCGGGCGCAGCCCAAACACCCGCAAATGCGCCGGGTTTGGAGGGCGATGCAGGTACCCGTAGCGACCGGAATAGGGAACCAAGAACCGGGGACAGAGAACCGAGAACGGACTAGAGGAAGTTGCCGATAGTGAACTCGAAGACCAACGGATCTTCGCCAGGTTGCGCGTCGAGCGGGATACCCCACTCGAACCGCAGCGGACCGATCGGCGAGAACCAGCGGAAGCCGAAACCGACCGACTTGCGGAGGCCCGTCGTGAGCGAGCGCGACGCGTCGAAGCACGGATCGAACTTCACGGACAGCGAGCTGTTCTCGCGGTGCAGGCCCGAGCAGTAGCGATTCTCGAGGTTGTACGCGTTACCCATGTCGAAGAAGACGACGCCGGAGATGCCGACCTTCTTGAACAGCGGGAACTCGATCTCGTTGTTGATGATGACCTGCATGTTGCCGCCGAGAGGCAGCTCGCCGAGGCCCTGCCCGACGTCGCCCGGGGTCTGCGTGAGCAGCTTGGGACCGAGCGAGCGCGGTGCGTAGCCACGGATGTCGTAGATGCCGCCGACGAGGTAGCGCTCGGAGATGGGCACGCCGAGCGGGTCGGTCGAGGTGGTGACGCCGACCTCGAGATTGCCGTGATAGACGAACGGACCGAACAGCTGGCGGTAGTGGCGCATGAAGCCACCGAGACGGATGAACTTGTTCTCCGAGCCGGTGTAGTCGCTCGCGTACTCCGCGAAGATCGTGTGGTACCAGCCGCCGCTCGGGAACAGGCGGTTGTTGCGCGAGTCCCACGACAGCGAGGCGCGCAGCGATGACGTGACGCCACCGCGGAAGAGGTTGGCGACAGAGGTGGCTTCGATCGGTGCGGACGTCGCACCGAGGTTGGCGATACCGCCCGAGCCCGTCGTGATGCTCACGTCCTCGAGCTTGTACGTGAGGAACGCGCGCGCTTCGTACGAGAGCGGATAACCCCACGTGAGCGTTCCACCGGATGCGTTGCGGTAGAAGGTGCCGAAGCCGCGGCTCTGGTTGTAGAGGTCGAACGCGAACGTCCAGCTCGTGTCGAGGAAGTACGGCTCGACGAAGCGCAGCAAGAACAACTGACGCAGCGATGAAATCTGCGCCTGCAGGGCGAGCGTCTGACCGCGACCGAACAAGTTGTTCTGGCTGATCTGCGCCTGCGCGATGAAGTTCTCGACAGAGGAGAAGCCAGCGCCGATCTGGAACGTTCCGGTCGGGCGCTCGGCGACTTCGACGTTCACTTCGACGAACTCGTCGGAGCTGCCGCGCTTGGTGGAGATCACGACGTTCTCGAAGAAGCCGAGCGCGGTGATGCGGCGCTTGGAGATCTCGAGGTTGGTGTTGTTGAACATCTCGCCCTCCGAGATCTTCATCTCGCGGCGGATCACCTTGTCGCGCGTCTTGGAGTTGCCGCGGATGTTGATGCGCTCGAAGTAGGCGCGCTTTCCGCGAGCGACTTCGAACGTCAGGTTGATCTGCCGCTTGGGCAGGTCGACCTTGGTGAGCGGCAGGACGTTCGCGTACGCGTAGCCCTGATCCTGGTAGTACGAGCTCAGCTTCTCGCGATCCTCGGCGATGATCGTGCGCGAGAAGTTCATGCCCGGCTTCAACCGGATGCGCTTGGCGTTCTCCTCGGCGGAGCCGATCAGATCGCCCTTGAACGTGACGCTGCCGATCGTGAAGACGGGTCCCTCGTCGACGGGAATCGACAGGTACATGTACTCCTTGTCGCGCGACAGGCGGAGCTGCGGCGTGCCGACCTTGACGTTCGCGTAGCCCTTGTCCCAGTAGTGGGCGGAGACGAGCAGCAGGTCGCGCTCGAATGCTTCCTGGCTGTACACGCCACTGTCGTTGAGGAACGAGAGCGCATCGGCGCGCCGGGTCGCGATCGCGTTGCGCAGCTCTTCATCCGAGAGGTCCTTGTTACCGATGAACTGGACGTCGCGGATTTTGACTTTCGCCTTCTCGTCGACGGTGAACCAGACGTCGACTTCGGACTCGTTGACCGGCTTGATCTCGTAGTCGACGGTCGCGAGATAGAAGCCCTTCTGAACATAGAGGTCCGCGATCTTCTCGCGGTTCTTCTTCACCTTGCCGATGTCGACGATCGCGTCGAGCTCCAGGTCGATGACCTCGTTGATCTTGTCGAGCTCGAGCTCGGCATTGCCGGCGATGAGCACCTTGCGAACCGACGGCTTCTCTTTGACGGCGAACGTGAGCACGACGCCACCACCGCTGGTGACCTCCGCCTCGACGTCGATGTCGGCGAAGAAGCCCATCTTCCACATCGCGCGCAGATCCTCGCGGAGCTTGCCCGCGTCGAGGAGCGTGCCCGGCTTGGAGAGGAGCTGGACGCGGATCGCGTCGTCCTCGACCTTGCGGTTGCCGCGGAACTGAACGCGCTCGATGGCGCGCCCCTGGATGGTCGGGTCGTTGGTCGCGGAGCCGGGTGCCTGCGCGAATGCGACGCGCGGAGCAGCGATGCCCATCAACAGGGTGATGGCGATGAGCAGGCGATACAGCGCGCGAGTCACGACACGATCTCCACGGAAGGAATTGCGGGCGCGTCCATGTCTGGCTGACTCGAGCGCTGGGTCATCGGTTCGTTGTCATCGACGAGGCGACCGCCATCTGCCATCCGGATGCGGCGCGGCATCAGCGCGGCGAGGTCGGGGTTGTGCGTGACGACGAGCAGCGTCGATCCGCGCTCGCGATTCAACTCGAGGAAGAGCTCGTGGATCGCCCGCCCCGTTGCCTGATCGAGGTTGCCCGTCGGCTCGTCGGCGAGCAGAAGTGACGGCTCCAACACCATCGCGCGCGCCAGCGCGACGCGCTGCTGCTCGCCACCCGACAGCTCGCTCGGCCGGTGTGTCAAACGATGCGAGAGTCCGACGCGGTCCAGAATGTTCGTCGCCATCGTCCGCGCCTTGTCGGCGGCGTAGCGCTGGATCAGCGCCGGCATCATCACGTTCTCGACGGCCGTGAACTCCGGCAGCAGGTGATGGAACTGAAAGACAAAGCCGATCTGGCGGTTGCGAAACTCGGCGAGGCGCGACGACGACATGCGCGTCAGCTCCTCGCCGTTGAACATGATCGAGCCGCTCGTCGGCAGGTCGAGCGTGCCGAGGATCTGCAGCAGTGTGGACTTGCCGATACCCGACGCGCCGACGACGGCGACCATCTCGCCCGGCTCCAGCGTCAGGTTCACATCCCACAGAATGGGGAGCGCGCGACCGCTGTGCTGATACGCCTTCGTCAGCTTGGAGACGATGATGCGTGCGCCGCGCCCCGGAACGCCGCCCTTGATCGGAGTCAGCCCGTCGGTCGACACCGGCTCGGAAGGCTCGGTCTCGGGCGCGGCAGTAGGCTCGTCGGTCACGGGATTCTCTAAGAGGCGCAGGAACTTACTCAGCTGTCCTGCAGGTGTCAACGCGGGGGTGTGACCATCGCCGAGCCGCAATGGTTGCCCGACTACGCGGACGATCTCTTAGCTACAGACCGACGGAGACCGAGAGCATCCACTGACGCGAGTCGACCTTGGTCTGTGCGTTCGTGGCGTTGTCCTGGAGGGTGGCGCTGGACAGCCCGTACTCCAGGGCGAGCCCGATGGAGCCGACGCCGAGGGACACGTGGTACTCGACGCCGCCCGCGATGGCGAGGCCGGAGCCCTTGAGGTCCGCACCTCCGTTCTTCACCGCGTAGTCGCTGTACTGGAGGCCGAGCTTGCCGAACAGCTCGAAGCCGTTGCCTAGCGGGTGAGAGTACTTGCCCATGATCGACGCGTAGCGGGCGTCGAGGTCGCTCACCGACGAGCTCGGGGTCACGTTGCCAGACGTCGATGCGGCGGTCAGCGCGCCTTCGACCGAGAACTGCATGATCCGGTAACCGAGAATCAGCCGGCCCGTGCGCCCGTAGCCGTCCAGGGTCAGGTTTTGCGCGTCGATCGTGGGAGCCGGGCCGACGCCCAGGCCGACATAGGTCCCCGCCGATGCGACGGTCGGCACGGCAAGGGCGCCGGCAAGTACGACAGCGGCAAGACGGACGGAGCGCATCGCGCGTTGTGGAGCACGCATCGTGCCAGCGACCAACTGTGGGAAAGGACGCGCACGCCCCCACACGATCGTGGACAAATATTCACGCTCCGCGAGCTAGTGACGCATCCCTGCCGCGGGGCGCACCCGGGCGGCAAGGAACGCCGGGTAGAGCGTCGCGAGCAGAGAGATCACGACACCCGCGATGGCGGCGCCGAACACGGACGAGACCTCGACGTGGATCGGGAGCTTGTCGATGTAATAGACGTTCGGGTCGAGCGGCAGACCAAACCGCTTGCCGGCCCAGCACGCGGCAAGGCCGGTCGCGATGCCGAGCGCGGTGCCGATGAGGCCGATCATCATCCCCTGGATCGCGAACATGTGGACGATGCCGAAGTCCGACGCGCCGAGCGTCTTGAGGAGCGCGATCTGCCGCTGCTTCTCGATGACGACCATGATCAGGTTGCCGAGGATCGAGAACGACGCGACGAGAATCACGATACCGAGCACGAGGAACATCGCGATCTTCTCGAGCTTGAGCGCGGAGAACAGGCTCTGGTTGAGCTCTTTCCAATCGACGACGCGGTACGGCTTCTGCTTGGGATTCCCGTGCTCGTCCGTTCCGTTCAACGCCGCGGACAGGATGCCCTTCATGCGGCCGGAGTCGTCGGGGCTCGTGCAGCGCACTTCGATGCCGTCGATCGCATTGCCGCGATCGAGGAAGTCTTGCAGCGAGTCGAGCGTCACGTAGACGTACTTGAGGTCGTACTCGTACATGCCGGTGAAGAACACGCCGGCGACGCGGTAGTCGCGATTGAACGGAATCGGCGTGCCGGTCGCGTCGGGGTTGGATGGATCGGAGAGCGGCGACACGATGCGCACGACCTCGCCGGTGTAGAGGTGCGTCTGCTTCACGAGCTCGCGACCGACGAGCACGCCGTGCAACGCCTTGGTGCGGAGCGGCAGCTCGGGCGAGCCCATGTCGACGACGTCGATGCGCGCCTGGTCGAGCGCACTGGGAATCGTTTCCTTGGTGAAGTCCTGCGGGATCTCGTACGAGTGCGTGAAGTCGGCGGGCGGAGGGTCGACCTCGTTCTGCACCTCGTTCGCATCGCCGCCGAAATCGCTCGGAGGTGCGTCCTCGTCCAGTGGTGCACCGTTGTCAGGGGCCAGCGCAGGCCCGCCGCTGCCAGTCTTGGCGGAGAAGTCGATCGGGTCGGCCGCCGTCGGGAGATCATCCGGCGCGGGGTCCTCGGCGTTCGGATCGTGCGCGGTCTGCGGCACGGTGAGGTCGTGGTCGAGGGTCGCGATGGGCTCGAGGAGCTTCATCGTGGCGAGCTTCGCCGCGCTGTCGCCACCCTCGATGTCATTCACGATGTCGGTCACGCCCGACACCGACTTCGCGTCGATGCCTTTGATGATCACGGGCATGCCGTTGTTGTGCGCGGCGATGACGACCTCGGAGACGGCGTACGGCGTCGACGCGACGACGCCCGGCACCTTGTCGATGCGGGCCTTGAGCGTCTCCCACTCGGTGAAGTCGCCCTCCTCTTTCGTGATCTGGATGTGCGCGTTGGAGCCGAGGATCTTCTCGCGCAGGTCCGTCTCGAAGCCGCTCATGACCGACAGCACCATCACGAGAGCCGACGTTCCGATCCACACGCCGCCGATCGGCACCGTCGTGAAGAACGTGAAGCGCGCGCGCAGCGAACCGAAGAACGCTGCGAGCCCCATGAACACCGCGCCGCCGATCCGCACGAAGCTCAGCACGAGCAACAGCTTCCGCGTGCCGTCGGGAATGGTGCCGAACGGGCCGAGCTTGGGCGTCGCGAAGTGGATCCACAGCGAGCTGGCCCCGGCGACCACGATGCCGAGCAGGAACATCGCGAGCGCCGGGATCGAGAGGCGCACACGCATGTTGAGTAGGTAGCGCCACGCGACGAACGACCGGAATCCCGCGAGGCTCACGAACGCGTGGACGAGCAGCACGATGCCGCCCACGACCGGGCCGTACCAGATGACGTAGCGCGTGCTCGCGTGAGCACCGACGGAGAACAGCGTCAGCAGAACGCCCACCACGATCGACAAGATGCCGATCGCGATCTCGACCCAGGCGCGCGTTTGCTGCTTGGAGTGCACGCTACTCGGGCCGCATCAGCGGGAAGAGGATCACGTCGCGGATCGACGATTGCCCCGTGAGCAGCATCGTCAGACGATCGATGCCGATGCCCTCGCCTGCTGTCGGCGGCATGCCGACCTCCAGCGCGCGGCAATAATCTTCGTCGTAGTCCATCGTCTCGTCAGTGCCGACGTCCTTGGCGCGGACCTGCGCGAGGAAGCGCGAGCGCTGGTCATCGGGATCGTTGAGCTCGGAGAAGCCGTTCGCGATCTCCTTGCCGTTCACGAACAGCTCGAAGCGATCGCAGAACGCGCCGTCCTTGTCGTTCTTGCGCGCCAGCGGCGAGACCGCGAGCGGGAACTCGGTGAGGAACGTGGGCTGCACGAGCTTTTCTTCGGCGACGGCTTCGAACAAGAGATACCCGATGTGGCCCGCGATGACTCGCTTCTGCTCTGCAGAGCTATAGCGCTCCACCACGCTCGCTGCCACCTCGCGGCGACGAGCGGCGTCCTTGAGGCCGGCCGTGATCACCGGATGTTCCATCGTCACGCCCTCTGGCAAACCGCCGATCAGGATGCGCGCGATGTCCGCGGCGGGCAGCTTGTGAGACAGACACACCATCGTCGCGGTCACCGGATCGGCGAACACATCGTCAGCCTCGGCGACGCCGCCGAGATCCTTGACCGCGTTGCGCACCGAGATGCGGCGCCAGCCCGGCGAAAGATCGATCTCGACGCCGTCCCACGTGACCTTGTGCGAGCCATTCACGGCCATCGCGACCTCGCCGACCATCGCCTCGGTGATGTCCATGAGGTCCGTGTACGTCGCATACGCCTGGTAGAACTCGAGCATCGTGAACTCGGGGTTGTGGCGGCGCGACAACCCCTCGTTGCGGAAGTTGCGGTTGATCTCGTAGACGCGCTCGAAGCCGCCGACGACGAGGCGCTTGAGATAGAGCTCCGGTGCGATACGCATGTAGAGCTTCATGTCGAGGGCGTTGTGGTGCGTCACGAACGGTCGCGCGGCCGCCCCACCGACGATCGGATGCATCATCGGCGTCTCGACCTCGAGGTAGTTCCGCGCGTCGAGGAACTTGCGGATACCGCCGACGATCTGCGTGCGCTTGCGGAACACGTCGCGCACCTCCGGCGAGACCGCGAGATCGAGATAGCGCTGGCGATAGCGCAGCTCGACGTCGGTCATGCCGTGCCACTTGTCGGGCAGCGGGCGCAGGCTCTTGGTGACGATCCACAGGCGCTTCACGAGCACGGACAGCTCGCCGCGCTTGGTCCAGAATGCGGGGCCCTCGGCGGTGACGATGTCGCCGGCGTCGAGCTGCGGGAGGACCTTCTCGAAGTCGTTCGCGTCCAACGCGTCGACATTCAGGTAGAGCTGGATCTGATCTGTGGTGTCACGGATCGGCGCGAACACCGTCTTGCCCATGCCGCGCTTCACCATCACGCGACCGGCGACGCGCACCGAGGTGCCATCGATCGGCGTGATTCCTTCGTCGGCAGCACCCTTGGCCTCCTTGGGAGCGCTCGGATCGCGCGGCGGCGGCGGCGGCGGCTTGCCTGGCTCGTATTTCGCGCGCACGTCGGCGATCGAGATGCCAGGGCCCATGTCGTTGCGGTACGGGTCGCTGCCAGCGGAGCGCAGTGCGTCCGCTTTCTCGCGCCGTTCCCCGATGATGCGATCGAGGTTGGAAGCGGGCTCTTGTGGACGCGACGACATAGTCCCGCGGACATAGCACGAACCCGTGGTAATCGTTGCGCATGAACCGAGTGTTCCTCGTCGGAACCGTCCTCGCGCTTCTCGACTCGGGCGCCTGCGGCAAGAGGTCCGAAGCGCCCGCCGAGAAGGCCGGATCGGCCGCCATGGCCGCCGCTGATCCTGCCTGCGAGAAGGCCGAGAAGCACGGCGACCTCGCGTGGCTGGAGGATGACTACGCCTCTGCCCTCGCGTGCGCGAAGTCCAAGCACGTCCCTCTCGTGGTCGATCTGTGGGCCCCGTGGTGCCACACGTGTCTGTCGATGAAGACGACCGTCTTTATCGACGAGGCGATGGCCCCGCAGGCCGACAAGTTCGTGTGGCTCTCGCTCGATACGGATCGCGAGGGCAACGCCGCTGCCGTTGCCAAGCTGCCGCTCTCCGCGTGGCCGACGTTCTACGTCCTAGGCGAGGACGAGAGCGTGCTCGCTCGCTTCGCAGGCGCCGCGTCGCTCGAACAGTTCACGGCATTCCTCGATGCCGGGCTGGCAGCGCGCACCGCGACGGATGGATCGGCGCAGGCCCTCCTCGCCGCCGAGCGCGCGCTCGCCGTGAAGGATCTCGCGACGGCCGACACCCAGCTGGAAGCCGCGATCAAGGCCGCGCCTCCCACGTGGTCGCGCCTCCCCGACGCGCTCGTCTCGTGGGTTCACACCAAGCGCTCGCGCAAGGACAACCTCGGCTGCCTCACGGTCGCGGAGACCTACCTCCAGCAGACGGGTCGCGCGGCGTCCGTCGCCGACTTCATCGGAATCTCGCTCGAGTGCGCGAAGGATGTGCTCAAGGCGGACCCCGCGTCGCAGGCGCGCGTCGATGCGTTTCGCGTGATTGCGCTGAACAAACTCTTCACCCAGTACGCCGACACCGGAGGTCAGCTCTCCATCGACGATCGCAGCGACGCGATGACGTACGCGCGAGAGTTGCTCGTCGACATGGGCAACAAGGACGAGGCGAAGTCGGTCGCACAGGAGCAGGTGACGCTGCTCGAGAAGGCGATCAAGGACGCCCCCGATCCGAGCGTCGCGGCGACCTACCTCTACCAACTCTCCGAGGCGTACATCGCGCTCGATCGCCCGCTCGAAGCCGTGCCGACGCTGCAGAAGTACGCGACCGCGCTCCCCAAGGAGTACGACCCAGCGATGCGCCTCGCGAACGTGTACGTCGAGGCGAAGCGCTACGAGGACGCGAAGATGTGGGCCGACAAGGCGCTCTCGCTCGTGTACGGACCGCGCAAGAGCCGCGTGCTCGAGATCCGCGCGAGCATCGCGCACGCACAGAACAAGCCCGCCGAAGAGAAGCTGTACCGCACGCAGGCCGTGGATCTGTGGAAGTCACTCCCTCCGGGCCAGCAGAACCCTGACGCGCTGAAGAAAGCGGAGGACGCGCTCGCTGCTCTCGACGCTCCAGCGACAGGATCCGGATCCGCGAGCGCGGCAGACGCTGCCGCTGCACGCCACTGACGATTCTTTGCGCACGCCGGTGAGGTCGCGGGTGGTGGCTCGCGATGGGGATTGCAACCGCACCAGCCGCCACGTGTACCTGCTCCGCGACAGTCGGGGCTCCCGATGCACCACCTGCCGTGTACGCGCCACCACCCGCGCTCGCACCGCCGTCGAGCATCTCGCCGACGAGTCAGCCGATGTACTTCGCGGATCGACCGCGAGCGCAGAAGAGTGAAACGACCGCGCTCGTTCTCTCGCTCGGAACGACCGCGGCCGGTGTGGCGACGATCGCGCTCGCTGTCGACAGCCAGGACGAGTCGCAGGCGATCCTCGGCCTCGGCATGGCGCTCGTCGGTCCGTCGCTCGGTCACCTGTATGCGGGCGAGCTCGGTCACGCCGTGCTGTTCACCGGCCTGCGCGTCGGCGGCCTCGCGCTCGCGGCTGCGGCGCTGGACCAAGGCGGCCGCGACAACGAGACGATCGCTGCGATCGGCATCTCCCTCGCCGGTGCAGCGACGCTGTACGACCTCATCGACGCGCCGCGCGCGGTCGACCGTTACAACCGTGAGGGCGGGCTCTTGATCATGCCCACCGCACTGCCGACCAGTGCCGGACCGGCCATGGGCATGTCCCTCGGGGGCTCGTTCTGATCGCGAGCCGAAATTATCGCCTCGGTTCGCGCGAAGTGCAGATAGGTTGCGCACGTCCGCTCGCTCGCGGGTGGTGCTGACCGACATGACGCTCTCTCGCGCCGCCCTCGCCTCGCTGATCGCGTGCACCGCGTGCACCGGTTTGTCGAGCGATCCGCAGGCTGGCGAGCTCGTGCTCAGCATCGACTCGCCCGATGCGATCTACGAGTACGACGGTGATGCGTACATCTTCACGCGAATGGGTGACGAGTCGCAGATCGTGACGCCCGACGGCCGCGTCGTGTACCGCACACCGGGCGTGATCGAAGGCGTGACGAGCGCCGGCCTCTCGACCGATACCGATGTCCAACGGCCCGCGTTCTGGGCGGAGACGAACGGCGGCCTCGGATGGCGCGTCATGCGGATGGATTCTCCCGGTGTCGTGAACGAGGTCGGAACGATCGAAGGCTTCAGCTACATCCTCAACCGCCCCGCTGTGGACGCGGCGAGCATCTACATCCCGACGTCGACGGGCGCGGTGTGGCGCTTCCCTCGAGAGGGCGGCGCGGGTGTCGTGTTCTATCAAGGCACACGCTCCACCGTCGCTGTCGCTGCAGCGGACGATGGCGTCTGGGTCACGACCACGACCGGCCTTCGCCTCATCCCGCGGGACGGAGAACCGAGCACGGACTACTCGCTCGCCGACTATGGCTACGGCGTTCCCGACGAGCTCTCGTGGCCGGGCACGCTGTTCGGCACGATCGCTGGTACCGGAGTGCGCGACGGCGCCGTCGTCGACTTGGGGCACGGCGCTCCGCGGCTCACGCAGAGCGGCATGGTGCTCCCGTTCAGCCCGGTCGCCGATGGCAGCGAGAGCTACTTCGCGACCGGTAACGACGAGGCATATCTGTTTCGCGCCACGTTCGACAACTCCGATTACTTCCAGGGGTCGGAAGCGCTCGTCCACGGCGACTCCGGTCATCAGCCGGCGTGCGTAACCGTCGGCAAGGAGTGGATCTACTGGTGCTATCCGAATCTGCGCGAGGTCCGGCGGCTGCCGCGATGATGCCGATCCGCGATGCCATCAGCGGGGAGTCCATGCCCGACGAGACCCGGCTATCCGCGCTTTATCGCGAGTTCGGCCCCGTGATCTACGCGAGGTGCCGACGCCTGCTGCGCGATCCGGCCGCGGCGGAGGACGCGACGCAAGAGACGTTCATTCGCGTGCATCGCCATCTCGCCAAAGCAGAGGAACGCGACGCGCTGACCTGGATCTTTCGCATCGCGACGAATCTGTGCCTCAACGAGATCCGCAACCGCAAGCAGCGCCCGGAGCTGTGGGACGTGCTGCCCGACACCGCCTCCGCAGACATCGGCGCCGCGCTCGCCGATCGCGATCAGGCAGCAAGGATCATCGCGCGTCTCCCCGAGAAGCTCGCCGCGATCGCATGGCTCTATCACGTCGACGGGCTCGACCAAGCTGAGGTCGCGCGCGTGCTCGACATTTCGCGACGCACCGTCGTGACTCGCCTCGGCGAGCTCGAAGAGGCCGCTCGCCGTGCTCTCACCCGAGGTAACGTATGACGCATCCATCCTCACTCGCGATCGACACGCTGGCCGCGAATCGGATGTCCGCACCAGAGGCGAGCGCCGTCCGCGCGCACATCGACACGTGCGAGCGCTGCCGCGCTGACTTTGCAGAAGCGAACGCTGCCGTCTCCACGTTCACCCGCGAGGTATTCCCGCGCACCCGCGATCGGCTGACGGTGCCGGCGCGTCCGTGGTGGCGCTCTCTCCTTCCCGTGCTCGCTCCGGTGCTCGCCGCGGCGATGGTGCTCGTGTGGTTCGTCCGGCGCCCGGAGTCTGTACCGACGCACGAAGACGTCATCCGCACCAAGGGCGGCCTGACGTTCCGCGTGTTCGCGCGCCGCGACCACACCGTGCATCTCGTCCAGGACGGCGAGGCGCTCGCGGCGGGCGATCAGATCCGGTTCGTCGCCGGCGGCACGAGCAAGCGCTACATCCTGGTCGTCTCGATCGACGGACGCGGGACGGCGAGCGTCTACTACCCGTACGGCGGAAGCGGAAGCGCGTTGCTCGGCGATGGCACGTCGGAGCTTCCCGGATCGATCGTCCTCGATACCGCACCGGGTGCGGAGCGATTGTTCGCCGTGTTCACGCCCGAGCCGATCGCGGCCGGTCCCGTGCTCGAACAGCTGCGCGCGATCGCGTCGAAGAATGCGATCCGCGACACACGCTCGCTCGATGTTCCGGCCTCCGCGCAAGCGACGCTGGTGTTCGACAAGGCGACACCGTGAAGCGACTTGCTCCGCTTCTCGTCGTTGCCGCGCTGGCATCGACCGCCCGCGCGGAGACGCGGCGCGTGGCGGTCATCGTCGGCAATAACGCGGGCAACGACGCGACGGAGCGTCTTCGCTATGCGGAGGATGATGCGACCAAGGTCGCGCGCGTCCTCTCCGAGCTCGGCGGCGTCGCTCCGACCGATCTCTTCGTCGTCACGGGCGGCAATCGCGAGCGTCTCGACGTCGCGCTGCGCGATGCAGCGGCGCGCATTGCGACCTATCGTGCGAGCGGTCACGATCGCGTCGTCGTCATCTTCTATTACTCCGGTCACAGCGATGGTCTCGCGCTCGAGCTCGGGCGGGACCGCCTCGAGTTCTCCGCGCTGCGCCGCTGGCTCGCCGACACGTCCGCGGATGTGCGGCTCGCGTTTGTCGACGCGTGCAAGAGCGGCGCTCTCGTCGCGGCCAAGGGCGGCTCGCCGGGCCCCGCATTTCAGATCCGCCTGACCGACGATCTCGCGAGCACGGGCGAAGCGCTCCTCACGTCGAGCGCAGCGACGGAGGATGCGCTCGAGTCGCAGGAGATCGGCGGTTCGTTCTTCACGCATCACCTCGTGTCGGGACTGCGCGGTGCCGCGGATGCGTCGGGCGATCATCAGGTGACGCTCGGCGAAGCGTATCGCTACGCATACGCGCACACGATCACGACGTCGGGCGCGACGATCGCGGGCCCGCAACATCCGGTCTACGACTACCGCATCAGCGGTCAGGGCGAAGTCGTGCTGACCGAGCTCGCGCATCCGACGGCCGCTCTCGCGTTTCCGTCTGCGATCGATCGCGCGCTCGTGATCGAAGCCGCCCACGGAGAAGTCATCGCCGAGGTCGGCACCGGAAGCACGTCGCTCGCCGTTCTCCCCGGCGCGTACACGATCCGCGCGTGGCGCGGCGACAAGGTCGTCGAGGGCAAGGTCACCGTCGTCGCGAAGCAGACGCGAACCGTCGCGTGGGCAGAGCTGTCGCCCATCGTGCTGTCGCGACCGCAGGCAAAGGGTGATGTCCGCGCGCGAACCGAGCGCGACGCAGATCCACTCGCGATCAGCGCGGAGTTTGGCGTCCGCACGGCCCTCACGCGAGAGGTGGGCATTCTCACGGGTGCACGCGTCGGCGTCGACGAGCTCTCTCCGTCGGGTCTCGGTCTCTCCGTCGAGGTGGCGAGAGGCGCCGACGTCACGATTCACGAGACGACGCTCTTCATCGCCGGCAACTACCACTGGGGCACGGATCGGGGAGCGTTCAGCGCTCGCGCAGGTCTCGCGATGGGCGCGGGCGTCGTGATGCAAGAGGCAGCCGTGTCGGGCTGGTCCGGGGCATTCGAGGCGGGACCGTTCGCGGGCGTCGACCTCGCGCTCACGCACTCGCTCGCCCTCGGTCTTCACGCAGAGCTAAACGCGGTCGTCGCGAAGATCGACGGCCAGGCGAGCCTCCTCCCCGTGCTCTCGGGGTGGTTCGGCGCGCGACTCGCGCTCTAGGGCTGGAGGCCGACAGCACCGGGGATTTCGTCCCCGCCGTCGCCTTCGAACTTCATCTGGCCCTCGTCCGTCACGGCGCCTGCAGCGCTGAACTTCAGATGCCGGATCAGCGTGTTCTCGACGACCCACGCGTGACCGTTCAGCGAACCGCGGTTCACCGACACGAAGTCCGACGGTTGCTGCACGGCCATGCCGGCGCTGGTCAGCGTGCCGCGCTTGCGCCACGCGCCAGCCGTCCCCTGATCGTCGAGGATGTAGATCGCGTCATCCTGAAACGCGGAGACCACTGCGACGTTGCCAAACGGCGACGTCGTGACGCTCTGCGGATCGCTGATGCCCGTGAGCACCGTCTTTGGCGTGAGCGTCGATGCACCGACGCCGAGCACGGCTACACGATTGCCGCCGCTCAGCGCGTTATTGACGGCGAGGTAGACAGACTTGTCGAAGGTGAACGCCGCGTTCGGCGTGGTGAAGTTGTCGTCGCCGTATGCATCGACACCGACGGTGCGCGTCGGGGCCGTCTGGTTCCACGCGAGCAGGTGCGCGTCCTTGCCCGCCGTTTCGTCGGGCCCGTAGTCTCCCGCCATCACGACCGCGCGATCGCCGTCGAGAACGAGCCCGCCGGGCAGCTTCGCCGGCGCGATCAAGCCCTTGTCGGTGAGGTGACCGTCGCACGCGATATCGACCGCGTGAATGCCGCCGCCGTTGTTGCGCGTCTCCTGGTCGAGGACGTACGCGCGCTTGCCGCTCGGATCCATCACGACCGCGCCGGCAAAGAAGTCACCGTGGAACGCAGGCTCGACGACCGTCGGCGTGCCGTCGGGCGCGAGATAGAACACGCCGATGCGACCACCGGGCGTTGCCTGTCCGTTCTCCTCGAGAGCGACGAGGCCGAGCTGGCCGTCGGGCGTGAATGCGATGTTGCCGTAGTTCGCGCGGCCCTCGAGCTCGAACTGGCGCTTGTTCTGCGCGCGCGTGAGCTCACCGGTCTCCGACAGCGTGAGCACTTCAAACAGCTTTGCGCCGCCGTTGAAGTCCGCCGCGAACGGATGCGCGACGACCATGTAGCGCGTGCGATCGGCGGCGGCCGCGATCGAGTGATCGTTGCACGGCACGCCTCCGTCGGAGTCGTTGCTGCCACTACCGGTATCGACGCCCGGCTGACCGTCGACCGGCATGCCGTCGTCGCCGTTGTTAGATCCATCGCTACCGCACGCGCCGAGGGCAGCCACCAACACCAGAGCCAGGGTCTTCGTCATTTGTTCGCCTCTTGCAGCAGGAAGGTACGGATCAGCTCGTCGAGGTCACCGTCGAGCACGCCACTCACGTCGCTCGTCTTGAGCTCTGTGCGGTGGTCGTTGACCTGTTGATACGGGAAGAGCACGTAGCTGCGGATCTGCGAGCCAAAGTCGATCGCGGAGAGCGCCTTGGCGTCCTCGTGCGCCTTCTTCTCGCGCTTCGCGACCTCGTGCTCGTACAAGCGCGCGCGCAGCATCTTGAACGCCTTGTCCTTGTTCGCGTGCTGGCTGCGTTCGTTCTGGCACTGCACGACGATGCCGGTCGGGTTGTGCGTGATGCGCACCGCCGAGTCGGTCTTGTTGACGTGCTGACCACCAGCGCCGCCTGCGCGATACGTGTCGATGCGCAGATCGGCGGGATTGATCGTGATGTCGATGTCGTCGTCGACTTCGGCCGTCACGCGCACGGCGGCAAACGACGTCTGGCGGCGACCGTTCGCGTCGAACGGAGACACGCGCACCAAGCGGTGCACGCCGTGCTCTGCCTTGAGGAGACCGTACGCGAAGTCACCGGTGACGGAGAGCGTCGCGCTCTTGATGCCGGCCTCTTCGGCGAACGTCTCTTCGTTCACCTCGACCTTCCATCCCTTGCGCTCGCAGTAGCGGATCATCATCCGCATCACCATCATCGCCCAGTCGGATGCGTCGACACCGCCGGCCCCCGACGAGATCTGGAGGATGGCGCCGTTCGCATCGAGCGGGCCCGAGAGCATGCGGCGAAACTCGAGATCATCGAGCGCCTTCTTGACGCCGAGGACCGACGCCTCGGCTTCCTTGGCGCTCGCCTCGTCGCTCATCTCTTCCGCGAGCTCGAGCAGCACCTCGGCATCGGACAGCGCGCGAACCTGGCCGTCGTAACCGACGACGACCTGCTCGAGCATCTTCTTGTCGCGCAGAAGCGACTGCGCCTTCTTCTGGTCGTCCCAGAAGTTGGGACGCGCGGCGATGCTGTCGAGCTCTTCGACCTTCAGACGTTTTGCGTCGACGTCAAAGTAACCTCCGGAGCTCGGAGACCTTGGTCCCCAGCTCCTTCAGCTGCCTCTTGATCGCAGGGGTATCGACGGACTCGATCGCCATGACGGCCGGTCTATAGCACGCTCGGCGCGCCTATCGGGCAACGCGAACGGGCGCGCGGAGCTGCACGAGGTTTCCCTCGCCGAGCGCGACCGGGTAGTGACCGGTAAAGCACGCCGAGCAGTAGCCCGCGGCGTCCGAGTCCGCCGGCTCACCGCCCACAGCTGTCATCATTCCGGCGTGCGACAGGTATGCGAGTGAGTCGCAGGTCACATAACGACCGATCTCCTCGACGGAGTGGGACGCGGCGACGAGCTCCGAGCGCGTAGGCGTGTCGATGCCGTAGAAGCACGGGTGCGTCGTCGGCGGAGCGCTGATGCGGAGGTGAACCTCGCGCGCGCCCGCATTGCGCAGCATCTTGACGATCTTGCGCGACGTCGTGCCACGCACGAGCGAATCGTCGACGACGACGATGCGCCGGCCTTCGATCACCGAGCGAACAGGCGAGAGCTTGAGGCGCACGCCGAAGTGGCGGATCGACTCCTGCGGCTCGATGAACGTGCGGCCGACGTAGTGGGACCGAATCAGGCCGAGCTCGAACGGGATGCCGCTCTGCTTGGCGTAACCGACGGCGGCAGGCACGCCCGAGTCGGGCACCGGCACGACGACATCGGCCTCGACGGGCGCCTCGAGCGCGAGCTTCATGCCCATCTTCTCGCGCGCGCGATACACGCTCTTGCCGTTCACGAGCGAGTCGGGCCGCGCGAAGTACACGTGCTCGAACACGCAGAACGTCGGCCTCTTTGCCGCGCCCTGATCGAAGCCGAGCTGATGCGAGACGACGGACGAGCCGCTCTCGATGACGACGATCTCGCCGGGCTCGACCTCGCGGATGAACTCCGCCTCGACGAGGTCGAACGAGCACGTCTCCGACGAGAGCACGTACGCGTCTTTCAGGCGTCCCATCGACAGCGGGCGAAAGCCGTTGGGATCGCGAACGCCGATCATCTTGCCGTCGTTGGACAAAAGGATCAGCGAGTACGCACCGCGCACGCGGCGGAGCGCGGAGATCAAGCGGCTGACGAGGTCGGGCTCCTTCGCCTTTGCCATCAGATGGACGATGACCTCGGTGTCACTCGACGTCTGGAAGATCGATCCCTGCGCCTCGAGCTCGGCGCGCAGCTCCGCCGCGTTCACGAGGTTGCCGTTGTGGCCGATCGAAATCTGACCACCGGCCCACTCGAACACGAACGGCTGCGCGTTGCGGAGCTCGGAGCTACCCGCGGTGGAGTAGCGGACGTGGCCGATGGCGGTGCGGCCAGGCAGCTTCGCGAGCGTCTCGCGGTCAAAGGCGTCGGAGACCAGCTCCATGGCGACGTGGCGGCGGAGCTTGCCGTCCTCGACCGCGACCAGCCCGGCGGACTCCTGCCCGCGGTGCTGGAGGGCGTGCATGCCCAGATACGCGATATTGGCTGCCTCGTCGTGCCCGTGGATACCGAAGACGCCGCACATGGCGCTGACTTACCACGCCGAAGAGGTGATCGGGGCCTCGACGAACAGGGGGCTAAACTTGTGGATCTGCATCGTTTGCCGTACCTTTTCGGAAACGTGGCCCGGCTCTTATGGCGCGATGCTCAAGGCATCGAAGGCTCTCTCGATCTCGCCGCCAACGAGATCAAGGTCGGCCGCGCCATGGACTGCGCCATCCGCACCGACGACGCGATGGTCTCGCGTCATCACTCCCGCATCTTCTGGGGCGGCGGCGGCTACGTGCTCGAGGATCTCTCGTCGGCAAACGGCGTGTACTTCCAGGAGCAGCGCGTCCAGAGCCACCTGTTCAAGCACGGTGATGCCGTGCGCTGTGGCTCGCTGTGGCTTCGCTTCGTCGATCAAGCGCAGCTGAGCGGCAGCGGTCCGGGCAACGGTCCGGGCGGTGCGCCGATGATGCAGCACCCCGGCATGGGCGCTGTCTCCGGGGGGGCCGTGACCGGCCACGTCTCGGCGGTCAATCCGGGCGCCCACAACGTCAGTCCCAGCTCGCTGCCCCTGACGCCGCTCTCGGGTCACGGCGCGCAGCAGCCCTCCCTGTCGCCGGCTCCGTCGGGGCCGACCGAGTCTGACGTCGAGATTCGCGTGCTGCGCCGCCGCGTCGAGCAGCTGCAGACCGAGCTCCGCGTCTACCGCACGAACAAGTTCAATCAGGACACCGCGCGCCGCATGGAGGATCTCGAGAACGACCTCTCGATGATCGAGATCGAGCGCGACAACCTGAAGGCCCGCATGGAGCGCGCCGAGCACGGCCTCGCCGCCGAGGCCGGCAGCGTGAAGGTCCGCCGCGCGCTCGAGATCGCGTCGATGACGGCCGAGACCGCCTCCTCGCTCAACGACCTCCTCTCGTCGCTGCGCATTGAAGTGATGGCGGCCGAGGGCGAGTTCGAGCAGTACGCGCACAACCTGCCGCGCGCGTCGTTCGAGCTCATTCGCCAGTCGCTCAAGGACGCCGCAGGGCGCTGCGATGAAGCCCGCGAGCTGCTCCGCAAGCTCCGCGAAATCGCCGAGTAGCACCGCGCTGGTCCTTGGGGACCGCCCTCAGACGCTCACGGAGGCCGCCGTACATCGGCTGTCGCCGTGGTCGATACAATTGTCGTGGTCGCGACGGCGGTGACGGCAATTCGGAGGGGCTCCATGTTGCTCAAAGTCAATGATCTCGATGACATGACAAGAGACACTTGTCACGGCTCGAATACAGATACTCGACAATTGTCACCGACTGCGTACAATCTCTCAATGGCGGAAGTAGCAGCCAGCATCCCCGACGTCGTACCGGATGAGAGAACTGCTCGGCACGTCCAGTCGCGTACCAAGCACCGCAAGGATCACGTCTGGATCGCGCTGACGGCGCTCGCCGCTTCGATGCTCGCGCTCCCGCTCGCCCAGAATAATTGGCACGGTCCCGAGGTCGCCGCGACGCTCGCGGTGGCCGCGACCGCGATGCTCGCTGGTCAGCGCTGGGCGATCGCGCTCGTCGTGCTCTCCGAGCTGATGCTCGCGCCCACGATCATCCCGCGCATCGTCTCGCACGCGGGTCTGTTCGCGAATGTCACGGGCCTGCTCGCCGTGATGGCCATCGTTCCCGGCATTCTCGCGATGCGCCGCGCTGCCGCCGCGATGGTGTTGCTCACCGGCTGGCAGCGCACCCAGCGCTCCTGTCGCCGCGCGCACGTCGCGCTCATCGCGTGCGCCGCACTCGTCTCGCTGATCCCGCTGTTCTAACCCCAGGGCTCAGCTCGATTGATCCGAGCCCGAGCCCGAGCCCGATTTCCGATCGGCTCCGAGCGGTGCACACTCGACGAAGAGTCGTGGGCTTGGACGCGTCGGTGGCTGGTGCCCCCTCCGACGGCGTGCCTTCCGAGGGATGAACGCTCACCCCGGACAAGTACGTGTCGTTACGAATCGGCGATCGGGCTCGGGCTCGGGCTCCGAGCGCTCCGCGCTCTTGGCTCGGGCTCGTATCAGCTCAAACGCTCTCTGGGGTTAGACGCTCAGCCGACCCAGGCGCGCGCGTTGTGGAACATGCGCATCCACGGGCTGTGCTCGAACGTCCACGTCCGCGGCTTCCACGACAGCTGCGCCGTGCGGAACACGCGTTCGGGATGCGGCATCATGATCGTCAGGCGGCCGTCCGCCGTCGTGAGGCTCGCGACGCCACCCGGGGAGCCGTTCGGATTCGCGGGATACGTCGTGGCGACCGCGCCGCGCCCGTCGGCGTAGCGAGCAGCGACGAGGCCCGCGCTCGACACAGCCGCGAGCTGATCCGCCGAGAGCTCTGCCCTGCCCTCGCCGTGCGCGTTCGCGACGGGGATGCGCGAGCCGTGCATGCCGGAGAAGAAGATCGATGGAGACTGCTCGATGTTGAGCAGCACGACGCGCGCCTCGAACTGCTCGCTGCGATTGCGCACGAATCGCGGCCAGTGCGCGGCACCCGGCAGCTGATCCGCGAGATCCGCGAGCATCTGGCAGCCGTTGCAGACGCCGAGCAGGAACGTGTCCTGACGCGCGGTGAAGGAATCCAGCGCTGCGCGCGCGCGCGCGTTGTAGCGGAACGTCGACGCCCAGCCGCGGCCCGCGCCGAGCACGTCACCGAACGAGAAACCGCCGCACGCGACCGCGCCGCGGAAGCTCGCGAGATCGACGCGGCCTTCGATCAAGTCGGTCATGTGCACGTCGATAGCGTCGAAGCCCGCGACGTGGAACGCCGTCGCCATCTCGATCTGACCGTTGACGCCCTGCTCGCGCAGGATCGCGACCTTGGGACGCGCGGCGGGACGCGGCGTGGCTGTCGGCGGCGCCGGAGTCACGAGAGGATCGAACGTCAGGTGCGCGGTGAGGCCGGGCGCATCGGGATCGAGGCGCGTCGCGTGCTCTTCCGCTGCGCACGTCGGGTCATCGCGGCGCATCGCCATCGCATGCGTGACGTGAGACCAGCGCGCACGCAGCCTGGTGCGGGTCGTGTCGATGACGAGCTTGCCTGCGTGCGTGACGCGGACGTTGTCGGCGGCGACGGTCGCGCCGAGCGTGTGAACCTGCGCACCAGCCGCGGTGAGCGCGGAGCGAACCTGCGCGATATCCGCGTTGCGGACTTCCAGCACCGCGCCGAGCTCTTCGTTGAACAGCGCGGCGAACGCGTCGGCGTGCACGGTCGACGTATCGAGCTCGAGGCCCACGCCCGACGCGAACGCCATCTCGACCAGCGTGACGATGACGCCACCGTCGCTGCGATCGTGATAGGCGAGCACCTTGTCGGCGGCGACGAGCTCCTGCATGGCAACGAACATCTGGGCGAGGCGCTGCGGATCGTCGAGATCCGGCGGCACGTCCCCGAGCTGCCCGTAGACCTGCGCGAGGCACGAGGCACCGAGGCGCGCTTTGCCGCCGCCCAGATCGACGAGCAACAGGGCTGTCTCTCCACCGACGAGCTCGGGCGTCGCTGCCTTGCGGACGTCGGTGACCGGACCGAACGCGGTGACGACCAGCGTGACCGGCGAGACGACCGTGCGCTGCGCGCGCTCGCGCGTAGTCACTCGCGGCGTCACGGGCGGCATCGACGATCCGAACGACGTGTCGAGACCGTCGCTCGTCTTCCGATCCATCCAGTCGGCGGCAGCGACCGCATTCGCGATCTTCTGATCCGCGCTCGTCGTGTCCGCCTGCCGCGAATAGACCTGGAGCTGAGGAATCGTCTCGCGCGTCGATCCGATGTTCGCGAGGCGATCGACCTCGGCCTTGCGATCGACCTCCGCGAGGAGCTTGTCGAACTCGCTCTGTTCCTCGGGCGGCTTCTTCGGCGCAGCGGTCTTTTCGGCGGCGATCTCGCGCTCCAAGCGGACCATCTCTTGCGCGACCGCGATGTCGACGGGCTGCGTGACAACGGAGTCCGACATCATCTGCGGCACGGCGGGCGCGTCCCAGACCGTGCGCATCGACATCGAGTCCTTGCCGACGGGGATCGAGATGCCGAGCGCGACGGACAGCTCGCTCGCGGCGCGCACGCCGGCGTAGAGGCGCGCGTCCTCGCCAGGGTGTCCCGCAGCGGCCATCCAGTTGCACGACAGCTTGATGTTGCCCAGCGCCCCGATGGGCACCGCGGCGAGGTTCGTGATCGCTTCACCGATCGCGAGGCGCGACGCAGCTGCTGCATCGAGCAGCGCGACGGGCGGGCGCTCGCCGAGCGACATCACTTCACCAGCGTTCGTGTCGAAGCCCGCTGTCGTCAGCGCGCAGTCGGCGACGGGCACCTGGAACCGACCGACCATCGGATCGCGCGCGACCATGCCACCGACGCTGCGATCGCCGATCGTGACGAGGAAGGATTTATCCGCGACCGTGGGGAGTCCGAGCACGCGATCGAGCGCCTCGGCGACGGTGGCGCCACCGAGGTCGAGCTTCTCGACGGACGGCGGGATGACCTCTGCGCGGCGAACCATGCGCGGTGCCTTGCCGAGCATCAGCTCGAGCGGGATATCGACGGGCGTGGGACCGCCATCGCGATCGGTCACGACGAGCTGACCATCGGGACGCGCGACACCGAGCTGTGCCCACGGAGCGCGCTCGCGCGCACACAGCGCTCCAAACTCGGCGACACGACTCGGATCGATCGCGAGCACGTAGCGCTCCTGCGCCTCGCACGACCACAGCTCGAGCGGTGACAGATCGGGCTCGCCCGTCGGAATCGCTCGCAGCTCCAGCGTCGCTCCGAGCCCCGCGTCGTGCACGATCTCAGGCATCGCGTTGGACAGACCGCCTGCGCCGACGTCGTGGATCGACAGGATCGGGTTGGTGTCGCCGAGCGCCCAGCAGCGATCGATGACCTCCTGGCAGCGCCGCTGGATCTCCGCGTTCTCGCGCTGCACGCTCGCGAAGTCCAGGTCCTCCGCCGACGCGCCCTGGGCGAGCGAGCTCGCCGCGCCGCCGCCGAGACCGATCAGGAACGCAGGGCCACCGAGGACGATCAGCGCCGCTCCGGCGGGGACCGTTGCCTTCTGCACGTGGTTGGCGCGGATCGCACCGATGCCGCCCGCGAGCATGACCGGCTTGTGATACCCGCGGCCCGCGCGCTCGTACGTGCGGAAGTACCCGAGGATCGCGGGGCGACCGAATTCGTTATTGAACGCGGCGCCCCCGAGCGGGCCGTCCGTCATGATGTCGAGCGCGGTCGCGATGCGCGACGGCGATCCGATCCACGCGTCCTGCGATGGCTCCCACGGCTCGAGCGCACCGGGCAACCGCAGGTCCGAGACCGTGAAGCCGACGAGACCGGCCTTGGGCTTCGCGCCCCGCCCCGTCGCGCCTTCGTCGCGAATCTCACCGCCCGAACCGGTCGCGGCGCCGGGGAACGGCGAGATGGCCGTCGGATGGTTGTGCGTCTCGACCTTGCCGAGGATGTGCACGGGCTCGGAAACGCCGCGATAGACGTTTTGCTCGTCGGGAAACAACCGCATCGCCGTCGAACCCGCGACGACAGCGGCGTTGTCCTTGTAGGCGCTCAGCACGCCGGTCGGGCTCGCTTCCGTCGAGCGCTTGATCAGCGCGAACAGCGATTTGTCCTGGCGCACGCCACCGATGTGGAACTCTGCGTTGAAGATCTTGTGGCGGCAGTGCTCGCTGTTCGCCTGCGCGAACATCATGAGCTCCACGTCCGTGGGATCGCGGCCGAGCTCGCCGTAGCGCTTCACGAGGTACACGATCTCGTCGTCGGAGAGCGCCAACCCGAGGCGCTGCGATGCCGCCGTGAGCGTCCCCACGCCATCCGTACCGAGCGCGACCGTCGCGAGCGGGCGCGGTGATCTGGCCGGTGCGATCATCAAGTACAGATCGAGCTCGCTCGTGAGCACGCTCTCCGTCATGCGATCCGCGAGCAGCGCGCCAACGGCGCTTGCCTGCACCGAGCCCGTCGCCGAGAACTTGTACGCGAGCGCGCGTTCGATACGCACGACCCACTCGAGGCCACACACGTGCGCGATGTCGGTCGCCTTGCTCGACCACGGCGACGTGGTGCCGAGGCGCGGAGCGACCCAGAACGCGCCCGTCGCGCGCGTCACGGTGGAGACTTCATCGCTCGGGCCATAGGCGAGCATCGCTTCGAGCTGCTGGGTCTGCTCCGCCGGGAGCGCGCGGGTGATCGCGACAACGTGGGCCCAGCGCGCATCGATCGCCGTCACGCTCGGGAACGCCGCCTTTACCTTCGCCAGGACTCGGGCACGCCGCGCCGCGCTGAGCGCCGCACGCCCCACGATCGTCAGCGTTGTTGCTGACGACGGCGTCATTTACTTCGCTCCCAGCGCAGCCGCAATGCGAGACACGGGCTCGCGTGTGTCGGGAACGAACGTCGCGCCGGTCACTTTCTCGAAGCTCGCGATGTAGCGCTGCGCGGCCTCGATGCGCACCTCGTCGGGCATCACAGGAGGTGTTCCGTCGCCGGTCCACTTGGCGTCGTTTGCGAGCCACCGCCGTACGTATTCCTTGTCGAGCGAGCGCGGCTCTTCACCCGCTGCGAGGCGCGCCTCGTAATCGTCGGCGTACCAGTAGCGCGACGAATCCGGCGTGTGGATCTCGTCGATGACGACGATGTTGCCATCGGGATCGAGCCCCATCTCGTACTTGGTGTCGGCGAGGATCAAGCCCTGCGCCGCCGCGTGCTGCTGACCAGCCGCGAACAGGTCCGACGCGATCGCCGCCGCCTGCTCGAACAGCGCGGGCTTGATGCGCCCCATCGCGAGCAACTCGTCCTTGGACACCGACACGTCGTGGTCGCCCTTCGCGGCCTTTGTCGACGGCGTGAGGATCGCGACCGGCAGCTTCTGGTTCTTCTTCATGCCGTCGGGCAGCGGATGGCCGCAGAACGTGCGGGCGCCGGCCTCGTACGCCTTCCAGATCGACGTCGACGTCACGCCCGTCAGGTAGCTGCGCATCACGAGCTCGACCGGTAGAGGAACGCACTCGCGGGCGATCATCACGTTCGGATCAGGCGTGCGAAGCATGTGGTTCTTCGCGAGGTGCTCGGTCTTGGCGAACCAGAACGCTGCGAGCTGGTTGAGCACTTGCCCCTTGGACGGAATCGTCCCGACGACAGCGTCGAACGCGCTCAGGCGATCCGTGACGACGATGATGCGCTCGCCGTTCTGCGCGTCGATGTAGCAGTCGCGAACTTTGCCGTCGTAGCGCGGCAGCGCGCGGCCACCGATCGTCGTCCACGGCGTTCCGTCGAGCGTGTGGTGTAACTGCGCGCGGAGAGCGTCCTCGAGTGTCGTCATTAGCCCGGCCCCATCTTCGTCTTGGTGCGCGCCGACGGGAGAGGCTGCGTCGTCGCTCCGAGTGCGCGTTCGAGAATGTGCGGCGCGTGGCGCAGGTGATGCTCCAGATCGAATGCCGCGTCGAGATCCGCGGCCGTCAGGCGCGCCGCGACATCCTTGTCCTCGCCGAGTAGCGCGCGGAACCGTCCTGGCTTGGCGCCGATCTGCCCGTCCGCCGCTGCTTCAGAGATCGCGGCCATCGCGCAGCGCTGCACCATGACGTACGCCTCTTGGCGCGGGAGACCCGTCTTGACGAGCGCGAGCAGCACGGCCTCGGAGAAGTACAAGCCGCCCGTGCGATCGAGGTTGGCCTTCATGCGCGCGGGATGGAGGACCAAGCCCTCGATGAGGCCGGTCGCGCGCACTGTCATGAAGTCCGCGAGCATCGTCGCGTCGGGCATCGCCACGCGCTCCACGCTCGAGTGGGAGATGTCTCGCTCGTGCCACAGCGCGACGTTCTCGAGCCCCGCCTGCGCGTAGCCGCGCAACAGACGCGCGAGGCCCGTGAGGTTCTCGGAGAGGATCGGGTTCTTCTTGTGCGGCATCGCGCTCGAGCCCTTCTGGCCCTTGCCGAACCCCTCCTCCGCCTCGCCGACCTCGGTGCGTTGCCAGTGGCGCACGCCGAGCGCGATCTGCTCGATCGCGGTGCCGAGCAGCGCCAGCGCCATGAACACTTCTGCGTGGCGATCACGCTGCACGATCTGCGTCGCGACCGTCTCGGGAGACAGCGCGAAGGCACGCAGCGCTTCGGCCTCGATGTTCGGATCGAGATTGCCGTACACGCCGACAGCGCCGGCGATCTTACCGACGCGGATCGCGTCCTGCGCGCGCACGAGGCGATCCTTCGCGCGCTCCACTTCCGCGTGCCAGCGCGCGAACGTCAGACCCGCCGTGACCGGCTCTGCGTGAATGCCGTGCGAGCGCCCGATCATCGGCGTCGTCGCGTGATCGCGCGCCTTCTTCGCGAGCGCGGTCTTCAGATCATCGACACGGTTCAGGATCTCGTCGAGTGCGCGCGACGTCTGGATCGCGAGGCACGTGTCGAGCACGTCGCTCGACGTCATCCCGAGGTGCAGCCAGCGTGCAGGCTCTCCGGCGAGCTCCTCGACGTGCGTCAGGAACGCGATGACGTCGTGGCGCGTGGTCGCCTCGATCTCGAGGATGCGCTCCGGGTTCAGCTTGCCGGCCGCCTTTGCGCGAACCGCCTCTGCCGTTCCCGCCGGCACGGGGCCGTTCGCTTCCATCGCGCGACAGACGGCGAGCTCGATCTCGAGCCAGAGCTCGAAGCGGTACTTATCGTCCCAGAGTTTAGCGAGCTCGGGTCGACGGTAGCGCGGGATCACGGGCGCGTTTTACCACGCCAGCGAGGGCGAACTAGCGCGCGATGAACCAGATGATCAGCGTCACGAGCGACGCCGTGATGACCACGACCGAGCCCCAGATCACCATGTCTTGCATCTTGCGCGACTCCGCAGCGCGCGGATCGCGGGGCGGCGCGAGCCGGCCGATCGGACGCGCGGGTGTCTGCGCGACGTCGGAGAGGTTGCGCAGCCTCACCTGCGGAATCTCACGAGCCCGCTTCTCCGCCTCGAGCTCCATCGGCGTCTTCATCGAGACGACGCGAGGGCCATTCGGATTCGGGTACGGCACGCCGTACGGCTGCTGGTTGTACGGATTCTGCGGATTGAACGGCGGTTGCCCGTTGAACGGCGGCTGCGCGTTGAACGGCGGTTGCCCATAGCCCGGCGGTGCAAACCCAGGCTGCGGGTTGTATGGCGCCTGCCCATACGGAGGCTGGGCGTTCGGATCCTGCCCGTACGGCGGAAGCGGCTGCTGATAGCCGACAGGGTTCTGCGCTCCAACGATCGTCGGGCCCTGCGCGCTCGCCCGAACGGTCGGAGCGCTCGCACCCTGCGCGAGGAACGGCACCGTCGCGCCCGGCGGAAATGTCTGCGAACCGGGACCGTTCTGCGGCGCGAGTCCCGAGAGCTGCGGCCCCTGCGGGACTCCCATGTGCGTGGACGCGATGTTCGCGGGCCGGGCACCAAAGCTCGGTGCACTCCCAACGCCGAACGGCGGATCGGAGTCGATCGTCGTCGAGTTTGGGCCCGTCTTGGGCGCGACCGGATCGATCTGCGTGTAGTTCGGCCCCGTCATGCGCACCTGCGGATCGACAGCGGTCGCATTGGGACCGCTCTGCGGTGCGAGTGCGCTGCGTGCCCCACTCCCCATCGGCGGAGCGTAGCCAGGCGGCGGCACGATCGCCGTGCGCTCGTCCGTCGTGGGAGGCGGCGGCAGCGCGCCATGCGGCAAACCGATGTTGGTGGGCGCTTGCGACGGACTCGGCGGCTTCCTGCCCTGCGCGAACGCCGGGGGACCCGACGGGCCGGGAACCTTGCGTGCGCCGCTCGCGTTGGACGGAAGCGGAGGCGGGATGCTCGCGCCGGAGCGTGCTCTCGCGGGCACGGGCGGCGGAATCGACGGAGCGCGCCGGGGCCCGCTCTGCGCAGCAGCGGGCGCGGAGCTCGGCGTGTGGTTGTACGAGCCGATGGAGCCCGCGCGCGCTGCGAGGTCGTTACCTTGGGGACGCGCAGACGGCGAGCGCGCGAGGCCCCCTATGCGGCGCTCGCTGTTGCGGCGCTGATCGTCGGCCTCTTCGCGCGTGAACGGCATCGTCTCGCTCGGCTCGCCCTGCGGAGGATCCCACTGGTTCGTACGGCTCGAGTCGTCGACCCGCTGGTGCACCGCCCCCTCGCGCGCGCCCGGCGGCAGCGGCGGCTCGATGACCGAGTCGCGCCCGTCGTAGCGCGCGTTGGTCACGTACGCACTGGCGACGAGATCGTCGCGCTCGTTCGAGAGGTCGACGGTTCCCCTGCCCTGGCTCGGGTTCGGGTTCGGAGGCAACGCCTTCACTGGTCCCGGCGTTCTCGCGTACGGATCGGCAGCCGAGTACGGATCGTCGAGCGGCATCGTCGGCTCGGCGCGATTCACCGCACGCACGGGCTCCATCTGCGCGATCGGATCCAGCTTCTGTGGATCCATCGTCGTGTGCTCTTGCTCCTCGTCGGCGTGGAACACGCCCGAGTCACCAGGCTGCGCGTTGCCGAGGCGGGGATGGTGATCGCGGATGGGCTCGGCCGTCGTCGGCGGATCGTCGCCCTCGAAGTTGCCGGTGAACTCGTCGCCGTCCATCGGCGGAAGCACCGGCGGATGCGGTGTCGGCGTTGGCGTCAGGGACATCGGATCGAGGTTGCGCCGCGAATCCGTGCGACCGCGCGCGCTCCCGATCGACGTCGGTTCTTCGCCCTCGGGGAGCTTCTTGTTGCTCATCCCGCCTTACCGCCCCGTCGATCCAAATCCGCCCGCTCCGCGCTTCGTTTCGTCGAGCGTGTCGACCTCGACGAGCTCCGCTTGCACGACGGGTGCGATGACCATTTGCGCGATGCGATCGCCGCTCGCGATCCGGAACGGCTCCTGACCGTGATTGATCACGATCACACCGATTGGTCCTCTGTAGTCCCCATCGATCGTCCCGGGAGAGTTGACGAGCGAGATACCGCTCTTCAACGCGAGTCCGGATCGCGGACGAACCTGGGCTTCGTAGCCAGGCGGCAGCGCGATCGATAGACCGGTGTCGATCAGCGCGCGCTGTCCAGGTTGCAGCACGACGGGCGCGTCGAGCGCCGCGCACAGATCGAGCCCGGCGGCGAGCTCGGTCTGATAGCGCGGCACGACTGCGTCAGGACGCAGCTTCTTGATCTGCACGCGCAGCCCCATCAGTGGCTGAGTTTACACCAGCCTTCCGACGGGGCGAGAACCCTAGTCAGATGATGTAGTTGTGCACTTCCTCGGGGCCGGGATTGGCGTCGAGGACTTCGCGGCGCGACAGGCGGATCTTGCCGTCGCGGTCGACTTTGATGCACTTCACGATCACTTCATCGCCCTCGGAGAGCACGTCCTCTACCGAACGGATCCGCTCCTTCGACACTTCGGAGATGTGGAGGAGTCCGTCGGTGCCCGGGATGATCTCCACGAAGGCGCCGATCTCGACGATCTTTTTCACGATGCCGTTGTAGTAGGCGCCGACCTCCGGCTCCATCGTGAGGCCCGAGATGAGCGCCTGGGCCTGCTCGATGGCCTTGAGGCTCGCCGACGCGATCGAGACAACGCCCGAGTCGTTGATGTCGATCTGAGCGCCGGTCTGCTCCTGGATCGCGCGGATGGTCTTGCCGCCCGGGCCGATGATGTCGCGGACCTTGTCCGGCTTGACGGCCATCGTCACGATGCGCGGCGCGTACTGCGAGACTTCGTCGCGCGCGCTGCTGATCGCTGCATCCATCTTGTCGAGGATGTGCAAGCGACCGGCCTTGGCCTGCGCGAGCGCCTTCTCGAGGATCTCGCGGGTGAGGCCGTCGACCTTGATATCCATCTGGAGCGCGCACACGCCCTGGCGCGTACCCGTCACCTTGAAGTCCATGTCGCCGAGGTGATCCTCGTCGCCGAGGATGTCGGAGAGGATGACGTAGTCGTTGCCTTCCTTCATCAGGCCCATCGCGATACCCGCGACCGGGGACTTCGTCGGAACGCCAGCGTCCATGAGTGCGAGCGAACCGCCGCACACCGACGCCATCGACGACGAGCCGTTCGACTCGAGGATGTCCGACACGACGCGAATCGTGTACGGGAAGTCTTCATAGATCGGAACGATCGACTCGACCGAGCGCTCGGCGAGGAAGCCGTGACCGACCTCGCGACGAGACTGACCACGCAGGGGCTTCACCTCGCCCGTCGAGAACGGCGGGAAGTTGTAGTCCATGTAGAAGGTCTTCTTGCGATCGCCCTGGATCGTCTCGAGCTTCTTCTCGTCGTACTTGGTGCCGAGCGTCACGGCGACAAGCGCCTGCGTCTCGCCACGGGTGAACAGCGCCGAGCCGTGCGCGCGCGGAAGCACGCCGGTCTCCACGCTGATCGCGCGAATCTCGTCGGGCTTGCGGCCGTCGATGCGCGTCTTGGTCGAGATGGTGTGGCCGCGGGCCCACTTCTTCTCGAGCTTGGAGAACGCGCCGTCGACTTCCTTGGGCTTGCCGGCCCACGGCTGACCTTCGGCGGTCAGCGAGCCGCGGAGCTCGTGGTGCAGCTCGGAGATGCCCGCGCGGCGAGCCTTCTTGTCCTTGATCTTCATCGCGTTGGCGAGGCGGTCCCAGCCCATCTCTTTGATCTTCGCGGCGAGCGCGTCGTCGCTGATCGGCTTCACGAACGGGCGCTTCTCCTTGCCGTTCGAGGCGCGGAGACGCTCCTGCAGCTCGATGAGCGGCTGGACGGCTTTGTGCGCGAACAGGAGAGCATCGATGATCGTGTCCTCCTGCATCTCCTCCATCTCGCCCTCGACCATCATGATCGCGTCCTTCGACGCGGCCACGATGATGTCCATGTCGGACTTCTCGCGCTCGGCGAACGTGGGGTTCGCGACGAACTCGCCGTCGATGCGGCCGATGCGGATACCCGCGAGCGGGCCGTCCCACACGAGGTCGGAGAGGTGCACGGCGCACGACGCACCGGTCATCGCGAGAACGTCCGTCGCGTTCTCCTTGTCGAACGAGATGACGTTCGCGATCACCTGCGTGTCGATGAACCAGCCCTTGGGGAAGAGCGGGCGGATCGGGCGATCGATCAGGCGGCACACGAGGATCTCCTCGTTCGTGGTGCGGCCCTCGCGGCGGAAGAAGCTGCCCGGGATCTTGCCCGTCGAGTAGAACTTCTCTTGGTACTCGCAGGTCAGCGGCATGAAGTCGATGTCGCGCGGCTGGGCCGAACCCTGCGCGGTGACAATGACCATCGAATCGCCGCAGCGAATGATGATCGAGCCCGAGGCCTGCTTGGCCCACTTACCGGTCTCGATCGAAATCTCTTTGCCGCCGACAATGGCGGAGTCGCGAACAAAAGCCATACGTGTCTCCTGATGAGGTTCACGTCGCCTGTGGCCTCGAGTCTCGTGGCCTGGTCCCTCTGTCCAATCTCTCAAGTCCTCTTGAGAGCCTCGACGGAACGATCAGATCCAGTGCGATTCCCGTGCTTCGAAGCGACGCTACGTTGCTGTTTCTCTTACAAGTTTCTAGGTACTTAGGGCGCTTTATTGCACACGTGCGACTGTGCGTCTAGTCCAACCGTCCGTACCTGGCAGATGAAGAAGACGTTCGCCCTGTTCGGTCTTGTCGGTCTCCTCGGCTGCTTCCTGCCCATGATCCTGGGCTTCTCGCTGTTCGAGGCGCGCCACGGGAACTACCTCGAGGTCATGCTGATCATGACGGCGTTCGCGATCCCGATGTTCCTGGGCTTCGCCGACAAGCTCTACCCCACCGCGAGCCTCCTCGCGGCCGGCTGCTTCGGCTACATCGTTTGGCGATTCGGTTTCGATATCAAGGACTTGATCATCCACGGCCAGATCGGTGGCAAGGCGATGGGCATCTCCGCCCTGGCCGGTTTGGTCGCCTCGCTCGGCTCGCTCGGCGAGAAGCCCGCCACCTGAGAACGGCGCCCGGCCAATCGCCTGGCGCGAGCAACGGAGCGGCAGCTAGTTCTTTTGCTGTTCGAGCGTCTGCTTGCGATTCGCGTCGAGAGACGCGCGCTCGTCAGCGGTGATCCCGCCGCAGTCGATCTGCAGATCACCGTCGACGTGCTGCGAGCCGCGCACGCACGCGAACGCGAGAGTCCCGCGCCAGTAGGCGCCATGAGGACGACGACCGCCGCCCCAGCTGCGCTCGAACTTCTCGCAGGTCAGCGGCTCGCCATCGAGCGCGAGCTTGCCGTCCTCGACGTGCAGCGTGCCTTTCGGCGTGACGATGTTGACGAAGATGTGCACCGCCGCACCGGGCCTGCACGTCATGTCGCTCGCCGCGATCGCGGAGCCGTCGATCGACAGCGTGCCCTTCACGACGTCGGATGGGTCTCCGGAACCAGAAACGTCGGAGCCACCCGATGGATGGTCCGACGTTTTGTTCGAGCAGCTCCCGACGAGCGGAAGCGACAGAGCGCAGGCGATGAGAACGCTCGCGCGCATTCGCGGAACGCTTAGCGGCGAAGGCCGAGCGTCTCGATCAGCTTGCGGTAGCGCGCGAGGTCCTTGCGCTTGAGGTAGTCGAGGAGCGCGCGGCGCTCACCGACCATGAGCAGGAGACCACGGCGGCTGTGGTGATCCTTCGGGTTGTTCTTCAAGTGCTCGGTGAGGTGCGAGACGCGCTCCGAGAGCAGCGCGACTTGAACTTCCGGCGAGCCGGTGTCGCCCTGGCTCTGCTGAAACTTGGAAATGAGCTCGGACTTCTTCGCGGTAGAGAGAGACATCAGTAACTCCAGTAGCCAGCGGGCGCGCCCATGGTGGACGTGATCCGTGGTCGAGGCGGAATCTGCAAAAAAGCGCAGCCGCCGTCAAGGGTTGTCGTCGTCCGAGTCAGCCGCGGCGCCCATCGCGAGCACCGATTGGGTCATCAGCTCCGCGAGCACGCGGTCGTAGATGACCTTGCCCTCGTGCGCGTGACAGATGGCCAGCATGCGCCCCGCGTCATCAACGAGCTGGAATCGTTCATGTCCTTCCGCTCCCATGCGATCGAGCGGGACCTGAACGCCGTTTCGGATCGTCGTGATCTGATCGCCATGCACGGTCACGCACGGGAGGTCGACGGCATCCCGCGGCGCGACCAGTGCGGCCGCGATATCGCACGTGCCCGCCTCCACGTCGGCGAGCGACACCGCCTGCGCGATCGAGAACCGGCCGCTACGCGTGCGCCGCAGCGCCGTGAGATGCGCGCCCGCGCCGACGTCCGCGCCGATGTCCGCAACGAGGCTCCGCACGTACGTACCCTTGCTGCACGCGATCGACACGGTGAAGCGCGGCGACGCGAAGTCCACCAGCTCGAGGCGATCGATGCGAATGCGGCGCACGGCGCGCTCGACCACTTCGCCCACGCGCGCGAGGCGGTAGAGCCGCTGGCCCTGCTGCTTGAGCGCGCTGTACATCGGTGGCATCTGATCCTGTTCGCCGCGCCGAGCAGTGATCGCCGCTTCGAGCGCCTCGCGTGTGACGTTCACCTCGCGCGTCGCGATCACGTCGCCGGTCGCATCGAGCGTGTCGGTCTCGAAGCCGAGCATGCCCTCCGCTTCGTATTCCTTGTCGTCAGCGAGCAGGTACGGCGCGATCTTCGTCGCTGCCCCGAGGCATACCGCGAGGACGCCGGTCGCCATCGGATCGAGCGTGCCACCGTGACCCGCGCGCGATGCACGCAGCGCTTTCTTCACCTTGTTCACTGCCGCGGCCGACGAGACGCCGCGCGGCTTATCGAGAATGAGAACTCCGTGCACGCGTTACTGCAGTGCGTCGATCCACGCTTGGACCGCGGCGATGCCCGTCTGGTCGTTGATCTCGATACCGATCTGCGGCATCCGCGTCCCCTGCACCGTCGTCTTCAGACGCAGCAGCATCACGGATGCATCCGGGTTCGCCGCGTCGACGATCAGGCCGTGATAACCCATGCCCGCATCGCCCACGGTGCCATTCTGCGCGTGCGTCGTCGCATACGCCGGAACGTTCGTCGTCAGGTCGCGCTTCGCCGGATCCGTGTCGAGCCGCAGCGACATGTTCGACGCGAGGTTGCTGTACACGGGCGACGTCGGGTTGTGGCAGTGGCCGCAGTTCGCATGTAGGTAGCCAAACGCCGCCTTCGCCGTCGCATCGCCCGGCAGCGGGAAGTAGCCGGTCCCCGCGCTGGTGGGCGCCGCCGGCGGAGTACTCAACATGTTCATCGCGATCATCTTGGACAGGTCGAGCGTCGTCGACGAGTAGTCCATCGAGATCGCGTTCACGCCGAGAATGCGGCCGGGCACGCCGTTGTGACACGTGCGGCACTGCACGCGCGACGGGATGTCGTGCGTCGTGCCGTTCGCGTCGATCACGCCATCCGTCGGCGAGGCGAGCGTCGTCGCGTCCTGCGTCGTGTTCCAGCCGTACGACGCCATGTAGAACGAAGCCTGCAGCGTGTCGTCCGCGCCCTGCTTCCAGACCAACCGCGTCTCGATGCGCACGTTGCCCTCGGAGGCGGGCGTCGTGAACTCCTTCCAGAGCTTCGTTCCGACGGGGAACTTCCAGTAGTTCATATCCGTCGTATCGATCTGCGTGCCCGCGGGCAGCTGGATCCATCGACGCTTCGCCGCGTTGTCCGAGTACAGCTGGTACTGCGGCGCGTACTCGATCACGCCGGGGCAGAACTGCGTGCAGCCCGCGTCCTTGCACAGGCCCGTCTCGGCGAGCGTCAGCGGAGCCAAGTTGCTCGGATCTGTCGCGCACAGATCGGTGCCACCCGTATCGCTGCCGGAACCCGCGTCAGGCGTTGCCGCGTCGTCTCCGCCGCATGCAGCCAACAGCAGTGCCAGCCCCACACCTAGGCTCGTTCGCATCGTCCGGACGGTATCACTCGCGATTGCGGTCGGGATCCGGTGTCGTCGATCTTGTCTCCGCCATGCTTGCGATCACGGGCTTGCTCTGCCGATTGAACGCAGTCTCGAGCGCGCGCACGACTTTTTCTTTCGTCACGGCGAGCGAGTCGTTCATGTGGCAACCGCCGGCGCCGGGATGCCCTCCGCCACCGAGCGTCATGCACACGCGTCCCACGTCGATCTTGTCGCTGCGCGATCGCATCGATACGCGCACGCCGCCGCCCTTGGCCGTCGTGAGCAGCACACCGACCTGGACGCCCTCGACGTTGCGTCCCCAGTTCACCATGCCCTCGATGTCTTCCCACGACGCGCGCGCGCCCTCGACCATGTCGGTCGTGACGCTCAGCACGCCCACACGTCCCGCGCAGTGCAGCTCGAGCGTGCTCAACACCGAGCCCAGCAGATGCAGCTTGCCGCGGCTCGGGCGCTCCTCGAGGCTCGCCGCGATCGTCGACGGAACGACGCCCGCCTTCACGAGCTCGCTGCCCACGTGCAGCGCCTCCGCGTTCGTGTTCGCGTGCCGAAACCCGCCGGTGTCGCTGATGATCGACACGTACAGCGGCACCGCCGCCTCGGGCGTCACCGGCCACCCCAACTTCACCGCGATGCGGTGGACCAACACGCCCACTGCTGACGCGGCCGGATCCCACACCGCGATGTCGCCGAACGGCCGACCGCTCGCGTGGTGATCGAGCGTGATCAACTTGCCGCATACCTCGGGGGGCGGCAACGTGTCGCCCAGCAACGCGATATCCGCGCAGTCGACGACGATCGTGCAGTCGAAGCGCTCGTCGAACGGAATCGTGTTGACCGTCGTGCTCGCGAGCGGCAGCCACTTGTACCGCCGCGCGATCGGATCGACCGAGTAGATCACGGCCGTCTTGCCCTGCGCGCGCATCATCGACGCGAGGCCCGCCATGCTCCCCGTCCCGTCGCCATCCGGTCGGCGATGGCTCGTCAGCAGGATGCGCTGCGCACGCGCGATCACGTCGCACGCCTCGGCAAACGCGATCTCCAGCGGCACCGTCGCCGACATCTGCGGCTCTGTCACGCGGCGCGGGTAGTCGCTCACTTCTCTCCCTCGCCCGTGTCCTTGTCCTCGCTCGGGCGTGGCGTTGCCTCGCCCGCCACTCGCCCCACCGCCTTCGCCCGCTCTTCGTCCTCGCGCACGATCGCCGCCAGCTTCCCGCCGACATCGATCCGCAGATCCAATGCAAAGCGCAGCTCTGGCGCGTACTGCAGATTCAGCTCGCGCGCGATCGGGCCACGCAGATACCCAGCTGACTTCTTGAGGCCCACGATCACGCCATCCGCGATCGCCCCGTCGGGGATGACGGACACGTAGACGTTCGCGACGCTCAGGTCGACGTTCAGCTCGACCTTGGACACGGTCACCATCGTCGCTGCCCGCACGCGCGGATCTTTGACGTCATTCGTGACCGCGCTTTGCAGCACGTCCCTGAGGGCATGCTCGACGCGGCTCTTACGCTGACTCACGGGTTGACCCTACATCGAGCACTCCCGCGTGCCAAGCCCGCGTTTCGACTCGGTGTCTTTCCGCGCAACCGACGGCGTCGGCTGCCGATACGGGCCTTCATGCGCCCGCCTCTGCCTGCTGTCGAGCTTCCGTTCCTGATCGTCCACGGCCGCACCGTGTGGATCGCCGTCACCATCTTCGTGAGCGCGCTCCTCATTGCGGTGCTAGCTCGTAGACGCGCCGAGCCGATCACCCTCTTCATCGTCCCGTTCTTCGTCCTGCTCGGACAATGCGCGATCGGCCGCGCTGCCTACTCTCACGCGAGCTCGGACGGCTACAGACTGACGGAACTCTCCTCCTGGAGCGCCGTCGGAATCGCCGCCGCGTCGCCTATGGCCCGTGGCGAAATGATCAAAGACATCGACCACGCCGCGCGAGAACCAGGTCGGACGCGCAAGCGATTGGCGTTCTCAGCAGCGTGGCTGCACTTCAATGGCGAGTGCTTTGCGGACCACTTCCTCGAACGTTGGGAGTTCGATGCGTCACTTGAGGACGCGCTCGCCTGTGGCGACGTATCCGACGTACTGAAAGTGCTCAACTTCCAAGGGCGCTTCGGAGCGCTTGCCGCGGTCCTCACAACGACGGACGGATACTCCGCACGTGTGGATGTAAAACTCGGGAACTGGCGCGGAGCGGCCAACCGAGCGCTCACGATTGCGAACGGGCAGCGAACCGAAGAATTGCAGAAACGCTGGAAGTGTTTCGCAGCGCTTCTGGCGACGTACGGGGGAGCTATGGGTGCGTTCGACGGGCTACCAAGCGACGACTTCTGTATCGCTCTCGAGAGCCTGAGCGGCACAATCTCGAAGTCACCGACGAGGGCATCGCTCCTCCCCCAATGGCTGCTCATTGCTGTCGATGCGACGAGAGGCGAGCTAACCGCGGATATCGACTACGACTCGTCGTTCTTTCTCGACAGCTACTGGACCCCGTTTTTCCTCCGAGGCCCAACACACGATTCGCGCTTTATCCTGGTCGACAATCGCAACTTCAAGCTCGCGATGCTGCGTGGCCACTTCTCCGAGGCACGCACAGTCGCAGCGGGGCTAGGAGATGGCAGCGAGTGGACGGAATCAGACCGAGCAGAGATGTTCGACGAGATCGCTGTGCACGACGGAAGTGTGGTCGCTCCGATGAGCAAACGCGATTGGTGGGATCCAGACGCGAACGCGCTTCGGCTGCGTGAACGAATGGCCGTGCCGTCGCCTCCGCCTCCTGGGGACTACGTCGACGAGGAGGCCGAGCAAGCCTTCGCGGATGCTCTGCTCGTAGCTCAAGTCACTGGCGATGCCGCGCCGCTTGTAGATGCTGTGCGCAGCGTTCACGAAGTCGACGGTTGGCGCATGAGCTCTCTGATGGCCGTTGCACCACAGCTCCGCGGCAACACGAACGAGCTCCTGCAAGCGGTCTGGGATCAACAGTTCGTCGGCTTTGGCGACTGGAAGAAGGTCGACTCTCTGTGGCTAGCGAAACTGGCGGACCTTCGCGATCTCGCGCGCCTCCTCGGTCAACTCGACGACGCATCGACTCTTCAGGGCTACATCGATCGCCAGCTTGCACCGTACGACGACCTTCGGAAGGTCACTGCACTCTGGCTCTTCGATCATCTCGACGAAAAGTGAGGCTATGCTGCACGCGTCGTGGGCCAAGCAGATCTCAAGTTCGGGCTCGTCTCGCTGAGCGCGATCTTCTTCGTGATCGACCCGTTCGCCATCGTGCCGGTGTTCCTCACGATCACGTCGGGCGACACACCCGAGCAGCGCCGATCGACGGCCCTGCGGGCTGCGTTTGCCGCGTGGGTCCTGCTGTGCATCTTCGCGCTCGCGGGCGGCGTCATCTTCGCCGCGTTCGGCATCTCGCTCGGCGCGTTCAAGATCGCGGGCGGCATCATGTTGCTGCTGATGGCGATCGATATGATGCGCGCGCAGCCGTCGCCCACGCGAACGACGGAGGAAGAGCAGAACGAGAGCAAGTCGCGCGAGGACACGGCGATCTTTCCGCTCGCGACGCCGATGCTCGCGGGGCCGGGCGCGATCGCGACGGTGATGGTGCTGATGTCGCGCGCGCAGTGGCGGCCGATGGAGACGTCGATGGTGTTCGTCGCGGTGACGATCACGTGCGTGGTCTGCTACCTGATGATGCACAGTGCGGCGCGCGCCGAGCGCATGATCCCCAAGACGCTGCGGAAGGCCTTCGAGCGCGTGATGGGTCTTCTGCTCGCTGCGGTCGCCGTGGAGTTCATCGCCGGCGGCGTGCGCGACATGATTCACATGTAGCGCTAGCCGCGGTGCGTAACGCCGCCGTAGATGTTCGGCGCGGGTTGCTGCGGTTGCGAAGGATGCTGCGGAGCGGGCGCATGGTGCGGCGCAGGCGTGCCGTGCGGAGTCGCAACAGCATCGGCGCCATCGCCGGAGATCGTCCTCGGAATCCGGCCATTCGACGAGTGGCGCGCGTACATCTCGAGCGCCATTTCGCGCATGTCGTCGGGGACCAAGCTCGACCGATCGACGGTGAAGTCGCGCTGGCCAAAACCGTACTCGGTGCGAGAGCACATGTAGAGCGGGTTCGCAGTTCCGCGCGCAGGGTCGCCGACGTACATCAGCTCCTGATACGAGCTCGCGGAATCGCCGGGGGCTCCGGCCATGTGCCCCATTTGCTGGAGACTCGCAAAGACAGCGCATCTGCTCCGCAGGGATTCCTTGAACCTCGTCACGTTCATCACGTGATAGTCGTACTTGAAGTACATCCCGAGGAGCGCGAGGTCGCTCATCGCCGGCAGCGCTTGATCCAGCGCCTGCGTGCCGCCCTGAAAGCCCCGGTTCAGCTCGTCCACGAAGTCGCCAGCGGTCTCGGATTGGCGGAACGGCCCCACGTGGTCGACGACCGTCGCAATCCCGATCTCGCCTGCTCCATGGGCGAGCTCTTTGATCATCTCCGGCGCGAGCTCCGCCACCGTGTGGCGCATCGCTTGAGGGAACAGGTTGCTCAGGCCCGCGAGTGCTCCGGGCACCGCGTTTCCGACGAGCGCGCCGATTCCGGGAAGCGCCATGCCGAACAGCGTCGACGCGAGCAGCGAGATCATTTCGGATGACTCCTGCGCCGCGGCGAACAACTCCAACTTCATGTCGCTGCACGCTCCCGTGAACGCGGTGTATGCGCGGAGCATGTTGTTTCCGGCGAGGCGCACCAACTCGTCGCGCTGAGCGTGCGTGAGGTTGAGACTTCCCGCCGCAGCTCCGGTGTGAGGCCCGTACGCGTGGTCGGACGGGCTTATTCCCTGCCTGCTGCTCAGCTGAGGTTGGTCGGACGCGAGCGGCGTTGGCTGAGTCGAGATTCGCTGGAGATGTGGGTCACCCTCGACCCCGGGAATCTCGCCGGCGCTCGTGAAGCTCGACGCACGGCGCGCCGGTTCCTCCGCGAGGAGATCGTTGTTTTCAGTGGTGGTTTCGACGGCAGGCTGAAAGCGGGCTGTCTCCATCGTGCTCCTCGGCTCGTCGGACGGACGACGAGCGCGTGGGTAGTACGTGGACTTACTGCCGACTATTCGCGCGAGCTAACGCACAAAAGGACACGCTGCTCGTTGGGTGAGCAGGTGTCCTGGATCGAAACGGGCGAAGTGCGCGTCGCGACTAGAGCTTCGCGGCTTCTTCGATGACCTCGTAGGCCTCGATGACGTCGCCAGCCTTCACATCGTTGTAGCCAGCGATCATCACGCCGCACTCGAAGCCGTTGCCGACCTCGGAGACGTCGTCCTTGAAGCGGCGCAGCGAGGCAACCTTGCCCTCGTAGATCTGGACCGCGTCGCGGATGAGGCGAAGGTGCGCTTTGCGCGTGATCTTGCCCTGGATGACCATACAGCCCGCAACCATTCCGATCTTGGGGACCGAGAACGTGTCGCGCACCGAGAGCTCGCCGAGCGGAACCTCGCGCTTGATGGGCGCCAGGAGACCCGCCATCGCCGTACGCACTTCGTCGAGCGCGTCGTAGATGATGTCGTAGAGACGAATCTCCACTTCCTCTTGCTCTGCGAGCTTGGAGGACTTGCCCGCCGGGCGGACGTGGAAGCCAACGATGATCGCGCCGCCCGCCTTTGCGAGGTTGACGTCGGACTCGGTGATGCCACCGACGCCCGCTGCGATGACGACGACGCGGACCTTCTCCGTGGTGAGCTTGGTGAGCGACGCCTTGAGCGCCTCCGCCGAACCCTGCACGTCAGCCTTGAGGACGATCTTGAGCTCCTTGATCGCGTCGACAGACTGACGCTCCATGAGGCTCTCGAGCGAGACCTTGCCCTTCGCCGCGAGCTCGCGACGACGCTCCGACTGACGACGGTGCTCGACGACCTGCTTGGCGACCTTGTCGTCCTCAGCCGCGTTCACCTGATCGCCAGCGTCGGGCACGCCGTCGAGACCGAGGATCTCGATGGGTGTCGACGGACCGGCCTCTTCGAGCGTGTTGCCACGATCGTCGAGCATCGCGCGGACTTTGCCGTACGTGCTGCCAGCCACGATGATGTCGCCCGCGCGAAGCGTGCCCTCTTGGATGAGGACGGTCGCCATCGGACCACGGTTGCGATCGAGGCGCGCCTCGATGACGAGACCGCTCGCGACCTTGTCGGGGTTCGCCTTGAGGTCGAGGACCTCGGCGGAGACCGCGATGGACTCGAGCAGCTTGTCGACGCCCGTGCCCTTGAGGGCAGAGACGTTCACGTAGATCGTGTCGCCACCCCACTCTTCCGGGATGAGGCCCTTATCGGCGAGCTGCTGCTTCACGCGCTCGGGTGCAGCATCGGGGAGATCGATCTTGTTGACCGCGACGATGATCGTGACCTTCGCATCCTTGGCGTGCGCGAGGGCTTCGAGCGTCTGCGGCATCACACCGTCGTTCGCCGCGACGACGAGGACGACGATGTCCGTCGCCTGAGCGCCGCGAGCGCGCATGGCGGTGAACGCTTCGTGGCCCGGCGTATCGAGGAACACGACGTCGCCGTGGTTCGGGACGGAGACCTTGTACGCGGCGATGTGCTGCGTGATGCCACCGGCCTCACCCGAGGCGACGTGCGCCTTGCGGATGGTGTCGAGTAGCGACGTCTTGCCGTGATCGACGTGACCCATGATGGTCACGACGGGTGCACGGCTCAGCATCTTGCCGTCGTCGTCGGCCGGGTTCGAGAAGAGGTCGTCTTCCTTGAACGCGACGTTCTGGACTTCGTAGCCGAACTCGCTCGAGAGGATCTGCGCCGTCTCGAAGTCGATGGCGTGGTTCAGCGTGACGCCGGCCATGCCCATGCCCCACAGCTTCTTCAAGACCTCGGGAGCCTTGACACCCATGTTACGGGCGAGCTCCGAGACCGTGATGCTGTCCTCGATACGGATGACGCGCTTGTGCTCGGCGGGCGTCGTGAGCTGGGTCTGCTTGCCCTTCTTACCGAGCGGCAACTTCTTGCGACCGAAGTCGTTGCCCATGCCGGGGCGACCACCGGGACCACCCGGACGACCACCGCGCTGCTGCGACTGAGCGAAGCGACCGCGGATCGGGTTCGCGGGCGGCGCACCGGGCGGCGGACGACCGACGACGGGCGTGCGCTCGGTGATCTTGATGCGCGGCGGGAGCGCGATGACGCTACCGACGGCCGGACGCGACGGATCGCGCGGCGGAGCGGCGACCTCGACGACGGGCTCGGCGGCGGCGGCGACCTGCGGCTCGATCTGTCCGGTTTCCGGACGAGGCCGATCGGTGGTGCGAACGCGCGCGCGCTGCAGCTCCGCTTCGAAGCGACTGCGTGCGTCACCGGTCGGCTCCTCGGGGCGGCCCTGCTGTGCAGCGATCGGCGGAGGCGTCGACGGCTGCGCGCTGCGCGGGTTCACGAGGCGCGGCGGAAGCGGCGTCGAGGGCGGCGGCTCGGGCGTGACAGGCACGGCCGTGCGGACGCCCTGCGGGCCTGCATCGCGAGCTTGAATGGTGCCGCCCATGGACGGCGACACACCCGGCGCAGCGATCACGACGCGCGAGCGCTTCTGCTCGACGATCGGACCACCATTATTATTGTTGCGGTTGAACGACTGAACCGGCGGGCGATCGTTCTGCGGGCGATCGTTGTGCGGAGCAGGCGCATTGATCGCCGGCGAGCTCACGCGCGGCGCGGGCGCAGATGCAGCAGCCGCAGGTGCGGACGGCTGCGGCGCAGGCGCCTGGATCACCGGCTCGGAGCGACGCACGGGAGGCGTTGCTGCGACGGGTGCGGGCGTCGGGGCAGGCGCTGCAGCGACGGGCGCCGGACGCTCGACCGGAATCGACGGCTCGGAGCGGCGCGTGGGCGCTTCGGGCTCGCGCGCGGCGACAGGCGTCGGAGCTTGTACCGGCGCGCGCTCCGCAGAGCGCTCGATCGCCGGCTCGGACTTGCGAACGACAGGCGACGCAGCCGGAGCAGCCGCAACGGGCGCAGGCGTCGACGTTCCCGACGAGCCAGTTGCCGACGCCGCAGACGGAGCAGCTTCTTCTGGAGCGCGGCGACGGATCACCGGAGCAGGTGCCGACGCAGCGGGTGCAGAGGAAACCGGTGCGCGCTCCGCAGAGCGCTCCGACGTTCCGTCGGCCTTGTCGCCCGGAGAGCGACGACGAAGCACGGTGCCCGTGGACAGCTTGGTCTGCTGAACAGGTGCACTACCTGCACCCTTTTCTTTTTCAAGCGAACGCTTGATGCGCGCGACATCGTCGGCGTCGAGGGATGACATGTGGTTGTTCACCTCGAGACCGAGCGCTCGGATCTTGGCGATGAGGTCCTTGTTGGGAATCCCCACCTCTTTGGCAATCTCGTATACGCGCATCTTCTGTTCGGTCATCCTCTACTGCTGGTCCCAACCGGCGACGGACGTTCTACAGCGTTCGTAACGCCAAGACCAGCCCCGTTTTTCGCTTGTAGATCACCAGAATTGTCGTCGGGAGCTGACATCTCCCGAACCAGTCTCTGAACATCCTTCGGCGTTACGGAGCGGCGAAGACTTCGCGCCAATCCCGCGACCGTGACGCAGCCCGCCTGGGCGTGGACATATGCCCCACGTCCCGGGAGCCGTCGCTCTCGGTCCACCACCAACCCACTAGTTCCGGTCCCGATGCGGACGAGCGCCCCTTGCGCCTCGACCACCCGACAGCCGGTACAGGTCCGCTGCGGACCGCGACTGTGCGCGATCCGCTCGACCGTTTCAGCTCCCTTATCGGTCAGGAAG
>DASYDE010000010.1:0-46111 GCA_036499725.1 Kofleriaceae bacterium
TCTCGACGTACCCACGGTGAGCGTGTCGTCGAGGATCACGCCGTCGCCGTCGTTCGTGCGCGTGTTCTTCGATTTGCACTGATCGCGCATCGACGCCGGGACGGACTAGGGACAGTCGCCGTCGATCCGCGGGGCGCTCCCCGGCATCGCTGAAGCATCGGAACCAGACCCCGCGTCTGTCGCGGGTGGAGCTGCCGAGCCCGAGCCGGATCCTGCGGAACCGGTCCCGGCATCCGTGCTCGCGTCGACGACGACCGCAGGAACACCGGCGTCGACCGGCGACGTCACGGCCGCAATCCGGGCCTCGCTCGTCGTGAGCGGACGCAGGGTGCGAAGCGCTTGCTCGAACGGACGGACGTGCGCCGCGCGCGCCTCGTTCGTCGGGGCCGAGAGGACGAGCGAAACGGCGGACGTGTCACCGACGGCGACGGCCTGGCGGAGGAACCTCTTGCCGTCGTCGTACTCGAACCACACCGACGGCAATCCGGCCTCTTCGTTCTCCTTCGGGCCCGCCTGGACCGGGCCGGCCTTTAGCTTCTGCGCGGTCAATCGCGTGCGCAGCATGCAGGCGAACTTCGCGGACAGCGAGTCGCTGCTCGAGCGGCAGGCGAGGGGCCACGTACAGTACCGCTTGTGATCGAGAGGCTCGGCGGTGAGCACGATCGTTCCCTCGGGCTGGCTCCTCAACATCCATAAGAGCAACCCGGGGTAGCTCTCCTGATCGGTCGATCGCCAGCCGCGCGGGACCACCATGCGCAGCCCGTACGCGCGCGAAGTGAACACGCTGTTCTCGAGCTCGGCGTGTGATTCCTCGACGAGAAACGCGCTCGCGATCATCGCGATGGCGATCGCGCCACCGATCAGAACGAGAGCAGTCGCGCGTCGCATCGAGGAGACCTTACTCGCCCGCGCGCGTTCGCTCATCGGGTAGCGAGTCAATCCGGACCTGAACAGGTTCCCAGGCAAAAAGTTGATTTGCACGGGTGTCGTCTTGTTGACCGATTACATTCAGACGAATATCGTCACTGTAGAAAGTTGGGGAGCGGTCGCTACCACACCCCAACAAACTAGACACCGCAGACAGGGGGACACGCACAACGGAATGCCGACGCGCAGCTCGAGGGAGCGGTGCTTCGGCGGTGCGTGCTTGGTCGACGTGTCTTTGCGTTCGCAGACGAGAGGGATTCGCTTGTTCACTGGTCACAAAGGTTGGTCGCAGCAGAGGGCAGACGTCGGAACGGTGCTGCCGTTCCGCGCGCATCGCCGCCCGCTACTGCCCGACGTCGCGCAGCGCCGCGACGACGAAGCCCCCAGCGCGACCAGCACCTCGCCGATCACCGGCCGCGCTCAGCTCCTCGCCGAGGACGAGCTCCGTGGCGTCGAGACTCAGTACGCGGACGGGATTACCGCCGTGCAGATCGTGGATGTCTTCACGAGCCGCGGGATCAAGTTCAGCGAAGCGAGCTTCCGTAAGTACGTCCAGCAGAACTTGCTGCCTCGCTCCAAGCGCGTCGGTCGCAAGGGCAAGCACCGCGGCTCGCTCGGCGTCTACCCGGCCAAGACCGTTCGCCGCATCAACACCGTCAAGTCGCTGATGCTCGATGGCCACACCATCGAAGAGATCCAGGGCGAGTTTCTGCTCTTCACGGATCTGGTCGAGGGCGTCGCCGAGAACCTCTCCGAGCTGTGGTCGCGCTTCGGCGCGGACCTCGATCAGCTCGATCCCAAGACCAAGCGCGAGCTCGAAAAGAAGCTCGTGGACGCTCGTGCCGACGGCGACGACCTCGTCGAACGCCTCAACGAGCTCGCGCGCCGGATCGCGGCGCCACGCACCGACAGCCTTCGTCTCGCCGGCGCCGCCGGGGGCGCTGAAGACCTTCTCTGAACCACGCACCACCAGGAGATCACATGAGCGACGACCAGCAAGACGACGATATCGACCAGCTCGACACCGAGGACTCCGTGGAAGAGGGCGAAGGTGAAGAGGAATTGAATGACGGCGGTCTCGAGCCGGCGGGAGAGGAGGGTGCGCCCGAGCTCAGCCGCAAGATCCGCCGCCGCCGCCGCCGCACGCGTCCGCGGTCCAAGACGATCGCGATGAAGCGCCTCACCCGCGAAGAGCTCCGCGTCGGCGCGCTCATGTATCCGCCCGTGGACATCCCGCGCCCGACCTCGCGCGCGCAATGCCAAGAGGAGATGCGCCCGTGCCCGTGGGTCGCGTGCAAGCACCACCTCTATCTCGACATCAACCCGGAGACGGGATCGATCAAGATCAACTTCCCCGAGCTCGAGCCGTGGGAGCTGTCGAACACCTGCGCTCTCGACGTCGCGGAGCGCGGTGGCATCACCCTCGAAGAAGTGGGCGAGATCATGAATCTCACCCGCGAGCGCATTCGCCAGGTCGAAGTGCGCGGTCTGCTCAAGCTCAAGATGGGCTCGCCGTCTCCCGACGAGCTCGGTGCCGAGCTGCTCGCCGCCAAAGCGCGCGGCGAGAACTAGCCTCCGCTCCGACCGCATCTCCTGATCGGTGGTATGCACGCCGCATGATCCGGCGTGCGTTGATCTCCGTCTCTGATAAGCGTGGGGTCGTCGAGCTGGCCAAGGTCTTGGCTGGTTCCGGCACCGAGATTTTGTCGACCGGTGGAACCGCCGCGGCGCTCGCCGCTGCCGGCGTTCCTGTCAAACAGGTCAGCGAGTACACCGGCGCGCCCGAGATCCTGGACGGGCGCGTGAAAACGCTGCACCCGAAGATCCACGGTGGTCTGCTCGGCCGCTCCACCCCGGAGCACCAGGCCGAGATGACCGCGAACGCGATCGAGGCGATCGATCTCGTCGTCGTGAACCTCTATCCGTTCGAGTCGACCATCGCCAAGCCGACCACGACGCTCGACGAGGCGATCGAGAACATCGACATCGGTGGTCCGTCGATGCTCCGCTCCGCTGCGAAGAACCACGAGCGCGTCGCCGTCGTCGTCGATCCGGACGACTATTCGATCATCGTCGGTGCGGTGAAGGGGCAGGGTCTCTCCGCGGCTCAGCGCTTCTCGCTCGCGCGCAAGGCGTTCTCGCACACGGCGGCCTACGACGCCGCGATCGCTGCGTACCTCTCGTCCATCGACGACGGCGCGGCGGATCACCGTACGCAGGCACCGTCTCGCCGCGAGCTTCCCGACACGCTCTCGCTCCAGTGGCGCCGCCTGTACGAGCTCCGCTACGGCGAGAACCCGCACCAGGGCGCCGCGTTCTACGCCGACTCACGCTCACCGCTCCAGCGCGCTGCGACCAACCGTCCGACCATCGCGTCCGCCGAGGTGCTCGGTGGCAAGCAGCTCTCGTACAACAACATTCTCGATCTCGACGCCGCGCTCGGCCTCTGTCTAGAATTCTCCGAGCCGTCCGCCGTCGTCGTGAAGCACAACAACCCATGCGGCGTGGCGACGGACACCACCATCGCGGCCGCGTACAAGCGCGCGCGCGAGGCCGACTCTACTTCCGCGTTCGGCGGCATCGTCGCCGTCAATCGCGACGTCGACGCCGACCTCGCGAACTTGCTCGTCGAGACGTTCCTCGAGTGCGTCGTGGCGCCGGGCTACTCGTCCGCCGCGCGCGACATCCTCGCGAGTAAAAAGAACCTCCGCCTCGTCGCGGCGACGGGTGACTGGAAGTCTCCGACCGGCGAGCTCGCGTGGTCCGTGCGCACCATCGCCGGCGGCGCGCTTGTCCAGTCCATCGATAACGGCATGGTCGACCTCGCGAACGCGAAGGTCGCGACCGCCCGCACGCCGAGCGATGCGGAGCGCGCAGACCTCGCATTCGCCTGGCGCGTCGCGAAGCACGTGAAGTCCAACGCGATCGTGTTCGCCAAGAACGGCGTCACCGTCGCGATCGGCGCGGGCCAGATGAGCCGCGTCGACTCCGTTCGCATCTGCGAGCGCAAAGGCGGCGCGGCCCTCAAGGGTGCCGTCGTCGCGTCGGACGCGTTCTTCCCGTTCCGCGACGGTGTCGACGTGCTCGCCGAGGTGGGCGCCGTCGCGGTCGTTCAACCGGGCGGTTCAGTGCGCGACGACGAGGTCATCGGCGCCGCGAACGAGCACAAGCTCGCGATGCTGTTCACGGGCATGCGCCACTTCCGCCACTAGTCACCGCTGATACAGGCAGCGCGCTCGCCGCACGCGCGGTCGAGACACGTGATGGAGCTCGCGAGGATCTCGAGGCCCGCCTCGACTTCCTCGTCGGTCGGATCGTTACCGACGACGAGGTCCATGCAGTCGTTGCGCGTGAAGCCGTCACACGCCGCGACACCGCATGCGACCGAGAGCGCGATGCGCTCGTCCGAGTCGCCCTTGCTGTGCGTGCTCGCGAGGCTGCGCTCGTGCGCCACTTTCTTTGCGAGCGGCTCGTGATGCCGGCGAACAGCGTAGGCAACCGCGGCGACCGCAGCGACGACGAGGATGAATCCCAAGAGCTTCTTCATGGTCGTTCCTTTCAGTTGCCCGCGATGCACTGAGCCATCGCGTCGCAGTTGCGCGACATGCACGCGCCCGATGCGCCCGCGATCTCGGAGCCGACCGCGAGCTCCTCGTCGGTCGGGTTGTCGCCGACGATCAGCGCCATGCAGTCGTTGCGCGTGAACGTGTCACACGCGAGCAGGCCGCACGTGCCCATGATCTCGGAGCGGTTGGTCGCCGCGTAGAAGCTGCCGCCGAACGATCCGCGATAGTGCTTGCCTCGCGCGAGCGGAACGGGCGGCATCTTCGGCGTCGCGCGCACGGTCACCGTCGGGGTGAACCACACGTGCACGACGACGACCTTGGTGACGACGACGACGACGGTGGCAAACAGAGCGACGATGATCAGTCTCAAGATTCCCCCCTGGTTGGTCAGCGAACGAGCAGAACGGTGATGCCGCACGCGATGGCAGCGACGGCGGCGAGCGTCAGCGCGAGTCCCACGGCGCGCTCGATTCGAAACACGAGCGCGTTGCTGCGCAGGAGCTGCTCCTCCGCATGGATCCACGCGACCGGTGCGAGAACACACGTAAGCACGGCGAGCAGCATGTAAAGGAGTGCCGTACTTGCCTCGCGCTCGTAGGCGTACATCGTTGGATCCTCGATCGCGCCGCGCGCCGTGCCGCCTCGAAAGGTCTCGGCGATGAACGCGCGGCGCTTGTCGAGCGCGGCCTGCACGGCGCGCTGGACGTCGGCGCTCGAGTCGCGCGGCGCAACACGCGACTTGTCGTCGCGAAGCGAGGCCGGAGTGCTCGGCGATCTCGCACGCACACCCGGGCGCTCGAACTGCGTTGCGGGCAGTGGGAACGCGGGGCGCGCTGCGGCCAGAATGGGCTGCGGCTCGATCACGGTGCGTGCTGCTGGATTAGACGTCTGTCCGCTCCCAGAGCTTGGGTGGGAAGCGATCGCTTGCGGTGCGCCTACTTGCGGCTGCTGCGCCGGCAAGAAGGCGGTTCGGGCCTCGGGTGGCAGCGTGGTTGGCCCCGATGGCGCAGGAGGCAGCGGCGCGGGTGTGTCCGAGGAGCGCGACGTCGGCGGCGACGTTCCGTTCGCGAGCTGAACGGCGGGCATCGCCGGGAATACGACGCGCGCGTTCGGGCGCATGACACCCGTCGCGACGGCGGCCGGTGCGTTCTTCTTGTGAAGGCGCGTACTCGCGTCGTCGACGGACTTCGCGGCGGGATCGCTCGAGGTCTCGTACGAGTCATAGATCGCGTGCTGCGCCGCGCACGCGAGGATCGCAGCGCTCGTCGCGATCAGGTTCGTCGACGTGCGTTCGGCGCCGAAGTCACCGAGCGCGTTCGCAGCCATCGGCTTGGTGACAGCGGCGGCGAACTGCATCGTCTCTGCCGCTTCGATGGGAACGCGCGCGTGCTCCCCGCTGCCGGACGCGAACTGCGTGGTCGCGGCCGTCAACGAGCCCGCGGGCGGCGGAGCGGCGGGTCGATGCGGGCTCTCGATCGGACGCGGGACCCCATTGGAGCTCGCGCGCACGATCGTGTCCGATGTGGGGCGCTGGAGAGCGGTTTCAAACGGCGAGAGCGGCTGCGTGCGGCGCGACATGCGAGCCGATATCGACGGCATCTCGGCGCGGTTGCGTACGAAGTGCGGCCCCTGCAAGTCCAGGAAATCGCGACGTTCCTCGCCGCGCCTAGAGGGGCGACGCGACCGGCGGCGTGGACACGAAGTCGCCCCCCGCCGCAGGAGACCCGCACGGAAATTCAGGATCGCGGGCGCGCAGGTCCGCGCACGAGGAGAGCGTCGCGCGCGGCGCGGGATCGAACGGAGCCCCCAGCAGCGCGCCGCGATCGCCAGCGACGACAACGATCGTCGGCTCGTCGAGGTGGTGAGGACAGAAGTTGTCCTTGTCGCGAAAGAACGTCGCGGGAGCACACGTCGTCGCGACGCCGTGACTGTTGGTTCGTACCGGTGCGGTCGTATAGAGCGTCGGGAATGGCCCCATGCTCGGGCAGTTGTCGTGGCTGACCTGGCGCACGGCGACGAGAGCGCCGACGACAGGAGCGCCCGTCGCGTCGGTGACCCTGACGTGTGTTGTCGCTTCGCACTCCTGCATCACGACCGTGTTGGCGTGCTCGTCGATGGTTCCGGGCGAAGCGGTGCGAACGGCCAGCGTGGGAGTACAGGCAGAGAGAAGCAGGATGAACCAGGGCGGCTTCACCACGCTCTGACTCACGGGGGCGCGCTGAGGATGTACACGGGGAAGTCGAAATTGTCGGCGACGTGCAGAAACAGCGTGAGGGTCCAGCCCTCGGTCGTGATCAGCTCGCGGATCCGCGTCACTTCCCTGGCATTGACCGTGAGCGGGAGGCTGAGGTCGAGCTTCTGTGTCGCGCCCGCTGGCACCTTGCCGCGCGGCAACGATGTCGTGGCGACGAGCTGAGACTTCTGACGGAGCTCGAGACGGTTGTCCTCGATCTCGACATCGACGGTGGTCGGGTTGTGCACGAGGACGGAGAAGCGTCCCGCGATCGTGATCTGGCCCGTCCGCGCAGCGGCGATGAGGTCCAGCGTCGATGGCAGATCAGCGGAGAACGACGACCAATCGACGGCGTACTCGCACTTGAGGATCTGCGTCTTGTGATGGAGCGAGCGACCGACGGCGCCGTAGCGCTGCACGTTCCAGCCGATCAGCCCGACGATGGCGGCGTAGCCGAGCACGCGCACGAACAGGGGAGGGACGCGGCGGGCCTGCGCGTGCTCGATCAGCGGAGCGCCCGCGACGGTGCCGCCGAGAACGGCGAGCGTGACGCCGAGGAGCTGGCCGCCGAACGAGACAGCGAGCTGCGTGGAGAACGCCCACTCGGGATGCGAGGACGCGACCGTCGTGGCCGCAATGGCAGGCATCGAGAACAGCGCGCCGAACAGGAACAGGAGGAGAGGGTGACGCAGCAGCGTGAACAGCGACTGCGAGTAGCGCGTGTAGTGGCGCTGCAGGATCGGCGTCAGGAAGTCGATGCCGACGGACGCGAACAGGACGACGTAGGAGAGCACCGTCGCGAGCGTTCCGCGCCACGGTTCGTCGGAGTAGCCGATCCAGAAGATCGTGGCCTGCAGCGCGACCATCACGATCATGAGCTGCAGCTCCTCGAGGCCCTGGAACCACAGCGGGTGCTCCTTGACCGGATCGGTGGTCAGCCCGAGCTCTTCCTCGAAGACGGCGGAGACGTGCTCCTTGAGCGGGAACAGGAGCGTCACGATCATCAGCGAGATGGTGACGGCAGCGTTCGTGATGACCGCCTGGGTCTGCGCCGCGAAGAAGCGGTCGACGACCATCTTGCCGGCCGAATGCCACTCGCTCGGCAGGACGTAGGTCAGCGCGGCGCTGAGGAAGTCGTCCCGGTGGCCGACGATGAGATGCGCGACGAGCGCCAGGATTCCCGTGCACGCGAGCAGATACAGCGCGAGCCAGGACGCACTGCGGCGGCGTAGGCGCAACGAGGCCAGCGGCGCGCGAACGGCCGCGAGCGTCAACTGCGTGTCGAGATCGAGCGCGGACGTGAGGAGACGATAAGCACCGGGGCCAGCGGTGGGAAGTGGGGGCAAGGTATACGTACGCCATGAAGATCTTGGTCGTCGGAAGCGGTGGCCGCGAGCACGCGCTCGTGTGGCGGCTGGTCGAGAGCGGTCACGCGGTCGTCGCGGCACCCGGCAATCCCGGGATCGAGGATCTCGCGGTCTGCGCGAGCGTTGGTGTCGGCGACCACGCGGGACTGATCGCGCTCGCGAAGGACCAGGCGTTCGACCTGGTCGTCGTCGGGCCCGAGGCGCCGCTCGTGGCCGGGCTCGCCGATCAGATGCGAGCGCAGGGCATCGCCGTGTTCGGACCAGGCGCGACGGGCGCGCAGCTCGAGGGCTCCAAGGCGTTCAGCAAGCAGTTCTTCGCGCGGCACGGAATCCCGACAGCGCCGTTCGTCATCGCGCGCACCGTCGAGGAAGCCGATGCGGCGGTGGATACACTTGGCGGCGCAGTTGTCGTGAAGGCCGACGGCCTCGCGGCGGGCAAGGGTGTCGTCGTCGCATCCGATGCGACCGAGGCCAAGGCGGCGGCGCGCGAGATGCTCGGTGGGCGGTTCGGTGCGGCAGGTGCGGTGCTGGTGATCGAGCAGCGGATCGTCGGTCGCGAGGTGAGCGTGCTCGCGCTGACGGACGGCACGCGGTTGGAGATCCTGCCGACGGCGGAGGACCACAAGACCATCTTCGATGGTGATCGCGGGCCCAACACGGGCGGCATGGGGACGGTGTCACCAGCGTGGACGAGCGATGACGTCGTGCAGCGCATTCGCACGGAGATCCTCGAGCCGACGGTGCGCGGGTTGCGCGCCGACAATATCGACTATCGCGGTGTCCTCTATGCCGGCGTGATGGTGGATGCATCGGGGACGCCGTGGCTACTCGAGTACAACTGCCGGTTCGGCGATCCGGAGACGCAGCCGATCATGGCGCGGACCGTCGGCGACCTCGGCGTAACGCTGCACGGCGCGGCGATCGGCGAGCTACCGGTCGGTGCGCTCGCGTGGGATGCGCGTGTCGCGGTGTGCGTCGTCGTCGCTGCGCCGGGCTATCCCGATGCGCCCGCACTCGGTGGCACGATCAGCGGCCTCGATGCGGTCTCGGATGCCGTCGTGTTTCACGCGGGGACCAAGCGCGACGGCGACCAGATCGTCGTCGCGGGCGGCCGCGTGCTCGGCGTGACCGCGCTCGGCATCTCCGTCGAGGCCGCGCGGCACAAAGCGTACGCGGCTGTCGATGCGATCGAGCTCGCCGGTAAGCAGGTGCGGCGCGACATCGGTATGCGCGGTCGGTGATACGGTAGCGGGATGCCGCACATCGCAGGCTTTCTGGGCATCGTCGCGGAAGCAAAAGAGCGCGACGCCTCCCGCGCCGTGTATCGCTATCACCAGTTGTTCAATGGTGGCGGGCGTACGTTCACGCGCAAGTCATTCGCGTGCGCGGTGCGGCTCGCGGATTGGACCGAGGGCAGCATCCGCGGGCACGAGGACGTGACCGATGCGGGGCGCGACGCGTTCCTCGCAAAGATCCGCGCCGGCAAGATGCAGAGCGAGGCGTTCATCGCGGGCGTGCGCGACACCGCCGGCGAGGTCGAGCGTCTGTTCCGCGGCGTCGAGATGGGACGCCCGACGGTCGAGAAGACGACGCCCGATGGCACGGTGCACAAGCTGTGGCGCGCCGCGAGCGCCGAGCTGATCGGCAAGCTGCGCACGTACTTCACGCCGAAGAAGCTCCACATCCTCGAGGGACACGACGTGTACGCTGCGATGCTCGCGTACCGCGACGAGCAGACCAAGCTCGGCGACCTCTCGATGTACTCGTCGGCGAACTACGGCCTCGGCTACATCGTCACGATGGAGGATCCGGGCCTCGTGCCCGCGCCGCTGCACCACGTGTTCCGTGGGGTGGAGCTCAAGTCCGACGCCGTGCTCGCTGCCGCGAAGCAGTACTTCATCGTCGAGAAGCTGCCCGGCGCGGCGACCAAGCTCGATGACATCTTCAAGTCGCTCGGCGCGACCGTCGCGCACCAGCCCGCATTTGTCGCGGTGTTCGGTGGCGAGCCGGATGCGTGGAAGCTCACGCTGTCGCCCGATATCAGCCCGTACAACGAGGGCGTGAAGACGGATCGTGCGCTGCAAAAGCTCGATCCGATCGTCGTCGAGCACATGTTCGTCGCGAAGCATCTCGCCGGAGGTACGCGCACCACCGAGCGCGACGCGAAGGTTGCGCTCGCGGCCATCGCCGGCGAAGGCGCGACAGGCGCGGTCGCGCTGTTCACGCGGCCGCTCAGCATCGAGCAGGTCGCGCACGTCGACGAGCTCGGCCATCGCTTGCCGGCTCACTCGACCGCGCTGTTCCCGGAGGTCGCACAAGGCCTCGTCTCGTTCCCGATCGATCGCGACGACGACGTTCAGTAGCGCTCCCGTTGCGCCACAGATGCAGCGTTGCAGCTGCACTGTCACGAGCGTCTCTCTGCGCGCCAACGCACGGGTACGCAGCGATTTGTGTCGAGGAAATAGCCTTGTGACGCTCCGTGTTCTCTGTCAGTACTGAACGCGTCATCCCCCGAGGGAGCAGGACATGTGGAATTTGGCAGATCGCGTGGTGAAGGCTGTGTCGGACGTGACCGTTGGTACGGTGATCGTCCTCGTTCACGTCGCTCTCGCGGACCGGAACAAGAAGCGCATGGCGCTCGTTCCGACGCGCACTAACTAGATCGGTAGCGATCCGCTCGCGCGCCACAGATCGGCCGTGGTCGTGATCACGGGCATGCGCAGGGCCGGGAACGGATGCGTACGCTCGAATGCGAATAAAAGCGTCTGTGGTGTGAGCGGCGTCCGGTAGTGAAACGCGGTCAACACGAGGAGAGCGCCATCCTCGGTCCAGGCGTAGGCAGCGCGCGACGCACCCGCCGCGAGAAGATTCTTGGTGCCCGCGACATCGGCCGCGAGCTCGGTCGTCTGATCGAATAGCGGAATTCCCTCGAGTGGGTTCGCTGCGATCGCGCCGCATGCGACGTGACCGAGGTAGTGATGCGCGAGCTCGTGCCCGAGGATGAACGCGAGCTGCTCGTCGAAGATCTCGCGCTGGCGCACCATCTTCTCGCGGTCGTCGCGATACGCGGTGGGGTAAAAGCCAGTCGGCGGCGTCGCTGTCGAGTGGACCTCCATCCAGTCGAGGTACGCGTGGCGCTCCTGCGTGTGCCAGCGCTCGTCGGTCGCTGTCGACTGCGCGAGGTTCGCCGCGATCAGCAACAGGCCGTCGCTGACCGCGATCATCGGCTGGCCGTCCGTGCTGCACGTCGCGTAGGCGTTCACGTCGCCCGCTTCGTTGTCGTGGAACAGCGTCACGGTCGCGACCTTCGCGCGCTTGTCGGGCGGCAGTGCGGCGACGAGCTCGACGAGGATGCTCTGTGCGTGGGCCTCGAGCGACGGCACCGCGAGCTGGTTGATCGGATCGCGCCCTGCGTGGGGATCGTCGATGGGCGAGGGAAGTGTTGACGCGACCGGCGCGCATGCTGAAACGGCCAGCATCAGGAGCAGCGTGCGCATTCCCTTCGTTGTAGCGACCCGGGGCGCCAAGCGTCGTGGCAAAGGGCGGACAAGGAGGGATCGCTTGCAAGTCGTGTTGCTGTCGAGATCTTTTGACGAGTGTCGGACCGGACTGGTACGCGATCAGGGTGGATTCCCTCGCCATCTCGGTCCGCCGCGCTGTTGTCGAAGATTCATCAGCGCTCGCCTCGCTGATCAACGACGCCTACCGAGTGGAGTGCTTCTTCGTCGCGGGCGATCGAACCAACCCGGACGAGATTGCGAAGATGGTCATGTCTGGCACCGGCGTCTTCCTCGTGCTCGAAGAAGGGGACAGTCTGGCGGCCGCGATCTATCTCGAACGCCGCGACACGGCTCTCTACTTCGGCATGCTCAGCGTGCGGTCGGATATGCGTCAGTTCGGGCTCGGTACGCGCCTCGTGCGCATCGCGGAAGCGATGGCGGAAGCGACCGGCGCGCGCGAGGTCACGCTCAAGATCGTCAACCTGCGCGAAGAGCTCGCACGTTGGTACAAGAGCCTCGGTTACTTCACGGGCGGAACGTCGGCGTACACGCACCGGCCCGTCCTCCAGCCCTGCCACTTCGTCGAGATGTATAAGCCCGTCGGCCGTGGGCGTGACGCGGATCTCGGCGCGGGCGCTCAGCCTGCCGCTTGAGCTCCTACTTCGAGGTAGGATGTCGTCGATGAAGTCGTGCTGGTTCCTCGTGGCGTCTGCCCTGGCGGGCGCACTATGCGCGTGTGGTAGCGGTGGCGGGTTTCCGGATGCAGCGCCCGTCGAAGGCCCCCCACCGAATGGCACCGTCTCGGTGAAGTGGACCGTGACCGATGCGACCGGCGGCCCGGTGACGTGCGATTCGATCGGCGCTCAGGCCGTCACGCTCGTCATGCACAACAAGGCCGTCTCCGGCGGCTCGACGGAAGTGTTCGTCTGCGGCACCGGCCAAGGCACGACGCCCGGCTACGCGCCCGGCACGTACGACATCTCGTTCGAGCTCAGCGGCCCCGGCGGAACGATCAAGACGGCGCCTGTCCAGACGATCGACATCAAGAGCAATCAGAACGCGGAGCTTGCCCCGATCAGCTTTGCCGTCGACGCGTCGGGTGGGCTCGATCTCACGCTCACCGCGCTCGGCTCGGCGAGTAACTGCACGGGCGGCGCGGCCATTACCGGCACGAAGATCACGCTGACCAAGAACAGCGACCTGTCCTGCGCCGCGCTCGCGGCCGGTGGCCCGGTGGTGCTCGCGATCTCCGCCGGCTCGTCCGGTGGAACGGCGCAGTCGTACACGGTGAACTGCACGACTCCCGCCGTGACGACGAGCTGCCTTCAGGCCGATCAGCACCTGACTGTTTCCGGTGTCGCGTCGGGGAGCTACACGGTCCACGTTCGCGCGACGACGGCCAATGCGGCCGAGTGCTACGTGAACGATGACTCGATCACGGTGAAGGCACTCGGTGCGACGACGACGACGGGGCTGAACCTGAGCAAGACGACGTCCGCCTGCTCGTTCTAAGGCGTATGCTTCGGCCGTGACGACGGTCGACCACTACAAGCCGAATCTCCGCGATATCTTCTTCCAGCTCTTCGAGGTCCTCGAGATCCAGAAGAGCTCGCTGGGCAAAGGGCCGTTCTCGTCGATGGACGAAGACACGGCGCGCGCGTCGCTCGAGGGATTCCTCGAGGTGATGCAGACGACGTGGGCTCCGTCGTTCGCGGATGGCGATCGCGTCGGTGCGCAGTTCGACGGCAAGGGCAACGTCACGCTGCCCAAGAGCTTCAAGAAGGCGTTCGACGCATTCTACGAGGGCGGCTGGAACAAGCTCGAGCTGCCGGAGCACCTCGGTGGCTACGGCGCGCCGCCGACGGTGCAGTGGTCCGCGTTCGAGATGATGGCCGGCGCCAATCCGAGCATCTGCTTCTACATGCTCGGCACGATGATGACGAAGGTGATCGATCGGTTCGGCACGCCGTCGCAGAAGGCGCGCTACGTCACGAACATGCTCGACAAGCGGTGGGGCGCCACGATGGTGCTCACCGAGCCGAACGCAGGCTCCGACGTCGGCGCGGGCACGACGAAGGCGAAGCACGTCGCTGGCGACGAGTACCACCTCGAGGGAGTGAAGCGCTTCATCACCAACGGCGACTTCGACCTGACGTCGAACATCGTGCACATGGTGCTCGCGCGTCCCGAAGGCGCGGGGCCCGGCACGAAGGGCCTCTCGCTGTTCATCGTCCCGAAGTTCTGGGTCGAGACCGATGGTTCGGTCGGCGCGCGCAACGGTGCTGTCGTCACCAACGTCGAGCACAAGATGGGCATCAAGGGCTCGGCGACGTGCGAGCTCACGCTCGGCGACGGTGCGCCGTGCCGCGGCCTGTTGCTCGGCGAGGTCCACGAGGGCATCGCGCAGATGTTCCACGTCATCGAGTACGCGCGCATGGGCGTCGGCACGAAGTCGATGGCCACGCTCTCGACGGCGTATGGCAACGCTCTCGCGTACGCGCGCATTCGCAAGCAGGGCGCGGATCTCGCGCAGGCAAACGACAAGGCCGCACCGCGCGTCGAGGTCATCAAGCACCCCGACATGAAGCGCATGCTCATGCAGCAGAAGGCGTTCGCCGAGGGGTTGCGCGCCACGATCCTGTGGACCGCGAGCGTGCAGGACCAGGTCGCGCTCGCAGGCGGTCACTCCAACCCCGAGGCGCGCCCGCTCGACGCGCTCAACGACTTCATGCTGCCGCTCATCAAGGGCTACGCGTCGGAGAAGGTCTACGAGATGCTCAGCGTCTCGCTGCAATGCTTCGGTGGTTCGGGCTACTGCCAGGACTATCCCGCCGAGCAGTACATCCGCGATCAGAAGATCGACTCGCTCTACGAGGGCACGACGCACATCCAGGCGCTCGATCTGTTCTTCCGCAAGATCGGCCGCGACAAGGGCGCGACGCTGATGGCGCTGATGTCTCAGGTGCAGAAGACGGCGGAATCGCTACCCGACGCGATGGCGACCGAGAAGGCCGCGCTCGGCAAGTCGCTCGGCGACGTGCAGGCGATCATGGGCGCGATGATGGGCAAGCTCGGCGAGTCCGTCTACCACGTCGGCTTTCAGGGCAACCGCATCCTCACCGCGCTCGCCGAGGTCATCATCGGATGGCGCCTCGCGGTCTCCGCAAACGTCGCACACGACAAGCTCGGGGCCGCGACAGGAGAGGACAAGGCGTTCCTCGAGGGCAAGCTCGCAGCGTCGCGCTGGTACGCGAAGAACGTGTTGCCAGGTACCGTGCTGTTGCGCAAGCTCATCGAGGCGAGCGACCTCGATTTGATGAGCGTCGCCGACGCTAGCTGGTAACGTAGCGCCGATGAGCGGTCTCGTTCTGTCGTGCGAGCACGCGTCGTGGCAGCTGCCGCCCGACGTGGATCTGGGTGTCGACCAAGATGTGCGGCAATCGCAGGCGGGCTGGGATCACGGTGCGTTCGAGATCCAGCAGCACATCTCCGACGTGCTCGGCCTCGCGGTGCATGCGGGGGCATTCACGCGCATGTTCGTGGACCTCAACCGTCCGCCGCATCACGCGGACGTCGTCCCCGTGAATTCGTACGGCGCGCCGGTGCCGGGGAACGCGCGCCTTTCACCATCGGAGCGCGAGGCTCGCATCGCGATGTTCCACGCGCCGTACTGGGACGCCGTTCGTCGGGACGTCCAGGCGCGCCTCAAGGATACCGGCCGCGTTCTGCACTTCTCGTCGCACTCGTTCGATCCGTCGCTGGATCCCAAGAACCGCACGTACGACGTCGGCGTTCTATACGATCCGTCGCACGCGTATGAAGCAGAGCTCGCCGAGCGCCTGATGTTCCAGCTCCGCGCGGCGGGCCTCGACGTGCGCGCGAACCAGCCGTACACGGGAATCGGTCCTGCGATCTGCACGGCGCTGCGCGAGGAGCTGCGCGGTCAGAAGTACGCGGGCATCGAGCTCGAGACGTCGCATGCCGTGACGTTCACCGCGAATGGCTGCCAGCGCGTCGCCGCGGCCGTGCTGCCGTTTCTCGAATCACTCTAAGCCGAGGTTCAGCTCGGTTGATCCGAGCCCGAGCCCGAGCCCGAGCCCGATGTTTGGATCGCCGCTCGACGAAGTGGACGGCGGCTAACGGATGAAGGGGCACGCCGGAAGCGCCCGTCCCATCACGAAGCGGACGCCGGGCTCGGGCTCGGGCTCCGAGCGCTTCGCGCTCTTGGCTCGGGCTCGTATCAACTCGAACGCTTTTGCGACTAAGCAGCTGCGCGCGGAACGATCAGCGCGGAGAGGAGCGCGGAGACGACGACGACACCGCCGTGGACCACGCCCTGGTGCAGAGGATCCGTGACGTGGCAGTGCAGATGGAGCACGAGGCCGCCGAGGCCGCCGCCACCAGCACCGAGTGCCGCCGCGACCCAGCGCGAGCCGACCGGAATCGCACCGCGGAGGCAGAGCGCTCCGAGCGCGACCGGAACGAGTGCCGTCGCGAGCCCGATCTCGAGGCAGAAGTGACCGTGCACGAAGCGCTCGGTTCCGTAGTGGAGCGAGACGCCGGGGACGCTCGGATGGATCGCGAGACCGAGCGCGACGAACGCGACGGCCGTGACCATGGAGGCCACGGCGGCGAATCGCCAGCGCGGCATGACCGAGCCTTTGCGCGGGATGAGCGCGAACGCCGTCGGAACGAGGAACCCCATGGTCCACACGATTCCCGCGCCGACGAGCCACGCGAGCTCCTGGCCCGGCATGTCCTTGCGCGGATGCACGAGCAACAGCACGAGCGCGCTGTAGAGGAGCGACGCGACCCCGAGAAGGAGGAACTGGCGGAGCGGTCGGCGCGCGCGGACGGCGACGACCTCGGCGATCATCGCGTCGAGCACGTCGCCGGGCGGCGGCGGAACGAATGTCGGCAGCGCGATGCGCTCCGCTTCGACGGGCCAGGTCTGATCCTGCTTCGCCATCAGCTCGCTTCCTTGGCGGAGAGCTTGGCCTTCACGGCGCCGAGGAGAGACCGCAATGCTTCGTAGCCACGGTGCGCGCGCACCTTCATCGCCCCGGGCGTCGTGCCGGCAATCTCGGCAGCCTCGGCGACGCTCTTCCCCTCGAGCTTGGTGAGGACGACGGCCTCGCGCTGCTGCTCGGGTAACTGGGCGAGGGCGTCCAGCGTGGTCCGCACGAGCTCTGGGTCGGCCGGCGCGTCGACGGTGCCTTCGGCCGCGCCGCTGACCTCCGCTCGCATCTCGGGGAGCTCGTCGTCGGCACCGACCTTCACGATGGCCCGCTTGTCCTTGCGGACCGCGTCGAGGAACGTGCGATGGGCAATCGCGTACAGCCAGGGCAGAGGATCCGCGCCCCGCACGTACGCAGCGCGCGCGCGGTGGATCTTGAGGAAGGTCTGCTGGAGCAGATCATCTGCGAGGGGCCGATTGCGCGACATCTTGACGAGGTACCCGTAGAGGCGCGGCGCGACAGCCGCGTACAGCTCGCGAAATGCGGCTGCATCACCGTCGACGTAGCGCCCCATCAGGTCTGCGAGCTCGGCCATCCCGACCGTAAGGGGTATACGCCAACCCCATGCCCCTGGTTACTGGGGGATCGCCAGGACTTGCGCGTAGATGCGAATTCGTTCGATAACGCCTCGCATGGCCGTAGGTCGCACCAAGAGCAAGCTCAAGAACCGCCCGAAGTACAAGATCGCCCGCCGCCTCAAGGGCCGGAAGATGAAGTCCAAGAAGAAGGCGGCGCACAAGCGCGGCCTCGCGAAGAGCAAGAAGCGTCGCCAGGCTCGCGGCAAGAAGAAGAACTAGCTATGTAGCTTCGTTCTGCGGGGACCAACCAGCGAGCGCGCGACCGACGAGGTCGAGGCGGTCCTGCCCCCAGAACAACAGCCGTCCGTTCACGACGAACGACGGAACACCGAACGCGTTCGCATTCTTCGCGAGCGCGGTGTTCGCGATCAGCGCCGCCTTGATCGCGGGCTCGCTCGTGCGTTCGATCCACTCGGTGGGGAAACCCTCCGCCGCGAGGATCGCGCGCAGCGTCTCGGGCTCCTCGAGGTCGCGTTGCTCGGCCCACATGGCGCGCGCGAGGGCGGTCGCCAGCCGGCACTGGTCTGCGAACGGTCGCTCGGCCACCGCGATCACGCTCAGGCGCTGCGCGGCGATCGAGCGCTGCGGGAACTTCCTCGGGAAGTCGAACGGCTGTCCCCACCACCGAGCCCAGCGCGCGGTCTCCAGGTAGAAGTAGCGCTGCTTCGATGCGGGCATCGCGAGCAAGGGAGCGGTCGCCTGACCGATGTCCTTGAACAAACCTCCGAGGAGGATCGGAATCAAGCGCGGCGTGACTCCGGTCGCCTTCGCGATCGACGGCAGCTGCGCGAGCGCGAGGTAGCCGAACGGGCTCGAAACATCGAAGTACACGTCGAGCGTCGAGCCGGGCGGCGCGATCGCGAGGTGTTCGCCGGCCGTGCGCGGACCACCGGGCGGTGCTGCATCGCGATCAGGATCCCAGCCCGCGAGCATCGCCTCGACCCACGGCAAGCGATCCTGTCCCCACACGAGGGTGTGCGAATCGCCGCGGCGCATGACCCACGCGGGAGCACCGAAGATGCCGAGCTCGATCGCTTCATCCGTCCGAGCGCGGAGCTCGTCCTTGATCGCGTCGCTCTCGGCGCGTGCGAACGCATCACCGACCTCGATACCGGCACCGGTCAGCGCGGCAGCGATCACGTCGTCCCGCGCAACGTCCTCGGCGCGTTCCCAGTAGGCGGCGTAGAGCGCAGCGATCGCAGCGGGCCACTCCCGGCGCGGAAGGGTGAGCAGCACTCGCAGCGCGCGAACAGTCCGCATGGGGTGCGCCGCAGGCATCTGGAACGGCGCGCCCAGGACCTCCGCCCAGCGCTGCATGTCGCGCAAATTGTGCAGCGCCTTTGCCGGCCCGAGGGCGGCCATGGGGCCGTCCCCGTTGGGGCCCGAGGCGATCCCGCGGAACACGCCACCGAGGAGCATCGGACGCCAATCGATGTCGATGCCCTTGGCTGCCCACGCCGCTGCCTGCCGGGACGCGAGATAGGCGTACGGGCACGAGAAGTCGAACCAGAATTCGAGCGTCACCGCGGCAGCCTACGCTCTTTCACAACTCATTCACGTCCAGGTGCGGAGGTGTGGGACGGGGGCCACCTTTTCGACGCAATCGTTGGCGATCGCGTCGTCCGATAACAGTGGATAGTCTGGGCAAAACGGACTTTCCCCGTGTGCTCCGCGCGGCTAAGATTGCCGTGTCGAACATGGCCAAGCTGGTCGACGGGTTTAAAGACGGGAAGCCGGATATGGGACGTAGGACGTTCCTTGTTCCGGAGAACCACGCCGAGGTACTCGCGCTGCTCTATCACGAGCAAACGGGAATCGTCGGCGGTCTCCCTGTTGGACCCGTGACGACTGACCCGTTCGGAGCGCACGGCATCCGCATGTATCCGGATCAGGATCCCGTCGTGCTCGAAGAGACGCGTCGGTACTTCGAGAAGCTCGCGGAGCGATTCTCGAATGATCTCCCGAAGGCGTAGTTGTTTTTTTAGCTAGTGGTACGGTCGCGCATCGAGTGTTGGTGGATTGGAACGGCGCTGCTGCTGAGTAGCTGCAGCGGTTCGCAGACGTCGCAGGTCGCCGCGGCGTGTAGTAAGGACGTCGACTGCCGAGACCCGCGCATCTGCGAGAAGGGCCTTTGCGTGGATCCGAAGCCTGCGCCCCCGTTCGCGGATAGCACCGGCTCGGCGGCACCCAAGCCGGATGTCGTCGCGGCGGCAGGACCGGTCGCGGGCCCTCCGCCGTTCGCGATGTTCGGCGGCGATGCGCGCCACACCGGCAAGCGCGGTGGACCGGCGCCGCAGCGGCAGCCCAAGGAGCTCTGGAGTGTGTCCGTCGGAGGTGTCATTGCGGGCTCGCCGACGATCGGCCCCGATGGAACGATCTATGTGGCTGCGCACGACGGCGCGCTGCACGCGATCGATCCGAGCGGCACCGAGAAGTGGAAGACCGCGACGGGTGATCGCTCGTGGAGCACGCCCGCGATCGCCCAGGACGGCACGATCTACATCGGCTCCGACGACGATCATCTCTACGCGATCGGCGCGGACGGCAAGCAGAAGTGGAAGCTGCACCTCGGTGCGTGTGACCCCAAGGGCTTCGGGCCGGAGTCGTCGCGCTGCGATGTCGACGGCGGACCGACGATCGGTCCCGACGGCACCATCTACGTGGGTGGCGACGGCATCCACGCGGTGTGGCCTGACGGAACGCTGCGCTGGAAGGTCGCGACCGCAGAGCACGTGGCCTCGACGCCGGCGATCGGCGCGGACGGCACGGTCTATGCGGGGAGCCAGGACGACGCGCTTTACGCGATCGGCCCCGACGGCACCAAGAAGTGGGAAGTGCGCACCGGCAATGATGTCGATAGCTCGCCCGCGATCGGCGCCGACGGGATGATCTATGTCGGCAGCGACGACCACGCGCTCTACGCGATCAAGCCCGACGGGAACGTCGCGTGGAAAGTTCTCACCGGCGACGACGTGCGCGGTGGGCCGGCGATCGCACCGGATGGAACCATCTACGTCGGCAGTCTCGACGGGCGGCTGTATGCAATCGCGCCCGATGGTCACGTGCGATGGAAGGTCGCCGCGGCTGACAAAATTTCTTCGACGCCGGGTGTCGCCCTCAACGGGACCATCCTCGTCGGATCAGAAGACGAACATCTCTATGCGATCGGGCCTGACGGCACGCTGCTGTGGCTGTTGCCACTCGGCGGTGACGTCGACACGACGCCCGCGATCGGACGCGACGGGACTCTGTATGTCGCCGGCGACGACGCGCATCTACACGCTTTCAAGTAACGGAAAATAAGGAAACGAAATGAGTACGATCGATCGACAGGCAGTAATCGAAAGCCTGTCCCGCCTGGTAACCCCGGGCATCAAGTTCCTCGCTCTTGCCGACGAGCTCGGCGCGCGGAAGCACGAATACGACAAGCTGCGAAAGATCATCGACGACCTCGTCGATCAAGGCATCGCGCAGCAACTGCCCGGCGGAGCATTGAAGCTCTCGCCGAGCGGACGAGCCCAGGACCGCAAGAATGCGGCGAAGGCGGCGCGTGAAGAGCGCGAGGAGTACGACCCGCCGGACGAGCCGTTCGCGGATAAGTCGCTCGCGAAGAAAGGGCCGCCCGCGAAGCTCGGCGCGAAGAAGGACCCCGGTAAGAAGGGCGCGTTGCCGTGGAGTAAGCCGGCGGCAGCTCCGAAGGCTCCGCGCGTTCCCTCGGGGAAGAGCGTCTATCAAGGCGAGTACGACCAGGAGACGGGCGAGATCATTCCGCCAGGCAAGACGCCGCCGTCTGCGGCGCCGGCACCTGTTGCGCCGGCTGCGACGAGTGGCGCAAAGGCGCCGAGTGATCCGAACGCGATCACGGGGCGCATCACGGTGCATCCCGCGGGCTACGGCTTTGTCCAGATCGACGGCGGCGAGACCGTGTTCGTTCCGGCGAAGTACCGCAACCTCTCGCTCGACGGCGACAAGGTCGCGTTGGCCACGTGGGCAGGACACAAGGGCACCGAAGGTCGTGTCATCGAAGTGCTCGCTCGCGGGCGCGCGCGACTGACCGGCATCCTCCGCAAGGTCGGACGCGCCGTGTACCTCGAGCCGGATGACCCGCGCATCAGCGCAGACTTTGGCCGCGTGCACCTCGACGATGCACCGACGGGCAAGGACGGCGACGCCGTCGTCATCGAGATCACGCGCTATCCCGACGCGGTCCGTCGCGAGATGGCCGGCAAGCTGATGAAGGTCCTTGGCGACCCCGATGACCCGCGCACGGAGATCGAGAAGATCCTCGCGCTGCACGTCATCCCCGTCGAGTTCCCCGAGGAAGCGACAGCGCAGGCGCTCGCCACGCCGCAGGAAGTGGGCACGCGAGACCTCGCGAACCGCCTCGACCTGCGCGATCGACGCTTCTGCACCATCGATCCCGAAACGGCGCGAGACTTCGACGACGCGCTCTGCATCGAGGACGGTCCGCACGGTGGACCGCGCGTGTGGGTCGCCGTTGCCGACGTTTCTCACTACGTGCGGTGGGGCGATGCACTCGACAAAGAGTCCACGATCCGCGGCGTGTCCTGCTATCTGCCGGACCGCGTGATTCCGATGCTGCCGTACCAGTTGTCGGCGCAGATCTGCTCGCTCAACCCGATGGTCGATCGCTGCGCGATGGTCGTGCGCCTCGACTACAACGACGATGCCGAGCTGCAAGACGTTGGCTACGCAGCGGCGGTGATCAAGAGCAAGGGTCGGCTCGACTATCCCGGTGTCGCGGCCGCACTCGGCGGTGACTTCCGCGGTCGCCGCGAGAGCTATCGCGAGTGGCTGCCCGAGCTGGAGCGGCTCAACGCGCTCGCGCGCAAGCTGCGTACGAAGCGGCGGGCCCGCGGTGCGCTCGAGATCGAGATCGCCGAGCCGAAGGTCATCCTCGACGCTGACGATCCGCGCCTCGTGCGCGATGTCGTGAAGTCGAAGGGCGATCCGAACGTGAAGGGCGCGTACGAATTGGTCGAGGAATACATGATCGCCGCCAACGAAGCGGTCGGTAACTTCTTCCGCAAGCGCAACGCGACGACCGTCTGGCGCGTGCACGCTCCGCCCAAGCCGGAGCGCGTCGAGCAACTCGCCGAGGTCCTCGGTGCGTACGGCATCATGGTCGACGTCGAAGAAGCCAAGACGCCGCTCGGCATCAAGGCCGTCCTCGATCAGATCAACGAGAAGGCGGGCGCCGGTGCGCTCGGTTTCCTCGTGCTGCGCACGCTCACGCAGGCGGTGTGGGACACCAATCCGATCGGTCACTTCGGTCTCGCGTCGAACGAGTACCTCCACTTCACCTCGCCGATCCGGCGCTACCCGGATCTCCTCGTCCATCGGTTGCTGAAGTACCAGCTGCACCGCGACGGCCAGCCGTCAGGCGAGGGCTACACCAAGCCGCCGCCGTCGACCGAAGCACTGCAGGAGCTCGCGCACAACGCGTCTCAGCAGGAGCGGCGCGCGATGGAAGCAGAGCGCGAGGCAGTCGCGATGTACCGCTGCTACCTGATGCGCGATCAGGTCGGCGAGGAGTTCGAGGGGACCGTCTCGGGCGTCACGTCGTTCGGCGCATTCGTCGAGCTCGACGAGCCGTTCGTCGAGGGGCTCATCAAGACGGACTCGCTCGGCGACGAGCCGTTCGCGTACGACGAGATCCACATGCGCCTCTCGGGACGCAAGACTGGCCGCACGATCGCTCTCGGCGACCGCGTGAAGGTGAAGATCAACAACGTGTCGGTCATCCGGCGCCGCATCGACTTCACGCTCATGGCTGTCGCCTCGAGTAACAAGGATCGCCCCGTGCTCACGCCGAGCCCGCGCGCGGGTATCGCGAAGCAAAAGAAGGCCGGCAAGGAGGCCGCGCGCGCTGTCAGTGGCTCGCGCGACCGCGATGGTTCTCGCGAGCGCGACTCGCGCAGCAGCAGCGGCGCTCGTGGTGGCGGCGGCAAGCTTCGCCTCGGCGTCTCTCACCGCATCAGCGGCAAGGGCAAGCCGGGTAAAAAGAAGCGTTAGCGACGCCGCCACGACGCCGGCGGAGAGCGTTGGCTCTCGCCGGGGGAACGCGGGTGAGCAGAGCCACGAAGAAAGAAGGCACGAAGGATCGATGACCTCGCCGGGCGAGGCCCGCGGACCGTGGGTGAGAAGAGTTGAACCGCGAAGACGCGGAGACGCAAAGGTGACGCCTTGACCTCGCCGTGCGAGCTGCGCGGGCCACACTCCACGCGAGGCAGGAGACCGCTGGTGTCCTCGCCGGCCGAGCCGCTCGGTCCGATTGCACACGAAGCAGCGGACCTCAAATACCTGGAATCGGTGGTCACCTCGCCAAGCGAAGCATGCGCTCTGCACCGCACCCTCAAAGGTTCGGTCTTCGTGTCGTCGCGGTTCTTCGCCTCGTGTCTCAGCGTGTTGCGGGCCGCGCGCCCCGCCCGGCGAGGTCAAAGCGTTTTGCTTTGCGTCTCCGCGTCTTTGCGGTTCTCTGCCTCTTGTCTCAGCGTGTTGCGGACCGCGCGCCTCGCCCGGCGAGGTCATCGATCCTTCGTGCCTTCTTTCTTCGTGGCTCTCCTCTCGTCGACAACGGTCCGCGTTCTTCGCCCGGCGGGGTAACCGATCTTGGCGATCTGGCGCTCTTGGCGGCTGAAATTCTGGGTTCTTCTGGCGCCTTGGCGGCGGACGCGGTGCACCGGCGGCGAGGTAAGCTGGCGCCGTGGGAGAGCTGCGCAACGTCATCGTGTTCACCGCTGCAGGCGGGCGCTACGCGCTCGAGCTGCGCTGGGTGCGCGAGGTCGTGTCGCTTGGCTTTGTCACCGGAGTTCCGACGGCGCCGACGGCTCTGTGCGGCGTGTGCAATCTGCACGGCACGATCCTGCCGGTGCTCGATGTCGCGGCGCTGCTCGATCAGACGCCCGGACCGCCGGCGCGACAGGGCGACGGCGCGCTCGTGCTGGAGACCGAAGGCATCGTGTGCGCGCTGCGCGTCGACCAGGTCGATCACGTCGCGACGCTGCCGGAGGGGCCCGGCGGGCTCGTCGATGCGAGCGGCCGCGCGCTGAAGCTGCTGGATCCGGCGCAGCTCGTGCGGCGCGCCCAGGAGATCCTCGTCGCAGCGGGCACGGCGGCCGAGCCAACGGAGGCACCGCGTGAGTGACTCGGAGCTCGACTTCGACGCGGACGAGCTGGTGATGCTCCGGCAGTTGTTCTGCGCGGAAGCGAAGGACTCGCTCGAGCAGGTAACGGCGCGCGTGCTCGCGACCGGATCGGGCAAGCCGACAGGCGAGACGCTGACCGAGATGATGCGCGTGACGCATACGTTGAAGGGCGCCGCAGGCACCGTCGGATTGCACGGCGTCGTCGATATCTCGCACCGCCTGGAGAGCGTGATCGCCGGCATCGCAAAGGGCTCCGTGTCGTGGGTCGACTCGAGCGCAGACCAGCTCGTCGAGGTCACGGACGGTCTGCTCGCGTACATCGACCAAGCAGGGGCGGGCGTGGCGGGCGCCGACGTGACCGCGGTGAAGTTGCGCGGGCAGATCGATCAGATCGCGCGCGGTAATCGTCGACGAGAATCGCTGCCGATTCCGGTCATCGAGTCTCCGCCGGAGACCGTGCTCGAGCCGGCGCCGCACGACACGCCGGTTCCCGAGCCTAAGGCACTGCTCCGTGTGGAGCCCGAGCGGATCGATGATCTGATGTCGGCGGCAGGCGAGCTGTTGTTCGATCGCACGCGTATCGAGCGGCGCGTCCAGCTGCTGCGCACGCTCGCGCGCGACCTGGCGCGCACTCGCCAGAGCCTGCACGACGCGCTCGACGTGGAAGGCCCCCCGAGCAAGGCGACGCTGTCGATGGCGGAAGGCGAGCTAGCAGGGCAGGCGGCGCTGCTGTCGCAGACGACGGCCTCGCTGCTCGACGAGATCGAGGCTCTGCGTCGGACGATCGGGGAGCTGCAGAAAGGCCTGACGCGCATCCGCATGGAGAGCGCGAAAAATCTCTTCCTGCACGCGGCCCGCACGCTGCGCGCACTGCGCCGCGCGACCGGTGTGCACGTCGAGCTGCGTACGATCGGCGAGGAGACCGAGTTCGATAAGGCGGTCGCCGAGCAGCTGCTCGATCCGATCACGCAGCTGCTGCGCAACGCCGTCGCGCACGGCGTCGAGCCCGAGGAGGAGCGCATCGCGCGCGGAAAATCGTCTGTCGCCACGATCACGATCCGGGCGCGCCAAGACGGCAACCTCCTCGTGCTCGAGCTCGCCGACGATGGCCGCGGAATCGACACGGTCGCGCTGCGCGACAAGCTCGTCGCGACGGGCCGGTGGACGCCGACGCGCGCCCAGCTCGCGAACGACGACGAGATTCTCGACGCGCTGCTCGGGACCGGCGTGTCGATCCGCGGTGACGCGGACGAGCTCGCGGGGCGCGGCATCGGTGTGGGGCTCGTGCGGGAGACCGTTGCTCGGCTCGGTGGCGAGGTGAAGGTCAGCTCGCAGATGGGGCGGGGGACGACGTTCTCGCTGCGCCTACCGCTGTCGACGGCGCTCGCGCAGGCGATGCTGTTCAAGATCGGTGGCCAGGTCTACGCGATCCCCAACGTGCACGTCGTCGACTCCACGCTTGTCGATGCGTTCGCGACAACAACGACCGTGCGCCACGAGCAGCTGCCCGTGCTGCGCTTGGATCAGCTTCTCGGTCACGCGACGGCGGACGAGCGGCGCGCGGGCATCGTCGTGTCGTTCGCCGGTAAGCGACTCGTGTGCACCGTCGACAAGATCATCGGACCGCGTGAGATCATCATCAAGCCGCTCGGCCCGCTGCTCGCACCGCTGACGCTGTACGCGGGCGCGACGATCAGCGGCTCGGGCAAAGTGCAGCTGATTCTCGACCCGGCTCAGCTCGTCCGTCGCGCGCACCCCGATGCACCGGAGGGCCGCGTGGTAGACCCTGTCTCGGCGCCGATGATCCTCGCGGGACGCGCGCTCGTCGTCGACGATTCACGCGCCATCCGCGAGGCGATGACCTCGATGCTCGGCCGCGAGGGCTGGATCGTCGATGTTGCCGAGGACGGAGCGCGCGCGCTGCAGATGACGAAGCAGCTGCGCTACGACCTCGTCGTCACGGACCTCGAGATGCCGAACGTCGACGGTTTTGACCTGATCGTGCGGCTCCGCAAAGAGGACCGCTATCGCTCGACGCCCGTCATCATCATCACGTCGCGCGCGAACCCCGAACACCGCGCTCGTGCGAAGGAGCTGAACGTCCGCGCGCTCGTCGCCAAGCCGATCACGCGCAGGAAGCTCCTCGAGGCGTTGGCCACGAAGGCGCCGCAGCGCGACGACGCCTAGTTACGAGGCGGCTTTGCTCTCGAGAACCAGCTCGGGACGAGCACGGCTCTCGACAACTTCACGCGTGACGACGCATTCCTTGACGCCGGTCAGCGACGGAATCTCGTACATCACGTCGAGCATCACTTCTTCGAGGATCGCGCGGAGGCCACGCGCACCGGACTGGCGCCGCGCCGCTTCTGTGGCGATCGCGGTCAGCGCGTCGGGGCGGAAGATCAGCTTCACGCCTTCGAGCTCGAACAGGCGGTGATACTGCTTGGCGAGCGCGTTCCGGGGCTTCCAGAGCACCTCGGTGAGCGCTTCGACGTCGAGCGCATCGCACGAGACGATCACGGGCAGGCGGCCCATGAACTCCGGGATCATGCCGAACTTGATCAAGTCCTCGGTGCGCGCCTGGCGGCGGAGCGCGTCCTTGTCGTCCTCTGCCGTCGACATCTTGGCGCCGAAGCCCATGCCGCGCTGGCCCGTGCGACGGCGGACGATGTCCTCGAGGCCGTTGAAGGCACCGCAGCAGATGAAGAGGATGTCGGTCGTATCGATCTGGATCAGCTCCTGCTGCGGGCGGTTGCGCGCTCCGTCAGGAGTGATCGTCGCGGTCTTGCCTTCGAGGATCTTGAGCAGCGCTTGCTGCACTCCCTCGCCGGAGACGTCGCGCGTCGGAGACGGGCTACCGCCTTTGCGCGCGATCTTGTCGATCTCGTCGATGCAGATGATGCCGCGCGCCGTCTTCTCGACGTCGCCGCCCGCATTGCGGAACAGCGCCTTCACGACGCTCTCGACGTCTTCGCCGACGTACCCGGCCTCGGTGAGCGTGGTCGCATCCGCGATCGCGAACGGAACATCGAGCTTCTTGGCGAGCGTCTGTGCGAGCAGCGTCTTGCCGGAACCCGTCGGGCCGATGAGAAGGATGTTGCCCTTCTGCAGCTCGACATCGCTGGCTTTGCCGCGCAGGCCGATGCGTTTGTAGTGGTTATAGACCGCTACCGACATCGCGCGCTTGGCGTCCTTCTGGCCGACGACGTAGCGGTCGAGCTCGTCCACGATCGCGCGCGGCGGCGGATACTTGGGACGCTCGGACGCTTCTTCCTTAGCCAGTATGTCGTTGCACAGCGTTACGCACTGGTCGCAGATAAACACCCGCGGACCGCTGATGAGTTTCCTCACCTCGCGACGCTGCTTTCCGCAGAAAGAGCAATGGAACTCTTCCATCCGACCCCAATTCTTACATGTTCCCGGGGGCTGGCAATAGCTCGATGCCCGACGATCCAACAGGTTGTGTGAGACCCCTCTTGACCCGGGAGCGACGAGAAGGGGATCACTTTTCTGACCGTGCGCGTTGTCGTGATTTGCTCTGACCCGGAGCAGGCCCCCGAAATTGGTGGGGTCGCGGCCTCACTCGTCGATCTGGGCTGCCGCGTTACCCAGGGGCGGTTCGACCTGGGGGGCCTGGATATGACCGCCCTCGCGGACCAGCCCCCGGCGGTCGTGGTCGTGGACGCAGGGGACGAGGTGGCCCGCGCGCAGAAGACGATTCGGCGGCTCCGCGACGACGGCCCCCTCGTCGAAACCCCGATCGTGATCGCACTGACCGTGGCTCGATTGCCGGCCCTCGACTTCTCGATCGGCTTCGACGACTTCGTCCTCCTCCCCATTGTGCCGGCCGAGCTCTATGCACGGCTGCGGCAGGTCGACTGGCGGACCGCGACGTTTGGCTCCGACGAGGTGCTCAAGATCGACGATCTGGTGATCGACATCGCCGGCTACGAGGCCCGGATCGCCGGGCGCCGGATCGAGCTTACCCATCAGGAGTTCGAGCTCCTCCGCTACCTGGGCCAGCATCGAGGGCGGGTTTTCACGCGGGAGGCGCTCCTGGAGCGGGCCTGGGGGTACAGGTACGCCGGCGGGACCCGGACGGTCGATATCCACGTGCGCCGGGTGCGCGCCAAGCTCGGCGAGATGGGATCCGTGATCGAGACGGTCCGCAACGTCGGGTACAAGATGCGCGGTTAGGATAGGATTCTTACGTGGCGGGGCGCGCCTCTATCGTTGGAGCTGCCGTGACGCACGTGGGGAACGTGCGCGAGCACAATGAGGACGCGCATTTTTTTGATGCCGACCAAGGCGTGTTCATCGTGTGCGATGGCATGGGTGGGCACGCAGCAGGTGAGGTCGCGAGCGCGATCGCCATCAAGACGCTGCGCGAGAAGTGGTCGGATCCCGAGACCGCCGAGATCGCGGACGTCTGGATCGCCCGCGGCACCGCGATCGCCAAGAAGCAGTTGATCGACTGGCTCAAGGAGGGCGTGGTCGCGGCGCACCAGGCGATCGTCTCCGAAGCCGAACGCGACACCGCCAAGGCTGGCATGGGCACGACGCTCGTCGGCGCGATGGTCGTCGGCGGTGAGCTCGTGTTCGCGCACGCCGGTGATTCGCGCGCGTACATCGTGCGCGACGGCATCGCGATGCAGCTGACGGAGGACCACACGTTGCTCCAGCGCTTGCTGACGGCCGGCATCGAGGTCGATGTCTCCGGTGACGGCGCGCGCTTTCGCTCGATGTTGACCAACGCGCTCGGCATCGGCCAGGAGTGCAAGGTCGCGACGTTCTGCGTGCCGCTCGCGGACGGTGATCGGTTCCTGCTCTGCTCCGACGGGATCAGCGAGTACGTCCAGGAGAACGAGGTCGGCGAGGTGCTCGCGAAGCAACCGAGCCCGGCGCGCGCGGCGCAAAAACTCGTCGAGATGGCGCTCGAGCGCGGTGGCGCGGACAACGCCACTGCTGTCGTCGTGCGCGTGCTCGAGGCGGGCGAGGATCCGGTTCCCGCCGAGCAGCGCCGCCGCGACGATCTCTCGATCAGCCTGTGCGAGCTGTGGAGCGCCAAGGTCACGCCGCAACAGCGCCTGCGCGCGCTGCGGATAGCGATCCAACGCGATCACGCGGCGGGCGAACAGCTCCCCGCGCACACACTCGGTGATCGCGTCGCGTGGATCGTCGTCGAAGGTGAAGTGACGTGGGAAGGCGAGCCGTGGGGCCCCGGCACGTTCATCTACCCCGAGTCGCTCGTCGCTGGCTCGCCCCCGCCGGATCGCGATCAGATCGCGGTCGCCAGGACGGACTCGCGCTGCATCGCGATTCGGAGTGATGACTGGCGCGAGCTCTGCGCCGACGACGCCGAGCTCGGCGAAGCGCTGCTCGAGTCGCTCGCCGCCATCATTGCGGACCGCCAGCACACGGTCGTCCAGCGCGAGAAGGATCGCGAAGTCGAAGTCGCGATCGGTCGCGCGTCGACGGCCGGCCGTCCAGCGTCGCTCGCCTCTCGCGATGAGGCCGCCTTCGCAGCGACGCTCCCGCCGGGCACGCCGGCACCCGTCATTCCAGGTCTTGGCGCCAAGGCGGTCGCCGACGCGGCGGCCAAAAAGGTCGTGAAGCCGCTCGGCCAGGGCAACGTCTCCGAGGACGGGCCGACGGATCACAAGCTCACGATGCCGCGCAAACACCTGCGCCCGGCCACCGAGCCCGAGATCGAGATGACCGTCGAGATGGAGGCCGACGCCCCGCCGAAGACGAACGTTTTCGCCGAGGATGACGAGGGACCGACCAATGTCGTCGAGCCGATCGAGCCGATCGTTCACACGGCGAGCGGCCGGATCAAGCGCGTCAGCGACGGATGGGGCGAGGACAAGTCGTAGTCACTTGTATTGCGCGACGCAGGCAAGGCGCTCGTCGCTCGCGTAGAAGCTCTGCTTGCAGTAGGTGAAGACGTCCGCGACGGCGTTGCGGCCGCCGCTCATGGACGCCGCGCACGAGAGGCGCTGGTCGCTCGCGTAGACCAGGTCCTGGCAGCCGGCGAGGACGTCGGTCGCGAGGCCGCCGTAGATCACGGAGGCCACGCACGACAGGCGCTGATCACTCGCGTACACGAGGTTGCCGCACGCGGCGACGGAGCTCGACGCTTCCCACGCTTCCACCGCGATCGTCTTCACGCACGCTAGACGCTGATCGCTCGCGTAGACGAGGTTGCCGCACGCCTGGATCGATGCGGTCGGATCGAAGTTCGCCCCGGCGATTGCCTGCGCGCACTCGACGCGCTGATCACTCGCGTACACGAGGGATCCGCACGCAGCAGCAGCACTCGTCGCGTCGTAACGCGCGCCCGCTAGTGACTGGGTACACGCCGCGCGCTGATCGCTCGAATACACGAGGCTGTTGCACGCAGTGCCGGCGGCCAGAAAGCCCATCGTCGGAGGAGGCTGGTATGCCTGGGGATTGCCCTGGTCATCGTCACGGTGATGGCGGCGATGATGCGGGCGCGCATCGGCATCGGCGGCGGCCATCAGCAAGGGGAGGGCGACGAGCGAGAGGAGAGCAACGCGCATGGGCCTGCAACCAGCAGGCGGCGTGCCGACGGTGGCGTGCACGCAAGTCAGCGAGACTGCACGAACCGCTTCGCCCGTTCCGCGGAACTCGCAGGCGCCTCCTGCCAGTCCTGCGGCAACGTCGGCTAGGCGCTACGGCCGGTTGTACTCGGTCAGATCCATGATCACGTCGCCGAACTCGGTCTGCGCTTGGACCTTGAGCGGAACGCGGTCGGCGTCGTCGGAGAGCCAGACCTTGAATGTGCGGCCGGGCTTGTCGGCCTCGACCGTCATGTCGGCCTTGGCGCGGAACGCGCTGCCCGACATCACGATCGCGGCGCGATTGCCGAGCTCGCCGCCGATCGTGTCGGTGCCGTCGTAGGAGATGTCGACCTTCCACGGTCGGCGCCCGCCGATGACCCACACGGTTTGCGTCGCGCCCTTCTGCGCGCGCCATCCGCGCACGGCCGCCATCGCGGTGTGAGCGTCGTACATCACGATGTTGCCGAACCGGAGGACCATGCGGTGGTCCTCTTTATCGTTCGGTCGGCGATACGTGACCTCCGCGCTGTGCGGCCCGAACGTGGCGTTCGCCGACGACGTCTTGTCGCCGGTCACGAGTGAAGCCTCGAGGGTGAGCGGTCGTCCCGTCGCCACATCGACGACCGTCGTCGCTTCGTCGCTGATGGTCTTGAGGAGCGCAGCAGCGCCCGCGGTCTGGACGCGCGACTTGACGACGATGACCTTCGCGCCGTTTTGTTCGCCGACGTCGCCAACGGCGAACTGCGCCTCGCCCGCGAGCACGCCCGCGAGCCTCACTTCGTAGGCCGCCGTCTCGCCCGGGTGCAGACCGACGAGGCCTGCCGGTCCCTTCTCCTCGGGCGCGGCCACTTGCGCTGTTTGCGCGGGAGCCATCGCATCCGCGCTCGCACACGCACTCAACGCGAATGCGGCAATCAGTGCGGCGGACCTCATCCTTCATGCATGGACGACAACGCCCCCGCTCGCAAGTGAATGCTACGGTCGACGCATGGCGACGAAGATCGCGATCACACTCGGCGACCCTACCGGCATCGGCCCCGAGGTCGTTGCCGCCGCGATCGCCTCGGCCGGTGAATTAGTGCCGCGCCTTGTCGTCTATGGAGACCGTGATCCGCTGGAGCGCGGCGCGGCCGCCATGAAGGTCTCGCTGCCCGCGGACCTCGCGCTCGTCCAGCACGGCGGCGGCACGTTCACTCCGGGCAAGCCCGACTCGACGAGCGGTGCGGCCCAGGTCGCGTACCTCGAGGCGGCCATCGCGGCTGCGGTGAAAGGCGAGGTCGGTGCGCTCGTGACTGCGCCTATCTCGAAGACGTGGGCCAAGAAGGCCGGCTTCGCGTTTCCCGGCCACACCGAGCTGCTCGCTGCCCGGTTCAAGGTCGACGAAGCCGTGATGTTCTTTGCTGGCCCTCGCCTGAAGGTCGCGCTCGTCACCGTTCACATCCCGCACAAAAATGTCGCGGGCGCGCTCACGACGGATCGCATCAAGCGCGTCGTCGAGCTCGTCGCGGAATCGCTGCGCCGCGACTTTGGCCTCCCGCGTCCGCGCATCGGTGTGCTCGGTCTCAACCCGCACGCCGGCGAGAACAAGCTGCTCGGCTCCGAGGACGTCGACATCATCGCGCCCGCGCTCGGTGCGCTGTCATTCGAGGGCTCGTGGGATGGCCCTCTTATCCCCGACGCCGCGTTCCGCGATGCGCTCGACGGAAAATACGACGCGCTCGTCGCGATGTATCACGATCAAGGACTCATCCCCGTGAAGCTCATCGACTTCGACGAGGCGGTGAACGTCACGCTCGGCCTTCCGATCGTGCGCACCTCACCTGATCACGGCACCGCGTACGACATCGCCGGTACGGGCAAGGCTCGCGCAGTCTCCACGCAGCGCGCGCTGTCGCTCGCCGCCGAGATGTTGTCGCACCGCTAGTGGGTCGCGATCGCGTCCCAGCACGCGGCCTCTGCATCGCGCAGCACGGCCTCCGTCAGATCGATGCGCTTCTCCCAATGCGCGCGCATGAGGTTGATGAACGCGCCGAACACGATCTCCATCAGCACGAAAGGATCGAGCGGCTTCACCACACCCTGCGCTTGCGCGTTCCTGATCATCCCCGCGCCGAACTGCTTGATGCCGTGATCGATCGCGACGCTCGCCGGCTCGAGATACGACGCGTGGTTGTGCAGCTCGACGAACGCGAACGCGGTCGGGTGCTCCGTCGCCCACGCGACCATCGTGTTCCACATCGAGCGGAACTGCTCTCGCACCGGCGCGCCGTGCGGGAACGCGGCCATCACCTTCTGGGCAACGCGTGACTTCCACGTCGTGTAGAGCGCGTTGACCAGCGCTTCCTTGCTGTCGAAGTAGTGATAGATGGTGCCGGCCGCGATGTTCGCGCGCTCGGCGATCTGCGGAATCGCGGTGCCGTGAAAGCCGCGCTCCACGAACGCCTCGAGCGCCGCGTCCAGGATCGACTCGCGCCGGTCCGGATGCGCCGGCGGACGGCCTCGTTTGCCTCGCGTCACCATTTGTTGAATGAATATTCAAACAATTTCTAATGGTTTGTCAATACGTCAATTTTTCGTATTGACCTGCCTCGTTCCTGCTTGCTACAGGTGCCTTCGAGATTAATCGAACGAACGTTCAATCAATAAAGGAACGCACCCATGTTTAGCCACGTCGCAGTCGCCTCCCTCCTCGCCTTCAGCTCCGTCCTCGGGGACTGCACGGGCCTGCCGCCCGGAGACATGAAAGACCCGCACTACTGGGGCGACTACATGATGGACAAGTACGCGGACGACCGCGCCGTCTCGATGCAGCTGCTCGATACGCCGCCCGCGCCGCTCGCGACGCCGCGCACCGTCCTCTTGATCACGGGCGTCACGATCCCGGCCGCGTCGTTCGACCCGATCAAGCTTCGCCTCGAGCGCGATGGCTTCAAGACCGTCGTGTACGAGCCGCCCGACCTTCTCAGCGGCGACCTCTTCGAGAACTCCGACCGCATCAAGCAGGTCGTCGACCAGATCGTCGCGACCTCCGGCGAGACCAAGATCGACATCCTCGCCGAGTGCACCGGTGGCCTCATCGCGCGCCACTACATTCAAGCTCTCGGTGGTGACGAGCACGTCCACCGCCTCGTCACGTTCATCTCGCCCCAGCACGGCATCGAGAAGGCGCCGCTCGCCGCCGCGTACGCGCAGTGGCCCGCGCTCTACGATCTCTCGCCGGGCAGCGCGTTCCTCGAGACCGTCAACAACGAGCCGCTACCGCCCACCGTCGACGTGACGTCGGTCTACACGTGCACCGACGAGTACATCCAGCCATACACCACGTCGATCATCCCCGGCGCGACCAACATCGGCGTCGGATGCAACGGCGAGTTCATCGGGCACTTCGACTTCTTCTACAACACCGACCTCTACCGGGTGATGCACGACGCGCTCGTCAAGCCGCTCACGCACCCGGATCCGGTCGTTCCTCCGACGCAGGACCCGACGCCGCAGGATCCGATGCCCGTGCCCGGCGACGATCAGGTCGACGCGACCATGGATGCAGGTGGTGGCTGCTCGGCCGGTGGTGACGCGGGCTTCGGCGTGATGCTGCTCATCGCTGCCGCGTGCACCGTGCGCCGCTATCGCGCACTTCGCTAGTTGGCGGGGGGCTGCGGTACGTGCCCCTGGAACTTCGCGCGCGACAGGCACGTCGACTCGGTCCCGGCAATGTCCGACGACCTGACGCATCCGTCGAGTGCGGGAAAGCCGTCGCGTGCCTCGCCGGGGATGTCGCTGTTCCACTGCACGTCGATCCGAGACGAGCCTGCGACGACGTTGACGGTTGTCGTCGTGAACGGAAGGGTCGGCGAGCTCCGGTCGTCGGCGACACAGCCCACGAGCGCCACCAGAAGGAGCGAATACTCAGGGAACATTTGGAGCTCGCACTTCCACGTGCGCGCCGTCGCCGATCCACAGCCTCAGCGTGCCGGTCGGTTCCTCGTCGGTGACGACAGGACGGAAGGCTTGCACGGTCACTCCGGCCATGTTGTCGCGGACCATCGTCTGCGCATCGAAGACATGCTGCGTATCGGTCACATGGCAGCTCTGTCCCCCGAAGCCATAGCCAATGCCGACAAGGTACGTGGCGGCACCGTCGACGGGCGCCCAGTTCGCCGAGACGAGGTACTGCGCGCCTGTCTCCGTGTAGCTGACCATCGGCATCGGAGCGGAGTAGGGGCCGGGGGGAATTGTGACGGACCAATGACCGCCGCATCCGTCGATGTCGAGCTCGCCGCCTCCGTCGTGTGCGACGACGATGTCGTCGATCAGGTGCTCCGAGACATCGAACACGCGGCCGCCGAATGCCACGCGGGTGAGGCAGGACGTGACGATTCTGTTGCAGCCGGAGACGTCGGTGGAGACGCTGCATGCGCCCGGTTGCGGAAACTCGTCGAGGTACGTGCAGGCGGGTGGGTCGCCCAGATCGCCGCGCGCGGAGATCCGAATTCCACCGCTGCTGGCGAGGACATCAAGCGAGACAGGGGGGCCGTCGTACGTCGTCTCGGGCGTGAAGCCGCCACTACTCGTGCACGCGGTGACCAATACCGCGCTAACAAACCCGTACCGCCTGCTCATCGGCCTTCCTCATTCGCGACAATCGGAGCGCTGGCGGAATCGCCCACCCAGACGCGAACGTCGAACCTCGACGACGACGTCTCGACGGGCGGTGCCAGCGGTTGCACGCTCACGGAAGAACTATCCGTGCGAGGCGCGAAGCCCGTCGCGAAAACGTGCGAGATCTCGGCGAGTCGGCAGCTCTGGTAGTCGTACAGATTCGCGAAGAAGACGTAGTAGTCGCTCACACCATCAACAGCCGGCCACGTCGCAGAAACGGTGTACTGAGCTCCGGTTTGGAGGAGCTGCGTGGTCGGCGCGAAGGCCTGTGGATACGGCCCCGCGGGAATGTCGACGGAGATGTCATCTCCACAGCCTTCGATATCGAGGGATCCTCCGGTGTAGTCATTGTCGAAATCGAACGGCGTGTAACCGAGATGGCCATCCGCCGGAAACGTATACGCGCGATCCTTGAATGCGAGACGCGTGATGCAGGACTCTGTCGTTTCTCCACACTCGATCGCGTCGCTGAAGGCTGCGCATTCGCCGATGGCGGGAAGTGGATCATACGGAGCGCATTGCGCATTCGCGAAGTCGCCGCTGTGGCGCACTCGCACGTGGCCGAGATCGGCGACGATGTCGATCTGGATCTTGTCGAGCGTGATGTCGGGTAATGAGCCTTCGTTCGCGCACGCTGTGCACGCGACAACGCCGACCAACCAGTACCGCATGCTTCGAGGATAGCGGGAACCGAGCGCGACGCGGCATTGGCAGCGCCGACACCCGATAACCGTCGATGCGGCCGCGCAGCTACTCAGAGATCAGAGGTCTTGGCCGAAGACGAGCAGCGCGGCCGCGGCGATGAGGAGCAGACCGGCGGGGTAGCGCAGCACGCCGAGCTTGGTCGACATGATGCGAATGCCTTTGGGCGCACGCGACCAGTTCGCCATCATCATGACCGCGAGAACCACGGTCGCGATGGACATCGCCCAGTAGTAGATCGCGATGCCGCGCACGTCAGTACAGCGCCTTGAGTGCGTCGGAGTCCGAGATGATGACCTTGCGGCCGTCCGTGAGGATCAGCCGCTTGCGCTTGAACTGCGAGAGCGTGAGCGACACGGTCTCGCGCGTCGAGCCGATGAGGTTCGCGAGCTCCTGGTGCGTAATCTTCAACGCGACGAGCGTGCCGCGGGCATCGTCGACGCCGTACTCGGCTGCGAGCTTGACGAGAAGCTCGGCGAGCTTGGACGAGACGTCGCGGAAGACGAGCGCCTCGACTTTGTTCTCGAGCTCGCGGCGGCGCACGATCATGAGGCGCGTCATCGCGAGACCGAGCGCGGGGTGCGCGTGGATGAGCTCCTCGAAGTGAACGCGATCGATTTCGGAGAGCAACGCGTTCTCGACGGCCTCGGCCATCTCGGTGCGCGGGCCACCGTCGAGGAGGCACGAGTCGCCGAACAGCTCGGCGGGGCCGTGATACGCGAGTGTGAGCGACTTGCCGTCGCGCGTGACCTTGGAAACCTTGATGCGGCCGCCGTGCACGAAGAACAACGAGCGGCCCGGATCACCCGGGAGATAGACGACGTCGCGGCGGCGCGCTTCGCGCAGCTCTACGCGTTCTGCCATGCGCGCGATGGCGTCGGGCCCGAGGTCCGCGAGCAGCGGGACCTTGCGCAGGTACCAGAGAACGCGCTTGGGGTCGGGCACGCCCGAAACGTATCACGCATTGCATCTAGGCTAGACGGTGTGGCGATCCTTACGATCGGCCGCGTGGAGAATCAGGTGTTTAGACGATGATGTCGGCGTCGCCGTCGGTTCCGATGCGGACGGTTGCATCGCGCCACGAGGGGGAGCGAGCCATGCGTTCCGCGAGCGGCGCGACGACGAGGTCCTCGATCGTGCGGCGGAGGGGACGCGCACCGAGCTTGGGATCGTGACCGAGCTGCGCGAGCCGAGTGCGCGCGGACGGTGACATCTCGAGCCGGAGGTTGCGCGAGACGAGACCGGGGCGTGAGCGGAGCTTGGCGAGCTCGAGCTCGACGATCTTCTCGAGCGACGAGGAGCTGAGAGGTTTGAACGCGAGCGTGGAGTCGATGCGACCGAGGAGCTCGGGACGGAAGAAGTTGCGGAGCGCGGCGCTCGGATCGGACGGAGCGTCGGGTGTGGACGAGAAGCCAGCGGGGCGCGGATCGGAGGCGCCGAGGTTCGTGGTCATCACGATGACGGCCATGCGGAAGTCCACGAGGCGACCGAGCGAGTCGGTGAGACGCCCGTCGCCGACAACGCCGAGCAGGAGATCGAACGCGGCATCGGCGGCCTTTTCGATCTCGTCGAACAGCACGACGGAGAGCGGCTGGCGACGAATGCGATCGGCGAGGCTCGTGCCAGACGGCGAGGGCGTGATGAGGCGCGCGATGGCGGCGCCCGTGACGAGCTCGCTCATGTCGACGCGCACGAGGCGATCCGCGTCGCCGAACAGGTAGCGTGCGAGCTGCTTGGCGAGCTCGGTCTTGCCAACGCCGGTCGGGCCTGCGAACAGGAGCGTGCCGACGGGGCGGTGCGGATCGTCGAGGCCCGCTTTGAGCCTCGCGATGACGCGAGCGGCGACGGTGCAGGCCTCGGGCTGCCCGATCACACCGGCAGCGAGAGCGGTCGCGATGGTGGGCGTATCGAGTGCGCGGTCGGGGTTGAGAAGATCCACCGGCAGGCCAGACCACGTCGCGAACGCGTCGACGAGCGAGCGCGTGTCGAGAGCGATCGGTGTGGTGCTGCGGTTGTGCCGCGTCGCGACGCCGTCGAGGAAGGCGAGTGCCTTGCCAGGGAACGCGGTGTCGCGGCGGAACGCGCCGAGCAGCTCGACGAGACGGCGAGACGCGTCGTGATCGAGCGCGATGGGCGGCGACAGGCGCTGACCGTACGGCTCCAGCAGCGCGATGGTGTCGGTGGGAGAGGTCTCGGGGACACGGATGACATTGAGTGCGTCGATGAGCGCGGGGTACTTCTGGCGCGCACGCACGAGCTCGTCTTCGTCGCACTCGGCGATCAACGCCATTTCTCGCGCGATGACGTGCGGTGCAAAGAGCTCGGCGATGGATGCCCCATCGCTTTGCGGCTGCATCAGGTCCACGAGCCGGTCGACGTACAGGTAGTCGCCGTTGTCGAGCTTGGCCGCGATGTCGAGGCAGCGCTGCTGCCACATGCCGAGATAGACCATGCCCGCGATGATCTGGTCCGCGGAGGTCGCCCACAGGCGGCGCGAGCGAGCAGGCTTGGCGCGCGATTGATCGAGCAAGTAACGCGCGATGCGACGCACCATCGTGGTCTTGCCGGAGCCGCGCGGACCGACGAGCAGGAAGCTCGGCGAGCTCGTCCAGTGGAGGCGCGTCGCGACCTCGCGGGTGAAGATCGGATCGATGCCCACGGTAGAACGCAGGCGACGGTTGCGGGCGAGATCGACCCAATCCTCGGCGACAGCTTCGAGGACCGGTTCGGTAGCCGCGGCCGCCGGCTTTTTCCCTTTGACGAGCGCCGACGCTTCGAGCGGGGACCACTCGATGATCTCCTCGGACTTCTCGCGGCGCACGTCGTACAGCGACGCGGCTTGATCTCCGATGAGCGCGGAGAACACGAGCGAGCGGATCGTGTCGGGCACCGCTTTGAGATCCTCGGTCACAAACGTCCAGTCAAACCGCGGCACGATCACGCGATAGAGGTCGGCGTCGTCGAGCTTGGCGGCAGCGTAGCCGAGGCGGATCGGAACCGTCGACTTGGCGATCACGTAGCCACGCTCGTCGGGGCGGCCGGGGTGGATGTCGACCTCCACGCGGCGCATCTCGAGCTCTTCGGTCCATAGGTAGCGCTCGGCGTTGCCGTCGTCGGCGAGCAGGGCAGCCTGCGGTGCGAGACGCGCGAGCGCATCGTCGACGGTCGTCGCCATCGCAGCGGGAGGTGGCTTGTCGAACAGGACGCGGTGGCGGCGAAGCAGCACCGTCGAGACGAGCCCGCCGTGATGTTGCGTGACGAACACGCGAAAGCCTGGGCGGCGGCTCACGTGGCGTCTCCCGTGCGACTCATGCCGAGGAAGCGCGCGCGATCGATCGCGAGCATGATCGTCTTGTGTGCGCCGGTGTCGCTCCAGCCAGTCGCGAAGTCCTCCAGCTCGACGTGGAACGAATCACCAGGCCGCATCGGTGTGCGATAGGTGACCGATCGGGTCACGGGGAGAAGAGCGTCGGGGTTGGGAGGAATCGCGCCGCCTTGTTCGAGGACGCGCTCCAGCTCCGTGCGCGCAGCGAGATGAGCGGCGAGGACATCAGCGGCCTTCTTGCCCGCGCCGGAGCGAACCTCGACGCGGACCACGTCGGGCTCCGCTGCCGTCGAGCGGACCATCCAGGTGCCGTGATCACCGTCCAGCGTCGCGCGGATGAACAGGCTGCGCAGCACGTAGACGAGATCGCGATGCTGCTGGCCCGCCGCCGGCGCGCGATCGTCGAGCCAGCCCGGTTGTTCGAGCGACGTCGCTATGACGCTGATGCCGTTTGCATCCACCGTATTGCCGACGCGCGAGATCACGACGGTGACCGCGTGCGCGTCGGGATCGAGCAGCGTGGGGAGTACACGCTCGATCATCATCGTCTCCGCGATACCGGCGATCAGCGCATCGCGACTCGCGGGCGGACCAGCTACGCGCGAGTGGGCGCTGCGTGCGCGGACGCGATGGGAGCGGCGGTCCATGCCTTTGCCAGACTCGAAGTAGTCGTAGTCGGTGTCCTCGTTGTCATCCTCGACATCGCGCGTGACGCGGGCTGCTGCGCGCACGCCGAACAGCTCCGCGAGACCGGTGAGGCGCAGCCCGAGCGCATCGACGTAGTAGCGCAGGTCGCCCGTCGCTTTCGCGCGTGCTTCGGCGAGGACGGGGGAAGCGGCGATGCGCTCGAGCGCGGCAACGGCACGAGCGACCGTCGGCTCCAGCGCGCTCGTCGCGACATCGAGTGCACCTTCGAGAGAAAACGGACCGGGCGTCGGCTTGCGTTCCTCGAGTGGCTCGAGCGTCGCTGTGATTCGACCGTTGTCGTCGGCGAGCCGCACGATGCGCAGCCGGGCAGGGGGCGCACCGGCGAGCAAGTCCGTCAAGACGCCGCCGATGCGGTCCTCGAGCCAACGCTTCACCGTGCGCGCGCCGTAGCGCGGATCGAACGCGTCGGTGACCGCGCGCTTCTTCACGGCCGTCCCCGCGTAGACGAACGTGTTGCGTTCGCGCAGACCTCGGCGGCCGAGCAGCTTGGCCAGCTCCTTGTCGACGACCTTCTCCGCCACGTCGTGCGTGAGTGGGCCAAACGGCACGACCTGATCGATGCGGTTGAACAGCTCGATGGGGAAGAACTCGCGCACGGCCTTGGCCACTTCGCCGAGGACGCGCTCGCGCAGATCGCCAAAGCCGATCGGGGACGAGGTCTTGCTGCCGAGGTTGGACGTCATGATGACGACCGCGCTCGCGAAGCTAGCGACTTCGCCGTTCGCGTCGGTCAGACGACCTTCGTCGAACAGCTGCAGCAACAAGTGGAGCGCTTGCGGGTGCGCCTTCTCGATCTCGTCGAGCAGCACGACGCAGAACGGCTGCGAGCGCACGCGCGATGTCAGCATTCCCTCGGTGACGCCGTCGCCGATCAGCCGCGCGACTGCATCGCGTCCGGAGAGCTCACCCATGTCGAGCCGCACGAGGCGATCGCCACCGCCGTAGAGATACTCCGCGATCGCCGTCGCGAGCTCCGTCTTGCCCGTGCCCGTGGGACCGGTGAACAGCATGACGTTCACGGGGCGATTGGGATCCGCCATGCCCGCGCGGACGCGCAGCACGACATCCGCCGCCGCCCGCGTCGCGACCGGCTGCCCGATCACGCGGCGCGTGAACGTCTCCTCGACGAGCACGGGGTCGAGCGCTTCGTCGAGCGAGATGAGGCTCGGCGAGAGGCCCGTGATGCGCGCGAGATCCTTGAGGACGTCGGCCGGCATGATCTCGACGTCATCGTCGTAGTGATCGTCCGCCATGCGCTTCACGATCTCGATCGCGACGCCGGGACGCGCGCGCCACGGGAACAGGGCCGAGCCAAGCTCCAGCGCCGTGCGCGGGACGAACGGATGCATGCTGACGTAGGTCTCGCGCTCGATCTCTCGGACCGAAGAGAGCAACAACTGGCTCGTCTCCGCGGCGGATGCGGCCGGCACCGCGACGAGGGCGAGGGCTTCCGCGAGACCGGGTGCATCACGCTCGAGCCGCGCGAACTGCGGCTGCGTCATCTCCGCGATGATCGCCAGGTCACCGCGCCGCACGGGACCGCGGAAGAAGTCGGCGAAGCTGCGCTCGCTCTGGCGAGACTGACCGAGCCGCCCCCACAGGTGGAGGTCTTCGATCCACAGGATGCCGCGGTGTTTGCGCGCGTCCTCGAGGATGGAGAGGCACCGCTCCTCCCACTGGCCGAGGTACGACATGCCGGCGATGATGCGTTTGCCCGTGATGCGCCACACGTGGTGCACGCGATCGAGGTTGTGGTGAAGACCGTAGCCATCCTCGTCGACGCGGTCCGAGACCCACTGGCGGATCAGCGTGGTCTTGCCAGAGCCTGGCGGACCGACGACAGCGACCGAGCGCGGGCGATTGCCGCCCAGGAGGTACTGCAGGCGCTCGCGGTAGGGAGAGCGCGGCGTACCCATCGAGACTTCGGTCGTCGAGACGACGCGTGTTTCGTCGACGGCGAGATCCTTGAGGACCACGTCGGAGCGCTCTGCTCCCGCGCCTTGGCGTGCGTCTTTCTTGCGCGACGGCAGCATGTCGAGCAACGACATCGACTCGGCGGAGAACGAAATGAACGCGAGGCGATCCTTGCCGTCGGTGACGAGCTCCTCGAGAACATTGGATGCGGAGTCGTCGAACTGCTGCCGCAGAAAGACTGGCAGCAAGAGCGAGATCTCGTCGCGCTCCGTGACCACGAACCACGCTTCGCGATGCGTCGGGTGGTAGCAGACGAGCTGCTGCGTGTTCTCGTGCGTCCAGCGCGGCTCGACGACGAGCGGGAATTGTCCGTGCAGGCGTCCGTGCGTGAGCTTCACGTCGACGGAGATCCGCATCAGCTCTGTGCCGACGGAGAACTGGAACAGCTCCTGTTTGACCGGCGGCGAGATGCGCAGGAATGCGCGCAGCCGATCGATCATCCGCTCGCGCAACTTCGGCTCGCCCGTGCCTGACACGGTCGCCTCGTGCGGCGCGGGGATCAGCGCGGTCCAGTGCTCTTCGCCCTCCTTGCGCGCCTGGTAGACGCCGATGGTGAAGTCGATCATCACGGCTCGTCGTCCTCGACTTGCTCGCCCCGCGCGATCTTCTCGGCCTTCGCGAGCTGCGCTTCGATCTCCTGGAGGGGCCGTTCCCAGACCCACAGCGAATCGGAGTTGTCGTCGCCCGCCTTGTTCTTGATATGCGCGTCGATCAAACGCGTGACAGCGCTCTCCGCGAGGCGCGGCGCCAGCTCGGACCACGGAATCTCGATGTCCTCGCCGCGGACGAGCGTGCGGTCACCGTTCACCCAGACCTCGCGCATCGGCTCTCCACGCGGCGGGCGCGGCGGCGGTGGATTGGGAAGGGCGAGCCACTCAGGATCTTTCAGCTCCGCGCGCGCCTCCCACAGATCGACCCACACGTGCGCCGCTTCGCCGGCGACCCCGTGGAACCGATGGAGACCCTGCTCCAGGCCGAACAGCAGATCGGCGCCGGTCCCCATGATGCGCACGAGCGCCGCCGTCTTCGCGTTGCTCGCGGAGAGTGACTGGCGCACCCACTCCGCATCGTGCGGCGGTCCCCACGGCCGATTGCCCGGCCAGTTGCCGCCGTGCTCGCCAAAGAAATGAACGAACGCGGGCCATCCGTGCGCGGCCGCCGCGTCGACGATCATCTTCACGTACGCAGAGACAGCGGGGCGCGCATCGGGCGAGTGCACGAGGAACATCGCGCCAGGACGGGTTGGCCGCAGCGCGGTCATCAGCCAGAACAGCTCGCGGCGGAACTGATTGCGCTGCGCGACCGCTCCATCGATCAGGTCGACCGCATCGATGTCGCGAGCGAGCGCGTCGAGGCAGAGCTCCTCCGCCGTCTGCAGCTCGGTGCGCAGCTTGTGCGCGCGCGTGTAGCGATCCTGCAGTCGCGCGTAGAGCGTCGAGAGTCGCGCGATTTCCTTGCCCGACAGCACGGGGCGGCCGGTCGCGGGCTTCTCGATATTCGCGAGCGTCGCGCGCAGCTCGGCGAGCTTGCCGGCGACGGTCGTGACGAGGCGGTGACCCATGTCGCGATCCGTTTGCCGGCGTAGTCCCGACAGGGCGAGCGCGGAGCGAACCATGCGGCGACCGGTCGTGGAGCTGCGGCGCCACAGCGCGACGTCGAGAGCCGCGCTCTCCGCCCCGATGCGGCTACCGACGGTCCGCGTGGTCGTTTCGCCGGGGGCTCGCACGGTCAGCGTCGCGCCCGCGCCATCGGCTCCCGCCTTTGCGAGCAAGCGCGATGCAGGAGCGAGCAGGGCAGCGTCCACGTGCCGACGCAACGCGCGCGCACCGAGCTCGGGCGAGAACCCGTGCTCCGCGATCGATTCGATGGCGGCCGCCGAGACATCGAGCAACACGCCGGCTTGCGTGAAGCCGCGGCGCTCGCCGAGCCGACGGATCGCGATCTCGGCGATCTTCAGAATCTCCGGCTGCGTGAGCGGATGGAAGACGACGATCTGATCGAGGCGATTGATCAGCTCGGGACGGAACGCGGCGATGATCGCGTCGCGGTACCGGCGCTCTTCACGCTCCGCTTCTGCCTTCGCCGGATCCGCCGACAAGCCGAGCGTGCCGCGCGCGCCACGCGTGCCGAGGTTGGAGGTGAGAACGATGATCGAGTTGTGGAAGTGCGTCGTGCGACCACGCGCATCGGTGAGCCGCGCTTCGCCGAGCACTTGCAGCAAGAGATCCCAGACCGACGGATGCGCTTTCTCGATCTCGTCGAGCAGCACGACGCCGAACGGTTGGCTGCGCACGGCGGCGGTCAGTCGGCCCTCGCCACCGTCGCCGCCGAACAACCTCTCCGCCGCCCACGCGTCAGTGTATTCGCTCATGTCCAGGCGCACCATGCGGTCGGGCGCGCCGAACAAGTACGCAGCGACGGAGCGCGCGAGCTCGGTCTTGCCGGTGCCCGTCGGTCCCACGAACAACAGCGACGCGAGCGGCTTGTCTCCTGGAGCGAGCCGCGCCTTGGCGACGCTGATCGCCTCCGCGACGCGCTTCACGGCCGCGTCCTGTCCGATCATGCGGCGGCGCAGCGCGGTCACGACGTCCGCTTGCTCGAGCACCTGGTCGTCGGCGAGGAGTGCCGTCGGAATACCGCTCGACCACGAGAACGCGGAGTACAGCTCGCTCGGTCCGAGTAGCTTGCCGGCGCCCTTCTCGTCGCGACTCGCGTCGTGCGACACGCGCAGCTCCTCGAGCAAGCGCACCGCTTTGCCGGGGAACGCGCGGTAGGGCAGGAACCGCTTCGCGAGATCCACTGCGAGCGGGACGACATCGTCGGCGATCTGCGGGCGCTGCGGCTGCGTCTTCTTCCATTGCGCGGCCCATGCGCGACACGCCTCGATCGTCTGCGCCGGATCCGTGGCCGGTACGTTGACGCGCAGCATCGCGCCGATCAAAGAGACATCGCGACGCTCGGCGCGGTCGAGGGCCACGGGCGTGAGCTCACCGACGACGCGGATGCGGCCATCGACGACATGCCGGCGCAGCGCGGACGCCAGGTCGATGCCGCCTGCCTCGGGCAGGTCGGAGAACAGCGCTCCGAAGTCGTCGAAGTACAGCACCGCATCGAGCGCCTCCGCGGCCGCGATCACGGCCTGCGCGCGCTCCTGCCACTCGCCGAGCCCGCTCGCCCCGGCGACGAGCTCGCTCGCCGATGTCGCCCACATCATGCGCGACGACGTGCCGACCCACGCGTTCGCGATCGCGGACTTGCCGGACGCTTCTTCGCCGACGAGCAGGATGCTGTGGCGCTGATCGCCGTCGAGCAGCCGCGTGAAGTCCGCGAGCAGCTCGTCGCGTCCGACGAGAGGTGACGGAGGATCGCTCGCGACGATCCGGCGGCCCGCTGCATCCAGCGTCGCGATCGCCTGCCGCTTCCGCTCCTCTGCCGCGAGCGCCTTTGCTCCCTTCACCTGCGAGAGCGGCGTCGTCGCGAGCTCGACCTCCATCGGAACGAGCTCTGTCGGCGACCACGTGAGCAACCGGCGCCACCCATCGAGGCCGAGGTCGAGTGCGGCCGGTAGCGTCGCGAGCTCCTCGGAGATGCGGGTCGCGATGTCCTGCTTGGAGCTGATGAAGCACGCGTGACTGATCGCGGGGATGAAGGCCCAGTGCCCTGCCGTCGAGCCGTCCGTGCGTAGCTCGGGGATCAGCGTCGCATTCACGGTCACGTCCGTCGGGCGCGCGAGTCGTCCCGTCAGCGCAGGACGCTTCACGCGCACCTCCACATCCACGATGCGCACACCGTCCGGCAGCA
>DASYDE010000011.1:0-102664 GCA_036499725.1 Kofleriaceae bacterium
CCGGCCTTGGCGAGGAGCGCGCGCAGGTCTTGCCCGTGCACGTACTCCATCGCGAGGTAGTGAATGCCAGCGTCGGCGCCGACCTCGAACACCTGGCCGACGTTCTGATGATTCAACGACGCCGCGAGACGCGCCTCGTCGAGGAACATCTGGACCGCGATCGTGTCCTTCTCGCGCTCCGGCGTGATCAACTTCAGAACGACGTGGCGCTCGAAGCTACCGATGCCCGTAGTACGGCCGATGTAGATACGAGCCATGCCACCCGCAGCGAGCGGCATGAGGATCTCGTACTTGCCGAGACGCTGGGGTAGCCCCCCAGACGTGGCTACAGCGGGCACGAATTGATCGTTCCATTCACCCTAGTGGGTGTCAAGCAAACGCCGCGGAACCATGTGAGAAACTCCGCGGGTAGGACGATGTCGTCTGTGCGCGAATGGGACGCTTGCGGACGACCGTTTGCTCTACTTCGATACGCCCGCGAGCGTCATGTGGGACACCCGGAACGAAGGTACGACCGTCGACACGCGGAGGTCGACATCGTCCGCCACTGCATCGATCCGCTTGAGGATCTCGTCGAAGTTGGCTGCGATCGTGACCTTGCTGACGGGGAACGTCAGCTCGCCGTTCTCGATCCAGAAGCCCGACGCACCGCGCGAGAAGTCGCCCGTCACCGGGTTGAAGCCAAAGCCCATCATGGACGTGACGTAGAGGCCGCGCTTGGTGTCCTTCACCAGCTGGTCGTGCGTAAGGGATCCCTTCGTCATGATCACGTTGGACGTGGTCACCCCTTGGCTTCCAACGCTGCGCGAGCCCGTCGACGCGCGGTCGAGCTTGCGCGCGGAGTACGTATCGAAGAGCACCGTCTTCAACACGCCGTTCTCGACGATGACGTTCTTGCGTGTCGCGAGGCCGTCTCCATCGAACGGGCGGCTGCCCGGCGCCCGCGCGATATGCGGATCATCGACGACCGTGATCAGCTTGGACGCGACCTCGGTGCCCTCGCGATCGACGAAGTACGACTGCTTGCGCCAGAACGATCCGCCGTTCGCGAGCCCGACCATCGTGCCGATGATCGAGCGAGCGACCTCGTTGTTGAAGATGATCGCGCACTCCTGCGTCTCGACGGGCCTGCTGCCGATCGTCGCGACCGTGCGGCGCGCCGCCTCCTTGCCGATCAGCTCGGGGTTCTCGAGCTCGGCGAGGAACCGACTGCCCGTCCACCAGTAACCGTTGCGCTTCACCGGATTGCCCGGCTCCGTGAAGTCATCACAGAGCGGCTCCACGACGAGCGACGCGTAGCTCGAGCGATACCCGCCCACGAAGCCACCGCTCGTCGCCATCGCCGTCGCACCGAGCGACCGCGACCACGTCGCGCCCTCGGAGTTGGTGACCTTGTCGCTGTACGCGCGCGCGGCCTTCTCGCCTTCGATCGCTTGCTTGAGCGCCCACGATGCTTCGACCTCGGCGACGTTGCCGTCGTACAGATCGAGCTCGGGATACGTCTTCGCGAGCGTCGACGGATCAGCCGGCGCACTGAACTCGTCGGGCTCCGCGAAGCCTGCGAGCGTCACCGTCTCCGCACACAGCGACTCGAGCGCTTCGCGCCGCAGATCGCTGGTGCTCGTCGTCGCCCGGCGCCCACCTTTGGTGACGCGCAGCCCCAGGCCGCGGCTACCCGCCTCCTGCACGAGCTCGACCTCGCCGAGGCGAATCTTCGTCGTGAGCTCGCTGCCATCGCGCACGACAACTTCGACGTCGTCGGCCCCTGCCCGCTTCGCGATCTCGACGGTGAGCGCGGCGATGTCGCACAGCTCCTTGACCGTCTTCTCCGTGACTTGCGCTCCGCTACTCATGCTTGTGTGCCTCCGACCGTGATGTGCGAGATACGAACCGTCGGCGTGCCGACATTCACGGGCACCGACTGGCCGTCCTTGCCGCACGTCCAGATGCCGTCACTGAGCTCGAAGTCCGAGCCGAGCATGTCCACGCGGCGCAACACCTCCGGCCCGTTGCCGATCAGGTTCACGCCCTTGAGCGGCGCCGTGAGCTTGCCGTCCTCGATCAGATAGCTCTCCGTCAGCGAGAACAAAAAGTCACCGTTGGAGATGTTCACCTGTCCGCCGGAGAAGCGCTTCGCATACACGCCGCGCTTCACGCTCTTGATGATGTCGTCGGGGCTGTCCTTGCCACCGAGCAGCGACGTGTTCGTCATGCGCGGCATCGGCATCGAGCGGAACGACTCGCGACGCCCGTTGCCCGTCGGCTTGATGCCGAAGTGCTTCGCGCTGAGACGATCGTGCATGTAGCCGACGAGAACGCCGTCCTTGATCAGCACGTTGTTCTGACCGGCGTAGCCTTCGTCGTCGACGTTGATCGCGCCGCGCGAGCTCATGATCGTGCCGTCGTCGACGACGGTGCACAGCGGCGACGCGACCTGCTTGCCGATCTGGCCGGAGTAGTTCGACGTCTCCTTGCGGTTGAAGTCCGCCTCGAGACCGTGACCGACAGCCTCGTGCAGCAGGATGCCGGAGTCCGCGGGACCGAGCACGACAGGCATCTCGCCGGCCGGCGCTTCGCGCGCATCGAGCATCGCGATCGCCACGCGCGCCGCTTCACGTCCGTGCGCAGCCGCATCACGCTTGGCGTTCGCGAAGTAGTCCATGCCGTAGCGACCGCCGCCGCCGCCGGAACCGGACTGACGCTTGGTGCCTTCTTCCGCCACGGCGCTGACCGAGAAGCGCAGCATCGGCTGCAGATCCGTCGCCGTGCGACCGTCCGACGTGAACAGCAGCACCTCCTTGATCTGCTCGACGAAGCCCGCCTGCACCTTCACGATGCGCGGGTCGTACGCGTGGGCCGCTTTGTCCGCCGCACGGAGCAGCGCGAGCTTCTCTTCCGTGGGTACGACGAGCGACGGCGTCGGCACGTTGTAGAACGCGGGCAACGGAACGCTGTTGATCGAGCCGACGTTGACCGGCTTGTGCCCACCACCGACCGCGATCTGGCCCGCGGTCTTTGCGGCGTGCGCCATCTTTTCCCACGCGAGGTCCTCGCAGTAGGCGTAGCCCGTCGCGTCGCCCTTGGTTACACGCACGCCGAGCCCGAGCGTGATGCCGCGACCGAGCGTGCGGATCTGCTCCTCCTCGAGCGAGTAGTTCGCGGTGATGTTGAACTCGAAGTAGATGTCCGCGTAGTCGCCGCCTGCATCGAGCGCGAGCGCGAGCAGCTTGTTCGCCATCGCCGCATCGATCGCGGTCGCACCGCCGGCGGAGAACGGCGCCCTCAGCGCCGCGGGTAACGTCGTCGTCATCCACGGACTGTAGCAGCGCGATGCCGCCGACGGCCCTCACCGACCGGTCGGTTTTCGAGGGAAATCTCGACCTCGTTCAGCGCTCGGCGCGCGCGATCTCGAAGTGCGGGAGCGCCTCGTAACCGGCGCTGTGCAGCAGATACTGCTGCTGGATCTCCGCCGGCCCGAGCACCTCCGCGAGCTTCCAGCCCGTCTCGGCAAGCATCGCGCCCAGCTGCGCGCGCGACAGCCCCGTGAGCATCGGCTCCTTCGCCATCGCGACCGCATCGCGCATGCGCTTGATGGGAGAGGCCACGCGCGTGTCGTCGAACGCGACATCGTCGAGCAGATCGAAGACCACCGCGCTCCCCGGTGCCGCGATCGCCGCGAGCTGCGCGAACATACCGCGCACCGCTTCGAGCGGCAGGTAGTACGTCACGCCCATCCACGCGAACAGCGTCGGCACGCTCGGATCGAAGCCCGCCGTCGCGAGCACGTCCGCCACTTTCTCCGTCGCGAGATCCGCGGGAACGAGCGCCACGTCCACCTTCGACGCGAGCCCGAGCTCTGCGATGCGCTTCTTCTTCCAGTTCTGCGTCGCCGGAAGATCGAGCTCGATCACGCGCAGCCCCTCTGCGGGATGCTCCGCGCGCCACGCATACGAATCCAACCCGGCGCCCAGGATGACGTACTGGGTGAACCGTGGCCCGTGCATGCGGGTGCTCGGTCGCGACCACCGCGCGGTGCCCCAACGCTCGAGAACGTCCTCGACATATCGTGCACGCGTCAGTGTGATCGGCGTCGCCGACGCGCGGAATACGCTACCCAGCGCCTCCGTATCGTTCTCTGGGGTCACGCCCGGCGCGAAGTAACCGACAGACGCGATCATGTTCGCCGTCAGCCGCGCGCGCAGCTCGGGCGTGAACCACTGCGCCGCGACGGTGTCGGCGAAAATCGCAGGCTGCTCGTGCTCGGCGTGGAACGCGCGACCGAGAGCGGCGATCAGCGCGGTAGTGCTAGGACGTGTCTCCATAAGCCAATTTCCTCCATCGTCCCGAATACCAACGGGGGGGGACAATCGCGCGTCTGCCGGCCCACGTCACGTTGCGAACCGAATGAAGAACACGTGAACGCATCGGAACCGCTTCCCTTTGGCCCTGCGAGTGCGCGAACGTGGCGCGATGGACTCTGGCAACGGGACGGCACCGGACACTGCGCTCGCGCAGCCCGTCGTCCCTGTGCCCTCCGAGGCGCTCTCGATCCGTCGACGCGATCGCGTCCTCGCCGCGCTCCGTCGGCCGCTCGTGCGATTTGCGTTGCAGCTGCTCGTTGTCTTCGCCGTAACACTCGCGTGCTACGTGCTCGGTCGCTGAGCTACTTCGACTCGCGGCCGGTGACCTTGGCGATCGCGCCCTCGGCCGCCGCAGCAGCCGCCGCGACTTCCGATTCGCTTCCGCCGAGCCACAGGCGACCGAACGCGCCGAACGTGATCACTTCCATCAGGTGAATGTCGGCGGCTTTCTCCGCCTCGTTCGCCGCGAGCGCCGCGTAAGCCGCCGGATACACCTCGAGGATGTACAGCGTCTGCCCCCGCATGATCATGTCGCCGTGGCGCATGCGGTTGATGAGCTGGCTCTGATGACCGTCGAGCCCCGTGATGATCTGTGACGAGATGACCCTGGGCTTGATGCGATCCTCGCGCTTCACGCCCATGTTCCCCAGGATCGCGTCTACCGCCGCTTCGACCTGGCCCTTGTCGTCGTTGTGCAGCTCGAGCATGCCGTAGGCTCGCTCGACGATCTGCATACCCGGCCGGCACGTCGTGGACTTCAGCGCCACGTCCGTCAGCTGGTTGATGGCGATGCCAGGCGCGATCTCGATGAACAGCGCCGACTCTTCTTCGAGCGGCATGAATCCCGAGCACACCGTCTGCAGAAAGCCCGTCAGCTGCGGCTGCAGCGAGTCGAGGACAGTAAGTGCACGGAGCTCCATCGCGAGTCACGCTACCACAGAGATGCAGTAGGCTCAGCCGGCAGCAATGAAGTTCACCAAGCACTTCCTGCTCGCGATCGCGCTCCTCGGAATCAGCGGTATCTACCTGCCGTTCGTCACCGTGCGCTCGCATGGCATCCCCGTCCGCCTCACCGCGCGCGAGCTCTCGTTCGGGTTCGAGCGCACGCACAAGGTCATCGACTACGACCTGCCCTCGTTCGCCGAGGCGCGACTTCCCGGTGACGTGAAAGACACGCGCGACGACGTGCGCCTCGTCGCAGGCGCGATCAAGTGGGCGTTCGCCGTCTACATCCCCTTCGGCCTCTTGCTCCTCATCGGCATCTCGGCGCAGTTCGGTGGCCGCCTCGGTCGCGGCAGCGGCATCATCGTCGCGTTCCTCGGGCTCGTCTGCGCGGGCGCGTGGTTCGGTCTGCGCTACGCGTGCGCCTACGCGGTCGATCAGCTCCCCGTGAAGAAGACCACGATCGAGCTCGCGCCCGGTGCGCACATCCTGATCATCATCGGCGTCGCGGCGTTCGTCATCGGCCTCGTCGCCGCGATCAAGCCCGAGCCCAAGCGCAAGCGCCGCCGCCAGGCCGGTCCCTACAGCGAGGGCCTGCTCGCGACGGGCATGTACACCGCGCAGATGAACGCGGTCTCGCCACCGGCCGCCGCCGCGCCCGCGGATCCGTCGGCGCCGCCCACCGTCGTCCTCGCCGATTCCGCCGCGGATTCCTCGCCACCACCCGATGGCGACGATTCGTCGAGCGGCTAGACGACTCCTCGACATCGAGCAAGACCGCGATGTCGGCCCGAGCTGTCATCCAGCAGGGTTGGCGCGTGCCGTCGAGCTGGGCAGCGACTGTCCGTATGTAGGAGACAGAGCTCGGCGATCTCGCACTCTAAGACGTGCGCCAGCGGCCGAACCTATCCTCTGATGACGGCCCTCGCCGACTACAACCTCGTCGCGCGGCTCCACTCGAGCCCGAGGTCACGCGTCGATCGCGCGATTCGAATCGGCGATGGCACGACCGTCGTGGTGAAACAGCCTGCGGGCCAGACGACCGCCCTGGAGACGGCTCGCCGCGTCGAGCGCGAGCTCGAGATCTTGATGTCGGTGCAGGGCGACGGCGTGATCGGCGTGCGGGGCGTCGTGCGCGACCGCGGCGGGGTCGTGGGCCTCGTTCTCGAGAGTGTCGGCAGCTCGCTCGCATCCTGGACCGCAGACCACCGGCCCGCTCTCGAGGAGACGCTCGCCATCGGGAGCGCCCTGGCACGGACGCTCGCGCGAATTCATGGCGCCGGCATCATTCACAAGGACATCAATCCAAACAACGTCGTCTACGATCCCGCGACCGGCGTCGTCAAAGTCATCGACTTCGACCTCGCTGCGCGCACGCGCGCGGGCACGTCCGAACGCGCGACGAGTCTCCAGGGCACCCTCGCGTACCTCTCTCCCGAGCAGACCGGCCGGCTCGCGCTCCCCATCGACGGGCGCAGCGATCTCTATTCCCTCGGCGCCACGCTGTTCGAGCTGCTCGTCGGGCATCCACCGTTCGAGACGACCGACACGCTCGCGTTCGTGCATGCCCTCCTCGCCACCCATCCGCCGCGCGTCGACGAAGTGAATTCGACGATCCCGTCGCCGATCGCCGACATCGTCGCGAAGCTCCTCGCGAAGGCTCCGGAGCAGCGCTACCAGACGGCCGCCGGGCTCTCCGCCGACCTCGATCGATGCCGAGCAGAGCTCGCCGCCACCGAGCGGATCGAGCCGTTCACGATCGCGCAGCACGACGTGACGACGCGGTTTGGGTTCTCGGAGCGCCTGTATGGACGCGAGCCCGAGGTTCGCGCGCTCGCGGATGCGTTCGAACGCACGCGTGTGGGATCGAGCGAGTCCGTCCTCGTCTCGGGGTACTCGGGCGTCGGTAAGTCGTCCGTCGTCCGCGAGATCCATGCGTCGGTCGCGCTCGCTGGCGGGTTCTTCGCCTCGGGAAAGTTCGAGCAACTACACCGCGACGTCCCGTACAGCGCCGTTCGCAGTGCGCTCGATGAGCTACTGGTGCACGTCCTTTCCGACCCAGACATCGAGCGCTGGCGCGAGGCCATCGCCGCCGCCGTTGGAGATGACGCCCCGCTCGTGTGCTCGTTGGTGCCCGCACTCGAGCACGTCATCGGCGAACGATCGGTGCCGACCGAGAGCGATCCCGACGTCACGCGTCGTCGACTCGCGGGAGGACTCGCTCGCCTGATCCAGGTCTTCGCACAGCCGAGTCACCCGCTCGTGCTGTTCTTCGACGATATGCAGTGGGCCGATAGCGCGAGCATCGACCTGGTCACGCGCGTGCTGACGTCCGAGCGCGCCGCGTCGCTGCTCGTCATCGAGGCCTATCGACACCACGAAGTCGATGCAACGCATCCCTTTGCCGTCGCGATCCAAGCTCGCCGGCGCGACGGGGTCACGACATCGCAACTCGCCCTCGCGCCGCTGAGCGTCCACGAGACAGCAGAGCTCGTCGCCGACGTCCTGCGCACCACCGCCCTCGACGCGGCCCCCATCATCTGGCGCAAGACCGAAGGAAATCCGTTCTTCATCCGGCAGTTCATGCACGCGCTCTACGAGGACGGCCACATCCGATTCGACGTCGATCGGCGCGTGTTCCTGCTCGACACGGCGGCTCTCGACGACGCGTCCATCACGGACAACGTCGCGGATCTGCTCGCCCGCAAGCTCGCGAAGCTGCCGGTGCTCGTGCGCGAGGTCGTCGTCACGGCCGCCGCGATCGGCACGCGGTTCAAAACAGCACTCCTCGCGATCGTCGCCGGCGTCACCGACGTGCCGCTGCGCGAGGCGCTCTCGTTTGCGGTCGAAGCGGGCATGATCGAGCCGACCGACGGCGACGGCTATCGATTTTCGCACGATCGTCTTCAGGAGGGTGCGTACACCACGCTCGCACCCGAGGAACGCGCCCGCCTCCATCTCGACATCGCGCGACTGCTCCCCGCGTCGCCGCTCGGCCCCGACGTGTTCGACGTCGCTCATCACTACAACCTCGGCAGATCGTGCATCACCGACGTGACGGAGCGTAAGCGCTTCGTCGAGCTGGCAAAGGTGGCGTCATCGCGTGCGCGCGGCGCAGGCGCATTCGACGTCGCGCTGAAGATGATGAGATCGGCGTGCGAGCTGTCCGACCCGATCACGGACTACGCGACCTGGTTTACGTGTCACTACGACCTCGTCGACGTGTTGTCGCTCGCGGGCCACCCGACCGAGGCCGTCGCGGCGATTGCAGCGGTACGCCCGCACGCAACACGCCGTGATCGCGCGACGCTCGACATTCTCGAGACGACGGTATCCATCGGCTGCGGCCACAACATCGTCGCGCTCGCGTCCGCGCGCCGAGCCGCGGCAGAGCTCGACGTCGAGCTCTCCACCGACCCGGCAGAGTTGGAGCGCCAGCTCGGCGCCGAGATCGCCGCCGCGATGACGGCGCTCGGCGAGCACCCCATCGAGGCGTGGATCGATTTCCCTGCGATGACCGATCCAGACAAGCTCGCGGCGATGGGCCTCTTGCGGAGCTGCATCCCGGCCGCGTATCAGGTGGAGCCCTTACTGCTCGCGCTGATCTGCGCGAAGCTCGTCGGACTGTCGCTGCGACACGGTAATTGTGCCGAGTCTGCGCGCGGCTACGCGAGCTTCTCGATCGTGCTCTGGAAGATGGGCGAGTACGACCTCGCCTACCGCTTCGGCCGCGTCGGCGTGGAGCTCGTTCGTCGGCTTGGAGCAATCGCAGCCCAGCCATCCATCGACTTCACGTTCGCGGCCTTCGCGTCGCCGTGGAAACGGCCGCTGACCGAGGCCATCGCCCTGCTCCGCGCGACGAGCGTACGCGCCTTGGAAGTTGGAGACGTCCCGCACGCCGCCTACGCTCCGGTGTTCACCCTCGGCTATCTCAATCTCCACGGTGCGCCGCTCGCCGAGGTGCTCGAGCTGGCGCGCTCGCACGGCAAGCTGTGCGCGAAGCTCGGCCTCGTCGAGGGTACAGCGTGGGTGGAAGAATACGAGCGTCACGCCCGCAGCTGGATGGAGGTCTCGCCGGAGCAGGACCTCGACTTCGCGACGACGGTCCGCAACCTCGAAGCGGCCAAGCGCTCCCCGTCGCTCATCGCCAGCTTCGGCTTCCTTCACGGCGAACGCCGCTACTGGCGCGGCGACCATGCGGGCGTGCTCCACACCGCGCGCACGATCGAACCGCTCGTCGGGACGACCGTCGGCAATCCCACCAGCGTCGGGTTCCGCTTCTATCAGTGCCTGGCGAGCATCTCCGTCGGCGCCCCCTCCACCGACACGGATGCCCTCCGCGCGGAGCTCGGAGCCTACGCAACGGCGTGCCCGCACAACTTTGGCGCGATGGTCCAGCTCATCGATGCCGAGCTCGCCCGCGCCTCGGGCGATATCGCGACAGCGATGATCAAATACGATGCAGCGATCGAAGCCGCGGTCGAGACGGGCTTCACGAAGGTCGCGATCATCGCCCACGAGCTCGCCGCGCAGTTCTGGATCGAGCGCAACAAACCCGCCTTCGCGGCTGTCCATTGCGGCAAGGCACGCGATCTCTGCGAGCAGTGGGGAGCACTTCCAAAGGCTCGCGAGCTCGAGCTCCGCGCCCGCCGCCTGGGTGGCACGTCGAACCATTCGGTGACCACCAGATCCGTGACGTCCGTCGCCGAGGTCCTCGACTTCGCGACGATCGTCAAGGCGAGCCAGACCATCGCGACCGACATGAGCCTCGACACCATGCTCGCGAAGATCATGGCGATGATCATCGAGAACACCGGCGCCCAGACCGGCACGATCGTTCTCGAGCGCGAGTCCGAGCTTCACATCCATGCCTCGATGCGCGACGGCTCCGCCGCGAGCGTCACCCGCGCGGCAACCATCGAGACGAACGATGCTTCCGTCGGCATCATCAAGTACGTCACGCGCACGGCCGAAGCCGTCGTCCTCGACGATGCAAGTCGCCACGCTCGCTTCCGCAACGATCCGTACGTCCGCGAGCGCCGGCCTCGCTCCGTGCTCTGCCTCCCGATCGTCCACAACGAGCACACCCTGGGCGCCGTCTACCTCGAGAACAATCTCGTCACGGGTGCGTTCACCATCGACCGCCTCGAAGCCCTCCGCATCCTCGTCTCTCAGCTCGCGATCTCGATCGAGAACGCGACGATGTTTGCGCGCCTCGAGGGCCTCGTCGCCGAGCGCACGCGCGCCCTCTCGGACGCCAACCGGCGTCTCCGCGACGAGGCGAACGCGCGCGAACGAATGGAGTCCGAGCTCCGGCTCGGTCAGAAGCTCCAGGCCGTCGGCCAGCTGGCCGCGGGAATCGCCCACGAGATCAACACGCCGATCCAGTTCGTTGGCGACAGCGTCGCATTCCTCCAGGACGCTTTCTCGTCGATGCTCGCCGTCGTCGACGCGTTTGGCGCCGCCATCGACCCCGCGACGCAGACCATCGACATGGCAGCGGTCGAGCGCGCTGCCCACGATCACGACCTCGACTACATCAGGGCCAACGCCCCTCAGGCCTGGCAGTGCGCACTGGGTGGTGTCCACCGCGTCGCCCGCATCGTGGGCGCGATGCGCGCCTTCTCGCACCCCGACCAGGAGCTGCCAGAACCTACCTCCGTCAATCGAGCGCTCGAGAGCACGCTGATCGTCGCGGGAAACGAGTATCGCCACGTCGCCGATGTCGAAACCGATTTCGGCGACATCCCCGATATCGACGCTCGCGTCGGCGAGATCAGCCAGGTGTTCCTGAACCTCATCGTGAACGCCGCACACGCCATCGAGAGCGTCGTCGGCAACTCCGGCGAACGCGGCAAGATCACGGTGCGCACTCGACTCGACGGTGACGCCGTCGTCATCGCCATCTCAGACACGGGCAGCGGTATCCCCGAACCAATCCGCGACCGCATCTTCGACCCGTTCTTCACGACCAAAGCGGTCGGTCGCGGCACCGGTCAGGGTCTCGCGCTCGCACGCACGGCGATCGTCGACCGCCACGGCGGCACGCTGACCTTCGAGACGCGAGCGGGATCGGGTACGACGTTCCTCGTGCGGCTTCCCTCATCGCACGCGGTCCGACAATCCGCTGCCAGCTGATCCTCGGCGAGCACCTGCCAGCGCACGCGGCGGCGACGGAGTCAGCCGCTCGATCGGGCTACCGCCGCGTAGGCAGCAATGCACGCACCTCGATGCGCAGCGCGTCGCTGTCTACCGCGAGCACATCCACCAGATCGCCCTGCGCCAGCCTGTCGATCCTCTCGAGAAGCAGCGCTGCGTCGACACCGAACACCTCCGCGGCGCCTCGCAACATCCACGCGAGCTCGTGCAGCTCCCGCAGCACGGCGAACGCGTCGTACTTCTCGCGCTCGGCAAGCGGAGCGTGGCCCTCGAGGCTCCTTTGCTGCTCCTCTCGTGCGAGTAACGCCGTCGCACGCTGCCCCGCACCATGGCAGTCGTACGCCGCGCAACCTGCGAAGCCTTGCGCTGCCTTCTGCGCGTGGATACGGCAGCGATTCGCCCGCAAGTGGACGCACTCCTCGCCCGCGGGCTTGCTGTACGCAAACGCAGGTGAGGCTTCGAACGAGATCCAAACGCAGCACAACGCTGCGCAACGGTCGCAGTCTGCGACCAACTCGAGAGCGCGCATCGACACTCCTCGCGCCGCGATCACGGCGCCGAAAATGAAGACGCCAGCCGGTGTGGCTGGCGTCGCTCGAGATCTATATCAAAGCGCCGATGCGCGTGTCCGCTGCGCCTACTGGTCTTGCATGACCTTGTGCTGGCACTCGTAGAACCCGTCGCTCGCCTCGGTCAGCTTCGGCTGCAGCTCGTCGGGCGGTGCCGAGTCAGCCGCCGGATTCTTGGCCATCTCGGCGCCCCACGCGTTGAAGTCGTCCATGACCTTCTTGCCGCACGCCTTGTCGGCGCACTTGCAGATGCGCTCGCGAAACGTCGTCATGTCCGCGAGCACCTTCTGGTGATACGCGGCCGGGCTGGCATCCGTCGCGCTACCGCTCCCTGCGCCGTTTGTCGGCGTGGCGGGCGTCGCCTTGGAGCCGCCGCAGGCAGCGACGGCTACGACGAGAATGAACTTCTTCATCGCGTGACCGTACACCGCTTCGACCCGCTCACAGCCTACCGGCGGCGAAGCTCGTCGATCAGTGCGTGCGCGACCTCTGGCGTCGCGCGCTTCTCGAAGTGCGCGTCGGGATACGTCGCGACGATCGGGCCCTTCTTGCAGATGTCCAAACACTTCACCGGAACGATCCGCACGTCCGGCGTCGGGCCGACGTACGCACGCGCATCATCGAGCACCGCGCGCGACTCGACGCGATCGCAGCAGTCTTTGCCGACGTAGATCACGAGCGACGGCGCGCCGTCGTCCAAGTCGCGCTTGCGCAACTGCTTGATCAACTTGCGTCGCTTGCCCATCGATCGACCGTAGCCCGCGCACCGGCCAACGCACGCGCTCCTATGGAGTGCCTAACGCTCTCGCGCGTGCGTTCCCAAGCCCGACATGGGAAAGCGTCCGTACGCTCCGCCACGTCCTACGTGGGACGCGCGGCGGACAACGGCTCCGCACGAAACCGCGCCGACAACGCGTGAGCTCGCGACCGGCTACTGCTTCGGCTTGCTCCCCACGTCCCCGCTGGGACGCCGCGCCGGACAACTTCCGCAGAAGGCGCCCGGACAATTTGCCCGTGTGACCGACGCCCGGACGGGTACGTCCCAGACCGGGGCGTTGCCTCGGAGCTCTCGCCTGCTGTTGATCGGTCGATCGCGCCTCCTAGGGATGCGGTGCAATTCTAGGGCGGCGCCACGACCGTTTTTTCCTGAAGGCGCATGCAACGCGCATGCGAATCTTGAGCGATGGCACGCGCGCCCTTTCAGGTTGTGGTGTTTCCGTTTCGTCGCCGCGCCATCGGCTTCGAGTACGCGGTGTTGCAGCGCAGCGACAATGGTGCCTGGCAAGGCGTTGCCGGCGGCGGCGAGGATAACGAAACGCCCACCGAAGCTGCGCGGCGCGAGTCGGAGGAGGAAGCGGCGATTCCGAAGAGCGCGCCGGTCTACCGCTTACAGGCGATGAGCACGGTCCCGATCGTCTACATCGGCGAGAGCGCACGGGCGCACTGGTCCAAGGACCTCTACGTGATCCCGAACTACGCTTTCGCCGTCGACTGCACCGCGCTCGAGCTGCGTCTTTCACACGAGCACGACAACATCAAGTGGTTGCCGTACAACGAGGCGTACGCGTTGCTGTACTGGCAGAACGACAAGGTTGCGCTGTGGGAGCTCAACGAGCGCTTCATGCAAGGCCAGCTGCCGTCAGGCGAGTAGATGGCCAACGCAGTGCCAGTGTCGTCGGGATTTCGGGGCACCATCCAGTCACGTGAGGCTGCCTCTGACTTGAACGCAGTGCCTTAGAATCACTTCGTCGACCTGTGGTTGTGGGGCAATGCCCGAGACCGAGACTCAGCGTCCGCGTTTCGGACGACTACCGGGCTTCACAGCGCCGAACGAACGCCCACCGCGCGAACCGCCAGCTCCGCCGCGAGTATCAGCGCTACTCGACGCTGCACGCCCGCGCGGGCGTTCATCTCCGCCACGAGCATCGCGACTGCCACCGGCGCGTCCGCCACCTGCTGCGCCGCGTGCTCCGCGCGCATCGCGATCGCCGTAGCCGCCCGAGCTCGCCGGGCCGCGTCCACGAGGACGCTCGTCACTACCGCGCGCATCGCGACCACCGCCACCGGAACCCGCGGGGCCGCGTCCACGCGGACGCTCGTCGCCGCCGCGCATCTCACGGCCGAAAGCACCGCGAACTGAGCCGCCACCTGCGCCGCCGCCGCTCGCTGGACCGCGCCCACGCGGACGCTCGTCGCCGCCGCGCGCATCACGACCGAAGCTGCCGCCGGCACGCGCTCCGCCACCAGCGCCAGCTGGACCGCGCCCACGCGGACGCTCGTCGCTGCCGCGCGCATCACGACCGAAGCTGCCGCCGGCACGCGCTCCGCCACCAGCGCCAGCTGGACCGCGTCCACGTGGACGCTCGTCGCCGCCGCGCGCATCGCGACCGAAGGTGCCGCCACTTGCGGCGCCGCGTCCACGGGGACGCTCGTCACCACCGCCGCGCGTATCGCGACCGAACGCACCGCGAACGCCGCCGCTACCGGCTCCACGACCAGCACCGGCGCCGCGGTCGAATCCACCGGCGCCCACCGGGCCGCGCCCACGTGGACGCTCGTCGCCACCGGCGCGACCACTGCTGCCGGCGCCCGCGGGACCCCGTCCACGTGGACGATCGTCACCGCCGCGAGTATCACGACCGACGGCGTCGCGAGCTCCGCCGCTGCCACCGGCTCCGCGAGCACCGCCCGCGCTGCGATCGAATCCACCGGCGCCTACCGGGCCGCGCCCACGTGGGCGCTCCGCGCCACCGCGCGCATCGCGACCAAAGCTGCTGCCGCTCGACGGCCCACGCCCACGTGGGCGCTCCTCACCACCGCGCGCATCGCGACCAAAGCTGCCGCCGCTCGACGGCCCACGCCCACGTGGGCGCTCCTCACCACCGCGTGCGTCGCGACCGAAGCTGCCGCCGCTCGACGGCCCGCGCCCACGTGGGCGCTCCTCGCGTGAATCGCTCGCCGCGCTGCGGCCACCGCGCGTCGAACCGAGTCCAGGTGCTGCTGCGCCCGATCGTCCGCGCGCACTTGAACCTGCTCCGCCGCGGGCTGAACCACCGCGCGTGCCGCGCTCCTGTACACGACCGATCGCGTCGCGATCCTCCATGCCCATGCCGGTGTGGTGAACCACGCCGTCTTCGTCATCGTCATCGGCGTATGAGCCACCGGGCGAGCCGCCGAAGTCCGAATCATCATCGTCGACGGCACTGCCCGCTGCGTCGCGATCCTCCATGCCCATGCCGGTGTGGTGCATCGACTCGTCGTCGCCACCCTCGTCGCTCTCGCCTGTCCACGCTTGCGAGCCGTCGTCGTCTTCGTCGCTGGTCTTGCGAGCGCGGCGCTCCGCGTTCGCGGCCTGGCGCGCCTCGAGCTCGAGCTGCTCTTGCTCGGCTTCCGCACGAGCCTTTGCGCGTGCGCGACGCGGAATGTCGGTGGTCTCGCGATCGGAGCGCCAGCGACCACGCGCGACGACGGAGTGATCGAGTCCGACAGTGTCGCGTAGCGCATTGAGCTCGAACTGGGAGAGCTCGCGCGCGTCGCCGACGCGAAGGTTGTGGAACGTGAGCGTCGCGAATGCCACGCGCTGGAGCTTGTCCACGGCGAAGCCGAGCGCCTCGATCATGCGGTGGATCTGGCGATGCTTACCCTCGTGGATCGTGATGCCGAGCCACGTGTGCTTGGACTCGCCGGGAAGGACTTCGACCTCGGCGGGCATCGTGACCTGACCGTCGTCGAGTGTGATGCCTTCGCGGAGCAGCTTGATGTGACGCGGGTTGAGCTGGCCGTGGACCTTGACGTGATAGGTCTTGGGCACGTGGCTGCCCGGCGAGAGCAGCTTGGCCGCGAGCTCGCCGTCGTTCGTGAGGAGCAGGACGCCCTCGGTGTAGAAGTCGAGGCGCCCGACGGGCTTCACCGGCACGGGACAGTTCGGGAGGTAGTCCATCACCGTGGGGCGACCGCGGTCGTCGGTGACGGCCGTGATGCACGCCTTGGGCTTGTTCAGCAGGACGTAGAACTTGTCGAGAGCGACGACGGCTTCGCCATCGACGAGCACCTCGTCCACGTCCGGGTTGACCTTGGTGCCGAGGACTTTGACCACCTTGCCGTTCACGGTCACGCGACCGGCGGTGATGAGGTCTTCGGCTTTGCGGCGCGCCGCCACACCAGCGGACGCTAGGTACCGCTGCAATCGGACGGGGTCGCCCATGAGTTACTCCGTAGGTTCAGGAAGGTCGTCGACGATGTCGTCGGTAGAGACGAGCTCGCTCGACGCCACCATACCGTCTCCCGCACCGTCCGTCGCGCCATCCGCCGCGGCGTCTTCGCCGGTCGCCATCGCGCCGACCATGGACTCGACGTCCAGGCCCTCGGCGAGCACCGATTCGCTGCCCTCGGCCAGGATTGCCTGGACCTGATCCTCGCTCACGGCGGCAAACGCCTGGCTGCCGGAGGCGAGCTCGTCGTCCTCGGCGGGGGCTGCATCCGCGCGGCTGCGCACGTGTCCGGCCGCGAACGTCTCGCCGTCGGTGTCGTCGGACGCGTGCATCTCGTCGGAGGACTCCGTGAGCGCCTCCTCCGATGCGTTCGACTCGTCGTCGTGATCGTCCGACGATGCCGCAAACACCTCGTCCGATCCGTTCGACTCGCCGTCGCTCTTCGCGAGCACGCGCGACGCGAGCGCCGACAGCGAATCAGTCGTCGCCGACTCGTCGCTCCCCGCCTCGATCATCTCGGGCACGTCGTCGCTGCTCGCCTCGATCGCAGTCTCTTCGCTCGACTCGTCGCTGCTCGCCTCGATCATCTCGGGCACGTCGTCGCTGCTCGCCTCGATCGCAGTCTCGTCGCTCGACTCGTCGCTGCTCGCCTCGATCGCGGTCTCGTCCGCTGCAATCGCATGCGCACCGTCGCCGGGCTCGCTGCCACCTTCGCCGCCGAAGGGATCGAAGCCGCCTCCGTCGCCGGAGCCGCCCTCGCCGCCCGAATCATTGCCGCCGCCGTTGTTACCGTCGCCACCCGAGCCAGACCCCGTGGCTTCGAGTGGAACGCCGAGGCGTTCGCTGACAACCTTGCGGCTCTCGTCGGTGAGCTCGGAGTACTCGCGCAACGTCGGCAGCTCGCGAAGATCGCCGAGACTGAAGAAGTCGAGGAACTCCTTGGTCGTGCCGTAGAGCATCGGCCGTCCCGCTTCCTCTTTCTTGCCGAGGATGCGGATCAGCTGGCGATCCATGAGGAGCTTCAACGTCGCGCTGGAATCGACGCCGCGGATGTCGTCGATCTCGGGGCGCGTGATCGGCTGGCGGTACGCGATGATGGCGAGCGTCTCGAGCTGCGCGCGAGAGAGGCGCACCGGGCGCCCCGCGATGAGCTGCTGCACCCACCCCGAGAACTGCGGGCGCGTGCGGAACTGCCAACCGCCGGAGACGGACGTGAGGATCAGGCCGCGCTGCTCGTAGTCACTTTGGATCTCGACGAGCATCGCCTCGATCATCGTCACGTCGGCGATGCGCGTGAGCTGGCGGAGGCGCTGCACCGTGACCGGCTTATCGGCCGCGAAGACGAGTGCCTCGATGAGCTGCTTGACCGTGTTGCGGTCCATCGAGCCGGCGCTCGTCGGCAGCTCGGCCCCTTCGCCCTCTTCACCCTCGGACACTTCGACGATCTCACCGCCTTCAGCCGACACGAGGTCGAGCTCGGTCGACGACTCGGCGACGTGCTCGCCCTCCGTCGAGGTCGCGGCGCTCAGCGTCTCGTCACCGAACTCGGCGGAGTCCGTCGTTTCGGAGACTTCACCATCTGCGGACATCTCGACGGCGTCGACGGGCGGCTCCGCGTCAGCCGACATCTCGATCGCGGGCTCGTCGGTCGACTCGGCGGCCTTGCGGTTCTTCTTGGACTTCTTGCCCTTGGCCGTGGGCTCCGGGGCTTCCGGATCCACACCGGTGACCGAGACCTCGAGGTCCGTGCCGAGGTCGGCAACGAGCTTCTCGGCCATCTCGGCGGCAATGCTCTCCAGCTCTTCGCGCTGGTTCAGGTCCACGCCCTCAGGGGCTGCTTCCAGCACCTCCTGCGGGCCGCTGCCCTCGGCGAGGATCTCGTCCGGCACCGCATCAGAATCCTGAGATTCCGGAGCGTTGGCCGATGCGGACGCACGCTTGGACGGCGGCGGCGACTTCTTGAAGCGCTTACGACTCACGGTTGTCCCCGCATATAGCAGGGGGGTCCGACAGTGGGACTTACCGGTAGTCGTCGCCGCGGGCGACCGTCTGTTCCATACGCGCCCGGAGATCGTCTCGGGCCCGCTCGATGAAGATCTCCTCATCGCCGTCCTCCAGCTGCGGCTGGGAGATCGAGATGAGGCGGAGCTTGGACATCTCGAGCAGCGCGAGGAAGGTCACGACGGCTTCGTGCTTGATCTCGGGCAGCGTGCGCTCCACGCCGTCGCGCAGGAACGTGAACATCGACGTGAACGTGAAGCGCCCCTCGTTCTCGAGGCGGTCGGTCAGCTCCGCGATCTTCTGGCTGACGCTCAGGCGATCGATGAGGACGTCGTGGGCGACCTTGACCTTCGCCGCCTTCATCACGCGGTCGAACGCTTCGATCAGCTTGTGCACCGGGAACGGCGCGAGCGGAGCGATGGCCTCCATGTCGATGCCTTCGCCGACAGCTTCCTCCAGGGGCGAGCCACGGCTCCAGACGTTGCGACCGACGACCGGGCGATCGCCGAGCTGGTTCGCCGCCTCCTTGTACTTCTGATACTCGAGCAAGCGCCGGATGAGCTCCGCGCGCGGATCGGCGGCCTCCTCGATCGCGGCTTCGCCGTCGGCGTTCTCTTCGACCTCGAGCGGCTCGGGGTTCGGGAGCAGCTCGCGCGACTTGATATGGCAGAGCGTCGCCGCCATCACGAGGTACTCGGCGGCGACGTCGATATCGAGCGTCGCCATCGCATCGAGGTAGTCGAGATACTTCTGCGTGACGAACGAGATGGGGATATCGATGATCGACAGCTCGTGCTTCTTCACCAGGTGAAGGAGCAAATCGAGCGGGCCCTCGAAGACATCGAGGGCAACTTGATAACCAGCGGCTTCCATCAGGAGAACAGCGCGAGGACCGCGCGATAGACGTGCTCAGTACACCAGATCGCCGGGATCAGGAAGACTTGCTGCACCTTGGGAATCAGCATGATGCCGAGGATGACGAACGGCGCGTACTTGGCGACCTCGTGAAATTTGTCGCGGTGCTTGTACGGAACGAACTGCTCGGCAACGTGACCACCATCGAGCGGCGGGAGCGGGAGCAAGTTGAAGAACATCAGGATGAAGTTGGTCGCGACCGCGAAGTAGAGGACCAGGTTCAGGTCGCTGCCGGAGGAGAGAACCTTGAAGTGCATCAGGATGCCGTGCGTGAGCGCGACGACACACGCGAGCAGTGCGTTCATCAGCGGTCCGGCGATCGCGACAAGGATCTTGGCCGTGGACATGTTGATGCCGCGGCGAATGCGATGCGGTTGCCACTGGACAGGCTTGCCCCAACCAAAGCCACCGACGGGTGCGCCGGCCGCCGCGAACAGGCCGCCGAGGATCGGGAGGAGCAGCGTGCCGACCGGATCGATATGCGCGATCGGGTTCAGCGTCACGCGGCCCTGACGCGCCGGCGTGTCATCGCCGAGGCGCGTCGCCATGAACGCGTGACCGAACTCGTGCAGCGAGATCGAAATGATCAGCACGAACACGTCGATGAAGATCCACTTCAACTGTGCGGCTGAAATATCCACGCGAGAGGACTATGGCGTCCCGGCCTGACATTCGCAATGCCAGCTCGTCGGGGGCCGGTTGTTTTGCCAGGTTCCCGAAATTCGCCCTTCGCCGTGAAATCGCCGACGATTTCCCCGATGCCGCGCCGGCTGCGCCTCGACGAGGCCAGTGACCTGTACCTCGCCCACTTGAAGGTGGAGCGCGGGCTCTCGCGCAACACGCTCGACGGGTACGGCCGCGATATCAGCAAGCTGTTGGCCTTTGTCGCCAACCGCGGCCGCGAGGACGTCGACGATATCCAGCCCGTTGACATCGCGGACTTCCTGACCAAGCTCGCCGCGGATGGCATCGGGGCCCGCAGCCGTGCGCGCTGCTTGGTTGCGGTTCGCGGGCTGTGCAAGCACCTGGTCGGGGAGCGCTGGCTCGACGCCGATCCGACGGAGCTCATCGACTCCCCGAAGACGCCGCGGCGCCTGCCCGGTGTGCTCGGTGAGGAGTCCGTGTCGCGCCTGATCGCGCAACCCAAGGACACGCCGCGCGGTCGCCGCGACGCCGCGATGATCGAGCTCGTGTACGCGACGGGCCTGCGCGTCAGCGAGCTCGTCACGCTTCCGCTCGCCGACGTCAACCTCCGCCAGGGCTACGTCCGCGTGACGGGCAAGGGCAACAAGACGCGCGTGGTGCCGCTGCATGCGGTCGCGATCGAGCGCATCACCAAGTACATCGCCGAGGATCGCGTCGCGTGCGTGAAGGATCCGAAGGAGCCGGCGCTGTTCCTGACCGATCGAGGAACGCCGATGACACGACAGGCGTTCTGGAAACTGCTCGCTGCGTACGCGCGCGCGGCGGGCGTGCGGATCGCGGGCGGTGGAGTCTCGCCTCACAAGCTGCGGCACTCGTTTGCCACGCACCTCGTCGAGGCGGACGCAGATCTGCGCGCCGTGCAAGCGATGCTGGGGCACTCCGACATCGCGACGACAGAAATCTACACACACGTCAGCAAGGCCCGCGTCGTCGAGGCTGTGCGCAAGCACCACCCTCGCAACCGCGCCTGAGCTATTGTCGTCGACATGGGGAAGTTTCGCGGCGCTGTAGTGCTGCCTTTGATCGTTTCGCTCTCGTGTGGTGGTGCTAGCGGCAAAGGCGGCGCCACACCGATCGCCGGGACGTCGCAGAAGGACTACGCGCCGCTCACGATCAAAGACGACGCCAAGAACAAGAGCCAGGCCGTCATCCTCGGCACTGACGAGAAGAACGGCTCGACCGTCCTGCCCCTGCCCCCGCAGCCGAGCAAGGGCCTCGTCGACGCGATGTTCGTCAAGCTCGACCCGAAGAACCCGCAGAACGCGAGCGGTGGCTCCACGCCGGTCAAGCTCGGCACCGAGCCGAACCAGGACGGCAGCGTCGAGGTCGGCGTGATGGAAGAGCTCGCCGGCGGCACGGGCTCGCAGTGGCGTGCAGGCGTCTGGGTGTCGGCGTTCGTCGCCGCGACGGTGCTCGGCAAGGACCTCACCGACTTCTCGTTCACCGCTGCATCCGGCGGCTACATCGACGGTGCATCCGCGTCGGGCCTGATGGCGGGTGGTTTCCTCGCGACGATGACGGGCGTCCCGATCGATCCGACCGTCACCATGACCGGCATCATCAATCCTGACGGCACCATCGGTCCCGTCGCCGGCATCCCCGAGAAGTTCGCGGGCTCGATCGAGAAGGGCAAAAAGAAGCTCGGCTATCCGATCGGCATGCGCTGGTCCAAGTCCGAAGCGACGGGCCAGGACGTCGACCTCGTCGCGTTCGCGAAGTCCAAGGGCGCCGAAGCGGTCGAAGTGGCGAACGTTCACGAGGCGTACAAGCTGCTGACCGGCAAGTCGCTCCCCGAGCCGGTGCCCGTCGCGGAGGCCGACATGGCGCTCGACGACGAGACGGTCAAGGCGATCGACCTCAAGTACAAGGCGTGGTCCGAGCGTCTCGCCGAGGAGTGGGCGCAGCTGCTCCAGCTCTCGCAGGCCGGCCGTCTCCCGAAGCGCCTCCTGGCGATGGGCGAGTATGCGCAGGAAGCTGCCGCCCAGGCAGACAAGCTCCACAAGCAAGGCCTGGTCGCGGGCGCGTACGCGAAGATGCTCACCGCGTGGGTGTGGGCCGCGTCGGCGACCGACATCTACGAGCTTGTCTCGCGCGTGCAGGCCGGCGACGCCAAGGGCGCGCTCGAGCACCTCGAGCAACTCGACCAGCTCGACTCGATCACGACCGACGTGTTCAAGAAGATCGGCGCGATCAAGCCGACGACGCTCGGCGGTCACCTGCTGATGATGTCGTCGTTCCAGTCCGCGCTGCGGGCGTGGGGCTTCAAGGTGTTCGCGCGCGACTCGATGAGCGAGACAGCGCAGCTGCTCGAGGCGCTCGGCACGCGCACGAAGGCCGAGCTCGGCTCGCCCGACGTCGCCGAGGCGATCGTCGACCGCGTCAGCCCGACCGTCGTGCTCATCGGCCAGACCGTTGCCGCTGCTGCGATGGCGGGCGACGAGCTCGACTTCATGACCGAGAAGTCGGTCAACTACATGTGCTCGATCCCGAACATCAAGCGCCTCTCCACGTCGTTCCAGTCCGCGGGCGCCGCGGGCGTGAACTACTTCGAGACGCTCCTCGTCGAGCCCGCTGCGAAGGATAACGGCCTGACGCTCGAGCAAGCGCGCACGCGCGTCGCGATGAACGAGCCCGAGTACCTCGTCGCGTACATGCTCTCGCACCTCGACCAGGTCGACGGTCTGCCCAAGGACATGCGTACAGCGTGGGGCGACAAGTCTCCGCAGTGGAACCTGATGGCACTCGCGGGCAGCGAGCTCGCCTACTACAACTCCGCCGAGCTGATCGCGAAGTACTACTCGCTCGAGGTGAAGACCGACGCCGCGACGGGTCGCGCGAACGGCGTCGAGCACGAGAAGGCGTTCATCAACATGCTCGCGAACGCCGAGCGCATGGCCCGCGCGTCTGCTCGAGCCGCCCGCATCGCGACCGGTTCCATTCCGGTCCAGGCGAAGCTCGCGTACCAGCAAGCGACGATCGCGCGCGATGGAGACATGAGCGACAAGATCGACGCGCTCACGCAGTTCTGGATGTCGTCCGCGTACTCGCAGACGGCTGTCATGCTCGCGCGCAATTAGCGCTGAGAGCGCAGCAGCTCGGCGATATCTTTTTGGCCGGACGGGTCCTCGAGGATCGCGAGGCTCTGCTTCGCGATGTCGGGATTGCCGAGCATCAGCTCGATCGCACGGCGCGCACCGATCAACCCCGACGCACGGCCCGGCGGCTGGAGCGCCCAGTCCGTGACGTTCGCCTTGGCGACGACGTTGAGGATCCACACGAGGTCCTTCTCGAACCGCGCGTCGCTGTAGCCCTTGGCGTCACCGAGACCGAACCAGAGTACGCGAGAAAATTTAAGGCGACGCCCTGGTGGGAGGAGCATCGACTCGCCCTGTGCGCCGCTCGCCTTGTTCGCCTTGAGCAGGCGCGAGAGTCGACCGCACATCCGCCAATCTGCGAGCCCCGCCGCACCGCGCAGAGGGCGATCGTCGGTGAACACGGGCAGCACGAGACAATCGCGCTGCGTCTCGTCCCAACGCGCCAGATCGAGCGGTAGGACGGACAGCGCCACTAGGTCTCCGGGGTGCGGCCAGAGGCGGACGCGATGCGGTCGAGCACGCCGTTCACGAACGCGCTCGATTCGGCGGTGCCGAACTGCTTCGCGAGCTCGACGGCCTCGTTGATGACGACCTTCACCGGCACGTCTTTGAACGCGATCAGCTCGCATGCACCGAGGCGCAGGATGTTGCGATCGACGCGAGACATGCGCTCGATGCGCCAGTTCTTGGACGAGCTCGCGATCAGCTCGTCGATCTCGACGGTGCGCTCCGTGGCAGCGGCAACGAGGTCGCGAGCGAACGTCTGCGCGGCCGGATCGACCTGGAGGTCGAACGCATCGGCCCAGCTGACCGCCGCGCCCGTGACGTCGTTGGCCGGATCTCCGTCGCGCGCATACAAGAGCTGCAGCGCGTACGCACGACCGTGGCGGCGAGTGCCTGCGGTCACTTCTTGCCCTTCTTGGCGAGCGCCTTGAACAGCTGTGCCGTCTCGATCGCGCCCATCGCCGCGTCGAAGCCCTTGTTGCCCGCCTTGGTACCGGCGCGCTCGATCGCCTGCTCGATCGTGTCGGTCGTCAGCACGCCAAACACGACCGGGATGTCGGTCGTCGCCGCGACGCTCGCGAGGCCCTTGGCAGCTTCACCGGCGACGAAATCGAAGTGCGGCGTGGATCCGCGGATGACTGCACCGAGCGCGATGATCGCGTCGACACCACCGCGCTGCGCGACCATGCGCGTGACCTGCGGCAACTCCCAGGCTCCCGGGCAACGCACGAGCAGCGTGCCGGCCGCATCGCCACCGCAGCGACCGATCGCGTCGAGCGCACCGGCGACCAGCGGCTCCACGATGAGGCCGTTGAACCGGCTGGCGACGATCGCAAACCGAAGACCGGTCGCGGACAGGGAACCTTCGATGACCTGAGGCATGGGCCCCAGGACATTACATTACGACTGCGCCTTGCGGAACGCGCCGCGCGCGATCGGGACCCGCTCGACGACCTCGATGCCAAAGCCCTCGATGCCCGCGATCTTGCGGTCGGAATGGATGATCAGACGGATCTTCGACAGGCCCAGGTCGGCCAGGACCTGCGCTCCGAGGCCAAAGTCGCGCAGCGTCTCGCTGGTGGAGCCGTTCTCGGGGGCCACGGGCTCGCGGCGCTGCTGCATCACGAGGCGCTCGAACGAGCTGCGGAGGCTCGTGCGGGTCCGGTTGACGACGTACAGCAGCACGCCGGTGCCCGCCTCGTCGATGGCCTTGAGCGCGGCCGTCAGGTCGGGGCGCAGCGCGAACGGATCCGCGAGCGGCTCCATGGCCGCCACGCGCACGAGCACGGCCTGCCCTGCTGCACTGGCCGCCGCCACATCGCCGCGCACGAGCGCGAGGTACTCGGTGTCCTCGACGTCGGTGTCGTAGTAGTAGGCCTTCCACGGCTCGCCCGGCGAGAGGTTGCCGGGACGCATGGAACCGACCTCGCCGCGGCGCACGATCTTCTCGCGCTGCAGGCGATACGCGATCATCTCCGCGACGCTGATCAGCATCATGTTGTGCTTCACCGCGAACTGCTCCAGCTCGGGGCGGCGCGCCATCTCGCCGTCCTCGCGCATGATCTCGCAGATCACGCCGGCCGGCTTGAGGCCTGCCATGCGAGCGAGATCCACGGAACCCTCCGTCTGACCGGTGCGCACGAGGACCCCACCCTTGCGCGCGCGCAGCGGGAAGATGTGGCCGGGCGACACGACACTGGCCGGGCTCGCATCGTCCGCGATCGCGGCGCGGACCGTCGTCGCGCGATCCTTGGCGGAGATACCGGTCGACACGCCGTGGCGCGCCTCGATGGACACGGTGAACGCGGTGCCGAGCGATGCCTTGTTGTCGCGCACCATCATCGGCAGCTCGAGCTTGTCGATCATGCGGTCGTCCATCGCGAGGCAGATGAGGCCGCGCGCGTGCGTCGCCATGAAGTTGATGTGCTCCGGCGTGATCAGCTCGGCAGCAAAGACGAGGTCGCCCTCGTTCTCGCGATCCTCGTCGTCGACGAGAATGACCATCTTGCCAGCTCGAATCTCTTCGAGCGCCTTGGTGACACGGTCGATGGCGGTGGTGTTCTGGTTCATGACGACCTCTGCGCGACGAGCAGTTTTTCGACGTGCTTTGCCAAAATATCGGTTTCGAGATTCACGCGGTCTCCGATCGACAGCGCGCCGAGCGTGGTGTGATCGCGCGTGTGCGGGATGATCGCGACGGAGAACGTCTCGTTATCGACGCTGTTCACGGTGAGCGACACGCCCGCGATGGCGATCGAGCACTTCTCCACGATGTACTTGAGGAGTGCCGGCACCGCGCGCACACCGAGTACGAGGTTCGCTCCCATGTCGCGGCGGATCGCGAGCTCGCCCGTACCGTCGATGTGACCGGTCACCCAGTGGCCGCCCATGCGGTCGCCGACGCGCAACGAGCGCTCGAGGTTCATCTTGCTGCCGACGCGAAACCCACCGAGCGTGGTGCGGTTCAGCGTCTCGGCACCCGCGAGCACGGTGAACGTGTCGCGCGTGATCTCCGTGACCGTGAGGCACGCGCCGTCGTGGCAAACGGACTCGCCGAGCACGAGCTCGGTGACAGGAATCTTGCTCGGTCGAACAACGAGGACGAGCGCGTCGCTGCGGCGGTCCGCGCGCACGACCGTGCCCATGTCTTCGACCAGACCCGTGAACATGGGCGGGGTGTACCACTCTCGCCGGCCCCTGCGCAGGGTCAGCGCTCTAACGTCACTGGGGACAGAGCGTCGTCGTAGGGCTCGTGGTCGTCAGGTTCGTGCCCACGCCGAGCTGCCCTTCGTCATTGCGGCCCCAGCAGTACCAGACGCCCGCCATCTTCGCGCAATTGTGATGACCGCCCGCGTGGAACTCCTCGACGGTAATGCCGAGGTCCGTCGGCACGAGTGCGAAGTTGACGCCGGGCGCAACCTCGAGGCCGAACTCGTCAGAGCCCCAACAATCGACACGCCCGTCAGTGTGCACGCCGCACGAGTGACGCCAGTGCGATTCGACCTGCGTCCAGTCGGTGCGCGTTCCGACCTGCGCCGGGACGCCGAACGAATCGACCTGGTTGTTTCCCGTGAGGTCGGCGTTGCCCCAGCACCACAGCGTGCCGTTCGTCTTGCGCCCGCACGTTGCTCCCTCAGCGACCTGCACCTCGACCCAGTCCGTATCGGTGCCGACCTGCACCGGTGTCGGGTGAGTCGTCATGTCGGGTTCGACGCCAAGCCCGAGATCGTTCGCCAAGTTCGCGCCCCAGCACCATGCGGTACCGTTGGTCTGCACGCCGCAGAATCCGACCTGGCTCGCCGATGCAGACGCCCACGAGCCCGCGATGGGGGTCATTCCACAGGTCATCGCGCCCGTGCTCTTGATCCGACACATGGTCTGGAACTCGCCGTAGAACCGATCCCAGTCTCCGTCGGCGTCAAACAGATACGGCGTCTCGTTGTCGTTCCCCCACTCGATCACGGTCCCGCCGATGAGCCCCTGACCTTTGTAGAATGTCTCGTGGATCTTCGACCACCCGGGCTGCCCATCCGTCGTGAGCACGTTGGGCATCGGCACCGGTAAGCCGACGTATTGCCCGGCGCACCAGCGCTGCCCGCTCGTATCGAGCATGCACGTCGAGCGGTGCCCCACCGTGATCGCCGTGAACCTGTCGCACGAGCCAGGGCGTGCGTCGGGTACCGGCGCATCGTCACCGCCGCCTCCATCGCCGTTCGCCGTACCGCTAAAGCCGAAGCGTCCGCACGCGCCCAGCGCGAACAGAACTACGAGCCACCGTCCCACCGGACCATCATACCGGCTCGTCGGCATCAGATGCATGTTCCTTCACGGGCAGCACCGTCCCCGTCAGCCGCAGATCACCGGCGAAGTCGTCGATACGCTCGTCGATCGCGAGGCGCCAGGCCGCACTCATGTCGGCAAGCCCCTTGCCCCCGACCCAGCTGATGCCCGGACCGCCGATGATCTTCGGCGCGATGTAGACGACAAACTCGTCGACGAGCCGTTGCTCGAACATCGCCGCGTGCACGCCAGCGCCGCCCTCGACGAGCACGCTGTAGATCCTCTCCTCGGCAAGGCGCTCGGCGAGCTTGAAGACATCGATGCGGCCGTTGCGATGCGTCGGCATGCGCCAGATCTCGGCTCGCTCGGCGCGTAGTGCACGCTCGCGCGCGGGTGACGCCTTCGTGCCGCAGACGATGATCGTCCGGGGTGCCGACCGCGTGGTCTTTGGCAAGAGGTACGCGTCCGTCGGGGTACGCAGCTGGCTGTCGAGCACGATGCGGATCGGCGAGCGTCCCTTCACGAGGCGCACGTCGAGGCGTGGGTTGTCAGCGAGGACCGTCCCGATGCCGACCATGATCGCATCGTGCGTCGCGCGCAGCCGGTGCGCATCCGCACGCGCTTGCAGGCCCGTGATCCACTTGGAGTCGCCCGTGCTCGTCGCGAGCTTGCCATCGAGCGTCATCGCCGCCTTGATGGTGAACGCGCAGCGCTGCTTCGTGACCGCCGTGATCCACGCCAGGTTCGCGCGCTCGCACTGCGCACGCAGCACGCCTGTCGTCACCGCGATGCCGGCGCGCTTGAGCAGCGAGATGCCTCCCGCGTGATCCGCAACGGGATCCTCCATCCCCACGACGACGCGCGCCACACCCGCATCGCGCACAACCGGCGCGCACGGTCCGGTCCTGCCGGTGTGGTTGCACGGCTCGAGGTTCACGTACAACGTCGCGCCCTTCGCCCGCATGCGGAGCTTCTTCAGCGCCACGATCTCCGCGTGGTCGGTACCGGTCTTCTTGTGCGCGCCCTCCGCGATCACCTTGCCGCGCGCGTCGACGATGACGCAGCCGACGATCGGATTTGGCGTGGTCAGCCCGCGGTACGCACCCGCGAGCTCCAGACACCGCGCCATGTGCTTCGCGTCTATTGACCTCCGCACCGCCTTCGGCGCTGCTGCGCGCCCGACGGTCGTCGGGCTTGCGATCTCCCGATCGCCGACGCGCTTCAACCGGCTTTGTCCTGCGCGTCGGGATCCTCGGACTCGTCGCCGAGGTCCGCGATCTTGTGGCGATCCGTATCTTCGTCGCGCAGCGCCTGCACTTCGTTCGCGAAGCCTTCGAGGTCTTTGAAGTCGCGATAGATCGACGCGAAGCGCACGTACGCGACCGCGTCGACGTTCTTCAGGCGCGGCAGCACGAGCTCGCCGACCTGGCGTGCGTTGATCTCGCTGACGCCGAGCTCGCCGACCTCGCGCTCGACTTGCAGGGCGAGCGCCGTGATCTGCTGGCGCGAGACCTTTCGCTTCGCGACGGCAGCTTGCAGGCCGCGCTCGATCTTGGTGCGATCGAACGGCTCGCGACGACCGTCGCTCTTCACCACCAACGGCATCGACTCTTCGATGCGCTCGTACGTCGTGAACCGGCGCGTGCAACCTTCACATTCGCGACGGCGACGGATCTCGGCATCGTCCTTGGACGTGCGGGTCTCGATGACCTTGTCCTCGGTCTGACCGCAGAACGGGCAGCGCACGTTAGTGGCTGTCTCCGTGCAGCGCGGTTAGCTGATCGACGCGGCGCTGGTGACGGCCGCCTTCGAACTGCGACGTACGAAACGTCTCGAGCGCAGCCTCCGCGACTCCGAGACCGATCACGCGAGCACCCATGGCGACCACGTTGGCGTCGTTGTGCTTGCGAGCGGCATCTGCCGTGAAGTTATCGTGGACGAGCGCACAGCGGACGCCGTGGACACGGTTCGCCGCGATGCTGATGCCGATCCCGGATCCACAGACGACCAACCCGAGCGTTCCCGCCTCCGCGACGACCTTCGTACCGACGGCCGCGCCGAACTCGGGATAGTCGACGGACGCGTCGCTGTGGGTACCGAGATCGACGACCTCGTCACCGAGCGTACGCAGGTGCGCGACGAGCGCCTGCTTCAGCGGGAAGCCGGCGTGATCGCTGCCCGCGTACCACTTCATCAGTCACCCTTGTAGCGCGACATCACGAGCGCCGCGTTGGTGCCGCCGAAGCCGAAGCTGTTCGACATCGCGATATCGACGCGCTGCTCGCGGGCCGTGTTCGGGATGTAGTCGAGGTCGCACTCGGGGTCCGGCGTCGTGTAGTTCGTCGTCGGGGGAAGCACGCCGCGCGCGATGGCGAGCGCCGTGATGCCGGCCTCGATGCCGCCCGCCGCGCCGAGCGTGTGGCCCGTCATGGACTTGGTCGACGACATCGCGAGCTTCTTCGCGTGATCGCCGAACACGACCTTGGTCGCGAACGTCTCGTTCTTGTCGTTGAGGTCCGTCGAGGTGCCGTGCGCGTTGATGTACTGGACGGCGCTCGGATCGATGCGCGCGTCCTTGAGCGCGAGGCGGAAGCAGGCCTGCGCGCCCTTGTGCTCCGGGGCCGGAGCCGCCACGTGGTGAGCGTCGCTGTTGGCGCCGTAGCCGATGAGCTCGCCGTAGATGCGCGCGCCGCGCTTCTTGGCCATCTCGAGCTCCTCGAGCACCAGGATGCCGGCGCCCTCGCCGATGACGAAGCCGTCGCGGTCCATGTCGAACGGGCGGCTCGCCGTGAGGGGATTTGCATTGTTCGTCGACATCGCGCGCATCGAGTTGAAGCCGCCGACGCCGAGGATCGAGATGGTCGCCTCGGATCCGCCGGCGATCATGCCGTCCGCGTAGCCGTGGCGGATCGCGCGAGCTGCCTCGCCGATCGAGTGGGCACCGGTCGCGCACGCAGACACGTGCGAGAAATTCGGGCCCGTCGCGCCCGTGCGGATGGAGACCATGCCGGGCGCTTCGTTGATGATGATGTCGGTCACGAAGTACGGCGAGAACCCGTGTCGGGGGCCCTTCTGCTGGGTCGCCTCGTAGGTGTTCTCGATCGTCTTCACGCCGCCCAGGCCGGAGCCGATGTACACGCCCCAGCGGTCTTCATGACCGGCGGGGACCTTCTGGCCGAGTCCCGAGTCCTCCATGGCCATCATCGCCGCCGCGACAGCGAACTGGAGGAACCGGTCGACGTGGCGCAGGTCGCGCTTCTCGAACCACTTCAGGGCGTCGAAGCCCTTCACCTCGCAACCGAACTTGGTCGCGTAGTTCGTGGTGTCGAACTGCGTGATCGGGCCCGCGCCGCTCTTGCCGTTGACCAGGCCAGACCAGGTGGTCTCGAGATCGTTGCCGAGGGGAGTGACGAGGCCGATGCCGGTAATGACGACGCGACGCATGGATACTCCTTAGCGCGACAACGATGGAGAGACGAAAAGATGGGGTGCCAGGTGAGTGAACACCCGGCAAAGACTCACTTTGCGTGGGTCTTGATGTAGCTGACGGCGTCTTTGACCGTCTTGATCTGCTCGGTGTCTTCCTCGGGGATCGTGATCTTGAACTCCGACTCGAACGCGAGCACGAGCTCGACAACGGCCAGCGAGTCCGCCTTCAGATCGTCGATGAACGACGCCTCGGGGCGCAGCTGGTCAGCCGACACCTCGAGCTGGGAGACGATGATTTCTTTGACCTTGGACTCGATCTCTTCAGGGGACATTTCGTTTTCCTTGCCGTTAGAACGCGTGCGTTTCTAGTCCAGAACTCTCGTTACATCAACAGTCCGCCGTTGACGCGCAACACCTGACCGGTGATGTAGCTAGCCTCGGGACCGGCGAGGAACGCGACTGCGTCCGCGATGTCCTGCGGCTGGCCAATGCGCGCCAGCGGGATCTGTTCCATCAGCTTGGCGCGCGCTGCTTCGGGCAGCTCGGCCGAGGTCATGTCGGTCTCGATGAAGCCGGGCGACACCGCGTTGCAGGTGACCCCGCGGGACGACAGCTCGCGCGCCGTCGACATCGTCAGGCCGATCAGACCGGCCTTGGACGCCGAGTACGCGAGCTGACCGCCGTTGCCCTGCTCGCCGACGACGCTCGTGATGTTGATGATGCGTCCCGAGGTCTTCGCCTTGAGGATCAACATCGACGCCGCGCGGAGGCAGTGGAATGCGCCCGCGAGGTTGATGTCCATGACCTTCTTCCACGCATCGTCGGAGAAGCGCATCAGCAGGCCGTTGATCGCGACGCCCGCGTTGTTCACGAGGATGTCGAGGCCGCCATGGTCCTTGCCGATCGCCTTGATCGACTCCGTGACCTGCGCGCTGTTCGAGACGTCGAAGCCGCTCAAGACTGCCTGGCCGCCCGCTGCTTCGACTTCCGCCGCGCACTCGCGAGCCGCGTCTTCCCGCGACGCGTAGTTGATGACGACCTTCGCACCGCGCTTCGCTAGCGCGACGCAAATGCCGCGGCCGATACCGCGCGAACCACCGGTGACGAGCGCCACCTTGCCTCCGAGTGCTTTGTCGACGATGGCCATGATCAGCTCCCCGAAGATGAGAATAAGCCGTCCACTTCATGCGGCTCGCCGATCGTCGTGACGTCGATCGTACCGGCGATCCGCCTCACCAGACCTTTGAGCACTGCGCCCGAGCCCAGCTCGTACGCCTTGGTCACGCCGAGCTTGGCGATGCACTGGATCGACTCTTCCCAGCGCACGCTCGCGGTGACCTGTTGAACGAGAAGATCCTTGATGCGGCCCGCGTCCTGCGTCGGCTCGGCACTGACGTTCGCGACGACCGGAACCTTCGGGGTGCTGATGGTAACGGCCGCGAGTGCAGCGGCGAGCTTCTCCGCTGCCGGCTTCATCATCGAGCAATGGAAAGGGGCGCTCACCGTGAGCTTCTTCGCGATCTTCGCGCCGGCTGCTTTCGCGAGCGGTATCGCGCGATCGATCGCGTCGGTGTGACCGGAGATGACGATCTGTCCGCCGCCGTTGAGGTTGGCCGGCTCGCAGGGCTCGCCCGGTGCCGACGCCTCGGCGCAGACGGCCTTGGTCTTCTCGAGATCCAGGCCCATCAGCGCGGCCATCGAGCCCTGCCCGACCGGCACGGCTTCCTGCATGTACTGACCGCGGAGGTGCGTGAGCTTCACGGCGTCCGCGAACTGCATCGCGCCCGCTGCCACGAGCGCCGTCCACTCACCGAGTGAGTGACCAGCCACGATGTCGAACGTGAGGCCCCTGTCCACGAGCACGCGCGCGACCGCGACCGACGTCGTGAGGATCGCCGGCTGCGTGTTCTGGGTCAGCGTCAGGTCGTCTTCCGGACCCTCGTAGCAAATCTTGCTGAGCGCAAAGCCGAGCGCCGCGTCGGCCTCGTCATACGTGCGCTTGGCGATGTCGAAGCGGAGAGCGAGGTCGCGACCCATGCCGACTCGTTGCGAGCCTTGGCCGGGGAACAAGAGCGCCGTCTGCATGCGCGGTTCTTCTCACGTGGCCCCCGTCGAGGACAAGGGTAACGAGCGAATCTATGTGCGCGAAATCTTTAACGCAGCCGCGCAACGGCCTGCACACTACTGCTTACCGGGAGTTGCAGCCGCCGCCGGAGCCGCAACGACCGTCGGGCGCAGTACGTAGAACACCTGGTTCTTCTCATCGAAGAAGCGTTTGGCGCTCATCTTGATGTTGTCGCTGGTGACGCGCGAGAGCACCGGCGAGAGGTCCGTGATCTGGCCGAAGTCGTCGCCGTACCAGTACGCGTCGTGCAGCTGGCGCGACCACCACCAGTTCTCCTTGCTGTCGGTCTCGCGACCGCGTTTGAGCTGCTCGGTTACCTTCTCGATGTTCGTCGCGTTCGCGCCTTCCTTCGTCAGCTCGTGCATGACATCGAGCGCCGCCTTGCGCAGCTTGTCGACGTTCTGCGGATCGCAACCGAACGAGATCGCGAGCGTGCGGCGCTGCGTGGGCTCGCGATCGATCGCGACATACGAACGCACGCCGTACACACCGCCCATGTCCTCGCGCAGCACCTCGCGCAACCGAATGCGCAGCACCATCCCGAGGATCTTCGCGTCAGCCTCGGACTCCTTGCTCCACTTGTCAGGTGCGCTGAACCACATCGACACCATCGATCGCGGCTCGGTGCCGGCCTCGAGCGTCTTGTTCACCTTTCCCGCCGCCCACGTGATGCGCGGATCCTTCCACGCCGTCGCCTTACCATTCTTGCTCGGCAGCGAACCGATGTACTGCTCGACGAGCGGCTGCAGCGTCGCGGGATCGACATTGCCGACGATCGTGAACGTCGCGCCGGAGAAGTCCGCGAAGCGGTCGTGGAAGATCGCGAGCGACTTGTCGAGACTGACCTTACCGATCATCTCCGGCGTCGTCGGCGTGCGCAGCGGATGATTCTTGGTCTCGATCGCCGTCACGTCCTCGTAGAACGCGGTGTCCGGATCCAGGCGGCGGTTCTTCACCCACTCGACCTGCTGCTTGCGCCACGTGTCGAACAACCGCTCGTCGCGGCGCGGCGCCGTGAGCTTCAGATATTGCAGCTGCAGCGCGGTCTCGAGATCCGCGGGGCGCGTGTTCGTGTAGACGCCCTCCGACAGCTCGTCGATCTGCGGCCACACGCTCACGTTCTTGCCCTGCAGCGCTTTACGCAGCGCGACTGGATCCAGATCGCCGACGCCGCCCGCGGCCGCAACGTCCGACGCAAAGCGTGCATTGCCGAGATCCTTCGCGACCGAGAGTCCGCCCTTCTTCCACCCCTGGATCGTGATGTCGTCGTTCTGGAACGCCGTCGGCTTGACGATCACCTTCACGCCGTTCGACAGCGTCCACACCGTCGCATCCGCGGACGCATCGTGCGCCGTCGCGACGACCTTGCCGGCCTGCGGCATCGCCGTCATCAGCGGTCGGGCTGGCGCGTCCTTCCACGCCTCGACGGGCGCGGCCAACGCCTTCGTGTACAGCTCGCGAACCTCCGCCTCCGTCGGCATCTTCGCCGTCGTCGGGCCGGACAGCGCGATCACGCGGCCGGTTTCGCCGCCCCAGTTCGCGGCGAGGTGATTGAGCTCGTCGAGCGTGATCGTTGGCAGCATCTCCTTCGCGTTCGCGAGGTCCGCGATGCGTCCCTCCATGTTCTCGTCCGTGAAGAAGTTCCTCGTCATCTCGTCCGCGACGTCGCGCGACTGCGACTTGTCCCATTCCTTCGCGCTGCTATCGGCGTTGGTCAAAAAGTCCGCCTTCGCGCGATCGAGCTCGGTCTGCGTGAAGCCGAACTGTTCGACGCGGCGCACTTCCTTCACGAGCGCCGTGAGCGCCTCTGCGGTGTGACCTTCCTTGGCCACCGCAAACCGCGAGAAGTTATCCGCCGTCCGCGCGAGCTCGCCCGTACTGGAGCCCGCCCACATGAACGGCGCATCAGGATCCTGGGCGAGCTCCGAGAATCGCGCCTGCACCATCGTGTGATAGAGGGCTTCGACGGTCCAGCGCCGATGATCCGACCAGCGAGACTCCGACCGGTGATCCATCTTCTGCATGATGGAGACCTGCGAGTACGGCATCTCCTTATCCTGCACGATGGTCACCGCCGTCGGCTGATCGTGCGGCACCGGCACCGGCGTGCGGACTTTCGCGTTCGGTGTCGCCGCCAGATCGCCAAACCGCGTCTCGATCTCCTTCTGCATCTGATCGGCATCGAAGTCGCCGACCGCGATCACCGCCATGTTCTGCGGCTGGTACCAGTCCTTGTAGAACCGCACCAACGCATCGCGCGGCGCGCTCTTCAGGATCTCGGGCAGACCGATCGGCGAACGCTGCGCATACCGCGAGCCCGCAAACGTGATCGGACGCTGCTTGTCCCAGATACGCGTCCACGCATCACGCCCGAGGCGCCACTCCTCGGTGACAACGCCGCGCTCCTTGTCCACTTCCTTCGGATCGAACGACACGTCGTGCGACCAGTCGCGCAGGATGTCGAGGCCGGTCAGCATCGTCTTCTGATCGTCCGTCGGGACCGTCAGCATGTAGACCGTCTGATCGAAGCTCGTGTACGCGTTCACGTCGGCGCCAAAGCGCATGCCGACCTTCTCGATGAAGTCGACGATCGCCTGCTTCTCGAACCGCTTGGTTCCGTTGAAGCACATGTGCTCGACGAAGTGAGCGAGGCCCTGCTGATCGTCATCCTCGAGCACGCTGCCCGCATTCACCGCCAACCACAGCTGCGCGCGCTGCTCGGGCTTCTTGTGCGGCATGACGTAGACCGTCAAACCGTTCTTCAGCACGGTGCGTCGGATCAGCGGATCGAGGGGCAACCGCCGATTCACATCGGGGCCCGCGGGCACCTTCTCCGCCACGGGCGTTGGTGCTGCTTCCGCACTGTTCACCGTCGCCGGAGGCGCAGGAATCGTACGGGACGGTTGCGACGACCCACAGGCCGCCAATGCGAAGAGCGTCAACGCGAGCGTTCGTGTCTTCATGGTCTTCTCCCTCGAACCGTGATGCCGGCACGGATTGCACCCGGCATGCCCCTAAAAGTTCCCCGAAATCTCGTACCTCGATCTGTCAGTCGGCGTCAGCCTGTCCGCGCTGCAACCGGAGCGCTTGCCGATCTGTCATGGGATTCAGTGGGCCGCCGATGGGACGTCGGCAACCATGTCCTACATCGCGCTCTCGTCGACGAGCCGATATCGTTATCGACGATGGGCCGTATCTACATCGTCGTCAGTCTTCTCGCTCTCGGCGCCTGTAGCTCGCACTCATCGGGCGACGACGGCGGCGGCGATGACGGCCCGGTCACGCTCACCGCGGTCATCGTCGAGCCGGCGACCGCGCAGCTCGCGCTCGCCGCGACCGGCCCCACCGCATGGTCCGCCGCGCAGACGTACTCCGTCACGGCGAAGTACAGCGACGGCACGCTCACCGACGTCACGAACAGCGTCACGTGGACCGCCGACGACAGCGCGGCCGTCGCATTCCCGGCGCAAGACACCGCGACCGTCACCGCGGCCGGTCACTACAACCTCACCGCGTACTTCGACGTCGGCAGCGGCACGGCCACCATCGACGCGTCGCTCCACGCCGACGGCTTTGGCCCCGGCTTCGCGCAAGCCGACAAGGACAAGCTCGACGGCGCCCCCACCGAAACCGGCGGGACGATCGCGTACCCCGTCGCGGGCTCGCTGTTCCCGGTCAACGTCGCGCCGATCGAGGTCCACGCGCACAAGTCCAGCAGCCAGACGCTCGCGCGCATCACGTTCTCGTCAGGCAGCGCGCTCTCGTACAACTACTATGCGCCCTGCACTGCCTCGCCCAACCCAGGCTCGTTCGCCGACGCGTGCATCGTCTCGATCACCGGCGCGTTCGCGCAGCAACTCGCGGGCGCCTCCGAGACCGCCGACATCTCTGTCACCGTTCGCATGGCTGCCGCGGACGGCACGCACCTCTCCGAGTCCGCGCCCATCTCCGTCGCGTGGGCCAAGACGCCGCTCACCGGTGGCCTCTACTACTGGACCACCGCCGGCACGGGCGACACGACATTCAACACCGCCATCGCTCGCTACAACTTCGACGGCGACACGACCACGCCCTCCATCTACCTCGCGTCCAACGACGCCCCCACCGTCCCCTCCGACACGCAGTGCGTCGGCTGCCACGCGGTCTCGCCCGACGGCTCGAAGATGTCGTTCTCCATGGGCGGCTCGCAGCCCGGCTTCTTCACCGTCTACGACGTCGCGACGAAGACGCCGACGATGCCGCTGTCCACGCGCAAGTATGCATCGATGTCGACGTTCAACCCCGACGGCTCGCGCATCGTCACCGGCTCCTACGGCAAGCTCACGCTCCGCACGGCGAACGCGACCGGCGATGTCATCACCGACGACCTGTTCGCCACCACTGTCACCGAGAGCAAGACGCACGCACTGTGGTCGCCCTCGGGCAGCAAGCTCGCGTTCGTCTCGTGGGTCCCGACGGCCAGCGACATCACCAACCAGAAGAACACGGGCGACAATGTCCTCGGCGGCCAGATCTGGATCACCAACGCCGACGCGACCGGCCCCATGGACACACCGACGCTGCTCGTCCCACGCAACGCCGCCTACACGAGCTACTACCCGGCCATCTCGGACGACGATCGCTTCGTCGTCTTCAACCAGTCCTCCTGCGCGGGCCCGGCGAACGCCGCAGGCAGCTGGGGTGGTGGCGCGTGCGATGGTTACCAAGACATCAGCGCGAAGCTCATGCTCATCCCGTCCGACGGCGGCACACCCGTCGCTCTCACGAACGCGAACGGCGGGGACTCGCCTCTCTCGACCAACTCGTGGCCGCGTTGGTCTCCGGACCACGGCACGTTCCGCGGCAAGCGCCTCTACTGGGTCGCGTTCTCGTCGCGCCGCCCGTACGGCCTCGCGCTCACCGGCTCGACCAACGACACCGCCAAGCCGCAGCTCTGGTTCGCCGCGGTCGCCGTCGACGCAAACGGTGCCGCCCCCGCCGCCGACCCATCCTTCGCGCCCGTCTGGCTGCCGAACCAGGATCCCAACCTCAGCGGCCCGCGCGGCAATCACACGCCCGCCTGGACCTCCAAGGTCGTCCAGATTCAGTAGCGCAGCTTCAGCGGCTTGCCGGGCGCCGCGACCTCGCCATTCGAACCGATCGCTGTGAACGTCACCACGCCCGTGTTGCCCACGAGGATCGTGTGGCATCCAGTCGTCCCGACGAGGATCTCCCCCGCGCCAACGTAGATCTCGCTGGCGCTCGTCTTGTTCGCATACGTCATCTCGGCGACGACAAACGTTGGAGCGTCGAGTGCGAGCTTCACGCGATACGCGTCATAGCTGTCGCCCTTGTTGCTCGACTCCTGATAGCGGCGCAGCGCGCGCGGAGCTTTCGCCCAGTGCACGTCGGTCATCGATGCATCGCTCGTCGTCAGCGTGCGTTCGGCGAGATCCTTGTCGAGCTCCTTGAGGCCGAACGCGAGATGCACCGTCGTCTTCGCCGGCAGCGAATGCTGCGGGGCAAACAGAACCTGCAGGTGGTACTCGCTGCCCGCGCGTTTCACGACCTTCGCGGGAAGCGCGGTTCCATCGGCGGTGACGAACGTTGCCTTGTCGAGAACAGGGGTAACGACGTCGACCTCGAGCGTGTCGAGCAAGACAAGCCCATCGCGCGCGAGCTCTGGTCCAGCAGCCTTGACGCTCAGAAATCCACCGCACGCGCCGGCGTGAGCTTCATGCGCAGCTGCGAGCACCAAGCAGACGACGAACGCGCGCATTCAGATCGCAACGCGCGAGCACTCTCGCCTATTCCTACGACGCGATCTTGCCCATGCCCTCGTACTCGACGCGCGCCGCGTGCTCGAGGTGCGCACCAGTGATATTGCTGTCCTCGTCTGCAGCGAGGAACGCCGCGCGCAAGGCCGCGTTCTTGATGTATCCACCGCTCATCTCGTAGCGCCGTGCCAGTACCGCGTAGTCGATGTCCTTCTCGACGGGCGCCTGCTCCGGCAGCGTCGCCTTCCAAAGCTTCGCGCGCTCCTCTTCGTCGGGCAGCTCGAAGCGCAGATGCAGCGACAGTCGGCGCTGAAACGCGGGGTCCATGTTGCTCTCGTGATTGCTCGTCAGCAGGCACACGCCCGTGAACGTCTCCATGCGCTGCAGCAGGTAGTTCGTTTCCATGTTCGCGAAGCGATCGTTGCTGCTCTTCACCTCGGTACGCTTTCCAAACAGCGCGTCGGCTTCGTCGAATAGCAGGATCGCGTGGCCCGCCTCCGCCGCGTCGAACAACGCCGCCAGGTTCTTCTCGGTCTCGCCGATGAACTTGCTGACGATCTTCGCCATGTCGACCTGATAGAGCTCGAGCCCCAGGTCGCGCGCGATGAGGCCCGCGACCATCGTCTTGCCCGTACCGGGCGGCCCCGAGAACAGCGCGCTCACGCCGAGGCCCTTGCCGACCTTCGCGCCGAAGCCCCACTTCTCGTAGACCTTGCTGCGGCGGCGCACGCGCGCGATGAGCTCGACGATCACGTCGATCTGCTCCTGCGGCAGGACCATGTCGTCCCACGTCTGCGTGACCGTCACGCGTCGCGCGTACTGACCGAGCTTGTCGTCGAGCACGGCGCGAATGCCTGCGTAGATATCGTCGGGTTCCATCGGGCGCTCGCCTGCGCGCGCCTTCGCCGCTTCCGCTGCGTGATGGATGAGCGATGGCGCGAGCGGGTATTGCTCGGCGAGACGCTGGCCGTCCTCTTCGGTGCCGCAGCCGAGCTTTTCGTGCCACAGACGCGCGAGCTCTGCGGTGGTCGGCTTGGCCATCTCGACGACAATGACCGGGCGGCCCCAGTCGAGCTTGGGGCGATCGACGCCGCAGGTGGCGAAGATGGGGCCGTCGATCAGGTCGCCGAGGATCTCGCGTGCGGTCGCGACGGCTTCGGGGCGCGCGCGATCGATGTCAGCGAGCACCAACAGCCTGTCCTGCAAGCGGCACGTGAGCGCTACAGCGCGACACTCCTCACGCGCGCTCGCTGTATCGGTCGATAACTTGTCGAGATCGATCACGAGCACTCCCCGTCCAGCCTCCTGCGCCACCCGCTCAATGCTGGCTCGCCGCCCGCCACCGCGGGCGCCACACGCGACTACCAAGCACCGCCGGTCGCTCGCAATCAGAGGCTTCATGCAGGCACCTGCTTCGGCGCTTGCACCGGCGAGCCATTTCGCAGCTGGCGCCATGCCTGCGCGGACGACCCGTTTCACTGCACTGGACGATTCGCAACCTTGGAGCAGCTCGCTGCTAGTCACGGTCGCAGCTAGCACGATGCCGCCTTGAGAGTCGCGTCTTTCACAGATGAGACCAAAACGCAGAAGAGCGCCTTGCCAACTCAGTTCGCGCAGCGACACGCCGGTGATGCCAACCCCGTGCACAATGCGACGGAGGACATCCGCACGAATCCCCAGCGAGCAGGCCCCCTCCCGCATCAATCCCGCTCTGATGCGTTCTTCGCTGTTGAGTCCAACAAGGAGCGCCAACGAAAGAAGTTCGGGATCCGTCAGACGCAAGCGCGAGCGGAGCAGGCTCAGTGGAGTCAGCGAATCATCAAGGTCGCGGATCGCGCGATGCGCGGCGAGGCTTTCGTCCAGCACGCCTTGCGCGGTACTCGCATCAGCCGAGGACAGGCTCAGGTGAAGCTCTGCGATCCTCAGCAAACTAACGAACTCGACGAGCGCATTCGTATTCATAGAGCGCGCTATCGAGCGACCTTCGGGAGAGTTGCGTGCAAAAGTGCGGATGGACTCCGCGTCTATGGTTACTGGAACTGCTTGCAGTGCTGACCGGTCTGCAACGCATGGACCAGTTCAACAAGCCGCTCTTTGAATAGGGGGGCCGCAATGGAGGGCACATAGGTCGAGTTGCACTCGTCCGCCCGGTCATCGAGGCACAGAGTTAGGAACGGGGTGCTGCTGCGCAAGAAACCATCCCATGTTGCATCTTCGCGAGTGCCGAATGGACGGTCGGGATCCGGTGGATGCGACTCCAGTTCTTGACGAAACCCGTCGATCTTCACCGCGAGGAGCCGACACGCTGCTTCGCGTTGCTCTTCGAGAGTGGCTCTTCTCGCATCGTTTCTACGGAGCAAAATGAGAAGTATCGCGACGGTGACAATCATCGTGATGCCGAGCGCCAAGCGAGACAGGTCGCGTGTCGTCCTCACGAGAATAAGAACGGTCACTACAGCCCCGACACCTCCACAAATAAATGCGCCGGTCATTTTTCCTCCAGGAGCATCAACGATAACCCCTGTGCGATTTCCGCATACTTGGTTACGTTGGAATAGTCGAACGCGGGCTCCAGGCATGGGCCTGCCTCAGTTCCTGCGAGCACTCCTTCGGCACACTGCGTAAGCTCCCCCGCGGTCTTCTTACTCGTCTTGCCCGAACGCAGGCCGACACTGTCCCTTACGCGCCCATCCGCGCCGATTCCGATCGAAGCGACCGGCATGTAGAAGCCCCGTTCGACGTGACAGACCTTGACCACCTTGTTCACCGGCAGGTCTCTGACCAATCCCATCGTGCGGACACGTGCACGGACTTTGGGACCAACGTTGTCCAGTCTCAAAGTGTAGCCCTCGACAGGAACTACGTTACCGTGGCGGTCGAGGTTAACCTCCAACACTCCAACACGATCGTCCCAGCCACGTTGAGCCAAGTTGAGGAGTCCCGAATTCGTCCAGCCGATGTCGTTGTCGATCGGGGCCCTGCCGTCTGAGCTCGCTGCCCCTGCTAGAGCGACGCTTCCGGTCGCGTTCCATGGATCCAGTGCTCCATAGCGAGCACGGGCTAGGAAGTTCGTCCACGCGATGACAGTCTCGTTCGCCGCCGCCTCTACGAGTGAGTTCACCGACAAGGTCAACAGTCGAGCTGGGGCGGCGATCCTTACAAGGTCCGGCGTCGACAACGTGTATAGGCGTTGCTGAAGGTCAGCGAGATTGGCGGTGAACGATGCCTCGACGCTGGCTAGCGCATGATCCGCATGCGACATAAACGCTTGGACGTAGCCGCTCGTTGGAGTGGTCGGGTCTAGCTTTGTGTATTGCTTCGCGAAGTTCTTCACTCCGTCCTTGCTGGAGTCCTCTAGGAATTTTTGCGTGAACTTTTCCGCCATCTTCGCCGACTCCGCAGCAGCTTTAAGTTCCGCTCGCGCAATCGCATCGGCGGCGCCTTCCGCCGCTCTCTGCGCGATTCTTCCAGTCGCAGCGATGGCAAACTGCCCGGCCCACCAACTTGCAACACCGCCACTGATGCCGGCGACCGCGGCCGCGACCGCGATCATGAAAAGTTCCGAGGCCAAACTCGGTTCAATCTTGTCTGGGACCGAGAGGGCGCGACCACCGATTGCAACGCCGTGCTCAATAATGTGCAGGGTCGCGGGACCGATCGAACTAATCTGCGCCACCAGTGCTGCGCGCTGGTTGTTCTCGCTGAGCGGACGATCGGGGGTGAACTCACCGAGATCCTGAACTCGTCCTGTCTCGGCGACATCATGCATCGGCGTCTTTGACACGACCGCCTTCTCAGAAGCTTCAGAGTAGTCAGACATGCTCATTCTCCTTCGCAGTGAAGTTGTCGTAGGGAACTCATGGAACGCGAGACGAGCGCGTAAGCGCTTCACGGCGCCGAGCATCAGCTAGGAACGAAAGAACGCGCGCGCGGCGATCGATCGTGAGGCGCGCGAACTTGTTCGCGAGCTCATCGCCCTCCTTCGGATTCGCGAGACGCGGCTGAAGCGCGCGTGACTCCGCGACGGTCAGCGTGTTGAGCGCAGCGATGAGCTCGCGCTCCTTGCGCTGGAAGCCGAACATCGCGGTCTCGCCCGGCGCGAGTGGTGCATCGAGGATCGCGAGGAGCTTGCCGTCCGGCGTGGCAGCGCGCGGCGGTGGCGCTGGCGGCGGCGATCCTGGTTCGCTTGGAGGGCGAACGTAGATCGTGAGCGACGGCTTCGCGGAGCGCGAGGGGCCGGGGCGCGAGGGGGTGTTGGAGTCGCGGAAGATGGAGGACGTGGCGGTCACCATGTTGGAGACCGCTATCGACGCCAGGGCGCCGCGGTTGCGTACGATTTGCGACGCACGCAAGTCCGCGAACCGACTAGGACTTTACGGATGCCGCGGCGGCATGCGGTCGCGCAGTAGACGGCGAAGCTCGCTCAGGTGCTCGTTATCGCTGAGGCGAATCGCGTAGCCGAAGTCGAATCCGGGAAGGCACTCGCTGTTAGTGCGGCGCTCGTAACGGTCATCGACCAGCACGTAGGCTTCGATCGCGTCGCGGCGGCAGTACCAAACCTCGGGCACACCGAGGCGGCGATAGATCTCGAGCTTGTCGAGGCTCCCGCTCGACCACACGACCTCGATCGCGAGATCGGGACGCGGCTTGGGCGTATAGCCGAAGACGTAGCACTCGTCAGGTTCGACTCCAGCGAGACCGGGCGCGGAGCGCAGCAGCCACGCGCGAAGTCCGCGGTACTGGATTCCGATATGATCGAGGTAGGCCTCGACCATCGTCGCGATGTTCTTGCACCAGAGCTCGTGCGTCGGCGATGGCGACATGGTTTCGAGCGTTCCTTCCAGGTAAGCGACACGCGGCGGTTTCTCGCCACGTGCGACCAGGAACGACGCGAATGCTTCCCACGAGACGTCGCGCTCGAGGCGGACATCGTCGGAGTCAGTCGCAAAGCTCGTCGACACGGCGATCATGCTAGCACCGCGCAGCACGGACTATGCCGATGATCGGATGAGCGAAGTCGCGCGGTTGTCGACGAGAAATGTCCGATGTCCGGCCGCGTGACGGACATGCGGTCCGCTCGGCGGACGTGAACACCGAAGTACCTAGCTGGAAGCGATCACAAAATGTCCCAGCTGGGACGCGTCCACGTGGACGCTTACTTTTTCTTCGCGGGCTTCTTCGCCGGCGGCGCTGCTTTCGCGGCGGGCTTGGCGGTTGGCTTCGCAGCGGGTTTCGCTGCGGCCTTCGGCGTGATCTTCGCGTTCGACGCTGCGGGCTTCGCGGGTGCCGCCTTCGGAGCGGGCTTCGCAGGCGCTGCCTTCGCTGCCTTTGCCGGGGCGGGCGCGGCTTTCGCGATCACCTTGCCGTTGGACGCGGGCTTCGCAGCGGGCGCGGCCTTCGCCGTGGGCGCTGCCTTCTTCGCAGGAGCGGGCGGCTGCGTCGCTGCGCGCTTGGGCGGAGCTTCGGCCTCGATGGGCTTCTCCGTCTTCGCGCGTGCGGCCTTCGCCGGCGGACGGCCAGCCTCGTCGGAGATTCCGACCTGCGTGCCTGCGCGTGTTGCGGCCTTCTTCTTCGGCTCGGGGTGAATCTGCGTGATGATCACCGGGAGGTTCGCCTCCTCGAGCTTCGCCATCACGGCGTCGGCCGTGAGCTCCTTTTGCACGGCGAGGTATGCGCGACCGGGGTCGCTGTCGCGCGGCGCCCAGGCGCCCTCGCAGACGATCTTGTGCGAGTCGCAGGCCTTGCCGAGCGCGGCGAAGGCCTCGTCGGTGGAACCTTGCTGCGGCTTGTAGTCGATGATCATCGCCCAGCGCCCGCCATCGTCGAGGATCTTGGAGTTGATCTGCTTCCAGGGGACGCCGTCGCGATCCCAGGTCGGGAAGGTGCCTTTGGTGGGCGTGACGATGATGGTGTCGCCCCACGTTGGTTTGGCGTGCATGAACGGAACGTTCACGAGCTTCACCTTGAGAGAACCGGGCGGCGCGTTCGCGGCTGCACCGAGCTCGTGGGCCCACGGCGTTTCGGTGTCGTCGCCTTTGTTGGTGAGACAGACTTTGATGAGCTTCGGCTCGGCCATCGCGGGGATGTTATCGCAGGGCTGTGATAGCCGTGGCGAGCTGGGCGGGAAGCGAATGCGCGGCGAATCGCGCGGCGGCGGCGATTGCGCTGGCGATGGCCGTGGCATCGCTGCGGCCGTGGGCGATGACGGCGGGCCGAGCGACGCCGGCCAGGAGGGCCCCGCCGATCTCGCTGTAGTCGATCCGCTTGGCGAGGCTGCGGAGGCCCGGGGCGACAAGGGCGGCGCCGAGGCGCGAGCGGGTCGTTTTATCGAGCTCGGCGCGGACGAGGCCGAAAAGGCCCTCGGCGATGCCCTCGCAGGTCTTGAGGACGATGTTGCCCGTGAAGCCGTCGGTGGCGACGACGTCGACGACGCCGCGGAAGAGATCGCTGCCCTCGACGTAGCCGATGAAGTGGAACGGAGCGTCGGTGGCGGCGGCGAGGAGCGCGTAGGCGTCGCGGGTGAGCGGCGTGCCCTTGCCGGCTTCACTGCCGTTTGCGAGGAGGCCGAGACGCGGTCGGGGTCGGCCGTGGACGATGCGATCGTAGGCGGCGGCGAGGACGCCGAACTGGGCGAGGTGGGACGGCTTGGGCTCGGTGTTCGCGCCGGCGTCGCAGAGGACAAGCGGGCCCGAGGGGGTTGGGAGAACGGTGACGATCGCGGGGCGCTCGACGCCGGGGAGTCGGCCGAGGAGGAAGATCGAGGCCGCGAGCATCGCGCCGCTGTTGCCGGCGGAGATGACAGCGTCGCCTTTGCCGTCGGCCACGAGCTGCACCGCGACGCGGAGCGAGGAGTCGGGCTTGGCGCGGAACGCCTGGCCCGGGTGGTCGTGCATGGTGACGACCTCGGAGGCGTGAACGACGGTAACGGCGTCGTTTTGCGTGCGACCGGCGCGGGCGAGCTCCGACTCGAGACGAGCGGAGTCACCGACGAGGGTGACGGTCAGTTTGCCCGTGCGGACGGCGCGTAGGGCGCCTGCGACCTCGGGGCTGGGCGCGCGATCGCTGCCCATTGCATCGACGACGACCTGCATGGTCGTGCCGACGAGTGGCTACTCCTCAGTAGCGGGCTTGGCGAGGATCTGCTTGCCGCCGTACTGGCCGCAGGCCATGCACACGCGGTGAGCGATACGCGGCGCGCCGCAGTTCACGCAGGCCTGAACCATCATGTGGTTCATGCCGCTCTTGCGCATCCAGGCGGAGCGCTGCTGAGCGGTGCGGGCGGGTCCACGACGTCGTTTCTGAAGTGCCATGACAAATCTCCGGGGGGCTTATGTGCCAGCAGGCTCGAAGGATTGCAAGTGCTGCAGCGCTCCGAGGGTGCTTTCTCCGCGTTACTGCGGCAGCTTGATGTCCTTGAGGGCGGCCAGGCGCGGGTCGAGCGGCTTCTCGCACTTGCAGGTGCTTGAATTCCGGTCGATTCCGCACTGCGGGCACAGGCCCTTGCAGTCCTCCCGGCACAGGGGCGCGTAGGGGACGGCAAGCACGAATTGTTCGCGGAACAGGGGCTCGAGATCGAGGTGATCGTCCTCGTAGGGGAACAGATCGAGGTCCTCGGTGGCCACTTCGGGCCCGTCCTCCCCTGCCGCCTTGGCCTCGGCGTCGTCGGCCGGCATCTCGGACTTGGGCATGAACGTGACCATCAGACGCTCGTCGATCTTGATGGTGACAGGTTCGACGCAGCGGCTGCAGGCGACCTGGAGGTGGCCCTTGAACGTGCCTGAGGCGAAGAAGTGAGACTCCTCGCCGTAGAGCTCGAGGTTCGCGTGGCCCTTCCCCGCGGCGGGGTCGGTCTCGGAGGCGCCCAGTGCATCGCGCATCGGCATGCCCTTGAGCCACTCGGCGACGAGCTCCGGGCCCACATCGAACTCGCGATGCAGCGGGATTTCGCGGAGGAGGACACCAAATGGAGGCAGCTTGGCCATGACGAAGCGGCGCACTATAGGGGCGAGATCGGGATTGTCAATGCGCGCGAATGGGCAGCACCATGTGGCGGTGAAAGCACTCGTGTTTCTCGGCGCAGTCCTCGCGGTGGCGGCGTGCGGAGATGATTCGTCGTCGGGCGGACCGATCAAGTTCGGCGCGGTCGGGTCGCTGACGCAGGACTCGGGCAAAGGGAGCTTTCGGTTCGGCGCGGCGACGGCAGCGACGCAGATCGAGGACATGAATCCGACGACGGACTGGTACCTGTGGACCAAGCCGGTCGCGCAAGGCGGCCTCGGCAAGGGGACGTTTGTCGACGACGCCGTGCGCGGGTACTCGCTCGTCGACGGCGACCTTGGCCTCGTGAGCGACATGCACCTCGACAGCTATCGCTTCAGCATCGAGTGGGCGCGCATCGAGCCGGTGAAGGATCAGATCGACGAGGCCGCGATCGCCCACTACCGCGCGCAACTCGAGACGATGAAGGCGATGGGCATCAAGCCGCTCGTCACGGTGTTCCACTGGACGGTGCCCGTGTGGGTCGCCGATCCGCGCGACCTCAACTGCGCGAACGGCCCGACCGCGACGAACCTGTGCGGTTTTGGCAGCCCCGGCGGTCCGATGATCGCCGAGCAAGCCGCGGAGCACGCAAAGCTCCTCGGGGAGCGATTCGGTGATCTCGTCGACGAGTGGGGCACGGTGAACGAGCCGATGTCGGCAGTGCTGAGCGGTTACCTGATCGGAATTTTTCCGCCCGGCAAGTCAACGCTCGCGAACATCAACGACTTCATCCCGGCCATGCGCGACATGATCGCCATGCACGCGGCGATCTATCACGCGCTCAAAGCAGCAGACACCGTCGACGCGGATGGCGATGGCGTCGCGGCGGACGTGGGCTTCTCGATGTCCGTGGCGGACTGGCAGCCTGCGCGCCTGAACAAGCCGTCGACGGATCCGGTCGACATCGCAGCCGTCGAGAAGGTGAAGTTGATCCTGCATTACGCGTTTGTCGACGCCGCGCGCGATGGTGTCTTCGATTCCAATCTCGACGGCACGTCCGACGAGGATCATCCCGAATGGGCCAACACGATCGACTGGCTCGGTCTGCAGTACTACTTCCGCGCTGGTGTGACCGGCGACCGTCCGGTTCTCGGACCGCCTGCGAACTTCACTCCGTGCATCGGCGGCTTCGACTTTGGCTCGTGCCTGCCCGCGACCGACACCACGTTCTGCGCACCGCAGATGGGTTACGAGGCGCGCGCGAATGGCTTCGAGCAGGTGATCGTCGATCACTCGCAGCGCTATCCGAACCTGCCGCTCGTCGTGACGGAGACCGGCATCGCGTCGTCGGTGGGAACGCGGCGCGCGGAGACCGTCGTGCGCGTTCTCGAGGCGATCGCGGCAGCGCAGAAGCGCGGTGCGGACGTGCGCGGCTACTACCACTGGTCGCTCACCGACAACTTCGAGTGGGCGGAGGGCTATCGGCCCAAGTTCGGCCTCTACAGCGTCGATCGCGGCTCGCCCGACTACACGCGCACGGCGACCGAAGGCGCGACGGTGCTCGGCGACATCGCAAGTGCGCATGCGTTGACCGCGGATCAGCGCGCGAAGTACGGCGGAGACGGACCGATGACGCCCGATCCCGAGTTCACCGACGAGTTCTGCACGAAGGTCACGAACTAAAGGGGACCGCCCCGTTACTGCGCACGTCGTGCAGAAATGGGGACCGTCCCCATTAACGAGACATCGCGGCGCGCAGCTCGCGCACGAGCGACGCGACACGCTCCGGCGCACCGGCCGCGTCACCCGCAGCGCGCTCGACGAGCGCAGAGCCCACGACCACGCCGTCGGCGATCGCCGAGAAGCGGCGCGCGTCATCGGGCGTACGAATGCCAAAGCCGACCGCGACCGGGGACTTCGACGCGGCGCGGATCGCATCGAGCCGTGCAGGATCCACCGGGGCAGCCGTCTTGCTGCCGGTCACGCCCGTCATGGAGATGTAGTAGACGAACGGCGCGTTCAGCGGCGCGAGCCGCGCGATCCGCTCGGGCGTCGACGTTGGTGCGACGAGCGGAATCGCGGCCAGGCCATGCTTGGCGAGGGGCGTCGCCAGCTCGGCGACCTCGTCGATCGGCAGATCCACCGTGAGGGCGGCATCGATGCCAGCCTTGGCCGCGCGCTCGGCGAACACGTCGGGGCCCATCACGAAGATCGGGTTGTAGTAACCGAACAGCACGATCGGCGTCGTCACGCCGCGCTTGCGCAGCTCCGCGACAGCATCGATCGCACCTGGCAAGCTGGCGCCTGCGACGAGCGCACGCTCCATCGCGCGCTGGATCGATGGCCCATCGGCCGACGGATCGCTGAACGGCACGCCGAGCTCGATCACGTCCGCGCCCGCCTTTGCCGCTGCTTCGACGACCGCGATCGACGAGCGCGGATCCGGATCGCCGAACGTCAGATAGGCGACGAGCGCCGCGCGCTTCTCCGCCGCCGCCTTCGTGAACGCCTCGCGCAGCCGGGCCGTCACGAGTGACCACCCTTTGCGCGGCGATTCGCGACTGTGACCATGTCCTTGTCGCCGCGCCCGCTGAGGCCGACGACGATGACGCCGTCCTTGCCGACAACGCTCGCCACCTCGTCGAGTGCAGCGACCGCGTGCGCTGTCTCGAGCGCGCAGAGGATTCCTTCCGTGCGTGCGAGCCGCTCCAGTGCCTGCAGCGCATCGTTGTCGGTGCGCGCCACGTACGTCACGCGGCCCGTCAGCTTCCACGCGGAGTGCTCGGGCCCCACGCCGGGATAGTCCAGGCCCGCGCTGATCGAGTGCGCATCCGCGATCTGGCCCATGCGCGCGTCATCCGTGTGCGTGAGCAAGTAGCTCTTGCTGCCGTGCAGCACGCCCACGCGTCCCGCGCTCAGTGTTGCCGCATGCTTGCCCGTCGCGACGCCCTCGCCCGCTGCCTCCACGCCGTAGAGCTGCACGCTCGCGTCATCCACGAACGGTGCGAACAAGCCGGCCGCGTTGCTACCGCCACCGACGCACGCGACGCATGCATCCGGCAATCGACCGATCACCTGGTGCAGCTGCGCCTTGGTCTCGCGACCGATCACGCTCTGCAGATCGCGCACGAGCCACGGATATGGGTGCGGGCCGGCGACGCTACCGATCAGATAGAACGTGTCGTCGACGTTCGTCACCCAGTCGCGCATCGCATCGTTCATCGCGTCTTTGAGCGTACGCGTGCCGCTCTCCACCGCGTTGACCTTCGCTCCGAGCAGCTTCATGCGCTCGACGTTGAGTGATTGGCGCTGAACGTCCTCGGCGCCCATATAGATCTCGCACGGTAGTCCGAACAGCGCGGCCACCGTCGCTGTCGCCACGCCGTGCTGGCCCGCGCCGGTCTCGGCGATGAGCCGCTTCTTGCCCATCCGCCGCGCGAGCACCGCCTGCCCGATGCAGTTATTGATCTTGTGCGCGCCCGTGTGGTTCAGGTCCTCGCGCTTCAAGAACACCGTCGCACCGACGTCCGCGCTCAAGCGCTTCGCGTGATACAGGCGCGACGGGCGGCCGACGTACTCGTCCAGCAGCGCGTCGACTTCGGTCCAGTAGGCCGCGTCGCTGCGCGCGTGTCGCCACGCGGTCTCGAGCTCGGCGATGGCCGGCATCAGCGTCTCGGCGACGTACTGTCCGCCGAACTCTCCGCCGGGCCCGAACCGACCACGAATCGGCTCGGCGAGCTTCGCGATCTCGTCTTGCGTGGCCATGCCATCGAGTTACCACGGGGCCGATTCTCGCGTCATGACCTTCATGACCGAGCTTTATCCGGGCGTCGTCGAAGATCCCACTCCGGCCTCCGACGGATTCGTCTTCAACGACTCGAGGCTCCGCATCAAGGACCCGGCGTTCTCGCTCGGCTTCTAACCGCGCGCTTAGAGACGTCCCGCCTTGTCGGGGTTCGCGCCCCAGCGCAGCATCTTCATCGAGCGTTCCCACTTCGCTCGCTCGTTCCGCCTCCTCATGCTCGACGCGATCAAACGGCCGAGAAGACCGCCGACGATGAGGACGAATAGTGAGCCACCGGCGATCACGCTCGCACCGCCCTCTCCTCGCGCGCGACCACGCGGCACGCAGGCGGCAGCGTCGTCTCGACGGCGATCATCAGCACACCGACGGGACCGTAGAAGAAGCCGGTGAGCGCCCACGCGAAGCCGTTGCGGTTCTTGCGTTGCGCAAGCGCGCCCGCTGCGAGCGAGGACACGAACAGCACGATGAATACGACGACCATCACGCAGCACCGAGCGCGACGTTCGACTCACGAGCGTCGGGCTGCTTCTCCGCGAGCGCGGCAAAGATCACGCCGAACAGCGGCAGGAAGAAGCCCAGGAGCGCCCAGCCGACGACGCTACGCCGACGGTGCTCCGCGAGGATGCCCGCCCACATCGCACCGATGACGTTGATCAGGAAGGCGACAAACCGAACGTTCTGGGGCGCGATGAAGTGAGACGCGGCAGTCAGCTCCACAGGAGCGAGCATGGCGCCGATGATCAGCGGAACAGCGAGCGCGCCGAGGATCGCGGGGACCACGACGTCGCGCTTCATACCGACGGCGATACCGCCGCCAACGAGACCACCGAGGATGATGAGAATGAAGATGGACATGACGAACCTTTCCGATTGGAGATCGAGGAGACAAGTCAGACGGCGCGACGCGTTGCATGCAGATGCCGCAGCGAGAGCGCGCCGTCGAGTTGCGTGAAATCTGCAGAGCTACGAAGCGCGAAGACCGGCGATCTGGTTCATCACCGAGGTCATCACCATGGCCGTCAGGTACGCCAACCCCGCTGCCGCCAGCAGACAGATCACGAGCGCACCGCGGCGGTCGCGCGCTGGTCTGGCAGCGCGGGTTTGAACGAGATGATCAGGATCGCGATGAGCGGCAGCAGCGCGCCGAACAGGAACCAGGCCAGGGGCTGGCGGTTCTTTTCGGCAGCGATTCCACCGGCGATGAGCCCGCCGAACACGCCGACGACGAGCGGAATCGTGTCCATGTCGCTCATGACGGCATCGTCCTGTTCGAGAACTGCGTCGACGGCACCCCGTTGTGACCCGGGCCAGGACTCGCCTTCTGGAGCTCGTTCGAACCGAGCAGTGGATCCTGAAGCGATGCGATGAGGAGGCCGATGAAGCCGAGGCAGAAACCAACGGCGCCCCAACCCAACGGGTTGCGACCTTTGTGCGCGGCGACGCCGGCGGTGAGAACGCTGCAGATGATGAGGATTGCGATGACCATTACGTGCTCCTTGTGTGGAGCGGCCTATCGGCAGCCGTGGGCGGCGGTTGCGTAGAAAAGTGAGCGTCGCGATCTCCGCGTGACATCGGGTAGTTGCGAGGCGCGCCCGGCCCGGCGATCGTCGGAGGCGATGGACAGCGCGGCCTTAGCTTCGGCGATCCGCGCCGGCAAGCTCGCGACGGTGAAGAAGCTCCTGCCGGAGAGCAGCGACCCGAACGCGCTGATCGATGGCGCTCCACTCATTTCGATCGCGGCTCAACGTGGACGCGACCAGGTCATCGCGCTGCTGCTCGACCGCGGCGCGGATCCGAACGCGGTCGTGAACACGGCGGCGATGATCGAGGCGTTGCGTGGGGAGAAGCGAACCTCGCGAACGACGAAGCTGCTCGACGCGCTGGGCACGAGCTAGCCGCGAGCGGCGCCGATGAACGCGGCGATCTTGTCGTGGTCCTTGATGCCGGGCGCGGATTCCACGCCCGAGGCAACGTCGACGGCCCACGGCGCTACCTGCGCGACGGCGGCGGCAACGTTGGAGGGAATCAGGCCGCCCGCGAGGAGCAGTTTGCGATGTCCCAGGTGGGACCGCGCGGAGACGGCGAGCGACCAGTCGAACGTATGACCGGAGCCACCGCGGCCGGCGGAGGGGGTATCGAGCAAGAGCGCATCGACAGGCCAGGTATCGAGCGCGGCGATCGATGTGTCGGTGGCCGCGACGGCCTTCCACGCGGGCAGACCGGCCGCGGCGGCGAGCTCGCGCACACGGTCGGGCGACTCGTCGCCGTGAAGCTGGATACCGTCGAGCTCCACGCGCGAGCAGACGGCGATGAGATCGTCGATGTGCGGATCGACGAACACACCGATGACCTGCAGCTCGGGCGCATCGTCGGCGCGCGCGAGGTGAGCGGCGTCGATGATGCTCGGCGCGTACGTCGGGTGCAGGAAGCGCTTGGAGCGCGGCCAGAAGTTGAGGCCGATGAAGTCGGCGCCCGCGGAGGAAGCATAGGCGGCGTCCTCGACGCGGGTGATGCCGCAGATCTTGACGAGCGTCATGACTGACCGCGCAGCGCGCGCAAGGCGACGCCGGGATCGGGCTGACGCATGAGCTGTTCGCCGACGAGGACGGCGTGCGCGCCGACGGAGCCGAGCAGAAGGACATCCGCGTTGGTCTTGATGCCGCTCTCGGCGACAAGCACGACGTCCGGAGGGCACATCGGCGCGATGACGGACGTGAGCGACATGTCGATCGAGAACGTGCCGAGGTCGCGATGGTTCACGCCGAGGAGAGAGACGTTCGCGGCGAGCGCGACTTCGGCCTCTTTGACGGTGTGCACCTCGACGAGCGCGTCGAGCTGGTACTGCGCGGCGGCGGCGAGCAGTTCGATCAGTTGCGCCCGAGACAGAGCGGCAACGATCAGCAGGACGGCATCAGCGCCGGCCGCGCGCGCTTCCGCGACTTGATAGGCGTCGACGAGGAAGTCCTTGCGCAGCAGCGGCAGCGCGACGGCGGGGCGAACGCGCGCGAGGAATGCGAGGTCACCGTCGAAGTACTGTTTGTCGGTGAGGACCGAGAGAGCGGCGGCGCCACCGGAGGCGTACTGCTGCGCGATCACGGCGGGGTCGGCACCGGCGCGGATGGCACCGGCGGACGGCGACGCACGCTTGATCTCGGCGAGGACGCGCACGGGTTCCCCGGGCTGACGCGTGAGCGCGCGCTGCAGGCCGCGAGGGGTGTCGGTGACGGCGCGCGCCGCTGTGTCGACGTCGGCGAACGACCTCGAGGCTTTCGCGGCGGCGACCTCGGTGCGCTTGGTGGCGAGAATGTCGTCGAGGATGCTCATACGCGGCTCGCCTCGCGCCAGCGCTCGAGGACCGACTGCGCCGCACCATCAGTGGCAACGGTGGACGCGCGGATGTACTGGTCCGGCAGCCGATCGAGATCGAGCGCGCCCGTTTCGAGGAGCTCGAGGCCGAGCGCGGCCGTGAGAGCAGCGGCGCGGAGGGCAGCTGCGTTGCGCTGGCCAGGACCGACGTCGATGCCGGCGAGCACGGCGGTGAGCACGCTCGCGTTGTAGGCCGCGTCGCCGCCTTTGAGCTCGGCGGGGTCGAGCTCGTCGACACCGAAGTCGCGCGGCTGGATGCGACGGACAGAGACGATGCCCTCGTCCCAGATCGCGACGAGCGTCTCGCCGCGGATCGCGATCTCGTCGATACCGCCGGCACCGTGGACCACGGCAGCGCGGCGCAGACCGAGCGCACCGAGCGCGGCGGCGAGGGGTTCGCACCAGCGCGAGTCGTACACGCCCATCACTTGATGCGCGACGTTGGCAGGATTGGTCAGCGGGCCGAGGAGATTGAAGATGGTGCGCGTGCCGAGCTCTTTGCGCGGGCCACCGACGTGGCGCGTGGCGGCGTGAAACTTGGGTGCGTACGCGAAGCCGATACTAGCGATCGAGATGCAGCGTGCGATGACGGCCGGCTCGGCTTCGATGCGAATGCCCAGGTGCTCCAGCACGTCGGCGGACCCGCACTTGGACGAGAGCGCGCGATTGCCGTGCTTGGCCACGACGCCGCCGCAGGCCGCGATGAGCAACGCCGCGAGCGTCGAGATGTTGATCGTCCCTGCCCCGTCTCCACCGGTGCCGCACGTATCGATCGAGTGCTCGCGCCGCGGAATTTCGAGCGGCAATGCACGCGCACGCATGGCGGAGGCAGCACCGACGATCTCGTCGACGGATTCACCTTTCGCGCGCAGGGCGATGAGCAGGCCGCCGATCTGGGCCGGTGTGGCCTCGCCGTCCATCAGCTGGCCGATGACGTCGGCCATCTCCGCGCGGCCGAGGTCGCGCCGATGGAGGGCGGCGTCGATCGCTTTGACGACAACAGAGGTCACGTGCCGACTGCCTGACCGGATTCGGCAGCGACGTAGAACGTCGCCATCCGCAGGAAGTTTCCGAGGAGCGCCTTGCCGGCGGTGGTCATGATCGACTCGGGGTGGAACTGCACGCCCTCGAGCGGAGCGCCTCGCGCGCGGAGACGTACGCCCATGATCTCGTCCTCCCACGTCTTGGCCGTGACCTCGAGCGAGTCGGGCATGGTCTCGGGCGCGATGACGAGCGAGTGGTAGCGCGTCGCGACGAAGGGGTTCTCGACGCCGGTGAACAGGCCCTTTTCATCGTGAAACATCTTGGATGTCTTGCCGTGCATGATGCGCGGCGCGCGGACGACCTTGCCGCCGAACACCTGGCCGATGCATTGGTGGCCGAGGCAGACGCCGAGCATCGGAACTTGACCGGCGAACGCGCGGATCACGTCCATGGAGACGCCCGCCTCGTTGGGCGTGCACGGGCCGGGCGAGATCACGATGGAACGAAAGCCGCGCTCGCGGATCTGCTCGACGGTGATCGCGTCGTTGCGCTCGACGACGACATCGGCGCCCAGCTCGCCCAGGTACTGAGCGAGGTTCCAGGTGAACGAGTCGTAGTTATCGATCAGGAGCAACTTCATTGGGGCTCCACTGCGGTACGGGCCATGGCGACCGCGCGCAGGACAGCGCGGGCTTTGTTGACGGTCTCTTGGTACTCGAGCTCGGGAACGGAATCGGCGACGAGACCGGCGCCTGCTTGCACGTAGATCTGGTCGCCGTGGCTGACGAGAGTGCGGATCGCGATCGCGAGATCGAGATTGCCGGTGTAGCTGATGTAGCCAACGGCGCCACCGTAGATGCCGCGCTGGTGCGGCTCGAGCTCGTCGATGATCTCCATCGCGCGAATCTTGGGCGCGCCCGAGAGCGTGCCGGCGGGGAACGCCGCGCGCAGCACGTCGAGCCACGACTTGCCCTTCGCGAGCTTGCCGACGACGTGCGAGGTCATGTGCATCACGTGCGAGTAGCGCTCGATCACGCGTTGCTCCGCGACCTGAACGGAGCCCGTTTCGGAGACGCGGCCGACATCGTTGCGACCCAGATCGATGAGCATCAGGTGCTCGGCGTTCTCCTTGGGATCGGAGAGCAGCTCCTCGGCGAGACGTTCATCCTCGGCGATCGTGGCACCGCGCGGCCGCGTGCCGGCAATGGGCCGCACCTCGACGCGACCGTCGGAGAGGCGCACGAGCGTCTCCGGAGATGCGCCCGTCACGCGCGCCTCCGGGAACTCGAGATGGAACATGTACGGCGACGGATTGATGACGCGGAGCGCGCGATAGACGTCGAGCGGGCGCGCACCGGCGGCGGGCTCGGTGAAGCGCTGCGAGAGCACGACCTGGAACGCATCGCCGGCGAGGACGTACTCCTTCACACGATCGACGGCGCCGAGGAAATCGGGCTTGGTGAACGACGATGGAGGCACGGGACCCGGCGGTTCACCCAACCGCGGCGGTGTCAGCGTCGGCAGCGGACGGCGCGGCTCGCGCAGCTTGGCGATGATCGCGTCGATACGCTGGCACGCGCTGTCGTACGCGGCCTCGGCGCGCTCGGGGCGAGCGACGTACGGGGTCGCGACGACTTTCAGCGTTTGGCGAAGGTTGTCGAAGATGAGCAGCGTGTCCGTGATGACCATGCACATCGGCGGCAGGTCGATGCCGGGCCGTGCACGAGCGGGCAGCTCCTCGAACGCCCGTACGCAGTCGTACGCGATCCAGCCCACGGCCCCGCCCCAGAAGCGCGGCAGGCCAGGAATCTCGACGGGCTTGAGCTCGCCGAGCACCTCCGCGAGCGCGGCCGTCGGGTCGGGCGTCGCCCACTCTGCCGAGCGCGGCGGTCCACCTGCGTCGACGTCGTACCAGGTCACACTCGCCGTGCCGTTTTGCCAGCGCACGACCGCGCGCGGCGCGACGCCAACAAACGAGTACGCCGCCCACGTTGCGCCACCGACGACGGACTCGAGCAGGAACGAGTGCTCCCCCGCGCCGAGTGCTGAATACGCCGAGACGGGCGTGTCGCTGTCTGCGAGCAGCTCTTTGTAGACGGGGATGAGGTTGCCGCGCGGCGCCCCGCCTTCCGGGCCTCGAGCGGCCGCGACGAACTCCTCCCGCGACGGTGTGAACATGCGGTGCGGTTATATCGCAGGGACGCGGTTAGTGAAGGCGATCACCGTCGGAGAGCGCACCGCGCGCGCCCGCCCGCACGGTGTGAACGGCATTGGCGATGCACCTGGAGTGGACATCACCAACTTTGGGGAGATCGTCATGCTCAAGCTCATCGCCAGTGCATTCCTTGTCGTCGGTTCCGCGGGCGCCGCGAGCGCGGACAGGGTCAGCAGCCTCGAGATGCGGCACGAGCGCTCGTCTGCGACGCTGTCTGATTCCACCGCCGCACAGCGAGTCGCCGCCGCGAAGGTGCAGCGCTCGGCAGCCGCGCTCCGGTCCAGTGAACAACTTCTTCGCACCATGCAGCGCCAGCTCGACGTGAAGACGAACGAGTGGAACAAAGCGGTCGCCGCGCATCAGCTCCTCCGCGCCCAGCAATTGGACAAGCAGATCGCAGCGCTGAGGGAACGGGCCGAGCGAGCCGAGGTCCGCCGCGACCTCGAGCGTGCGCATCTCCAGCTGGTCCGCGCGGACTATCAGCGCAGCAAGGACCGGGTCTACGAGGCCGCGGGTGGGCGCCGCGCGATCCGCAACGGCGGCGCGGGCTGATCAGCCGCGCAGCAGCTCGAGAGAGCGCAGGTAGCTACCGCCGAAGATGCTCTGCACTTGTTCCGCCGTGACTCCTCGGCGCAGGAGCGCGTCGACGATGCGCGGTAGCTCGAGGCACGTGGGCACGTCACGCGGGGGGACGATCGCTCCATCGAAGTCGCTACCGATGGAGCAGTGGTCCGCACCAACCGTCTCGACGACGTGCATGATGTGCGCGGCGATCCAGTCGACCTTCGCGTCACGGCGTGACGGGCCGAGAAAGCTACTCTCGAACATGATGCCGATCGTGCCGCCCGTATCGGCGATCGCGCGGAGCTGATCGTCGTCGAGATTGCGCCAGTGCTCGTACACGCCCGAGACGCCGGTGTGCGTGCAGATGAGCGGAATGCTCTTGTCGTGCGCTTCCACCGCGCCCCAGAAGCCCTTCTTGGAGACGTGCGCGAGGTCGACGAAGATCTTCTTGGTGTTCAGCGCCTCGACGTACGCGCGCCCGTCATCGCTGATGCCCGCATCGTGCGAGGCGAGCGGCGAGCTCGTCGTCCCCAGCTGCGAGTTGGACAGGTGCACGAGCGTGACGCGCACGATGCGGTCGTCGAGCCGGTCGAGCGCATTGTGATCGTCGACCGCGTTGCCGCCCTGGATGCCGATCCACGCCGCGTGCTTGCCCGCTGCTTTCGCCGCGCGATACTCGGCAGTGGTCTTCACGATCTGCACGTCGTCGGGGACGCTCGCCAAGATCCCGGTCAGCTTCTCGAGGTTCTTGGTGAACGTCTCCGCCCTGCCCCGCGGGCCACGCAGCGGGTTGGTCGTGATGACCCAGATGGCCCCGGTAACCGCCGCTTCGCGAATCCGCGGTAGGTCGACCTGGCTGTACACGCGCGCACGCAAGAGGCCGTGGCCGTGGCGCTTGGTCAGGTCATAACCAAAGACGCGGCTCCAGATGAACGAGTCGACGTGGAGGTCGATGACGTCGCTCGCCAGGTAGACCTCGACGGCTTCCTTCGAGATCCCGAGCTGCTTCGCCCATGCGCCGGGATCAGCGCGGTGGTCGGCGTATTCGAGCGCGGCCATGCCCTCTCTTACCGCGTTTTTTGAACAGGCGGCCCTGCTCCCGCTGCCGTAAACGCCCGGTTCGCCGTCGGATTGCAGCCGCACTTGAATTGTTTTGAACATGTTCAGTTCCGGCCTTGTTCAGATCTCGATGCGAGCGCATGTTTTGAACATGTTCAATACGGAATCAACCCTCCTCGTTCTCATCCCCTACGCGGTGATCGCGGTCGGCCTCACGATGTTCCTTGCTCGCCAGCTCTCCAAGCACGGCGCCGTGTTCCTGCGCTCGGTGTTCCCCGAGAAGCCCGACTTCGCGGCTGCGGTGAATCAGCTCCTCGTCATCGGCTTCTATCTCGTGAACCTCGGTTGGTCGTTGCTCCTGCTGCAGGCGAACGAGGTGCGCGTCGGGACGCCGACCGAAGCGATGGCGCTCCTCTCCACGCGGCTAGGGACGCTGCTCCTGCTGCTCGGTCTGGCGCACATGGCCAACCTCTACATCTTCCACCGGGTCGGTCGCAGCAGCGCGACGCCACACACCGTTCGCCTCTAGCCGCCCCACGACCAGGAGTCCATCATGTGGTTCACCCCGCTCACGTTCGCGATCGCGATCGCCGTCATCATTCTGGCCGTCGCGATCCCGGCCACCTACGCGCTCTACCTCGCTCGTCGTCTTCTCGCGGCGAACCGAAAGCGCCGGACGCTCGAAGGCCGGACCCTCGCGTGGCACTACCTCGCGCTCACGGCCGCCTATCTCGCGGGCGGCGCCATCGCCGTCACGACCTGGGGCATGGTGAATCTCATCGTCATCCCGGCTGGGATCGCGGACCTCAGCATCAACGCATACAACCGGCGCATCGATCGCCGCATCCGCAGCGAGATGGGGATCCCGGATGACGTCGAGCAGACGGTGCTTCCGCGCGCCATCGTGCGTCGCCAAGGAGCGTGATTCGATGACCGCTGATAACAGCCTCACGGTGGCAGCGATGCTGCTCGGCGCATTGGTGATCTCGTCGCCGGGGTGGCTCGGGGTGCTCTGGGTCAGAGCGTCGCTGCGGACGCATCGCCGACGACGAATCAACGACGACCGCACGCTCGCGCTCTACTACCTCGCCCAACTCGGGGCGCTCGTCGTGGGTACGACCGTGAGCGTAGTGACGAGCGGCGTGTTCATCCCGCTCGCGCTGATCTTCCTGCTCGCCTGCGGGCTCCGGCAGCCCGCAATCAACCGACGAGAGCGACGCATCCTCGCCACCCTCGAAACTCCCGACGCGTGGATCGACCCTGCGGAGATCCAGCTACCGAGAGCGGTCGTTCTGCCCCCCATCTCGAGAGGGTCCTATGTTTGATGCGCTCGGCCTCGTGATTCTCCTCTGCCCGTTCGTGCTGCTGATCCCGGGCCTCTTCGCTGCGCAGGTCGCCAGCGTCGCGTTACAGAACTTTCGTCATCGCAGCGGCGGACGAATGCTGCCGCTTGCGGTCTACTGGTTGGCACTGGCGGCTTGGGCTTCGATCGGGAGCCTCGTTCTCTCTCTGCTCGTCACACCGCGCGCAAAGTACGCCTGATGCCAGCACGTCGTCCCAAGCCGCTGCCCGGCGAGAAGAAGAGTGACACGACAAAGCGCGTGTTGCTCGAGCGCGCGCTCGCGCTGTTTCAGAAGCGCGGCGTGGAAGCGACGACGATGCGCGACATCGCAAGGGCGGCGGGCATGTCCCTCGGCGCGGCGTACTACTACTTCTCGTCGAAGGAAGATCTGATCTTCGCGTACTACGAGGAGAACCAGCGCGAGATCGAGCGCGTGGTTCTGCCGGAGGGCCGCGATGTGCGCGCGCGACTCGGAGCGCTGTTCCACGCGAAGCTCGAGAGTCTCGCGCCGCAGAAGAAGATGATGGCGAGCATTGTCCAGCGCTTGATCGATCCGGCGGATCAGGTCAGCGCGTTCTCCACCAAGTCAGCCTCGGTCAGAGCAAAGGCGATCGCTCTCATCGACGCCGCGTTGGAGGGCTCGGTGGTGCCGGCGGTGATGCGCCCGATGGCCGCGCAGGCACTCTGGCTGATGCAGATGGCGATGCTGCTCGTGTTCGTCCGCGACGGCAGTCCGGGCGAGAAGAACACGCATCGGTTCGTCGACGACGCGCTGGATATGGTGGTGCCGCTCCTGCCGCTCCTGGCGACGCCGATGGGCACCCAGCTGGCGCAGCGGATCGTCGATGCGTTGAGCCGCGCAGGCATCGTCGACCGCGACACCGTCGGGGTATAAGTCGGGCATGAACCCTGCCCTGCAAGCCACGCTCGCGTCCGTCGACCCCGAGATCGCGGACCTCATCGCGAAGGAAGAGGTTCGGCAGCGCGACAAGATCCGCCTGATCGCGTCGGAGAACTACGTATCGGGTGCCGTGCTCGCCGCGACGGGCAGCGTGCTGACCAACAAGTACAGCGAGGGCTATCCGGGCAAGCGCTACTACGAGGGCCAGCAGTACATCGATCAGATCGAGCAGCTGTGCATCGACCGCGCGAAGTCCGTGTTCGGCGCCGAGCACGCGAACGTCCAGCCCTACTCGGGCTCGCCCGCGAACCTCGCCGTGTACTTCGCATTCGTGAAGCCGGGCGAGACAGTGATGGGCCTCGGTCTTCCGGCCGGCGGTCACCTGACGCACGGATGGAACGTCTCCATCACGGGCAGCTTCTTCCGCGCCGTGCAGTACGGCGTCCGCAAGGACACGCACCGCATCGACATGGACGAGGTCCGCGACCTCGCGCGCAAAGAGAAACCGAAGTTGATGTGGGCCGGCGGTACGGCCGTGCCCCGCACGATCGAGTTCGCGGCGTACGCCGAGATCGCGAAAGAAGTCGGTGCGATCTTCGCAGCTGACATCGCGCACATCGCCGGCCTCGTCGCGGGCGGCGCGCATCCATCGCCAATTCCGTACGCGGACGTCGTGTCGACGACGACGCACAAGACGCTCCGCGGTCCGCGCGGCGGCATGTTGATGTGCAAGTCGACGCACGCCAAGGCGATCGATCGCGCGGTGTTCCCCGGTCTCCAGGGAGGCCCGCACAACCACACCACGGCCGGCATCGCGATCGCGCTCAAGGAAGCGCAGACGGATCTATTCAAGCAGTACGCGCATCAGATCGTGGCGAACTCGCGCTCGCTTGCCGCAGCGCTCGTCGAGAAGGGCTGGTCGCTCATCACGGGCGGCAGCGACAATCACCTCATCCTCGCCGACCTGACGCCGAAGAACATTTCAGGAAAGCTCGCCGCGAAGGCGATGGACGCGGCGGGTCTCGAGCTGAACTACAACTCCATCCCGTTCGATCCGCGCAAGCCGTTCGATCCGTCGGGCGTCCGCCTCGGCACGGCATCCGTCACGAGCCGCGGCATGAAGGACGCGGAGATGAAGCAGATCGCGGCGTGGATGGATCGCGCCGTCACTGCCCACGAAAACCCCGACGAGCTCGCCAAGATCTCCGGTGAGATTCGCGAGCTCTGCGCGAAGTTCCCGGCGCCGGGAATCCTCGTCGATTAACTACCGGCGGCGGCGACGCAGCGAGACGAGGCCAAGGGCGACGAGCACCCCAGTGCCCGCCCCGCCCTTGCCGCTCGTGCTGCATCCGAGGTCTGCGCTGGGGATATCCGTCGGCGCGTCGACGGTGGCCATGCCGTCGGCCTGGGCGACGACGGTGCCGTCATCGGTGGTCAGCGTGATCGCGACCGGGTAGTCGCCGGGCGCCGTCTTCGGGTCGAACGGCAGCGCCACGTCACTCTGCGAGCCGGAAGACAGTTCGACATCGTTCGAGGACGGCGTGACGGTCGCGGTGGCCTGCACCCTGACGTGGAACATCGTGGCCGAGCACGTCGTCGGGTCCATGTTCGTGATCGACGCCGTCAGCACGCCGTCCGCGGCCGGAGCGAGCGCGAGGGTCGGCGCGACGTGGGCGCAGCTCATCGCGTACTTCGCTGTCGCCTTGCCGGCGATCTCTCGCGCGCCGATGTTCACCGCCGTGAACGTGAACGACGTGTCGCCCGACAGGAGCGTCGACGGAGGGGTGATGTCGATCGTCGCGATGACGGTGTTCCCAGCGCCGACGGCGGGCGTCGCGTTCGTGGCGGTCCACCCGGCGGGCGGCGTCGTCTCGAGGTCGAACGACGAGGCGCCGCAGACGGTCGGATCGTTGTTCTTCAGGGTGACCACGAACCGCGCGACCGACGGGCTCGCGACAGCGGCGGGCTGAGCGACGGAGACGGTGGGCGCTTGGCGCGTGCAGCCGGCGGGCGTCGGCTCGAGCATCGCCGAGATGGCAGCCCCGACGTCGATGCGCTCCTTCGTGATCGCGCCGCCCGAGCGCGTATCGGTGATCGCTTTGCCCGTCGCTTGGAGTGCAGCAACGCCTTCTGCGACCGTCATCGTCGGCTTCGCCTGGCGCAGCACGGCAAACGCGCCCGCGACGTGCGGCGACGCCATCGACGTACCGCTCTTGGTACCGACAGCGGTCGTGCTCGAAGAGACGGCGGCCGTGATGCTCGAGCCAGGAGCGAGAACGTCGACACCGGCGGAGAGGTTCGTGTAGCTCGGGATACCGTCCGTCTTGGTCGTGGCACCGACGGTGACCGCGCCCGAGAGGCAGCCCGGGAACGCGACCGCGTTCGTGTAGCCATCGTTGCCGGCCGCGATGACGGTGGCGATGCCGGCAGCCGCGAGGTTATCGATCGCGGTCTTCGCGCTCGGATACGTCGCGTCGCACGCGGAGGTGAACTGCCCGCCGCCGAGGCTCATGTTGACCGCGGCGATCTTGGTGCCGCTCTGCGAGAGCTGGAGAACGCGGTCGAGGCCCTTGAGCCAGTCCGAGCCATACGAGAGCACGCACGGCGCGGTCGCTCCGCACTGCGTTGTCGAGGTGAACTTGGTGAACACCTGGATCGCGACGAGCTTCGCGCCGTTGCCGATACCCTTGTACGTGGCGTTGCTCGACGTCGCGATCGCCGCGACGTGTGTGCCGTGATCGCAGCCTGCGACCGTGCACGCCATACCCGCGCCAGCGGCGGTAGACGAGGTCACGCCACCCGGGCACAGCGAGGTCGCGCCGCTATTGGCATCGTTGGACGAGTAGCAAGCTTCCGACGCGAGCTTGCCGGCGAGGTGCGTATGCGTCGTGAGGACGCCGGTGTCGAGAATCGCGACAGCGTAGCCGTCGCCGGTGTAGCCGTTCGACCACGCCGCGCGCGCATCGATGACCGTCGCGGAGACATCGAGCGTCGGGGCCGAGAGCGTATCGGGCTCGATCGACGCCACGGCCGGATCGGAGGCGATCGCCACGAGCGCTTCCGCGCTGTTCACGTCGAGCGTCAGGTACGGCATCGTCACGAGGCCGCCGAGGTCGGTGACGTTCGCAGTGACGAGGCGTTCGGAGACCGCCTTCTCCGCCTTCGCGATCAGGTCGGTGTTGACGAGCCCGGACGTGTTGATGCGAGCGTTGTCGAGGCCGAGCGCCGCGCCCGTGTCGAGGCCGACGATGACGCGCTGATGGCCCTGGGCCGCGAGCTGCGGGAGCATCGCCACGACGTCGATCTGGGTCTGGGTCATCGGGGCCGGGGCGGCGTCGTCCGACGTCGCACATCCAACCACGCCAGCTACGAGAGCGGCTCCGACGACAAGACCACGAAGATGTTGGTTCGACACCAATGATCGAAGTCGGCCGGATGCGTCACGAGATCGAGACCATCGACCGTGAGTCGCTCACGAGATCCGGGTAGGACCTGGTTACGTAGTCGGCGATCGCTCGTGTGCGACACCGAAAAGAAGAAGATCCTCCGCATGGAGGCCCTCTACAGACGCAATCGTCGACAAGACGATGTGCCTACATCAACGCTTCTTGCGAGCGGCCGACTTCTTCTTGGGCGCCTTCACTGCTCGCGCGGGCGCTTCCTCGGCGGCGCGGCGCATGGCGACCACGTGATCGAGGATCCGGTGGGCGACCACCTGCTTGGTACCGGCCGGGACCTCGATGCCGCCGCTCGAGTCCACGAGCGTGACGCGGTTGGTATCGACCGCGAAGCCGGAGCCTGGCTCGCTCACGTCGTTCGCAACAACGAGGTCGACGTTCTTGGAGCGCAGCTTCTTCTCTGCGTTCTCGATGACGTGCTCCGTCTCGGCCGCGAAGCCGACGAGCAGCGGCGTCTTCTTGCTGCCGCGCTGCTTGCCGAGCTCGGCGAGCAGGTCGGGGTTCTGCACGAGCTCGATCGATGTGGTCGGGCCTAGCTCGCCGCGCTTGAGCTTCTGCTTCGCTTCCTCTTTGGGACGGAAGTCGGCAACAGCGGCTGTCATGATGACGACGTCCGCATCCTTGGTCGCGTCGGCGAGCGCCCAGCGGAGCTGGCTGGCGTTCTCGACGCTCATCGTGGTGACGCCAACGGGAGGCGTCAGCGAGCTCGGACCCAGCACGAGACGAACGTCCGCACCGCGGCGTTGCGCGGCGGCAGCGATCGCGACACCCATCTTGCCGCTCGAGCGATTGCCGACGAAGCGCACGGGATCGATCGGTTCGTACGTGGGGCCCGCCGTGACGACGACGCGTACACCGCTGAGATCCTGCGTGGAGAGAACGTGCGCGGCCGCCTCGACGATATCGGACGGCTCCGCGAGGCGACCCGGTCCCGTCCAGCGGCACGCGAGGAAGCCATCGCCCGGACCGACGATGTGATAACCGGCGAGGTCCCGCAGGCGCTGCAGGTTGTGGCGCGTGAGCGGGTGGTTCCACATGTTCACGTTCATCGACGGCGCGATCAGCACCGGCGCGCGCGTGGCGAGAACGACCGCGCTGACCGCATCGTCGGCGCCACCGTGCGCGAGGCGCGCGATCGCATTGGCCGTAGCCGGAGCGATGATGACAAGGTCCGCCTGATCCGCGAGCTGGATGTGACCGATGGCCGCTTCCTCGCCCGGATCGAACAGATTGGTGAACACGGGCTTCTTGGTCAGCGCTTGAAACGTCAGCGGACCGACAAACTTCTGCGCGCGCGGAGTCATCGCGACTTGCACGATGGCGCCCGCCTTGTCGAGCTGACGAACGAGCTCGGCGGCCTTGTATGCGGCGATGCCACCCGCGACGCCGACGACGATGCGCGCGCCCTTCAGCGGGGATGCGGGATCTACGGATGTACGAACAGGACGTGGGGCTTCCAGCATCGAACGCGACCTTAGCCGCTCGTACATATTCCCGCTAGCGATCGGGCCCAAAGCGGACGATGATCGACCGGTCGCTCGGGGGAACGATCCAATGATGATCAAGCGCGCTTTGATTCTCTTGTTGGTCGCAGCATGCGGCGGCGGTGGTGGCACCGGAGACGATGGCGATGACACGACGGGCGGCGATGCCGGCGGCGGTGTCGACCCGACAGCGACGACGCCGAAGATCGGTGGGTGCAACATCCTCCCGGCCGACAACATCTTCAACACGAAGATCGATGCGCTCCCTCCACTGCACGAGTCCGACGACTACATCGATCTGATCGGGCGCGGCGGCCGCATCCACCTGGACCTCGGCACGCAGACGGATCAGACGAGCGACGACTTCTACGGCATTCCCTACAACCTCGTGCACGGCAACTCGATGACTTGGGCGCAGGTCGCGTACACGACGCCCGACACCGACTTCGATTGGGATCCCAAGCCCGAATCGGATTGCGCGGACGCGAGCAAGGGCCTCGTCTCGCCGTGCGATCACGGCACCGCGTATCTGCCGTTCCCGAACAGCGCGGTCGTCGAAGGCGGCCTCTCGACGGCGGCCGATCATCAGCCCGCGGCTGACCATCACCTCCTCGCGATCGACGTCGACAACTGCCGCCTCTGGGAGGGCTATCACGTCTACAAGCCGTCGGCCGGCTGGCAGATCTTTGGTTCGGCGACGTTCGATCTGAGCTCGAACGCACTGCGCCCCCAGGACTGGACCTCGGCCGACGCCGCGGGCTTTCCGATCCTTCCGCTCCTGCTCAAACCCGAAGAAGCCGAGAGCGGCGAGATCAAGCACGCGCTGCGCTTCACGATCCCGTCGGGCAGCATCCGTGCGACGTACTCGTGGCCCGCGCGCCACCACACGGGCAACCATACGGAGCTCGACCATCCGCAGATGGGTCAGCTGTTCCGGCTCAAGGCGAGCTTCGAGATTCCGGCGAGCTACTCCAAGCAGAGCAAAGCGATTCTGCAGGCGATGAAGACGTACGGGATGTACCTCGCCGACGGTGGCTCCGCTTGGTACGTGTCGGGGGCGCCGGGCGCGTGGGACACCGACACGATCCTCGACGAAGTACAGAGCGTCACCGGCGACAGCTTCGAGGCGGTCGACATTCACTCGATCCTCGACAAGGCCGGCTTCGACGGCGACTCCGCCCGCGTGCCGTAGCGCCGATCGCTGCAACTCTGGTCCCTCGCGAGCGTCCGTACTCTCGTGCGCAGTATCATGTCCTCGCTCGTGCTCGCGCTGATGGCGAAATGTGGGCATCCACAGAAGGTGGCGCACCGCGCGGACGGGACCTGTGCACCCGAGCCGCGCGAGGGCCAGCCATGCGCGCGCGGCGAAAGCTACTGCGTCCTGTCCTGGGGGAGTCCGGGCGGCGCCAGCTCGGCGCTGTGGTGTCGCGGCGGTCGCTGGATCCTCGAGGAAGAGCGCAACCTCGACTAGAGCTTCGTCGCGACGTACTTGAGGTTCGTGTAGTCCTCGATGCCGTGGCGTGAGCCTTCGCGGCCGAGCCCGGAGTGCTTGATGCCGCCGAACGGCGCCTGCGCGGCAGAGACGAGCCCCTCGTTGACACCGACCATGCCGGATTGCAGGCCCTCGGCGAAGCGCTGCCCCGCCGCTTTGCTCATCACGTACGCGACAAGCCCTGCGTCGGTATCGTTCGCTTGCGCGAGCGCATCGGCTTCGCTGGTCGCGGTGCGGATCGCGACGACGGGTCCAAAGATCTCCTCGCGCCACACCGCCATGTCAGCCGTGATGCCGGAGAGAACGAGCGGCGCGACGATGCGTGCACCCGGCTCGACGGCCTTGCCATCTTTGAAGCCGTTGCCGTCGGGGCGCGCACCATGGACAAGCTTCGCGCCCTTCTCGATCGCGTCGTCGACGAGGCGCCGGACCTTCACGACCGCGTTGTCGTCGATCAGCGGTCCGATATCGACGCCGTCGGTGAGGCCGTGGCCTGTCTTGAACTTCGCGACCTCGGCGACGAGCTTGGTCGTGAATGCATCCGCGATCGACGCATCGACGATGAACCGGTTGGCCGCGACGCAACTCTGACCGGTGTTGCGAAACTTCGCGATCATCGCCTGCGCGACCGCGTTGTCGAGATCCGCGTCGGCGAGAACCACGAACGGCGCGTTACCGCCGAGCTCGAGGGACACACGCTTGAGATCATCGGCCGCGGCGCGCATGAGGCCCATCCCGACCTTGGTCGATCCGGTGAAGCTGATCTTCCGGATCGCCGGGCTCGCGATGAACTTGGTGCCGATGCGTGCCGCGTCGCGACTGGGAACGACGTTGAGCACGCCCGCCGGCAGCTTCGCGTCGTGCGCGGCTTCCGCGAGGAGCAGCGCGGACAGCGGCGTTTGATGCGCCGGCTTGCAGACGACAGGGCATCCCGCGGCGAGCGCCGCACCGATCTTCCGCGTGAGCATCGCGTACGGGAAGTTCCACGGCGTGATCAGCGCGCACGGTCCGACGGGCTCGCGCGTGACGACGATGCGCGTCTCGGCGCGACTCGCGGGAATCGTCTCGCCGTAGATGCGCTCCGCTTCGCCCGCGAACCACAGCAGGAAGCTCGCCGCGTACTTCACTTCGCCGACGGACTCCTTGAGTGCCTTGCCGTTCTCGCGCGTACAGACCTCCGCGTAACGGGCCTCGTTCGCGAGCATCGCGTCGCCCATCGCCCGCAGGTACTTGCCGCGCTCGGGACCGGGGGTCGCGCGCCAGGCCGCGGCCACCTTGGTCATCGCGGCGATGGCGACATCCACGGTCGCGTCGTCGCAGTCGGCGACCTCGACGAGCGTCTTGTCGTCGTACGGGTCCACGACGGCGTAGCGGCGCTGCGTGGCTACCCACGTACCATTCACATAGGCGTCGGGCGGCGGCAGAGGCTTCATGCCGGAACTATGCCCCTGGCTCGAAGTATCGGCATGGGGTGGATGCAACTCCTGCCCGGCACCTCACGTCCGGACACCGATGGAAGTGCGTTATAGCGAGGGCATGGCCAAGAGCTCCAAAGTCGCGTGGATTGCTGGCTCGCTCGCGATTGCGGCGGGCCTCCTGTGGCTCGGATGGTTCATGTTCATCCACCCCAAGGATCAGGATCGGCTCAAGGCGCAGGCGGAGATCCTGCGCTGGGAGAAGCGGTTCGAGGCGGCGCGCACCTGCTTCTTTGGACCGACGCCCTACTCGGCTGACGGCGCCGAGGCGCTCGCGGTCTACGAGCTCCTGCCGCGCAAAGAGCTCGCGCCGAGCGAGGAAGAAGCTCTCCACAAGGACTGCATCAAGATCGTCGGCAAGATCTCGCGCGGTCCGGCGGAGGACACCGGTAACCTCAAGATCGAGCAAGCGTGGATGACGCTCGATCGCGCGGCCACCGACGTCGCCAAGGCGTTTGCCGTGCATCAGGATCCGTTCGGCAAGACTGACTCCGACGTGCGCATGGGCGTGCAGGAGCTACCGGCTGCACTCGTCGCGCTCGATCAGGCGCGCGCAGACCTCCGCACAGCGGCAGGCATGTCGGCTGCCGATCTGGGGACGGCCAAGGTGCAGTCGCTGCCAAAGGCGCAGCTCGTGCCGCTCGGTCAGGGTGCGGAGCACGTCACCGAGCTCCTCGGTTGGAAGACATCGTCGCTGTCGACGGTGGACTCGCTCGCGTTCCACGGTCAGGACAAGCATCCGTGGCGCATCATGCTGACGGCGGGCGGCACGCCCACGGTAACGACGCCCGAGGTGGACGGCACGCTCGCGCTCCCCGGCAACGACTGGGTCGCGACGAGTGCGGATGGAATCTCGGTGACAATCGGGCCGAACAAGGCGCCGTACGCACTGACGTCGATCGTCGCGACCGGCGAAGAAGGCGCGAGCGTGCGCGCAGCCGGCGGAACGTTGAAGCAGGCATACGTCATCTATGTCGCGAACCGCAAGCTCACCAAAGAGGAGGAGGCTGCGTACAAGAAGGCTGTCGCCTCGGCGCAGAAGGACGAGTACGGCTACGAGCCGAAGGATCCGTCCGAGGACGCGCAGAAGGTCGTCATCGCGACGCTCAAGGAAGACGGCTGGGCCAAGCAGGAATTCCCCGAGGCCGATGTCGCCGTCACGACGGATGTCACCGGCGCGACCATCGTCACGTGGAGCGACCCATCGATCGCCGATGATCCGTACGCAGCGCCCGGCACCGGGCACGCGGCGTGGGTGCGTCCCGGCGTCGAGCCCAAGGTGATCACGCTACCGGCCGGCGTTCCGACCCTGTCGTGCACGACGAAGGGTGCGGCGTGGGTCGCGCTCAGTGGGAGCGAAGCGGTACGCATCGACGAGACCGGCGCGTTCAAGGTGCTCGAGGTCAGCGGTAACCTCGTCGGCTGCGGTGAGCGCGCCGCGCTGTTCACGACCGGCGGGCTCGACTACACCGTCTGTTCCAACGATTGCCACCCGGTGCACCTCAACAATGCGCGGGCGACCCAGGTGGCCGCCGTGTCCGACGAGAAGGTGATCGCTGTCCGGGCACAGGGCAGCGTGATCGGCGTGTGGACGGAAACCCAGGATCCAGCGTTCTTTGCCATGCCGGACACGTACGAGCCCCACGGGGCGATCGCGAACGGTAAGTACCTGGATGTCATCGCAATGCCGGCGACGGATCCCGGCCGTGGCCTCGGTGCGATCGTCCTGCGCGTACCGCTGAAGTGAAACGCGTCCGGCACGCGACTGTCACCGGACAGCGTACGTCCGGGCACGTGTGACCCACCTACGCACCTTCGCCTTCGCCCTCGCCGCTACCCTTACCGTCGTCCCCGCCTGCGCATCCTCCGATGATGCCGTTGGCGATGAGGACCTCTCGCAGGATGACAGTGACGCCACGACCGTCGTCTCCGATGACGACCTGAACGGTCTGTGGAGCGGCACCCTGGACGGCGCCGCGCTCACGGATGATGTCGTAGTCGAGTCGTGGTCCGCGATCGGCGTGCGCGTGCACGTCGGCAAGGACGTCTACAGCATGACCCGCGGCGGCGACACGCTGACCGCGACGCAGGGCACGCTCGCCATCGCCGCGCACAGCTCCGGCGTCAAAGACGACACGCTCACCGGTACGCTCGCCGGTCACGCACTCAAGCTCAAGCGCGACACGACGACCAAGGACAGCATCACGCTGACGTTCCCCGGCGACCGCTCGTTCCGCCAGTACCTCGAGGACACGATCATGCCGGCCGCGTCGCGCGACCGCGAGTCGTACAAGTACTTCAACAAGACGCCGGTCGGCGCGTTCCTCAAGAGCTGCGAGCTCTACAAGCACGCGTCGTGGATCAACAAGTACATGAAGGGCGCGACGATCAGCGAGCGCTACCTGAACTTCAGCAAGATCGTCAGCGCGGTGAACGGCATCAACAGCACGCCGCGTCGCATCACCAAGGAATACAAGTTCTACAACACGATCTCGCAGAACCTGAAGGACCCGTCGCTCGGCGGTCTCGCGGTCTCGACGTTCGGCATGTACTTCTCGACGGCAGCCGGTGGCGCGCTGCGCATGCCGATCGCGAGTGACTCGACCGCGTACTTCATCACCGACAAGCCCACGCGCGCCGAGCTGATCGGTGTTGTCGCGATGGCCACGCCGACGCACGGCCCGCTCGCGAGCACGTTCGGCCGCCAGCTTCTGGACATGGGCGCGATGCCCGCAGCGGAGACGACGACCTACGCACGCTCCATGATGGAGCTGCTCGCAAAGTCGTCCAACGCGACCGCATCGCAGCTCGACGGCACCGGCCGCTCCGCGCTCACCGATTGGTACGCCGTGATGGCGATCGAGGATTACCGCGGCATGGCGTTCGGCTTCCCGACGCTCGGCTGGGGCTACAACATGACGAACGTCCAGTTCTTCGGCCTCGTCGCGCACACGCTCGGCAACCAGGTCATCGTCGGCAACGAGCTGCGGCCCGGCGAGGCCTCGTACGCCGACGTGCTGAACAACGGCAACGACATGCAGGAGTACTCCGACATGTCCAAGCTCAAGGTCCTTGCGACGAACTACATCAAGGCGAAGCACCCCGAGCTCGTCACGAACCTCAAGGCCGCGTTCGCGGGCATCGTCCCCGACAGCGCGCTCGATTATCGGGCGCAGGCCGACCTCTTCCACTACGTCGCCGCGCAGCTCTACGACAGCGCCGGTCGCAGCAAGAACCTCAAGGGTGCGCAGGCGGACCGCGCGATCGAAGCGACCGTCGCCCTCATCTCCACGCTCGCTGCCGAGAAGTCTCAGTTCGAGACGTACATCCTGCAGCAGGGCTACACCAAGTCAGCGACGCCGGCTCCGGCTTCGACGGGGTTCTAATCCATGCGCGCTCAAGCTCTGGTCCTCGCACTGGGGATGGTTGGTTGCGCCCAAAGCGGAACCGACTCCAACTCCTCCCTCGACAACGCCGTCACGAGCGACGACGCCACCGTCGGCGACATCGTCATCAACGAGTTCACCGCCGGCAACACCGGAAAGATCGAGCTCTACAACGCGAGCGATGCCCCGGTCAGCCTCGTCGGCTGGCAGGTCGATGACATCGCCGATGGCGGGACCAAGCCCAAGGCGCTGACGGGGACCCTCGATGCGCACGCGGTGCTCCTCGTTCCCTACTCCGGTATCAACACCGCGTCGGCAGATCAGGTTCGCGTCGTCGATCCATCCGGCGACGCGCACGACACACACGCGAGCGGCTGGGCTGGTACGTCGATCGGCGGCCAGTGCTTCGGTCGCGAGTACGACGGCGGTCCGTGGGCGCTCGGTGCGATCACGTGCTCGCTCGGCTCCACGAACGGTGCGCCACCTCCCCCGCCCGTCACGACGGGCATCCAGCTCGTCAGCATGCCGCGCCGGGACAAGGTGCTGCTCCAGGGCACGATCGTCCAGGCGGACCACGCGTTCGTCGGCGAAGTTCTCGTCGAGGGCGACACCATCACGTGCGTCGCCGAGTCGTGCTTCGCCCCTGATGCGGCGGTCGTCCACACCGACGGCCTCATCGTTCCCGGTCTGCTCAACGCGCACGACCACATCCTGTTCGACATGTTCGACGAGAGCGATTGGTCGCCGTCGAAGGCATACACGAACCACAACCAGTGGCCGAACGACGTCAAATACAAGGCGCTCGTCGACGCGAAGCAGTACCTCAACGGCGAAGGCTCGCCGATCTCGCTCGGCTGCGAGATGGACAAGTATGGCGAGCTCAAGCACCTGATCGCTGGCACCACGTCGATCCAGGGCTCGGCGAACCCGACCGACAAGGCGTGCTTTGGCTCCGTCGCACGCACCATCGACACTGGCGCGAACGGCCTGGGCGAAGATCACATGCAAACCGCGACGATCTTCCCGACGCAGGCCAGCGCCGACGGCGTCTGCAGAAACTTCACGGCCGGCCGCACGACCTCCTACGTCATTCACATCGCCGAAGGCACGGACGCCATCGCGCGCCGCGAGCTCACGCAGCTCGCTTCGATCTCGACGACGCCCGAGTGCCTCTACTCGCCGCACACGACGATCGTCCATGGCACCGCGCTGCAGGACGGCGACTTGAACATCGTCGCCCAGCACGGCATGAACCTGGTGTGGTCGCCGCGCTCCAACACGTTCCTCTACGGCACCACGACGGACATCCCGCTCGCGCTGTCCAAGGGGATCAACGTCGCGCTCGCGCCCGACTGGTCCATCGGCGGCAGCCACAACATGCTCGACGAGCTGCGCTTTGCCGACGAGCTCGACAACACGGAGTGGGGCGATCAGCTCTCGCCGCAGCAGCTGTTCGCGATGGTCACCATCAACGCTGCTCGCGCTCTCGGCGTCGGCGACAAGCTCGGCTCGCTCGAGGTGGGCAAGAAGGCCGACCTCTTCATCATCCCCGGTACCGCGCTCGATCCGTACAACGCGCTGCTCAAGGCGACGCCCGCTGACATGCAGCTCGTGATGGTCGGCGGCGTGGCGATGTACGGCGACGCTGCAGTCGCACCACTCGCGAATCCGCTCCCCGCGAGCGAGACGATGGACGTGTGCGGCACGGCGAAGTTCGTCGGCATGGCGCAGCCCACCGGCACGGCGAGCAACAAGCTCGGCCAGAGCTTCGCGGATGTGCGCGACACGCTCACGAACGCACTCTCCGCGTACGACGCGCAGAACCTGACGCCGTACAAGTTCTCTCCCATCGCCCCGCTGTTCAGCTGCGACAAGTAAGACCGTGAGCCGCGGACTTATCGTCGCTGTGCTGTTCCTCGCGGGCTGCTCCGCGGACCCGATCGTTGGCCGCTGGGAAGCCAAGGACGGGGCGCACAGCACCGTCATCGAGTTTCATCGCGGCGGAGGCATCACCGGCCTGACGCACTGCCTGGTTCGAGACAACCCGCGCCCCGGCCTTCCAGATCGCCGGTCGCCCAGCCTCTCCCCTGCACGATCTCGTTACAACAACGTTATAACGAGATCGCTGACGAGAGACCTCCGGAGGGCCGCGACCCGATCAGCCTCCGCGTCATAAATGATTCGGGCTAGCTAGGGCGCGCCGAGGCGCTGCGCGAGCTCTTGGGCCTCGATCAAGTTGTCCTCGATCGAGCAGTAGGTCCAGCGGCCGTACCGACCCATCGAGTGAACGTTCATGAGCGCGAGGCCGTCGCGAACGCGCTCGCTCTCGGCGAGTGACACCTTGGTGATATGCGCGTACGCCGGGTCGAGCACGACGTGGTGGTGCGACACGAGCGTGTGGTCGGTGACGATCTTCTCCGCGCGGAGATCGGCGAGAACGCGCTCGCGCAGCTCGTCGACATCGAACGTGGCGGCGGTATTCGCGCCGATCTCGATGTAGAGCGACATGCGATCACTCTCGAGAATATTGTCGTACCAACCGACGCGATAGAACACGCGCTCGCGATCCGGGAAGTACATCCAGTGGACGCCGCGCGGGCCTTTCTTGTCGAACCCGAGATTGAAGACGAGCACCTTGTTGGACGTGAACGCGGCGGGATCGTGCGCGACGTTTGTCATGCGCGCGAGCACCGGGAGCGGCGCGCTGCTGACGACGGCGCCAAAGCGAATACGGCGCTTGGCTGTCACGACCTCGCGCGAGCCCAGATCGATCGCGGTCGCGCGTTCGCTGCAGCAGACGGTACCCGCGGGGAGATCCACGAGCAGCGCGTTGACGTACTGCACCGCTCCGCCAGCGGGATACGTGAACGTCGCGTTGTAGCCACCATCGGATGCACCGGGGCGCATGTTCCCGATGATGTCCTTGATGTCGGCGTGCGGGAAGAAGCGCCCCATCGCGTCGACGTCGAGGAGATCGAGATCCGTCGCGTACAGCTTCTCGTTGTACGGGCGCAGGAACTTCTCGGTGATCGCGGTGCCGAGCTTGCGATAGAGCATCTCGCCGAACGACGCGGGCGGATGATCATTGGACGGAGCGGGCCGGAAGAACAGATCGGTGAGGCACTCGATGAACTCTTCCTTCGGGAGCTGGTGGATATTTTTCTGGAACGGGAAGTCGATATCCAGGCCCTTGTAGCGGATGAGACTCTTCTTCTCGACGGTGCGGATGTCCTGGCCGGGCATGCGCGCGCGGAGCCACGCCTCGACGTGCGGGTGCTTGAAGTGGAAGAAGTGGCCCGAGTAGTCCCAGACAAAGCCGTCCTGGACGATCGTGCGGCAGTAGCCGCCGGGCTCCGCTTCGCTCTCGAGGACGACGACGCGCGCGTCGGGGTGCAGCTCGCGATACCAGTTCGCGAAGCCGAGGCCGCTGATGCCCGCCCCGATGACGACGACGTCCGCTCGATCTGATTCTGGGCTCATCCGAGTCGATGCAGCTCGTTCGTGAAGATGCGGCGCACGATCGCGTTGGAGCACCCGTAGGTGCTCTCCATGCCGAAGTACGACATCGACTTCGAGAGCAGGCTCTGGCGTCGCGAGTACGGCGTATCCGACGCGTAGTGGATGATGCCGAGCTCGAACGCGTTGAGATCGACGAGGGACACGATCTCGTCCTGCGGGTGCCGGCGCGGCTCGGCGGTCTCGTAGGCCGCCGACAGGTACGGACCAGCCTCCATCTCCATGACCGTGTAACCCTCACGATAGAACACGTCCATGTACTCGCGGTTCTGGAGGAACGTCGCGCGCACGGTGAGCGCCTTCTGGTTATCGAGGACGGTGCCGTGCTTCATGAACGGCTGGACGTCCTGCGCCGTGAGCGCGTTGCGGAACATGTACGTGTTCTGCGAGTGCTCGTCGTGGACGATCTTGCTGAGCATCACATCGCCGACGCGGCCGTTGAGCGTGGCCGCCTTGCCCATGATGTAGATGCCGCGCAGCTCCTCGACGCCCATCGCAACGGACGTGAGGTGGTGGTACGCGGCCATGCCGAGCGGGTAGTCGATGTTCACGAGGACCGCGTCGGACTCGGTGATGCGCTCGATGCCCTTCACCTGCACGCGCGGATCGAGATTGTCGACCTTGAGCTGCGAGAGCTCGATGACCTGCGCGTCGACGTCGATCTTTCCCGGGGACGAGATCGCGCGCAGACCTGCGGCAGCGTCCCATTCCTGAACCTGCACGAGGCGGCTGTTAATCGCTTCGGCTTGCAGGCCCGGTTGGTGAATGAACGCGCGCAGCGAGTAGTAGAGGATGTTCGTCGCGAGCGCGGTGTCGCCCTTCGCGAGGGCCTCGTCGTAGCGCGGCGCGAGATCCTCGGGATTCACGCGATGCAGGAACTCCGCGATCTCGTCGCGGTGCGCACGCGCGTAGCCACCGATGAGATTTGCGATGGAGTGGCTGTTGGACGAGATGAAGTAGACGGGACGGCCGACGGGAATCGCCGGTTCGATCGCCTTCCACCACCGCTCGGCGCTGCGCTGATACTCGCGGAACGAGCCGTCGAGCAGGCGCACGAACATGTCGCAGTCGTGGTCGATCATGTCGGCGAGGATGTCGGTCGAGCGCGGACCGAGAGCACCGCGCAGACGAGTCACGGCTTCCGCGTCGCCGAGAGCGCTCGCGAGCGCCACGTCGTCGGTGACGTCGGTGATGCGCGCCGCGAGAAGGTTCTCGCGCAGCTTGTTCCATTCGATCTGGTACGCCGTCATGATCGGGATCAGGTCGTCGATGTCGGACGCGGACGCGATGAACGCAGCGAGCGTGTCCCCACCGTCCCAGCGAAGAGGCCGACGCCGGCCGCGCGTGCGCACGATCTGCCACCGATCGATGTGGTAGCCGGCGGCGGTGAACTGATGCATCGACTGCCCGAGAACCACATGGCGGATCTTGGGCATGCAGTCAGGCAACCGACCGGCGGAGTAACCAAAGGCCGCGAGGTCGGGCTCCGGTTCCTCGGCACCGAGGTGCAGGCTGGAGCGGGAGAAGAGGTGAGCCTCTTCAAAGGCGCGCACGCGTACGTCACCGCTCGACCGGAGCAGCGAGTAGTAGGTACGGATATAGAGATCGATCTCGTCGCTCGTCGCGCGAGGGGGCTGGCGATCCACGGGGTTAGACTAGATCACCTTGGCTCCGGAGCGCTTTTCCTTGGGCACAAGTAGTGCTACTCAGGGCGCCTAGGAACCCCCGAAAAGTAAATGAGCAAAGAAGAGCTAGTACATCTCGACGGCGAGGTCATCTTGATCGCGAAGGGCGGCAACTTTCGCGTCAAGCTCGACAATGGCCACGAGGTCTTGGCGAAGCTCGCGGGTAAGGTCCGTCGGCACCGTATTCGCGTCGTCCTTGGTGACCGCGTGACGGTGGCCGTTTCCCCGTACGATCCGACCCGCGGATTCATCGTCTATCGTCAGCGCTAAGGTCCCGTCGAAGCTAGACTCTCGGGGTGGGTGACACTCCGCTGTATGTCGGCATCGACCTAGGCACGACCAACTCCGCCGCCGCCGTCTTTGACGGTGATGCGGTCTCGGTGATCCGGAACGCTCAGGGCGGAACGGTGACCCCGTCCGTCGTGCGCTTGGATAAGCAGGCCCGCGTGACGGTCGGGTCGCGCGCTCGGCGGTTCGTGGAATCGGATGCCGCAAACACGGCGACCGAGTTCAAGCGCCTGATGGGAACGGAGAAGGCGATCCCCTTCCCCGCCGCGGCGACCTCGCGCAAGCCCGAGGAGCTCTCCGCGGAGATCCTGAAGGCGCTCCGCCAGGACATCAATGACCAGCTCGGCGTCGCGATCGAGCGCGCCGTGATCTCGGTGCCGGCGCTGTTCGAGCTGCCGCAGAGCGCGGCCACGAGTGAAGCGGCGCGCCTCGCCGGGTTTGCTCGCGTAGAGCTGCTGCAGGAACCGATCGCGAGTGCGCTCGCAGCGGGTTGGCGCGCCGAGGGTGACGGCGGCGGGACGTGGCTCGTGTTCGACCTCGGTGGTGGAACGTTCGACGCGTCGCTGCTCGAGACGCGCGATGGCTTGCTCCGCGTGGTCGGTCACGACGGCGACAACTTCCTCGGTGGTCGCGACTTCGACTGGGCGATCACGGAGCATCTCGCGTCGCAGCTGCGTGTGATTCCGCGTCGCAACAACGCGGACCATGCGTCGGCGCTACGCGCACTGCGGCTCGCCGCCGAGGACGCAAAGATCGAGCTCTCGCGCAACGAGAAGGCGCAAGTCGCGCTCGCGCAGCCGATCATCATCGACGGCGAAGAGGTCGAGGTGGATCTCGAGCTCACGCGCGGAACGGTCGAGCAGCTGTGCGCACCGCTCGTCGATCGAGCGGTCGACGTCTGCTTGCGACTGATGGCCGCGCAGGGCCTCGGTGCCGGTCGCCTTGCGAAGCTCGTTCTCGTCGGTGGACCGACGGTGATGCCGATGGTTCGCCAGCGTGTCGCTGCGCGCCTCGAGGCGCCGATCGCGGAGGGTCACGACCCGATGACGCTCGTCGCACAGGGCGCGGCGCTCTATGCAGCGACGGCGGGCCTCGATGGTCGAGCCGCGAGCATCGCGGTGCCGTCGGGACGCCAGGTGTGGCTGCAGTATCCGGCCGTGTCGTCGGACCTCACGCCGCACGTCGTCGGCAAGTTCGTCGGCGACAGCCCACCGGCGAAGGTGAAGTTGGTCCGCAACGACGGCGCGTGGACGAGCGTGGAAGCGACGGTCGGCCCTGACGGCACGTTCCTCACGAGCGTCACGTTGCTACCGCGCCGGGCGAGCACGTTCCAGATCGAGGCGCGCGGTGCGAACGGCGAGGTCGTCGTCACGTCACCGCCTGCGCTGACGATCGTCCAGGGCCTCACGATCGGCGATCCGCCGCTGTCGCGCACGCTCGGTGTCGCGCTCGCGAACGGCCACGTGCAGGTCTACCTCGAGCGCGGCGCTCCCCTGCCCGCACGGCGCACGTTCACGCATCACACGATCGAAACGATCGCGAAGGGCTCGTCGGAGAGCGTGCTGCGCATCCCGATCGTGCAGGGCGAGATGACCCAAGCGGATCTGTGCCGGCTCGTCGGCACGCTCGATATCGGCGGCGGTGCCGTGAAGGACACGATCCCGACAGGCTCCGCGGTCGAGGTAACGATCGAGCTGGATCGCGGCGGTCGGCTCGCGGCGCGCGCGCTCGTGCCGTCGATCGGCCAGGTGTTCGAGCACGTCGCGCACCTGCTGGTGCCGGATGCGTCGCCGGAGTCGCTCGACATCGCGCTGCGCGATCTACGTCGCCAGTTGATGGAAGCGCGCGGTGATGCGTTCCGCCATGGCCTCGGCGGCATGATCGAGAAGCTCGATCGCGTCGAGAGCCGTCTCTCGGAAGCGGAGCGCGACATCGACGCCGCGCATGGTGGCGATGCAGACGCAGCGCAACGAGCGCGTCGCGCGCTGCTCGACATCGACGGCCTCATGGCCGAGGCAGACCTCGCGCGAAAGTGGCCCGAGCTCGACGATGCAGCACGCCGCGCGGCGATCAACGCATCGTCATCGGTCGGCATGCACGGCACGGATGCGGAGCGCTCGTTACTCGGCGAGGTGTTGCAAGCGATGGACAAGGCGCGCAAGGACAAGGATGCACCGGAGCTGGAGCGCCAGATGCGCTTGGCTCAGCGCCTCTCGGCAGCCGCGTTCAACCGTACGAACGAGGCGTGGGAGTACTACTTCGAGGACGCCGCGTCGGAAGTGTCGCGCGCGAAGGATCTGCCCAAGGCGCACAAGCTGGTGCAGGACGGTAAATCGGCGATCGAGCGCGGCGACAATGAGGAGCTGCGCCGGGTCGTCAAAGCGTTGTGGAACCTGCTGCCCGAGGACAGCGAAGCACGCAAGAAGGGCTTCGACTCGGGAGTGCGTTGATGACGTCTGTCGCGATCGCGATGCTCGAGGAGAATCCGTTCTTCGTGCTCGGGCTCAAGCCAGACACCAGCCGCATCGAGCTGGAGCGCGAAGCTCAGAAGCTCCTCGGTATGCTCGAGCTCGGCTTTGCAGAGGCGCGCCTCTACTCGACACCGGTCGGCCCGCGCGAGCGCACGCCGGAGCTGGTTCGAGCGGCCGTCGCGGCCCTGCGCGACCCGTACCGCCGCCTCGTCGCCGAGCTGTGGGCCCGCCATGCACCGCCGATGCGAGCTGCGGATGATCCACGCGACGACCCTGACGAGGAAGCCGCGCAGCTGATCGGCCTGCGCCGCGAGCTGGGGTGGAGACCGTAGATGCTCGCGTATCCAATGATCCTCGTGTTCGTGTTGCGGCGCTATGCGCTGGATGCACGTCGCAAGCACCGCACGGGCGCGTACCTCGCGTGGTCGATCGTCAGCGGTCTCACCACCGCGTTGATCGTCGCGTTCGGTCTGCTCGTGACGGCCGCTCTCGCCTATGTCGGTGCGTGGTGGGTCGCGCTGATCTTCGCCGGCATCATTCTCGTTCCCGTTCTCGGGCCGTGGCTCATCCGTCACGCGCTTGTCCCGTTGGGCGCGGTGCGCACGACCTACTTCCTCGGGCTCGTCTCGCGCCCGGGCAAGGACCCGACCGCCTATGCGCTGGTCGCGGCGGCGTGGGCGCTCGCGAATGATGGCTCGGGCACCGCCGAGGCCTGGCTCTCGCGACGCCGCGACGTACGCCGGCCGCTCGGAGACGCCGAGGTCATCGCGACGGCGCTCATCGTCGCTTCGCACGGCGATGCCGACACAGCGCGCCAGCTGCTGCGGTCGATCACGCTGATGGTCGAGGATCACCCGTTCGTGCGCGAGCTCGCCGGCGAATGGCTCGCATGTGATTCCGCGGAGCGCGGCGCGTGGCGAGAGATCGCGGCCGATGCGGCGGAGACGCGGTATCCAGCGACGCCGCTGACCTGGCTCCTCGAGGGCATCGCGGCTCGTCGACTCGGTCACGTGAATGCGCCGAGCAACAGCGAGCTGTGGGCCCGCTGGATCATCGCGCCGCGCCGCATGAAGACCAAGGCGCTTCTGCAGAGCGCGCTCGCGTCCACGCGCAACGAAGAACCCACGGAGCCCGCCTCTGACGCCGATGCGTCCCACGGTGAAAGCACCGACGTCGTCACGCCGCCCGAGCGCGCCCCCCTGCCCCGCGCGATCGCGACGCACCTCGCGTTTTCCTCGAACACACCCAATGCGACCGCGTTCGGCGCCACGGTCTCCGCGTGGGATGCCGCGCTCTCCGACGGCGCGACACACGCGTGGCTCGCCCGCCGCGCCCTCGAGCTGGATGCGCCGCTCGGCGCCGTGGACCGCGCACTACGCGAAATCTCCGCGACAGTGACCGAAGACCTCGCGCGCATCGCCGATAGCGCGCAGCTCGCCGCGCCGCCGTCGCACGGCCCCGTCGGCGACAACCTCGGCCGCCGCTTGCGCCACGGGCGCCTCGACACGCTGGAGGCCGGCTTCACCCGCTGGTCCGAGCGCCGCACGACGGGCGAGGTTCACCCCGCGATCGACGAATGGCGCGAGTTCATCGCGTTGAAGACGGCCTACACCGCGGCTGTCACGGCGGGCGGCCTCGAGCTGCGTCGCCTCGCGTTCCCGCACGTGTTCTCGACAGCGAACAACATGTCGGCGTGGCTCTGGAACGCGCGCAACGAGTACCCGCTCTCGCACGCGATCAGCAAGTGGCTGCTCAGCGAAGCGCTCGCCGTGGGTGACACGGAAGCGATCGAGCTCGGTCACCGCAACTGCGCGCTGTTCGTCCCGACGCGCAGCGGCGTACCGACGAAGACGAACGCGTCCTAGCCATCGCAGCGCGGCGTTTGCGAGTCGCCCCCGCCGAAGCTCGAGTCACATGAGCTCTCGCCCGGCGTGCATGGGCTCACGTCGAACCTCACGTCGAGCGTGTCATTTGTCGAAGAATTCGCCGGTAGCACGGCGGCCCCGCGAAGCGTCACGATCTGACGCGGCGGACCATCCAGTCGCGCGCAGACGGCTTCGTTGTACGAAGCGTGCGGATCAGGGCTGACATCGACGAGCTCGCCCGAATTGAAACCCTCGTCAAAGCGTCCTGTCCACGCTCCGCAATCGAGCACCGGCCGAAAGGTCGCGGGGCGAAACGCGAACCGCGACATGAGCGACCACCGGATATGGACCTCGTCTCCCTCGGAGACGGACGCGTCGATCTTCACCACCACGCCGTAGCTCGGGTTCGTTCCCGTGCACGCCGCCTGAAACGCGTCGACTGTCGGCGTTACGTCGGCGGGGACGTTGCCCACGATGTCGCACGCGCTCGCGCACACGACGATCGCGACGAGTCCGAGGCGGTTCACCCGACCACCTTAGCGCTACTGCGCTTTCCAATCACAACCGAGCTCCTCGGCCGCGACGTGGCAGCGCAAGCACATGCGGCGATTGCCGCGATCGAGCGCCTTGCAGCGCGAGCTACCGCGCCATCCCGGCGGATGCGGCGACGCGCGGAGCGACCCCATCTGCGCGCTGTGACACGTCAGACAATCCTCCTCGCGGTGGCACGACGTGCAGCTCGTGAGGTTGCGGCGGGCTTCGGCGGCGTGGCGGTTGTCGGCGCTGCCGCTGCTCGTGTTGCTCGCCCAGTGGGACGGGTGAAACGGCTTGCCATCGGCGGCCGAGAAGCCGATCGAGAGGCGCTGCGCCACGCCCGTGCGCTCGTGGCAACCAACGCAGAATGATTGCGCGCGGTGACATGCGGAGCAGTCGGGCGTGCCGCGGCGCGCGTCGATGGCGTGCGTGTTCACGTAGTCGCCAGGGTGAAAGTCGGCCGGCTTCACGACGCCCTGGTGGCAGGCGATGCACTCCGACTGATCGTGACAGGCGTTGCACGTCGCACCGACCTGACGCGCTTCCTGCGTGTGGTCCTTCGCGAACCCGAGGCGGTGACCGTCACCCATGCCGGTATTCTTCGGCATCAGCGAGCCCTGCGGAAACTCCGTCTCCACGAGCCCGGTCACCTTGGTGAGGTGGCAGTCAGCGCACGCGCGCTCCTCGCCGCCGTTCTTGTGACACGTGAGGCACGACGACATCGTCGGCAGCTGCTTCGTCGTCGCGAGCTCGACCTTGGTCATGTCGCCGTGACACGTCGTGCAGGCCGTCTTGATATGCGCCGCGTGATCGAACTTGAGCGGCGTCGGCGTGAGGTACACGCGCTGCACGACGGAGCTCGGCGTCCACCCCGGATGGCACGAGACGCACTTCGCCGTCGGTGCACCTTCGACGACCTTGTCGGGCTGCGCGCGATCGATGGGATGACACCCGCGGCACTCGGCCTCGGTCGGAATGAGGTTGTCGACAGCGGAGCGCGACGTCGTCGCAGCGGGATGGCACGTCGCGCAGGTCGCTCCCTTCGCGAGGTGCTTCGCGTGCGAGAAGATCACGGGGAGGCGCTGCTCGGGATAAACGACCGGCGACCACTGCGTGCCGTCGTTCTGCTCCCCCTCGGCGTAGACGATCGCGGCGAATGCGACGACGAGCAGGAGAAGAATGATCTTGGGTGCTCGCATTTACCGCTCCGGGAGAAACGCGAAATCCATGATCGCGAACACACGCGTCGAATAGTCATGCAGCTCGTCGTGGTCGACTTCGCCGACGACGTGCAGGCCGACCTGGTCGGCAAGTTTGAACGAGGTCGACAACTGCGCCGACGTGCTCACGTACGCGGTGCTGCCGTCGTCCGGATGAACGCCGAGCACGAGCACGCGACTGCGTAGCCACAGATCTGCGCGCGCCTTGAACGCTGCGTCTGCGGTACCGCCGACGCGCCGACCGCCATAACCGTCGTCATAGAGCGCGTCGAGCTGAGCGCGCCACCGATCACCGAACGGATGCTCGATGCCCGCCTCGCCGCCGCCTGCGTAGGAGGTCGTGCTGTCCTCGTGCGAATAGCGACGCAGCCATGCTTCCGCGCGCCAACGCACCACGCCGTCGCGCGTATAGGCAAGCCGCGCATCGCGCGTCGGCTCGATGGAGAACACGTTGAAGATTGAATCGCCGTCGAACGTGGGCAGGAAGTAACCGACGCTCGGCTCGAGCAGGTTCTTGCCGTGCTCGATGCGAACGCCGGCATCGAAGCGATCGAGTGCTCCGTGCAGGAGCGATGCGCGTGCATCCGCGTACGGCGCGAGGACGATGTCGCCCGATCGAAGAATCGCGTGCGCGCGCGCGAACACGTGCTCCTCGTTGATGCCGCTCGACGGCGCCTGCCCGCTCTCGTTTGGATAGAGGCCCTTGTCGGGGTACTGGAAGCGGTTCACGTCGTCGATCAAGCCGACGGTGTCCGACGACGTGCGGCGGTACCCGATCTCGGCGCCCCAGTCGCGCGTCCGCGCCGTCGAGAGCGCAACCGAGATGGTGGGCTGCCGCACTTCGCGCTGCGGGCAGTTGATGTTGTCGCTCGCGAGATGTGCGTTGGGCAACGTGTTGCGATTGCGATCGATCAGCTTCCACACGCCGCTGCCCGGTGTGGCGCCCTCGACGTACTCCTGGCACGCGGCACCCGATGTTCCGTCGAGCTCGAACGCAGAGGCACCCAGCCACGACGAGTCGCGCACGCGAAGGCCGGCCGCAGCGGTGATCGTCAGGGGGGCGGGACCAGGGAGCTCGGCGCGCACGCGTCCACCGTCGATGCCGGTCGAGCCCCAGCCGTCGTCGTCGAGAATGCGACCGAGATTGATGACCACGCGATCATCGGCGAGGCCCTCGACCGTCATGTTTGCGTACAGCAGCTCCAGGCCGGCCGATGACTCGGCGAGCTCGGGGATGACGTCGATCGCGTCGCGCTGCGAGAGCATCGAGGTGCGCAGCTTGCCGCTGGTGAACGTGCCGAAGTCGTGATCGATGCGCAGGTAGCTCTGCCACGAGATCCGGAGACCGCGATCCGGCAAGCGCTCTTCTCTGCGCGTCGCGGACAGACCGCCGATATCGGTGATGCGCAGCGCGAGCGTCTGCGTGTAGCGGCGTCGGCCCAGAAAGAGATCCGGCCCGATCAGGCGGTACTCGCGCAGCTGATAGAGCTGACCGACCGATTCCGTATGCAGCCAGAAGTCGTAGGCGTGCGCCGGCGATGGAGAGGCGGCGACCGCTGCGATCGCACAGGCGATCACGGGGACAACGGCCCTTCGCATCGGGCCGACGGTATCACCGCGGTGCGGTCAGTGATCGACCGTGACGCTGCCGATGACGACCTGCGAGCTCACGAGCGCGGCCAATCCCCAGGCGCCACGGTCGCTGCGATCCAGGTCGCATGTTGCGAGCACGTCGCCGTTCAAGAGCAACCGGGCCGACCCACTGCTGACCTCGAGTCGGATCGTGACGGGAACCTCGGGATCGAACGTCGGGACCTTGGAGCCCGAGCAGTTCACATGCGTCTGGCCACCCTCGCGCCGAACGATGCGAGCCGTACTGCCGGGCAGCAGCTCGCCGAATAGCGCGGAGCCGCTCGGCAATTGTTGCGCGATCAGCGCGACGCCGCCGCCGAGAACACGAACGTTCGCTTGCACCGATCCGGATGCGCGCCGCGGGCCTCCCACGAGGGCACGTGCGGGCACTCCGCTACCGGCGATGGCGAGCTCCGGCGTGCGCGCCATCGTCGATGGATCGATGGGCGTGAGCGCGGCCGAGGTCGAGCTCCCCGGGAGCACCGTCGTCGAGCCAGACGCGGGTCCGACGAGCGAGGGACGGAAGATCCACGCATCCGACGTCGCGAGCGCCTCCGGCGGGGTGCGCAGCGCGTGCACGACGCCACCCAGGACGAGCACCGACCCGTCGCCGAGGCGAATCATCGTCGGTCGATCGAGCCGCCCGCGCGGATGCTCCGCACTATCCGGCGTCGTGAAGCTCGGCGACGGTCCTTCGCCCGTGATGTCGACGCTGTCCCACCGATCGCGCGTGGGGTCATAGAGCAGAACCGAGTTGTCATCGGCGCCGCCAACCGACAGCACGCGGCCATCCTCGAGAGTGACCAGCCGGGCTCCGTCTCGGGCGGGGCCGAGCGCAGAGGTCGTGGCGACGAGGCCACTGGATCCGATCGTCGACGACTGGCCGCTCGGCGCTGGCATGCCCGTGCCGTCCGTCGTGCCGTCGGGCGCGTACGTCGAGAGCACCGAGCCTCCGTCGAGCTGCACGGCTTGCGCGTGCGTGACGGAGACGGCCGTGGCGTCCTGGACCTGAGCGCCGGGCGCGGCGAGCGTGAACCGGTCGGCGAGGTCGGACGCGATCGTGGCGCGCGGAGTACCGCCGGCCATGAGGTACGCGTGGGCACCGTTGTCGTCGATCCCGAGGTCGAACAGCGACGCACCGATACGGGCCGCTTGCAGCGTCGGGCCAAGCGCCGAGATGAGTGTGTTGTCGACGGTGTACGTGCGCGTCGAGACTCGCTCCGTCCCGCACATGCCCTGATCGATGCTCGCGCAGCCGCCAGCGAGGAGAATGTGGTCCGCGTCGACGGCGAGTGCACCGTGGAAGGCGCGTGGCTCGATCAGCTCGGGTGCGGAGAACTTCATTGTCGCTGGGTCGAAGATCGTGAGCCCCGAGATCGGTCCGCCCGTCAGCGCAGCGCGGCCATCGGGCAGCGTTATCAGCGACGCACCGGCAAAGCCGAGCTGGTTATCGAGCGTGAACGTCTCCGGTACGGTGACAGGTGTGAAGTCGCTCTGCAGAGGATCGTAGTACTCGGCCGTCGTCAGCCACTCGCCCGCTGCGCCCTGCCCTCCGACGATCAACACGCCGCCCCCCGTGAGAGCCACCAGCGGTGAGAGCCGCGCTTCGGTCATCGGCTTCAGCGTCGGGCAGTAGCCGTTGGGCGGTGCCATGAACAACTTGATCGTCGCGCCGTCGTCGAGACCGTTGAAGTCGATCGGCGGCGTCTTTCCCTGTGCGCCGATCACGCCGTTGCCGACCGCGACCTCGACACCGATCTGCTCGGTGTCAGCCGGGAACGAGTCGATCGCGACGGTCTCCATCTGCGAGAGCGCCTGCGTCGTCGTGCCGGACCGCGCGAACGCCGTGATCCGGATGCTTCCCGCGCCGCTGGGTACGCCGCACGCGCCATCGCCCGTGGCGATCGGCGTCAACGTCACGTGCGCAGGATCGCCGTCGCACCCGATCGCAAGCGCGATCGGCGCCAACGCACCGAGGACCCTGACCCACGAGGGGAGCACAAGTCACATGATACGCTCACCGCGATGCCGGAGTTGCCGACGACGTTCGGCAAGTACTTCTTGACCGAGAAGCTCGCGACGGGCGGCATGGCCGAGATCTATCTCGCGAAGATCGTCGGGCCGGGCGGGTTCGAGAAGCAGGTCGTGATCAAGCAGATCCACCCCAAGCTCTCGGGGCAGCGGCACTTCGTGGACCTGTTCGTGGCCGAGGCCAAGACGCTCGTGACGCTCGCCCACGGCAACATCGTCCCCGTCTACGAGCTGGGCGTCGTCGACGACACCTACTTCATCGCGATGGACTACATCGACGGGCCGACGCTGTACCGGCTCACCGAGATGCTGTCTCGCCGCGAGGCGCGGATGGAGCCCGCCGTCGCCGCGTGGATAACCGCGCGCATCCTCGAAGGCCTCGACTACGCGCACCGCAAAGGCGAAGGCGTCATCCATCGCGACCTGTCCCCACGCAACGTGATGCTGTCGCGCGACGGCGAGGTGAAGCTCGTGGACTTCGGCATCGCGGTCACCCTCGGCGATGCGGGCGAGGACGATTCCGCGCAATCCGCGCCGACGGGCTCGTTCCCGTACATGTCGCCCGAGCAGGTGCGCAAAGAGCAGCTGACCGGCCAGACAGACCTATTTTCCGTCGGAGTTCTCGCGTGGGAGATGTTGTGCGGCAGCCGCCTGTTCGCGCGCCAGGATCCCGACGACACGTTGCGCGCGGTGACGGAAGGCGAGATTCCCCGCCCCTCCTCGCTCCATGCCGAGATCCCCACGCGCCTCGACGAGATCGTGCTGCGGGCTCTGGAGCGCGACAAGACCGCGCGCTGGGCCGACGCGGCCGAGATGCTCGCCGCACTCAACAAGTACCTCTACTCGCTCGACGACACGCCGGGCCCACGCGATGTCTCTGCGCTCGTCGCGAGGTACTGCCCGCCCGAGACGCGCCGCATTCCAACGCACGCGGATCCGATGTTCCACGAGGAGGCCGCCGAAGCGAGCTCCGGCCCGCTGGCGACGTCGCCCACGGACGTCAGGGTGACGGACGGCGAGCTCGCGACGCCCGCCGCCGGGCCGCACACGGCGGTCATCCCGCGCGATGCCGCCGCGCCACGAGGCCGTCCGCAGACGCGCCAGGAGAGCTTCGCGACGCACGTCCAGCTCAAGGCGATCATCGAGCGCGGGACACCGATCCTCGGGATCGAGGCGATCGTCGACGAACCCGTCGTGCCCGACGACGTCGACACCGGTCCCCAGACCAAGGTCGCGCCGCCCAAGACCGCCCCGCCGAAGGCAGAAGCCCCCGACGACGATCCAGGCTCGACGATGCGCGTCCGTACGTCGCGCGCGGGTCGCCAATCCGAGACAGCCGATCCGGTCGATGACGAGGACCGGATCCTCACGCGCGAGGAGTACCAGGAGCTCAAGGCAAAGCGCTCTCGCGAGAATGCTGGCAAACCGCCGAGCCGCGCGACCCTGATCATCGCCGGCATCGGTGCGTTCGGCGCGTGCGCGGCGGCGTACTACGTGTTCGAGCATGGCAAGACGGCCGTACTCGCGAAGGACGACGCGGGCCTCGGAGACGCGAGCATTCCTGTCACCGACGACGCGACCATCGTGTTCGATGCTCCCGAGGCCGACTCGCCGGTCGAGATCGATGCCCGCGAGCTCACGATCGACGCGGCGCCTGCGATGCTGCACGATGCAGGACCCGCGAGTGACGCACGCATCGTCGTGCGCGATGCAAGCCTGGCCGCGATCGACGCCGCGCCCAAGCCCGACGCGAGTCTGACGCGCCCAGCCGGCACCGCGACGCTCGTCATCGGCGCAAACCCGTGGGGCGAGGTCTACATCGACGGCGAGAAGCAGCGGCTGCGCGCGCCGAACACGTTCACCGTGCCCGCTGGCAAGCACGCGATCGAGGTCGTGTTCCCCGAGGACGAGCCGCCCAAAAAGCAGGCGTTCACAGTCGATCTTGGAACCGACGCGCGCCAAGAAGTGTTCGCCGACTTCACGAAGAAGTAGTCTCGTCCCATGTCCTTGCGCAGCGCCTCCGCGATCCTCGCCCTCGCCTCCGCGGGCTGCGTCACGGGGTTCGAGGTGGCAAAGCAGTCGACGCTCGCGACCAACGCGGCTGCACCGAACTTCAGCCTGCACTCGCAGCACGACGAGGTCATCTCGCTCGGCGACGCGACGAGGACCGGGCCCGCCGTCTTCGTCTTCTATCGCGGCTATTGGTGACCCTGGTGCAAGCACCAGCTCGGTGAGCTGGCCAAGAACCTCGAAGCCTTCCGCACCCGCGGCGTCACGCTGTACGCGATCAGCGAAGACTCGCCCAGCGACTCGGCGGCGTTCGCCAAGAGTGCCGGTCTCGATTTCACGCTGCTCTCCGACGAGAACGGCACCGTCGCGACGGCGTACACCGGTATGACGTCGGATCACGCTGCGCGACCTGGTGTCGTGATCGTCGATCGCGATCACCGCGTCGTGTTCGAAAAGTTCGGCGAGAACAAAGCCGACCGCATGTCGGCCGCTCGAGTCCTTGCCGCTGTCGACGCAACCCTCGGCACGCATGGAGTCGCGGCCGACGAGAGCTTCACGACTCCGCATCGCATCCAGCTGCGCGCCGATGGTGGCGGCGGCATCGCGCGCGCCGCCGGGGCCAACCGAGGTACGGCGAACGCACAGATGTCTCTGCTGCTGCCGCTCAGCCGCTATCTGATCGCAGGTCCGTTGTTCAACTACGACCAGCGCGTCGAGAGTTACGATCTGGACGCGACGGTCCTGCTGCGCGCACCGATCTGGAACGACGTCGGTGCGATCGACATCGGCGCTCTCGGCGGCTATAGCGTGAATGGCCAGGATCGGTGGAACATCGGAGGTCGCGCGGATCTGTCGTTCGCGATCGGCCCGACGTTTGGCGTTCAGCTCGGTGTGGACGTCGTCACCCATGGCGGCGATGCGACGTCGTTCGTCGTGACGTTCGGCGGCGCGTTCCTGATCCCGCGCTAGGGCCAATGCAGATTCGAGATAGGCGCAACCGCTCGAAACGATCCGCTGTTTCGAGCCCGAGCCCGAGCCCGAGCCCGCGTTTTTGTGGATGCAACGACACAACGATGGGTTGCGACAATTGTGTCCGACGAGAACTCGGTCCGCGGAAGATCGCGGGCTCGGGCTCGGGCTCCGGCCTTCGGCCTGGGCTCGGGCTCGAGGGAGAGACGCAACCGATCGAATGAGTGGACATCGCCACTAAGTGAGCGGCATTGGCGCTAGGGCTTACCGAACAGGCCGCCGTCCGCGCCGACCACTGGCGGAGGCGTGGAGCCACTCACGAGCACGATGGCGACGACCGCACCGACGACGACCGCGGCACCGACGCCGGTCCACACGAGCGGTGACTTGTACCAATGACGCTCGCCGCCACCGGATGCATCGTGCTCGGACAGCACTGCCGGCTCGTAGCGCAGGTCGCCGACCTTCACCGCCTCCCACGCGGAGCGCGCGGCTGCAGCGAGACCCGATGGATCTGCGTAGCCGATCTCGACGACGGCAGAGCAGCGCGCGGGGGAAGGACCGGCGCAGCGTTGCGCGAGGAGCGTGGGACCGCCGCGGCGCACGGTATCTGTCACGACCACGACCTCGTCCAGATCTGCGTACCGCAGCGTCGTATCCACGAGTTGCTGCGCACCGAGCTCGGACATGCCGGTCGATGCTCCTTCGGCGATCCGCGTCGCTTGCTCGTCGGGCTCGAGCTGGACCTCGATCGCATTCGCATCGGCGGCGATGCCTTGCACGGCTGCGTGGTACTGCGCTTCGCGCGCGATCACGAGGTGCTGGGCGCGCGTGACCTGCACGTCGAGAGGCGCTTTGCCCACGTCGCGACCGTCGATGCGGATGGCGGCACCGGGCGGCGATGAGTCGATGTGGACGGCGTGAAGCGCGACGGGGGCCGCGCGCGCGGCGTCGACCGCCTCGACGAGATCCGGCGAGAACTCCGCCGTGGTCACAGGGCGGTCCGGATCGATGGCGAGCGCGAGAGCGAGCACGGCTGTCGCTTCATCGCGACGATTCAAGCGCGCGAGCACCATGCCCAGACGGAGCGCGGCGTCCGCGTACAGCTCGGCCCCGCCAGGCAACGCGACGAGAGGTTCCGCATCGGTCCGCGCTCCGACGAGTGCGTCGCGGCTCTGTTCGACTGCGACCCGCAGGTAGGCCCGCCAGCCGAGATCGATCTCGTCGCGAACGCGCTTGAACGCACGAAGTGTCTCCACGGGGACAGCCCCCGCGGCGATGGCGCTGCGCGCGTCGGCAACCGCGTCCTCTACGACGCGGCTGGAGCGGCCGGTCATCGCCTGCGTCATCGCCGTGGCGACGGCCGCCTTGTCGGTGCGGCTGACCGCGATGACTCCCGCACCGTCGGCAAACGCTACCTGTGGGGCGAGAATCGCAGCGACGATCGCAGACGCGATCACCCGACACCCGCGAGACGCGCTGTCACCCACGACACGAGTATACTCACGGCATGTCCTTTCCCTGGCTCGACCGCACGCCTCAGAAGACCAACGGCGCCAATCGCCGCCATCAGGTGGCCGCGGACGAGATCGCGAGCCGTGCCGCCCTCCTGTTCCGCCTGGGCTTCTCCGAGGCCGACGCGACCACGCGTCTGTGCGAGCGCATCGCGTGGGAGTACGACCAGCCGGTCGGCAAGGGCAGCTCGCACGCACGTCCCGCGTCGCTCGACGACAAGGCGATCGGCGCGATCGTGAAGACGACGTACGCGCGGCGCCCGGGTTGATGCGACGCTGCGCGATCGTTGCGACGATTGGCGCGCTCGCGAGCTGTCACTCTCCCGAGGAGACCGCCGCGAATGACTACCTGGCCCTCGCGGGCTTGATCGGTTCGTGGAGCTGGACGCTGAACGGCACCGTCGCCGCGACCGCGAATGACGACGGCACCAAGACCGGCGCCGCGACGACCGTCGAGGACGAGCGCTGGGAGTTTCGGCCCGGCGCCCTCCCTACGGAGCTAGTCGGTCGCTACGTGCGGGCGGTGGAAGTGCGCGCCGCCGATCGTATTCCGTTCACGTGCAATCAGCGCCTCTCGTACCGGCAGCGCGCCGTGTTCGATCTCGCGGCGAGCTCGAATGCCGACGGCACCTTCGCGATCAAAGAGACGGGCTATCGCGTCGAGCCGTCCGCGTGCGACCACGGCTTTCGCCACGCCGGCACGTATACGGGTCGCCTGGTCGGTGGCCAGCTCGCGCTGCACTGGGACGGCGGGACGCAGACGCTGCTGCACACGAGCAGCGACACACCGGCGGTGGCGGCGGATCCATGGCCGGCGACCGTCGAGCCGACCGGCGCGTGGGAATGGACGGCGACGAGCCGTGACGAAGCCGGCAACGTGCACGACGAGACCGAGCAGTGGCAGATCACGCGGCGTACGGACACGGCCCTCGACGCGACGTATCGCCGCCGGGTGACCGTGCGTAGCGCCGATGGATCGAACATCGCGTGTGCAAACGCGCCGAGCTGGACATTCGACGACTCCTACGTGCTGGATGCGGTGCGCGAGGAAGAGCATTGGCACTTCCACGAACGCGCCGTCGATGCGGGCGACCATCCCTGCTTGCGAGCGTCACCGCAGCGAGCGCTCGATGAAGCGACGGTCGCGCAGCAGGGCGACAACTTGGTGCTCGAGTGGCGCGGGAAACGCCGCCAGGTGCTCTATCGCGGGTTGTAGACCTTATGCACGTAGTCCTCGACCATGCGGTCCGAGGCGAACCTCCACTGCGACATCGCGATCGACGCGCGCATGATCTCGACCCACTTCGCGCGGTCCTTGTAAGCGGGAATGACTTCGGTCTCGAGCGCCGCGTAGAGCAGCTCGCGATCGCGCTTGTCGATGCGTGCCGCGTCTTTCTCGTCGAACGCGTCGTCCTTCGGATCGACATCGCCGATCTTCCAGCCGGTCACGCCGTTCTCGCAGCCCTCGGGCCACCAGCCGTCGAGGATCGAGAGGTTCGGCACGCCGTTCATCGCGGCCTTCATGCCGGAGGTGCCCGACGCCTCGAGCGGACGGCGCGGATTGTTCAACCACACGTCGGTGCCGCGCGTCAGCATCGCGCCGAGGCGCATGTCGTAGTTCTCGAGGAACAGGACGTGGCCCATGTACTTTTTGGCGGCGTCGAGCAAGCGGCCGATGATCGCCTTGCCCGCTGCATCGCGCGGGTGCGCCTTGCCGGCGTAGACGATCTGTACGCCCAGCTCGAACAGCTTCTTGAGGTGCTTCTCGTCGGAGACGATCAGATCCGCGCGCTTGTACGTCGCTGCGCGGCGCGCGAAGCCGATGAGGAGCTTGTCGTGCGCGAGCTCGATGCGCGTACGGCGCGCCACCTCGGCGAGCAGCTCGGCCTTCATCGCCTGATGCGACGTCCACAGCTCTGCGTCCTGCGTCGCCTTGGGCTTGTCGGCCACGAGTGCAGCGCGGATGCGCGCGTCCTGCCACGTCGGCTGATGCACGCCGTTCGTGATCGCGATGATCGGCGCCGCGCCTTTCACGTCTTTCCACATGTGGCGCGCCGTCTCGCCGTGAAGCTCGGCGACGCCGTTCGCAAGGCGCGCGAGGCGCAGACCTGCAACCGTCATGGAGAACGGAGACGTGCCGATCTGCTCGAGCTGCTCGTCGGTAAAACCGCAGTCCGCGCTCATCTTGCGGAGCAGCGCGAGGTCGTGCACCTCGTTGCCCGCCGGCACCGGCGTGTGCGTCGTGAACACGACGTGCGGGCGCAGCTTCGTGATCTTCTCCTCGAGCGTCGCACCGCCGAAGCGGCCGTTGCGCAGGAGCTCGAGGCCCGCGAACACCGCGTGGCCCTCGTTGAAGTGATAGGTCTCCGGAACGATACCGAGCGCCGCGAGCAACCGTACGCCGCCGACACCGAGCACGATCTCCTGGGCGAGGCGCTCCTCGGCGCCGCCGCCGTAGAGGCGCTGCGAGATCCAGCGGTCCTTCTCGCGCTCCGGCTCGAGCAGATACAGCGTGGAGCTGATGAAGCGCTCGACCTTCCACGCGCGCAGCGGAATGGTCTCGCCGCGCACCGTGACCTCGATCTTCACGTCGACGCGGCGCACCGCCTCGCGCGGAGTCTTCGGATACTGGTCCTCGAGCCCCTCCGCACCGACGATTTGCCGCGTGTAGCCTTCGTCCCACAACAGGCCGATGCCGGTGAGCGGAACGTGGAGGTCACCGACGGACTTCATGTGGTCGCCGGCGAGAATTCCGAGGCCACCGGAGTAGATCGGGAATGACGCGTCGAGTCCGTACTCCATGCAGAAGTACGCGACAGGGGGACAAGTTGGCATCGTTGCGACCGTGCCTTGCGACGGTGATCACTCGCAAGAGCCGCGGCAGATTTTGACGTCCAACCCCTCGCCGACGTTGCCAAATACAACGGAAGTGCGTTTTGCCTCGGAGGTGGGGTTGCGTGTGACACGACGTTGCCAGGTCGCCGCCAGGCGATTACTGGCGTCACTCACGACAAAGCCGTACACAATGGATTAGATGGGTTCCAAGCGTTCCAACGCGGGTAAGGCGAAGGCGCCTCTCTCTGCCGAGGATCAGGCGATGTTCCTCGAGGCGATGGGTGGAGCCACCCCGCTTGCGGGACGCGATCGCCTCCCGCTTCCGCCCAAGCCGGCCTCCCCTGTTCCGGTACGCCAGGAGATCCTGCCGCCCGAAGCAAAGCTCACCGTGGATGCGGAAGGCTCGCGGTACGCAGCGCGCGCCCCCGGTGTCTCGCACGCGCAGATCGCCGAGCTGCGCACTGGCAAACTTCGCGCGAGCTCGACGCTCGACCTGCACGGCGAGCGCACCGACGCAGCAACCACGAAGCTTCGCCAGTTTCTCTTTGAAGTGACCCGCACCAACCAGCGCGTCGTCCTCGTCGTTCACGGCAAGGGCACGCACTCCGAATACGGCGCTCCTCTGCGGGAAGCCGTCCTCGGCGAGCTGCTCGGTGCGTGCTCGGGATTCGTTCACGCTTTCGCGACCGCCTCCCCCGCCGACGGCGGTGATGGCGCGACGTTCATCCTACTGAGAGGCCGCAAATGAGAGCACTGCTCCTCGCCGCCGCGCTCGCGTTCGTGTCCTCCGCCAATGCGGCGCCGGTCCAACGCAAGCCCGTCACGCGCACGCTCAAGGCACCGGTCGTCAAGGCAGCACCGATCGCGACACGCGCGGTCGCGCCTCCCCGCAAGCGCATCCCGCTGTCCAAGAAGGGCATCGCGGCCCGTATCGCTTTTACCAAGAGCGGTGAGCTGCGCACGTCCCCCGATGTCATCGGTCGCCGCGCCGAGCCACTGACGCTCGAGGAGCAGACGGCCAAGCGGATCGAGGCGCTCATGCGCGGCCCGCTGCGCAGCAGCCTCACCGGCCTGTATGTCGCCGACGCCAAGACGGGCCAGCCGATCTTCTCCGTCAACGCCGACGAGCCGCTGAACCCGGCGTCGAACGTGAAGATGATCTCGACCGCCACGTCGCTCGAGCTCCTCGGCGCCGACTTCCGCTATCCGACGCGCGTGCTCGGACCGGAGCCCATCGATGGCGTCGTCCACGGCGATGTCTATCTGCTCGGCAGCTACGACCCGACACTGACGGCCACCGATCTCGACGACCTCGCGGGCGCTGTCGCCGTGCGCGGCATCAAGGAGGTCGACGGCGATATCGTCGTCGGTAGCGACCCGGTGCGCGACGGCATTTACCGCGCGGTCATCCCGATCGAAGTCACGGCGGGCGAGAACGGTGCGCCCCCGACGGCGGCTTCCACCATCGGCGCAGACCACGTCTCCATCGTCATCACGGCCAAGACGGCGAGGAGCCCGATGCGGCCGCGTCTGACGTACTCCGCCGTGACCACGAAGAGCGCGACGGGCATTCCGCTCATCACGCTGACGATCGGCGGCGTGATGGGCAAAGGCGGCTCCAGCGTCTACCAGCTCGCCACCAAGGAACGCACGGCGACCGCCGCGTACGCGCTCCGCGCTGCTCTGCGCGCCAAGGGTGTGGCCGTGCAGGGCGACTACAAGATCGCGGAGCTCGGCGACTTCACGGGCGAGGCGATCGTGAGCGGCAACCTCCCCGTCGAGCTCGCGCGCCACGAATCCAAGCGCCTCGCCGAGATCATCGCGCAGGTGAACAAGTTCTCGATCAACTGGCTCGCCGACCGGGTCGTGCTGACCGCGACCGCGCTCGCGCGCCATCAAGCGCCGTCGATGGATGCCTCGATCGACGCGATGTACAGCTGGCTCGAGCGCAACGCTCACATCCAGCGCAAAGATCTCCTGATCGACACGGGCTCGGGTCTGTCCTACAAGACCGAGATCACGACGACGGAGCTCGTCGCCATCGTGCGCGCCGCTGCGGGATTCATGAATGCGGTGCCCGCGTCGTCCACACCCACCATCGCGCCCGTCGAGGATCCGCTCGCAAAGGCGTGGATCGAGTCACTCTCCATCGCTGGCACCGACGGTACGCTGCGCCACCGCGTGCGCAACGCGACGGCGCGGATCCGTGGCAAGACGGGCACGCTATCGACCGCGATCGCGATGTCGGGAATCATGGATATCGATCCGGATCGCCCGCTCGTGTTCTCGCTCGTCACGAACACCGATACGCCGCTCGCGAAGCCGTACATCCGCAAGGCGCACGATCGCGTCGTCGGTGAGCTGTGCCACTACCTGGCCGCGACGCAGCACAAGACGTCGCTCCCCTCCACCGAGACGACTCCGACGACGGGCGAGCCGCCCGACGACAATACCGAAGAGACCGCGCCGCACGACGACGCGCTCGACGCTGAAGCAGCCGGCGCAAAGTAAGCGAGGGGGTGTCCCTATTCGCGTCGCCGGCTACGACCGTCGCATTTCGGGCATCTCCGAACGTACGTCCGGTGCTCACTCGTTTCGTAGAACAACTACGCGCCTCGCTCCGCTCCGGGCGTGCGCTCGGATCTGCGCCGAACTGCTCGGTCTCGCGCGACGCCGCAAATAGGGACACCCCCTAGTCGTCCGCTCGTTCGGACTGGGACGGTCCGATCAGCACGATCTGCGCGCCCTTTTCGTCGAGCGTGGCGATGTCGCCCTCGGGCGTCCACACCGCCCTGCTCGTCCCGCCTGGCGCGCGCTTCCACAGGACGCGATGCTCACCGTGCTCGGGCATCTTCAGCTCGTCCGGGGCGTCGACGAAGTCGAACGGCTCCACGTCGTACACGAGCTTCACGTGATGCTCGCCCTTCACCAGCTCGTACTGCCCCATCGCGACCGGTCGCGCGCCAGGTTGGTATCGCTCGCCGCGCGTCTTGGTGGCATACGACTCGCTCTCGAGAGCGTCACCGAGCACGCGCTGCATCGATCCGACGCGCTCGACCTTCGCCCAGAACCGCTCCTTCGATGTCGCGGGCATGCGCTTCTTCCCCACGCGCAACCTCCGATGCAGCTCGCGGCCCGCGGGCGACATCACGAAGAAGAACTGCTGCACGCCGAGCGTGTACGTGTTCGCCGCCGCTGCCTGCACCATCGGTCGCCAGAAGAACTGGACGTCGCCCTGTTCGAGGACCACCAGCCACTCTGGCCGCGAAATGCCAAACCGACAATACGCACTCGACGTTTCAGCTCACGGCTTCAGCTTGATGCCGGCGTCTTTGATGATCGCGATCGCCGGCGCACCGATCTTCGGCCGGCCGTCCTTGGTCGCCCTCTTCGTCGGCATTACTTTGCGGGCTTGATGAAGCGCAGCGTGAAGCGATCGGACGTGCCGCGCTTCTCGCCCGCAGTGTGAGGAGAGGTCGACCAGTCCATCTTGTCGTCGGGGCGGCGCAGGACATCGGACTCGCCGTCGAGCGTGAAACCCGCTGCCGTGACTTCCTTCTTGACGACCTCTTCGTCGATGCGGTGGAGCGTCTCGACATCGCGGATCCCGCTGTCCTTGGCCGCCGAGTGATCGACGATCGCGTAGATGCCGCCCGGCTTGAGCGCGTCGAAGACGGCCTTGTTCATCTTCGCGGTGTCGACCTTCTGCCAGACGAAGTCGTGATAGTTCAGGATCGTGATCACGAGATCGAGGTCTTTGGCCTCGGGCGGGAACGGTGTATCCGTCGGCTGCTCGACGGTGACGACGTTCTTCATCACGGGCTTCGCCGCGCGCTGTGTCCACGGCTCGCGCGCGAACTTGTCCATGATCTCCTTGGTGTTCTGAGACCAGATCTTGCCGCTGTCGCCGACGACACGCGCCATGAGCTCGGACGTGTAGCCGCCGCCCGCGAACAGCTCGCCGACCTTCTGGCCCGGCGCGAGCTTGAAGAACGAGAGCACTTCGCCCGGTTTGCGACCGGCATCGAGCATCCGGTCATCGATGCTGCGGTCGGCTGCTGCGATCGCGTCCTTGATGGGTTGCGTCACCTCCGCGGCGGGCGTGTATGGAGGCGGCACCTTGGGCGCTGCGGCCGAGCCCGATCCTGAACCGACGACAGCGCCAGATCCTTCCGGCGCCTTGCGCGGTTGGGGTTCTTCCTTGTGGCCGCAGGCGGCGAGCACGAACGCGAGTGCAAACAGCTTTTTCATCAGACTAGTCCTCGGTGGTGTAGGCCTGCGCCAACCGCTCCAGCACGCTCTGATCTTCCAGCGTCGTGGTGTCTCCGCGCGATTTGGTGCCCGACGCAACTTCACGCAACAACCGCCGCATGATCTTGCCCGAGCGCGTCTTGGGGAGCGTCTCCGCGAACCGGATCTCCTCCGGGCGAGCGAGCGAGCCGATCTGCGAAGCGACGTGCGCACGCAGCTCCTTGGCGAGCGCGTCGTCAGCGGTGACGCCGGTCTTGGGTGTCACGAACGCGACGATGGCCTGGCCCTTCATGTCATCGGGGCGCCCGACGACCGCGGCCTCCGCGACCTTGGGATGCGAGACGAGGGCGCTCTCGACCTCCATCGTGGACAGGCGATGGCCAGCGACGTTGATGACGTCATCGACGCGCCCCATGATCCAGAAGTAACCGTCGGCATCGCAGCGGGCGCCATCGCCGGCGAAGTACACGCCGTCGATCTCGCCGAAGTATGTCTTGGTGAACCGCTCGTGATCGCCGCGAATGGTGCGCAGCATCGACGGCCATGGCTTGGTGATGACCAAGAAGCCGCCCTGATTGGCTCCCACCGGCGCGCCGTGCTTGTCGACGACAGCGACGCTGTAGCCAGGCAGGGGGCGCGTCGCGCTGCCGGGCTTGGTCGGCGTGGCGCCGGGCAGCGGAGAGATGACGATGGAGCCGGTCTCGGTCTGCCACCACGTATCGACGATCGGGCAGCGATCGCCGCCGACGACGCGCCGGTACCACATCCACGCCTCGGGGTTGATCGGCTCGCCAACGCTGCCGAGCAAACGCAGCGACGAGAGGTCGTGCTTCTCGACGTGCGCGTCGCCCCACTTCATGAACGCGCGGATCGCCGTCGGCGCCGTGTAGAGGATCGTGACGCCCCAGCGCTCGATCATGTCCCAGAAGCGATCCTGACCATCGCCGGGCGTCTTTGCATACGCGGCCGTGCGCGGGGCGTTCGGAGCACCTTCGTACATGAATACCGTCGCGCCGTTCGCGAGCGGTCCGTACGTCACGTAGCTATGGCCGGTGACCCAGCCAATATCGGCGGTGCACCAATAGATGTCCTCGTCGCGCATGTCGAACACGAGGCGCGTCGTGTACGCGGCGTTCGTCAAGAACCCGCCCGTCGTGTGAACGATGCCCTTGGGCTTGCCGGTCGTGCCGCTCGTGTACAGCGCGAACAGCGGATGTTCGCTGTCGAACGACTGGGCCGCGTGCTTGTCGCTCGCTCCGTCGACGACGTCGTGCCACCACACATCGCGCTCGGTCCACTTGATCTCGTTGCTGCAGCGCTCGAGCACCACGACCTTCTTCACCGTCGTGTTCTCGACCGCCTTGTCGACGTTCTCCTTGAGTGGAACGACCGCGCCACGGCGCCAGCCACCGTCGGCCGTGATCACCGCAACGGCCTTGCAATCGTCCACGCGGTCGCGGAGGGCTTCCGCCGAGAAGCCACCGAACACGACCGTGTGCGGCGCGCCGATGCGGGCGCACGCGAGCATCGCGATGACGGCCTCCGGCACCATCGGCATGTAGATCGCGACGTACTCGCCCTGCTTCACGCCGAGCGCCGTGAGCGCATTCGCCGCGCGGCACACCTCTTTATGCAGCTGCCCGTACGTGATGACGCGCGTATCGCCGGGCTCGCCTTCGAACATCAGCGCGGCCTTGTTGCGGCGCTCGCCCAGCGCGTGGCGCTCGACGCACGACACCGTCGCGTTCAGCGTGCCTCCAACGAACCACTTCGCGTCGGGCAGGTTCCACTCGAGAACCTTGCTCCACTTCTTGTCCCAAGCGAGCTCGCTTGCGATGTCGGCCCAGAACGCTTCCGGGTTGTGTTGGGCGCGACTGTAGAGATCCTCGTACTCGCCGAGGCTCTTCACGTGAGCGCGCTCGGAGAACTCTGCGGACGGCGGAAAGCTGCGGTTCTCGGTCAGGACCGACTCGATCGAAGACGACACGGCGACCTCCTCTAGTATGTGGCGTAGCTCAGATGATCGCGATCGCGTCGATCTCGATGGCAGCGCCGCGCGGCAATCCGGCGACAGCGATGGTCGCACGCGCGGGTGGATCCATCGGGAAGCGCTCGCCGTAGATCGGGTTGACCTTGGCGAAGTCATCCATGGTCGTCAGGTAGATCGTCGTCTTCACGACGTTCGCGAAGCTCGCGCCCGCCGCAACGAGAACCGCGCCGAGATTATCGAGCGCGACGCGCGTCTGCTCCTCGACGCCACCCGCGGCCAGCTCGCCCGTGACCGGGTCGAGCGCGATCATGCCCGAGCAGAAGATCATCTTCTTGTCGGGACCGGTCACCGAAACCGCTTGGGAGTACGGACCGATCGCCGCAGGAGCCATCGGGGTCCTCACGATATTGCGTGGCATGCCGATAGGCGTACCAACCAAACCCGGTTGACCGCCACCGGGAGGGGGTGCTACTTCACTGGGCCTCTCGGGCGTTTAACTCAGCGGGAGAGTGATTCCTTCACACGGAATAAGTCGGGGGTTCAATCCCCTCAACGCCCACGAAAATCGAGACTAGAAACGCCCAGTTGCCGACGAGGTAGCTGGGCGTTTCTTCGTAGGACGGCGCGCATGACCCCGACCATGACCCCGAATCCGATCGACAGTCGCGGTTGCGCCGCCGATCCGAACACCTCAAATCGTTGTCCTTGACCGGGTGCCGCTGATGACTGAAAACCGCCGTACCTCTCGAGCTCCGCGCGGCCTGATCACCGCGCGGAAAACGCCGCCCCTGCCGGTGAGCTCGAGAGGTTTCTTTTGCAGGTTGCGGGGAATTTGATGTCTCGTCAGCCAGCACGACAGCCGATCCACGAGCTACGCACGGGCCACGCCGCGGCGACCGACGATCGCGAGGCCGAACTCCGCGCCCGCGTGGCTGAGCTGGAGGCCGAGAACGCTCACTATCGCAGACTCGCGGCCGATCCGGCGCTGGCGAAGGCCGTACGCGCTCTCGGTGGGGGAATCGCGATCGAGAACGAGATCCAAGCGCGCCTTGAGGCGGCCATGTTCACACCGCCCTCGCCGGAGGCGATTGACGAGCTCGACGCGATCAAGGACGCGCTCGTAGACCGCGATCTCCGGGTTGGTCGAGCCCCGGAATTGTTTGCGGATCTCATCGCAACGCCGCAGTTGCAGGCTGTCCTGCGATACCTCGCGGAGCTTCGTTCGAGCGGAGCGCTGCACCTCGTCGACGGTCATCTCGCGTCGGGCATCGGCCGCGACCAGGAGCGGGCCGCCGCCGAAGTTGCGGACGCGATCGCGGTCATCGAAAAGTCTGTCGCCAACCCGGCCTGGCAGAATCGAGGACGCCCTCTCGATGGTCCGATCCCCGATGCCTCCCTTGGTCGAGCGGCACACGACGAGCTGACGATGCGACTCACGGGCGCGGGCCTGTCCTCGGGCGACGTTGCGAAGCTGCACCCTGACAAGATCGATCAGCTCGTCGCAGCCGGAGACGAACGCGGCATCGCCACAACGAAGGTGGCGCGAATACTGGACCAGCGAATGGCGCGATACGGCCTCGACGATCTCCGCCGCCAGTACGATGAGATCGATAGGCGTCGAGGCGCACGACGCAAGGACGGAATCCTCGACGAGGTTCGCGACCACGATATCGCTGCCCTAGTTGCTCTCGCGGGCAGCGAGCGCACGGCCAGCGACATCGCGAGTTTTTTGGCGCTCCCGTCCGACGAGGATAGGCCTGCCGTCGAGGTCGCTGACACGTTGCTGCGGT